>NZ_BBIV01000010.1 GCF_000730665.1 Pseudomonas plecoglossicida NBRC 103162 = DSM 15088
ACCGATCATTCGATCGAAGCGCTTCCAGCACTACCTGGATCGTTTAACTCTTTGAATCTCAAGGAGTTTCTCGTTCCGACTACGCTGGAAGTGGGGCGCATTATAAGGGGATTCGAAACCCCGTCAACCTTTAATTTCATATATTTGAAATATTCTGGCGAAGACCGCATCAAGGCCAGCAGGTGCCTGCCACGAACCTTCTGCACCTGGGAGATCGAGCGCCGCCCGCGCGGCGCATCGCGGCTAAAGCCGCTCCTACGTTTGTTGCAACGTGCCACATTCTTTCAGGCCAGGGTTGTCCGCCTTTGGCGCCCGCCAAGAAATCGCGTCGTATCATCTAGGCTGGCAACCATGCCCTATCAGGCATAGGTACGTTGCAACAAACGTAGGAGCGGCTTTAGCCGCGATGCGCCGCGTGGGCGGCGCTCGATTTCATGAACACCAAATCCTTCAAGGCAAGCACCCTTCAGCCTCCCAAAATAGAAGCGGGGAGGCCTGTCGGCCTCCCCGCTTTCACTTCATGCCTTATTACAGGCTAGGGAACGCAAACTGCGAGGCCTCATGGCTAGCGCGTTGCGGCCAGCGCTGGGTGATTGCCTTGCGACGGGTGTAGAAGCGCACGCCGTCCGGGCCATAAGCATGCAGGTCACCGAACAGCGAACGCTTCCAGCCACCAAAGCTGTGATACGCCACCGGCACCGGCAGCGGCACGTTCACACCGACCATGCCCACTTCAATCTCGTCGCAGAACAGGCGCGCCGCCTCACCGTCACGGGTGAAGATGCAGGTGCCGTTGCCATACTCGTGATCGTTGATCAGCTGCATGGCCTGCTCCAGGCTGTTCACACGTACAACGCACAGTACCGGGCCGAAGATCTCTTCCTTATAGATGCGCATCTCCGGGGTCACCTTGTCGAACAGGGTGCCACCCACGAAGTAGCCATCTTCATTGCCTGCCACACGGAAGCCGCGGCCATCGACCACCAACTTGGCGCCAGCAGCAACACCGTCGTCGATATAGCCGACCACCTTGTCGCGGGCGGCAGCGGTGACCAGCGGGCCCATGTCCAGGCCACAGGAAGTGCCTGCACCGATCTTCAGTGCCTTGATCTGCGGTTCCAGCTTGGCGATCAGTGCATCGGCAACCTGGTCACCCACACACACCGCAACCGAAATGGCCATGCAACGCTCACCGCACGAACCGTAAGCCGCACCCATCAGCGCGCTGACAGCATTGTCCAGGTCGGCATCAGGCATCAGCACCGCATGGTTCTTGGCGCCGCCCAGCGCCTGCACACGCTTGCCGCGCTTGGTGCCCTCGGCATAGATGTATTCAGCAATCGGGGTCGAGCCCACGAAACTCAGGGCCTTGACTTCCGGTGCCTCGATCAGCGCATCCACTGCTTCCTTGTCGCCATGCACCACGTTGAGGATGCCTTTTGGCAAACCGGCTTCAAGGAGCAACTGGGCGATGAACAGGGTCGAGCTCGGGTCGCGCTCGGACGGTTTCAGGATGAAGGCGTTACCGCAAGCGATGGCCAGTGGGTACATCCACAGCGGCACCATCGCCGGGAAGTTGAACGGGGTAATGCCGGCCACCACGCCCAGCGGCTGGAAATCCGACCAGGCATCGATGTTGGGGCCGACGTTACGGCTGTATTCGCCCTTCAGCACTTCCGGCGCCGCGCAGGCGAACTCGACGTTCTCGATACCACGCTTGAGTTCACCAGCAGCGTCTTCAACGGTCTTGCCATGCTCTTCGCTGATCATCTGCGAGATCTTGGCTTCGTTCTGCTCCAGCAGCTGCTTGAAGCGGAACATCACCTGGGCACGCTTGGCGGGCGGGGTGTTGCGCCAGGCCGGGAAGGCGGCCTTGGCGGAGTCGATCGCTTCCTGCACGGTCGCGCGGCTTGCCAGCTCGACCTTGCGAACCGCCTGGCCGGTGGACGGGTTGAAGACATCGGCGGTGCGCTCACCCTTGGTGACCAGCTCGCCGTGGATCAGGTGCTGAACGATGCTCATGCATAACTCCAGATAAAGAAGGTAGAAGCGGGCGCGCGATCAGTTCGCGCGCCTTGCGTCACAATCGGAAAGATCAGTCGATCTTGTTCAGGGCGTCGCCGACCGCGTCGAACAGGCGGTCCAGTTCCTGCGGCTGGGTATTGAAGGTTGGGCCGAACTGCAGGGTGTCGCCACCGAAGCGCACATAGAAGCCGGCCTGCCAGAGTTTCATCGCAGCTTCATAGGGACGGACGATGGCATCGCCATCACGGGCGGCAATCTGGATCGCGCCGGCCAGGCCGTAGTTGCGGATGTCGACGATGTTCTTGGTGCCTTTCACGCCGTGCAACAGCTTCTCGAAGTGCGGCGCCAGTTCAGCCGCCGACTGCACCAGGTTTTCCTTCTGCAGCAGGTCGAGCGCGGCAATACCTGCGGCGCAGGCCACCGGGTGGGCCGAGTAGGTATAGCCGTGCGGGAATTCGACGGCATACTCCGGGGTCGGCTGGTTCATGAAGGTCTGGTAGATCTCGCTGGTGGCGATCACGGCGCCCATCGGGATGGCGCCGTTGGTCACCTGCTTGGCGATGCACATCAGGTCGGGGGTCACGCCGAAGGCTTCGGAGCCGGTCATGGCGCCCATGCGGCCGAAACCGGTGATCACTTCGTCGAAGATCAGCAGGATATTGTGCTGGGTGCAGATTTCACGCAGACGCTTCAGGTAGCCCTTCGGCGGCGGCAGTACACCGGCGGAACCGGCGAGCGGCTCGACGATCACGGCCGCGATGTTGGACGCATCGTGCAGCTCGATCAGCTTGAGCATTTCATCAGCCAGGGCGATGCCGCCCTCTTCCGGCATGCCCTTGGAGAAGGCGTTCACCGGCAGCACGGTATGAGGCAGGTGGTCGACGTCCAGCAGTTGGCCGAACATCTTGCGGTTGCCGTTGACGCCGCCCAGGCTGGTGCCGGCGATGTTCACGCCGTGGTAACCACGGGCACGGCCGATGATCTTGGTCTTGGTCGCCTGGCCTTTCAGGCGCCAGTAGGCGCGAACCATCTTCAATGCGGTGTCGGCGCACTCGGAACCGGAGTTGGTATAGAAGACGTGGTTCAAGTCGCCCGGCGTCAGATCGGCGATCTTCTCGGCCAGCTGGAACGACAGCGGGTGACCGAACTGGAAGGCCGGCGAGTAGTCCAGGGTACCGACCTGACGCGCGACCGCCTCGGTGATCTCCTTGCGGGTATGCCCGGCGCCACAGGTCCACAGACCGGACAGGGCGTCGAAGATCTTGCGCCCTTTGTCATCGATCAGGTAGCTGCCTTCGGCCGCCACGATCAGGCGTGGGTCGCGCTGGAAGTTGCGGTTGGCAGTGTAGGGCATCCAGTGGGCATCCAGCTTCAGCTGGCTGGCGATACCGGTGTTAGCGGTTTCGGGCATGTTCATCGGCGGTTCCTCGGAAGACGATTAGGCAACGATGGATGTTGTTGCAGCTAAATTCGCACGCAGATAAAGTCTGAAAAAGCCCACATTTCTAATCTTCAGATCGAACAAGACTAAACTTATGAGCCGACGCCCCGATCCCCTCGCACAGGTCAGCGATTTCGATATACGCCTGCTGAAAATCTACCGAAGCGTAGTGGAGAGCGGTGGCTTCTCGGCGGCGGAGAACGTGCTCGGCATCGGGCGCTCGGCCATCAGCCAGCAGATGAACGACCTGGAGCAGCGCCTCGGCCTGCGCCTGTGCCAGCGGGGCCGCGCCGGCTTCTCACTGACCGAGGAGGGCCGCGAGGTCTATCATTCGGCGCTTCAGTTGCTCAGCGCCCTGGAGACCTTTCGCACGGAGGTCAACGGCCTGCACCAGCACTTGCGGGGTGAGCTCAACATTGGCCTCACAGACAACCTGGTGACCCTGCCGCACATGCGCATCACCCACGCCTTGGCCGAGCTCAAGGACCGCGGCCCTGACGTGCGCATACAGATCCGCATGATCGCCCCCAGCCAGGTCGAGCAAGGGGTGCTCGACGGCAGCCTGCATGTTGGCGTGGTGCCACAGACCAGCCCACTCTCAGGCCTCGAATACCAACCCTTGTACAGCGAACGCTCGCTGCTCTACTGCGCCGTTGGCCACCCGTTGTTCTATGCCGACGACCAGCAGATCGACGACGATCGCCTCAACAGCCAGGAAGCGATCGCTCCGACCTTCCGCCTGCCCGCCGATGTCCAGGCCCACTACCAGGCCCTGAACTGCACCGCCAGTGCCTCCGACCGTGAAGGCATGGCATTTCTGATCCTGACCGGTCGCTACATTGGCTACCTGCCTGACCATTACGCCACCTTCTGGGTCCAGCAAGGCCGCCTGCGCGCGCTCAAGCCGTCCCAGCGTTTCTACGACCTGAGCCTGAGCTGGGTCACACGCAAAGGGCGGCGGCCGAACCTAGTACTGGAAAGCTTCCTCGAAAGCCTGGCTGCGACACGCTGATGCCTGCATCGACGCTAATGCTTGTCACTTGTGCACAGGCAGGTAATCTTGTCCGACATCCGTTGCCACAGACCTGTACGGAATCGTCCATGACCCTAGAAGTCCCTGCGCATCGCCTCTCCGCCTCGGGCAAGCCCGCCGGCCGCATCCGCCAGAAGAACGAACAGGCCATCATCCAGGCCGCCGAAGACGAATTCGCCCGCCATGGTTTCAAGGGCACCAGCATGAACACCATCGCGCTGAAGGCGGGATTGCCCAAGGCCAACCTGCATTACTACTTCACCAACAAGCTCGGCCTGTACATCGCCGTATTGAGCAACATCATCGAGCTGTGGGACAGCACGTTCAACGCCTTGAGCGTCGAGGACGACCCGGGTGCGGCGCTCAGCCAGTACATCCGCACGAAGATGGAGTTTTCCCGGCGCAACCCGCAAGCCTCGCGGATCTTCGCCATGGAAGTGATCAGCGGCGGAACGTGCCTGAGTGAATACTTCAGCGCCGACTACCGCGAATGGTTCCGCGGTCGCGCCGCGGTATTCCAGGCCTGGATCGACGCAGGCAAGATGGACCCGGTCGACCCGGTGCACCTGATCTTCCTGCTCTGGGGCAGCACCCAGCACTATGCCGACTTCGCGACCCAGATCTGCCAGGTCACCGGCCGCAGCCGCCTGACCAAGCAAGACATGGAAGACGCGAGCAGCAACCTTATCCACATCATTCTCAAGGGATGCGGCATCGCGCCGAGCGCCTGACATCTATCTATGCCTTCTACCCTGCTAGACCTCTGCGAGTTTCGCGAGGAAATCCGCAAGAGTCGCTTCATTACCCTCGCCGGCCCGATTGCCAGTGCCGCCGAGGCAATGAGTTTCATCGAACGCCACAGCGACCTGGCCGCCACGCACAACTGCTGGGCCTGGAAGCTGGGCGCGCAATATCGCAGCAGTGACGACGGCGAACCGGGTGGCACGGCCGGGCGCCCCATCCTGGCGGCCATCGAGGCACAGGACTGCGACCAGGTGGTAGTGCTGGTCATCCGTTGGTATGGCGGTATCCAGCTGGGCACTGGTGGCCTTGCGCGGGCCTATGGCGGTGGAGCCAACAAGTGCCTGCAGCAGGCACCGAAGCGGCTGCTGGTACAGCGCAGTGAGTTCGCTTGCAGCTGCAGCTTCAGTGAACTGGCGCTGGTGAAGTTGCGCCTGGCGGAAGTGGATGGCCTGGTGCTTGACGAGCAATTCACCGCCAACGGCGTCGACCTGCACATTGCGTTCGGCGAAGCGCACCTGCCTGCCTTGCAGCAGCAGTTGGCAGACCTCAGCCGCGGTCGAATCCATCTCCAGGCACGCTGAACTTTGCTCACAACAACTGTGGGTCGGTTTGTGGATAAGCTTGGGGCACTCTGCTGGAACCCTCGCCGCTCAAGGCCTGCGCACTATTGAGCATATTTTGATCACCGTTTGATGACAACCCCAAGCGCTTGACTTGTCGAGTGTTATCCACAATGCGTCAGGGACATTTCACAGATACGTCAGTGGCGTTTGCACACATTAACTGTGGATCAGCCTGTGGATAACCAGTTGACCAACAACCCAAGCGCCCGACGCCGCACGCCCGTGCGTCGCTGATTATTTTTTAACCACCCTTTTGATGCAGGCGCATGGCCTTCCTGTGCAGTATGCTCAATTCCTTTTTCCCACTCAGAGTAAGGAATGTTCCTATGGCTAATTCAAGAACCGCCCTGATCATCGGCGCCTCTCGCGGGCTTGGCCTCGGCCTGGTGCAGCGGTTGCACGAAGATGGCTGGAACATCACCGCCACGGTACGTGACCCACAAAAACCCGGCGCACTGGGTGACGTTCCGGGGGTGCGTATCGAACAGCTGGAAATGAACGACACGGCACAGCTCGATGGCCTGAAACAGCGTGTTCACGGTGAAGTGTTCGACCTGGTGTTCATCAACGCCGGGGTCATGGGCCCTCTGCCACAAGACCTGGAAGCGGTGCAGCAACAGGACATTGGCGCCCTGTTCATGACCAACGCAGTAGCGCCGATCCGCGTCGCGCGTCGCCTGGCCGGCCAAGTACGGCAAGACACCGGCGTACTGGCGTTCATGAGCTCGATTCTGGGCAGTGTGACCATCCCCGATGGTGGCGAAGTGTGCCTGTACAAAGCCAGCAAGGCCGCGCTGAACTCGATGATCAACAGCTTCGTGGTCGAGCTGCAGCGCCCTGACCTTTGCGTGCTGGCCATGCACCCCGGGTGGGTGAAAACCGACATGGGCGGCGAAAACGCCGAGATCGACGTACTCACCAGCACCCGAGGCATGCTCGAGCAGGTCAAGGCACAAAGCGGCAAGGGCGGCCTGCGCTTCATCAACTACAAAGGCGAAGCCCTCGTCTGGTGAGTCGAGCCTGATCACCGCTTGGCGCAATACAGGCCCGGCCAAGCGCAATGCCTGGCCGGGCCCTGTAGAATGGCGGCAACCGTACATGATCGAGCCCCCCCCATGTATGAATGGTTGAACGCCCTGCCCAAGGCCGAACTGCACTTGCACCTCGAAGGTTCGCTCGAACCCGAATTGCTGTTCGCCCTGGCCGAGCGCAACAAGATCGCCTTGCCCTGGAATGACGTCGAGACCCTGCGCAGCGCCTATGCCTTCAACAACCTGCAGGAATTCCTCGACCTGTACTACCAGGGCGCCGATGTACTGCGCACCGAGCAGGACTTCTATGATCTGACCTGGGCCTACCTGCAGCGCTGCAAGGCCCAGAACGTCATTCATACCGAACCCTTCTTCGACCCGCAGACCCACACCGATCGCGGTATCCCGTTCGAGGTCGTGCTCAACGGCATCAACCAGGCACTGAAAGACGGCCGTGAGCAACTGGGTATCAGCAGCGGCCTGATCCTGAGCTTCCTGCGTCACCTCAGTGAAGACGAAGCACAAAAGACCCTCGACCAGGCCCTGCCCTTCCGCGACGCGTTCATCGCCGTTGGCCTGGACAGCTCCGAAATGGGCCATCCGCCCAGCAAGTTCCAGCGCGTGTTCGACCGTGCCCGCAGCGAAGGCTTCGTCGCCGTTGCCCACGCCGGCGAGGAAGGCCCGCCCGAATACATCTGGGAAGCCCTCGACCTGCTGAAGATCAAGCGCATCGACCATGGGGTGCGTGCCATCGAAGACGAGCGCCTGATGCAGCGCATCATCGACGAGCAGATCCCCCTCACCGTGTGCCCGTTGTCGAACACCAAGCTCTGCGTGTTCGATCACATGAGCCAGCACAACATCCTCGACATGCTCGAGCGGGGCGTGAAGGTGACGGTGAACTCGGATGACCCGGCTTATTTCGGCGGGTACGTCACCGAGAACTTCCATGCCTTGTACACTCATCTGGGCATGACCGAAGACCAGGCCCGCCGCCTGGCCCAGAACAGCCTGGACGCGCGTCTGGTCTGACACGCCCGCGCCGGCGTTCAGCCCACCTGCAGTGTGGTGACCCGGGCAATGCGGTTGATCTGCTGAATGCCTTCGGCGGAAATCTGCATCGCCCGCGTCCCTCCTGCCTCGCGTATCCAGCCAGACTGCTGAAACAGCGTGAGCAGTGCCTGCCCCAGGCTGCCGCCCAGATGCGGCCCCTGGTCGCTCCATTGGTTGCAGTGACAGATCACGCAACCACGCTGCTGGCGCGGAGCCAATGCATCGATGAATACGCCAATGCCTGCCAGCTCTGCCCTTCCTTTATCGCTGACCATCAATTGTCGCTCGCTACTCTCGAGCCAACCCGAGACCACCAGGCGGTGGTACAACTCACCGGCCAACTCGCCCCCCAGATGGTCACCGCAACGACGCGCCCTGCGCATCGACATTGGCAACTGTACCGATCCGCCGCCCTGCTGGCCGTCATTACCCAACTGCACACTGGCGAGCGCTTCGACCGCGGCCCCCACCTGGGGAGTGGCAAGCCTGAAGTAGCGCTTTCGGCCTCGGGCTTCGAGCCTGAGCAAGCCGGCCGAAGACAATAGTGACAAGTGCGCGCAGGCAGAGGATGAGGTCAACCCGGTCATCATCGCCAGTTCATCGGTCGGACGCGGCGTGCCGTCGATCAACGCCCACAACATTGCGCTACGTTTGGGGTCGGCCATCAGGCCGGCAATCTGACTGATACTACTGACTGCATTCATGTCGTGTTACTCCCTGCAAACCACATCTGATTTCCAAATGGCCAACCGTGGCAAGGCCGATCTACCTTCTCGGCAGGTGCCAGACGCGACCTGCGAACGTTTCCGCCGAGGCAAGTGCCGACCGCAGTATAAGCCGCGCGCGCGCCCGTCCCCGCGGGCATCCCGTGGGTAACATTGGCAAAGTGGAATTGGGTACGGCACCCCTTGAGAGCAAGGCACCGCCCAGCGGCAGGGGCGCCAGGCACCCTCTGACAAAGGAAGCTGCCCGCTGACAGGGAAGAAACAGGCCAGGGGGAACAATGGCCCTTGACGCGCAAGCGACTCTGCCGACAGCGCACTTCCTCAAATAGCGCAAACTTCAGCGAACCTTCCTCACGCTTCGAAGCGTTGCACAGGCCAGCGCCCCTACCGCCAGTCCGAACACCCAACCAACCCATGGCGCAGGGTTGCCGCAGCGCTACACTTGATCCGCTCTCCCCCTTTTCGGAGGTATGCCGCGATGAAGATTGTCATCAGTGCGTCGAACCGCAACCCCGACCGCCCTTGGCAAGTGATGCTCGACCAGCATGTGGTGGGCTTTCGCAGCGAGGCCGAAGCACGCGCCTTCGTCGCGACCCTGGAGACGCGCTTGCAGGCCCCTCATCCGCTCATGCCGGGCGCCTGGCCTGCAAACTCCGGGTCAGTAGCGCGACACTGACCACCGCCGCACCGCACAGGCTGATCACCAGCGTCATGGGCACCGCGCTGCCATCGTGCAGCAGGCTGACCAATGACGCAGCGCCGGCGGCGACGCTGAATTGCAAGCAGCCCATCAAAGCCGAGGCGCTGCCGGCCCGAGCGCCCTGGCCACTCATGGCGCAGGCCGAGGCATTGGGAATGATGCAGCCGAGGCTGGCGATGCAGACGAACAGCGGCACCAGCAGGGGCCACAACTGCGCAGGGCGCAACGCTGCCACGCCAAGCAGGACCAGCCCCGCCGCCAGGTAGAACCACACCGCACGCACCAGCAGGAACGCCGGACCACGCTTGGCCAGCAGGCGTGCGTTGACCTGCGCCACCAGGATGAAGCCCGCCGCATTGGTGCCGAACAGCCAACCGTAATGCTCGGGTGGTACGCCATAGAGCTTGATGAATACGAAAGGTGAACCGGCAATGTAGGCAAACATCCCGGCGATGGCGATGCCACCAGTCAAGGCATGCCCGATGAACACACGATCGGCCAGCAATCGCAGGTACTGACGCAGCGCTCCCGACAGCGGTTGGCGCGGGATGTGCGCAGGCAGGCTCTCTGGCAGGCCCCGGCTCACCGCCACCAGACAGCAGGCACTGAACAGGCTCAAGGCGAGGAAGATCGACTGCCAGCCAGCCAGGGTCACCAGTACGCCGCCGAGCATCGGCGCAAGGATGGGCGCCAGCCCCATCACCAGCATCAGTTGCGAGAACACCTTGGCCGAAGCCACCGGGTCGCATTTGTCACTGACGATGGCCCGCGACAGCACCATCCCGGCACAACCGCCCAAGGCCTGAACGAAACGCGCCAGGATCAGGGTGTCGAGGTTGGGTGCATAGGCGCAGGCCAGCGACGCGAGGGTGAACAGCGCTACACCGAACAGCAACGGCTTGCGCCGACCAAAGCGATCGGCCACCGGTCCATAGGCCAGTTGGCCGAGCGACAGGCCGAGGAAGTACGCTGCCAGGGTGGCCTGTACATGTTTCTCATCGGTGGCGAACGCCTGCGCCATCGCCGGGAAGGCGGGCAGGTAGAAGTCGATCGCCAAGGGCCCGAACGCACTCAATGCGCCCAGGATCAGCACCATTCGCAGGTTCATCAGGAATCCATAGCAGGCTAAGCAAGCGCGTAAGTCTACCTGCAGTGGACCCCTTCAGTATGAAAACATTTGCAACGAAATAGCCCAGGCTCAAGCCACCTCGACCTGGTAGCCCTCTTCACGGATCGCCGCCATCACCTGCTCGACCGCCAATGCGCTCTGCACGCGTACCTGCCTGGCGGCAAGGTCGACCTCCACCTGCGCCTTGGCATCCTGCTCCTGCACCGCGCGGGTGACCGCTTTCACGCAATGGCCGCAGGTCATGCCTTGTACGTTGAACACTTGCATGGGTATCGCCTCCTTGTGGGTTTTGCCCAGTTTCAAGCTTGCCATTGGGGCAAGGTCAAGTTCTGCGGCGAACGGCCGGGGTGGAAATCCGCGCGCACCTCGGCCAAGCTGCGCCTTTGACGATTCAGGCAAGCAGGAGATTCTTCATGTTCAGGGCAGCAGTGAGCGTAGTCGGGTTACTGGGTGTGTTGGCCGCAGTGCCGCCAGCCAGCGCCGAGGGCAACTCGGACTACAGCGTACTGATCATTTCCCGGGAGCGCCTGGAAGTGGCCACCAGCTGCGAAATCGGCATCTACCTAAACGATCAACTCTCCGGTCGCGTTTTCCAGGAGCAATCGACCTCCTTCAATCTGCCGCCAGGTCCGGTCGATGTGCGGTTGCGCCTGTTGCCGGGGCAAATGCCCGGCTGCGCCCCAGGCATCGAGGACCAGCGCAGCACGCGCCTGACCTTGCAGGCGGGGCAGATCAACAAATACCGCATTGCGATGGGGCACAATGGGCTTGAGTTAAAGCGAGCCGGCCTGGGCTATTGACCTTCCCCGCGTGGCAAGGTTGATGCTGGAGGCCTGTCCAAGGAGGAGAGCCATGCCCGCATCTACCACTTTCGACCTGCCGATTTCCGGCATGACCTGTGCCAGCTGTGCTGGCCGTGTCGAGCGCGCGCTGCGCAAGGTCAACGGCGCAGAACAGATCAACGTCAACCTGGCGACCGAACAGGCCCGCGTCCAGGCCCCGGCCGGCAGCCTGCCCGCCCTGGTCGACGCCGTGCGCGCGGCAGGCTACGGCGTGCCGACCCGCACCGTGGAACTGCAGATCGGCGGCATGACCTGCGCCAGCTGCGTTGGTCGCGTCGAGCGAGCCCTCGGCAAAGTGCCAGGGGTCGAGCAGGTCAGCGTCAACCTCGCCAGCGAACGCGCCCATCTCGAGGTGCTCCAGGCACTCGATGATCAGCTGTTGATTGCCGCTGTCGACAAGGCCGGTTACCACGCCAGACTGCCACAGGCGCACCCGGATGATCAGCAGGCTGCTCAGCGCCGCCTGCGCAACGAACGCCTTGCAGTCGGCGCCGCCTTGCTGCTGGCGCTGCCCCTGGTGCTGCCGATGCTGGTGCAACCCTTCGGCCTGCACTGGATGCTGCCAGCCTGGGCGCAGTTCCTGCTGGCCACGCCGGTGCAGTTCATCCTCGGCGCACGCTTCTATGTCGCGGCCTGCAAAGCCGTACGCGCCGGCGCCGGCAACATGGACCTGCTGGTGGCCCTTGGCACCAGCGCCGGCTATGGCCTGAGCCTGTACCAATGGGCACAAGCGCCTGCCGGCACGCAGCCGCATCTCTACTTCGAGGCTTCGGCGGTGGTGATCGCCCTGGTGCTGCTGGGCAAGTATCTGGAGAGCCGCGCCAAGCGCCAGACCGCCAGCGCCATCCGCGCACTCGAAGCGTTGCGCCCCGAGCGCGCCGTGCGTCTGGTCGACGGCCGTGAAGAGGACGTGGCGATCGCAATGCTGCACCTGGGCGACCTGGTGCTGGTCAAGCCGGGGGAGCGCTTCCCGGTGGATGGTGAGGTAGTGGAAGGCCGCAGCCACGCCGACGAAGCCCTGATCAGCGGTGAAAGCCTGCCAGTGCCCAAGCAACCGGGTGACAGCGTCACCGGCGGCGCCATCAACGGCGAAGGCCGGTTGTTGGTGCGCACCCAGGCCGTAGGCACCGAAACCGTGCTGGCCCGCATCATTCGCCTGGTCGAAGACGCCCAGGCGGCGAAGGCACCAATCCAGAAGCTGGTCGACCGTGTCAGCCAGGTGTTCGTCCCAGCGGTACTGGTGCTGGCGCTGGTCACCCTGGTCGGCTGGTGGCTGGCGGGTGTGCCGCTAGAAACCGCGCTGATCAACGCAGTGGCCGTGCTGGTCATCGCCTGCCCCTGTGCCTTGGGCCTGGCCACGCCGGCCGCGATCATGGCCGGTACCGGTGTCGCCGCACGCCACGGCATCCTGATCAAGGACGCCGAAGCCCTGGAGCGGGCGCACGCGGTGAACCGTGTGGTGTTCGACAAGACCGGCACGCTCACCTCTGGCAGCCCACGGGTGGTGCATAGCCAGGCGCTGTACGCTGACGGCGCCGAACTGCACCGCCTGGCCGGCGCCTTGCAGCGTGGCAGCGAACACCCGCTGGCCAAGGCCGTCCTGGATGCCTGCGCCGAACAAGGTCTGGACGTACCGCCCGTAGCCGACAGTCAGTCGCTCACCGGCCGCGGCATCGCCGGGCGGGTCGACGGGCGCGAACTGGCCCTGGGCAATCGCCGTCTGCTCGACGAAAGCGGCCTGCAACCCGGCGATCTGGCGCCCATGGCGCAAGCCTGGGAAGCCGAAGGCCGCACCTTGTCGTGGCTGATCGAACGCGGTGCGCAACCTCGCGTGCTGGGCCTTTTCGCTTTCGGCGACAGCCTCAAGGAGGGTGCCGAACAAACGATCAGCACGCTGCATGCACAACACATCAGCAGCCACCTGCTGACCGGTGACAACCGCGGCAGCGCCAAGGTCGTGGCCGAGCATCTGGGCATCGACGATGTCCATGCCGAAGTGTTGCCTGCCGACAAGGCCGCCACCGTGGCTGCGCTGAAAAAGAACGGCGTGGTGGCGATGGTCGGCGACGGCATCAACGATGCCCCGGCCCTGGCCGCCGCCGACATCGGCATTGCCATGGGCGGCGGCACCGACGTGGCCATGCAGGCTGCCGGCATCACGCTGATGCGTGGCGATCCGCGGCTGGTGCCCGCCGCGCTGGAAATCAGCCGCAAGGCCTACGCTAAAATTCGCCAGAACCTGTTCTGGGCCTTCATCTACAACCTGATCGGCATCCCCCTGGCCGCGCTGGGCTACCTCAACCCTGTGCTGGCCGGCGCCGCCATGGCCCTGTCCAGCGTCAGCGTGGTCAGCAATGCCTTGTGGCTGAAAACCTGGAAACCCACCAGCACCTCCCAGGAGGCCCCATGAACATCGGCCAGGCCGCCCGCCACAGCGGGCTCAGCACCAAGATGATCCGCTACTACGAGTCCATCGGGCTGCTCAAGCCGGCCACCCGCAGCGACAGCGGCTACCGCCTGTACCAGCCGCAGGACCTGCACAGCCTGGCGTTCATCAAGCGCTCCCGCGACCTGGGCTTTTCCCTGGAGGAAGTAGGCAAGCTGCTGACCCTGTGGCAGGACCGCCAGCGCGCCAGTGCCGACGTCAAGGCGCTGGCCGTGCAACACATCGATGAACTGAACCGGCGCATCGAAGAGTTGGTCAGTCTGCGCGATACCTTGAGCGAGCTGGCCGCCCACTGCCAGGGCAATAACCGACCCGACTGCCCGATTCTCAAGGACTTGGCCAATGGCGGCGAATGCTGCCACTGACCGCCAGGGCAAGTCTGGTATGCCATATTAGCCTCAAGCCGACCGAATAGTCGCCAAATGCGACTTCGCCCAATAAATACGGGCATTTCGCTCAAAAAATCCCGGGCGCTGCCGATGCATTGAGCATCGCGTGTCGATAAAAACAAACTCCGGGAGCGTCGATAAACATCAAACAGAAACTGACCTGGGCATTCGCGGTCATCGCCGCGCTGCCCATCGTCCTCGTGGCCACCCTGGTGGTCATCAACCTGCGCGGCGAAGCCCGCGACGGATTCCTCGACAGCAGCAGCCGCGAGATCCGCCAGGTCAGCAATGCGATGGCACGCGAAGGCCAGCAACAGATCGACGCTGCGGTGCACAGCGTCGACCGCCTGAGCCAGGAAATCGAACAGTCGGCCCAGTCGATCCAGCAACTGGAGCGTGACAGCAATGCGATCCAGTCGATTCTCGGCACCATCCGCTCGATCGCCGAGCAGACCAACCTGCTGGCATTGAACGCCGCGATCGAGGCGGCAAGGGCCGGAGAACAAGGCCGCGGCTTTGCCGTGGTGGCCGACGAAGTGGCCGGGCAGATGCATGCCAGCCTCGAGGTGTCGCAGCAGTCGGTCAGCCGCATCGGCATGGCCCGTGACAGCTTCGGCCAGATTCGCGAGTCGGTGGACGTCATCCGCGACATGAACACCCAGATCGCCACGGCGGCAGAGGAACAGCACCAGGTGGCCGAGGACATCAACCGGCATATCAGCCAGATTCATGGCGATGCACAACTGGTGGCGGAACTGGCCCAGGCGGCGCGGCAGGACTCCGAGAGCCTGGCCGGGTTGTCCAACGAGCTGGATTCGCTGGTGCTGCGGTTCCGTACCTGATCTGCAGCCCTTGCCGGCGATAGGGCCGGCACAGGCAACTACAGCTTCAACTCACCCGGCGTGGCGCCAAACAACTGCTTGAAGGCAGCGATGTAAGCCGAGGTGGAGTCATAGCCACACCCGAGTGCCGCCTCGGTCACGCTGTCCCCGGCCTCCAGCAACGCCAGCGACGACAGCAAGCGCATGCGCTGTCGCCAGTTGCGAAAGCTCAACCCGGTTTCACGCTGGAACAGGCGCATCAGGGTCTTCTCCGAGCACGCCAGTTGCAGCGCCCACTCCTGCAGGGTCTGCCCCTGGTCGGGCGCTGCGATCAGCCCATTGCACAGCGCCAACAAACCCGGATGTCGGGGCAACGGCAACGAGAACCCCACTTCGGGCAGCGTGCGCAACTGGTCGAGCAGCACCGCCACCAGGCGCGCCTCGACACTTTCGCCTTCCGGGTAATGCGCCGGGTACAGGCAGAACTGCTTGATCAGCTCCCGCGCCAGTGGCGTCACCTCCAGTACCCGGCACTGCGTCGGCGCCCATGGGCAGGCGTCGCGGCGGATGTACAGGCTGCGCATTTCGGTGCGCCCGGTCGTCACCACTTGATGTTCGGCATCGGCGGGAATCCACACGCCCCACTGCGGCGGCGCGAAGTAGCTGCCCTCACGGGTGTACACGCCCAGTACGCCACTGATGGCATAGGAGAACTGCACCCAGTCGTGACGGTGGCAAGTGGTCCAGGAGCCCGCACCCAGGCTTTCGGCGCGGGCGTAGAGCGGCCTGGGCAAGTGATCCAGTGCAGGAATGGCGCGGGGGTGTCCGATGCTCGGCATGGTGATTTCTTATAGCGCTGAGCAGACAAGCCTAACACCTGCACGCGCGATCTGCCCTCTTCGCCGGCAAGCCGGCTTGCCGGCGAAAAGGCCGACGCGGTCTCAGCGCTCGACGATCACCGTCACGCCCTGCCCCCCCGCCGCGCAGATCGAAATCAACCCGCGTCCCTTGCCCGCCTTGGCCAGCAACTTGGCCAAGCTGGCCAGAATCCGCCCGCCGGTCGCGGCAAACGGATGCCCAGCCGCCAATGAGCTGCCCTTGACGTTGAGCTTGCTGCGATCGATGGCCCCCAACGGTGCCTCCAGCCCCAGCCGCTGCCGACAGTAATCGGCATCCTCCCAGGCCTTGAGGGTACACAGCACCTGGGCTGCGAAGGCTTCGTGAATCTCGTAGTAGTCGAAGTCCTGCAGGCTCAGGCCGTTGCGCGCCAGCAGCCGAGGCACGGCGTAGACCGGTGCCATCAGCAGCCCTTCCTGGCCTTTGACGAAATCCACCGCCGCCGTTTCGCCATCGACCAGGTAAGCCAATACCTCCAGCCCCTGGGTCTGAGCCCACTCCGGTGTGCCCAGCAGCACCAGCGAAGCGCCATCGGTCAACGGCGTGGAGTTGCCCGCCGTCAGCGTACCCAGGCCGCTGTGGTCGAACGCAGGCTTGAGCCTGGCGAGTTGCTCCAGGTCCAGATCGGGCCGCAGATTGTTGTCGCGCGCAAGGCCCATGAACGGCGTGAGCAGGTCGTCCTGCCAGCCTTCGGCGTAGGACGCTGCCAAGCGCTGGTGGCTGAGCAGCGCCAGTTCATCTTGCTCGGCACGGCCTATCTGCCAGGTCTGCGCCATGCGCTCGCAGTGCTCGCCCATCGACATGCCGGTGCGGGGCTCGCCATTGCGTGGCAGCTCGGGCTTGAGATGGCCAGGGCGCAGTTGCAGGAACGGCTTGAGCCGCTCACCAAGGTTCTTGCCGCGATTGGCCTGCAGGAGGATACGACGCAGCCCCTCATTGACGGCGATCGGCGCATCGGAGGTGGTGTCCACGCCGCCAGCGATACCGCAGTCGATCTGCCCCAGGGCAATCTTGTTGGCCACCAGCAGCGCGGCCTCCAGGCCCGTCCCACAGGCCTGCTGGATGTCATAGGCAGGCGTTTGTGGCGACAGGCGCGAGCCCAGCACGCATTCGCGCGTCAGGTTCATGTCGCGCGAATGCTTGAGCACCGCGCCCGCCGCCACCTCGCCCAGGCGCAGGCCATGCAGGCGATAGCGTTCGATCAGACCCTCGAGGGTCACGGTGAGCATCGCCTGGTTGCTGGCGGTGGCGTAGGCGCCGTTGGAGCGAGCGAAGGGAATTCGGTTGCCGCCCAGGATCGCGACCCGGCGAAGTGAACGCATGCGTGGATTCCTCCTGAAAGCATTTCGGTCCGTACAGCCTAGGTGTTTTTGCCGCATTCGAACGACCTTGCCACAAAGTTGGTCCACACTTGCAAGCTTGCCTTCAGGGAGACCCGCACATGAGCGACCGCTATCTCGGCTTTGCCAACTCCAACCTCGGCCGTCGCCTGATCGACGCCCTTGGCCTGCCGCGCCCGGCGCCGCTGGAGCGCTGGCAGGCCGGCCGCCTGCGCCCGGTGGAGGGCGCCCTGGTGCTGGGCGGAGGGCCGTTGGCCAATACCCTCGAAGCCATCGCACCGCGCCTGACCGACGAATGCTACAGCTTCAATGGCGAAGGCTTGCAGGTGCCCGCCTGGGTCGCCGGTCTGGGGCCGAAGATCAAGGCCGTGGTGTTCGATGCCAGCCATTTGTCCGACAGCGACGCGCTCAAGCAGTTGCGTGAGTTCTTCCAGCCCTTGCTGCGCAGCCTGGCCGCCTGCGCCCATGTGGTGATCCTTGGGCGTGCGCCGGAACAGCTCGACGACCCGCTGGCCAGCGTTGCCCAGCGTGCCCTGGAAGGTTTCAGCCGTTCGCTGGCCAAGGAGCTGCGCAATGGCGCGACCGCGCAGCTGCTGTACGTCGCCGAAGGTGCCGAAGATCAGCTCGAAGGGGCCCTGCGTTTCTTCCTGTCGCCCAAGAGCGCATTCGTTTCCGGCCAGGTGCTGCGCCTGCAACCCTGCGCCCGGCAGGTCGAGGACTGGACCCGGCCGCTGGCCGGCCAACGCGCCCTGATCACCGGCGCGGCGCGGGGCATCGGCGCGGCCATTGCCGAGACCCTGGCGCGCGACGGCGCCCAGGTCATGCTGCTGGACGTGCCGCAGGCGCAACAGGACCTCGACGCCCTGGCTGCGCGCCTGGGCGGCAAGGCCCTGGGCCTGGACATCTGCGCCGCCGATGCCGCCGCGCAACTGCTCGAAGCCCTGCCCGACGGCATCGATATCGTCGTGCACAACGCCGGCATCACCCGCGACAAGACCTTGGCCAACATGACCCCGGAATACTGGGACGCGGTCATGGCGGTCAACCTCAAGGCCCCGCAGGTGCTGACCCAGGCGCTGTTCGATGCGGGCGCACTGGGCGAGCATGCCCGCATCACCTTGCTGGCGTCGGTCAGCGGCATCGCCGGCAACCGTGGCCAGTCCAACTACGCCGCGAGCAAGGCCGGGCTGATCGGCTTCGCCCAGGCCTGGGCGCCGAAGCTCGCCGCCCGCAGCGCCACCATCAACGCCGTGGCCCCAGGCTTCATCGAGACCCACATGACCGGCGCCATGCCCGTGGGCTTGCGCGAGGCCGGGCGGCGCTTGAGCTCGCTGGGCCAGGGCGGGCGCCCACAGGATGTTGCCGAGGCCATCGCCTGGCTCAGCCAGCCAGGGTCCGGCGCAGTCAACGGGCAAGTGCTGCGGGTGTGCGGCCAGGCATTGATGGGGGCGTGAACATGAACCGGCAATGGCACGACCTGCATAGCCCCGATGCCCGCGCGAGCCTGTACCTGCGTGCGGCCAGCAAACGCAAGATCAGCGGCAGCACGCTACCGGCCGATGGCCTGCGCTGCTTCATTCGCGTGCAACCCGAGAACCTCGCGGCCTACCGCCGGCTTTGCCACTTCACCGACGACGGGCGGCTACCGGCCACCTACCCGCATGTGATGGCTTTCACCCTGCAGCTGCAACTGCTCACTGCCCACGACTTCCCTTTCCCCCTGCTCGGCCTGGTTCACCTGCACAACCGCATCGAAGTGCTGCGCCCCCTGGGCGGCATCGATGGGCTGCAGTTCGCGGTGTTCGCCCAAAACCTGCAGGCGCATGCCAAGGGCGGCACCTTCGATCTGGTGACCGAAGCCGAAGATGGCCTTGGCCTGCTCTGGCGCGAAACCAGCCGCATGCTGGTGCGCGGCCTGCACCTCGAAAGCCAGCCCGGGGCCAGTGAAGACAGTGAACCTGCCCCCCTGCCGGAAGCCACCCGCTGGTATGCCGACAGCGATATCGGCCGGCGCTACGCCAAGATCTGCGGCGACTACAACCCGATCCACCTGAGCGCCGCCAGCGCACGTCTGTTCGGTTTTCCCAAGGCGATTGCCCATGGCATGTGGAGCAAGGCCATGGCATTGGCAGCGCTGCGCACTCATCTGCCCAGCAGCGGGTACGGCTTCGAGGTGGATTTCCGCAAGCCCGTGCGCCTGCCATCGGAAGTGGTCCTCAGCGCCAGCGAGCCAGGCCCTGCCGGTGAGCTGCGGCTGGATGGCCACGGTGAACTGCTGCACATGGTCGGGCGCTGGACAGTGCTCTAGCGCGCCGAATCCACTTGCTTTGCCGGGGGCCTGCGCCGAAGCTATGCGGCATTAGGAGACCCCCGATGAACCTGCAAGAACTTACCGAACGCCTGCACCAGATCCGCGACAACAACGACTGGCGCGGCTTCCACAGCCCGAAGAACCTGGCCATGGCGGCCAGCGTGGAGATGGCCGAGCTGGTGGAAATCTTCCAGTGGCTGAGCGAGGAGCAATCGCGCCAGCTGCCAGCAGAGCAGCTGGCCCATGCCGGCCAGGAGGTCGGTGACGTGGTCCTCTACCTGTTGCTGCTGTGCAGCGAACTGGGCCTGGACATGGAGCAGGTGGTGCGGGCCAAGCTTGCCGACAGCGAGAGGCGCTTCGCACGATGAACGACCGTCACTTCGATGAGCTGGCCACCCGCTTCGCCGAGAAGATCTACGGTGGCGCCAAGGGCGCGATCCGCCTGGCCGTGCTCCAGGCCGACCTGGCCGAGGCCCTGCCCGAGCGCCCCTTGCGCGTGCTCGACATTGGCGCCGGGCTCGGTCACATGGCCCTCTGGCTGGCCGAGCGCGGCCACCACGTGACGCTTGCCGAGCCGGCCGCGCCGATGCTCGAAGGGGCACGTGCACGCTTTGCCGAAGCCGGCCAGCCAGCCACCTTCATCCAGGCGCCATGGCAGGACCTGCTCGGCCAGCTCACCGAGCCCTACGACCTGGTGCTGTGCCACGCCGTGCTCGAATGGCTGGCCGAACCGGAAAGCATCCTGCCGGTGCTGCACCAGCTGACCGCCGCCGGTGGCTGGTTGTCGCTGGCCTTCTACAACCGCGATGCGCTGGTCTATCGCAACCTGCTCAAGGGCCATTTCCGCAAGCTGCGCAGCAACCGCCTACAGGGTGAAAAACAGAGCCTCACGCCGCAAAAACCGCTTGATCCGCGTGAGCTCAAGGCGCAACTTGAATCCATGTGGCAGGTTGAAAGCGAGAGTGGCGTGAGGGTATTCCACGACTACATGCCCAAGGAATTCCAGGACAAGGCCGAGTTGCTCGACCTGCTGGAAATGGAACTGGCGCACCGCCGTCACCCAAGCTTCGCCGGGCTCGGTCGCTACCTGCACTGGATGTGCCGCCCCCGCTGACCCGCCCGCCGGGAGGAATGCATGCCGTACCGTCCGTTGTGCCTGGCCCTGCTGCCACTTGCCCTGTGCGCGTGCCAGGCAACCAACCCCTACGTCGCCAGCAGCCGCCCGCTGCCACCGGCACCGCCACAGGCGGCCAACACCTTCGACGCCAGTGCCTACCCGGCCCCTGAACGGGACTACGGGCATTATCGCAGCTGGAGCTGGCGCGACGGCCAACTGCCCACCGGCAATGCCGACGCCGACCCCAGCCAACTGGCCGAGGCCGTCAGCGGTGCGCTCGATCAGCATGGCCTGCGCCCGGCCAGGGGCAGCGCCGGCGACCTGCTGGTCAGCGCCGACCTGCGCCTGGAGCGGCGCCTGCGCCAGGTGCGCGACTACGACTACTACGACCCCTATTACGGCCCATACCCCTACGGCGCCGTGGGCTACGGCGGCTACCGCAACGGTTATGGCGCCTATGCCAGCGTGCCGATCGTGCGCACCTACGAGGTCGAAGTGATGGTGGTACGCATCGACCTGTATGACGCCCGCAACGGCGAGCCTGTGTGGAGCGCGAGCGCCGAAAGCGGCAGCGACCAGGACTCGCCTCGGGAGCGCGAAAGTGCCCTGCGCGAGTCGGTGCACAAAGCGCTCAGCGGCTATCCTCCCAGTTAATGTTCATTGGAGATTCATCATGTTGCGTCGCCTTGTTCTATTGTCCTGCGCGCTGCTGCTAGCCGCCTGTTCGAGCAACAACGTCCAGCAGGATTACGACGCCAGCCGCGACTTCGCCGCCTACCGCAGCTGGGCGTGGCAGGAGCCTGGCCTGCAGTACCGCCCGGATGATCCGCGCATCAAGAGCGACCTGACCGAGCAGCGCATCCGCCAGGCCGTCGACGAGCAGCTCGACCAGCGCGGCCTGCGCCCGGCCCAGGGCAACAGCCCTGCCGACCTCAAGGTGCGTGCCTACCTGATCGTCGAGCAGCGCCAGCAACAGATCACCACCAACTACGGTGGCGCCTGGGGGGGTTACTGGAACGGTTACTGGGGTGGGCCGATGTACAACGAGACCCGCAGCGTCGACTACAAGGTAGCGACCATCCAGGTCGACATGTTCGATGGGCACGACGGCAAGCTGGTCTGGCGTGGCAGCGCCGAGCAGATCATGAACAACTATCCGCCCAGCCCCGAGGAACGCAACAGCGCGATCCAGAAGACCGTGACCGCCGTGTTGAGCAATTACCCGCCGGGTAGCAAGAAATAGCCTTGGCGTAGCCCGTTCGTCAGTTCGCGTCTACCCTCATTGGGAAACCTGACTGAACGGGTAGCAGTGTTCAACGAATAGGGACTGCCAATGCAAAGCATTGTTCTCCTGATGTGGCTTGCCTTGTGCACTGAACAAGATATTCGCGAACGCCAGATCGCCAACATGCTGACCCTGGGCGTCGCTGCCTGCGCCCTGGTCTGGCTGTTCGTCACTGGCCACAGCTGGATCGGCGCCGATGCCAGCGAGGCCGGCTGGGCACTGGCCATCGTCATGCTGCTGACCCTGCCCGGCTACATGCTCGGGCGCTTCGGCGCCGACGACGTCAAGCTGATGGGCGCCCTGGCGCTGGCCACCAGCCCTCAATACGTGCTCGGCACCTTCATCGGCGCCGGCGTCAGCCTGCTGCTGTGGCTGGCGACACGCCGGCGCCTGTGGACCCTGCTCAACCCCAAGGTAAAGAAACGCCTGCAGACCCTGACCGAGCAGATGGGCGACAAACAGGCCTTCGTGCCGTACGTGCTCGCCGGCTTTCTGCTTACCGCTGTATGGATCCAATGACCATCCCTGCGGTCCGATAGCTTGTACATGCCTTGTACAGAATCGCTTGCAGCAGCTATTTTTAAGCAGCCAGAGCGTCTGGTCCGGGAGCTGGGCCGTATACGAACAGGGAGTCGATCGTGAACAAATCATCAAGCGAGGTGAAGGTCCTGGTGGTCGATGATCAGGAAGTGATCGTCGAACAACTGTGCGAGTTTCTCGAAAGCCAGGGCCACCCGTGCATTGCCGCCTACTCCACCGACCAGGCCATCGAGCGCTACATCGCTGATGAAGGCATTGGTCTGGTGCTCTGCGACCTGCACATGCCCGAACGCGATGGCATCGAACTGGTGCGTGCACTGAAGGAGGTCGGACCGCAGCGGATGTTCGAGGCGATCATGTTCACTGGCCGTGCCGACAAGCAGGATGTGATTCGCGCCTTGCGCGAGGGCTTTGCCGACTATTACCAGAAGCCCATGGACCTCGACGAACTGCTCGAGGGCCTGCGCCGCCAGGAGCAGGTCCTGCTCGAACGCAAGAGCTTCCAGGACCTGGGCAACCTCAACCAGCGTCTGCAGGACTTGGCAGGCTCCATCGACGAGCTTTACCAGGATCTCGAGAAGGCCCGCGGCCAAGGTGTCCACCGACGTGCCACCGATGCCGAAGAGCCTGAAGGCGAGCTGCCAGCCGCTTTCGAGAAACTGTCGCCCCGCCAGCTGGAAGTGGCCCGCCTGGTGAGCAAGGGCAAGACCAACTACCAGATCGCCTGCGAACTGGGCATCACCGAGAACACCGTCAAACTGTATGTCTCGCAGGTGCTGCGCCTGACCCACATGCACAACCGCACGCAGCTGGCGCTAGCGCTGACGCCGAGTTCATCGCCTGTGCACCAGCGGTTCATCACGCACTGATACAGGTTGGCTCATCGCAGCTGATAGGTAAGGCTCAACATCACACGCGGCGCTCGGCTCATGCTGTCCAGCGCCCTGTCTGCCAAGGGTTTGGCCACCTCCAGCGCCAAGCTGCCCTGGTGTCCGTCCGACAGCCGTACGCCCAAGGCCAACGAGCTCATGTTGGCATCCTCGAACGGCCCGCCGTTGTACCAGGCCTTGGCGGCGTCGAGCAGCGCATAGGGCTGCAGCGCCTGCAACCTGTCCATCCCTGCCGGGATGCTGTAGTTGAGCTCGTAGGCCACGCCCCAGCCCTTGTCCCCGGCAGCCTGGTCGCGTGGGTAACCGCGGCCGAAATACTGCCCGCCAAACACCGCCCGCTCGCACTCCGGCAGGCGATAATCGCTCCAGAACAGCGCCCCGGAGGCAACCCCCTGCCAGTTTTCCAGCAACCGGTCGCCCTGCACCCCGGCCAGGCGAAAGCGCAGAAAGTCCAGATCGTAGTGGGCATCGCTGCGCGCCCCAAGGTAATCCAGCCCCTGGTAGACCCCGGCACTGATCGCACGCAGACGTCCTGGCTCGACCTTGCGCCAGTCGCCCTCGAATGACAGGGCGCGCACGTAGGTGTCGTATCCTCGCGGGCCTCCCCGCTCGTCGATGTGCTCGCTGACCGAATAGAATTGCCCGGTCACTTCCAACCATTCATCCGCAGCAACGATCAGCGGCTGCGCAAAGCCCAGTGCATAGCGCTCGCTCTTGATGCGCTGGGTCAGGTCGGTACCGTCGCTCGGGCGAACAGGAGTGCCGGGGTCGCTGCGGTAGCGCGCCGCCGACAGCAGCAACTGACTGCCTTGGGCGTCCAGGTACTGGCTGTAGCCAAGCCGTTGGTAATGCGCCTGGTCATCCCCTGGCGGCAGCAGGAAACTGGCGGTCAGTTGCTCGGCAAGGCGCGTCTGGGCATTGCTGGAAACCGTGAACAGTGCCTGCGGATCGTCACGGCTGCCGTCATTCACGGTCACGGCTGCCGCAAATGGATTGCGCGATGCATGCAAGGTGAGGTGTGCCGCGCCATCGGGATCTTCACCCGTGACCACCTCGGCCTGCACGCTGATGCCCGGAACCCGCTGCATCAGGCCAAGGGTGCGCTGGAGCGTCGCGTCGGTCAGGGGCCGCTCGGCTTTCAAGCGCTCCATCAGCTGCGTGAGGTAGGCTTCGGCGGGGCCGATATCGCCCACTATCTGGTAATCATGGATGTAGCCTTCGACCAGCACCACGTGGGCTCGGCCGTCGGCAAGATCCTGCTGCGGCAGGTAGGCGTACGACAGCGCATAACCGTCATTGCGGTAACGCTGGGTCAGGCGATCGGTGAACTGTTGCAGCTTGCCTACGGTGATGTCCTCGCCGATCAGTGGCTGATAATGCTCGCGCATCTCGCTCAACGCGTAGACCGTGCCGCCTTCGAAACGCACCTTGTGCAACACCAGTCGGTCGGTCTGGGGCATCGAGACAGGCTGGCCAGCTGCAACGCTCAACCGCAGCGGCGAGGCTACAGGGCGATAGGCATCGAGCGGCACATTGGCGCTTGGCAGGCGGCGTTCGTATTCGTGGCCGTCGAGATACGCCGGCAACAGATCGGCAGGAACCGCGTTGGCCCAGGACACCAGCATCAGGGGCACGGCCAGAGGACGCATAGGGTGCTCCAGAATCCCTTGGGTACCGGGGCGGCGCCGGTCACACCCGTCACCAGCAAGCGTAGGTGCTGACCCGGCAAACGTCGAACGGCTACTCGCCGACCTGGAATGCCACCCGCGCCGTCGCGCCGCTTTCATCCAATGCGCTGAGCTCGTGTTGCCCGACTTGCTCGAAGCGCACCAGCAAACTCCCCTGGTTCTCGGTTTCGCCCAACGGCTGGCCGTCGAGGAACCACCAGCGCCGCCCACCACCGCCAAGGGCCGACACCTGCAGCTGCAGCGGCTCGCTGCTGCTGGTCGGGCGGCGCAGGTTGTCGCCAGGGCGTACGCCGACGATCGACAGCGGCGGTGCGCTGGCCGGGACCTGCGGTGGGCAATCGGGGCTCACTGCCGGCAGCCGCGCCGCACGCTGTTCGACACGCGGCAACCAGGGTTCGAGGGGCGCCGGCCAGAGGGCGATATCGCGCAGTCCAGCGCCTGGGCAACTGCTATCCACCCGCTGCCCCAGAGCGTTGACCCAGACCCGCTCGCGCAAGCCCAGCCCCAGCGGCTGGTCGGCCGCTTGCAGGGTCGGCGGTGTGGTGCCGTCGAGGGTCCAGGCAAATCGTTGGCGCCGGCAGTTGGGGTCCTGTCGCGCCATGGGTTGCCCCAGCGGCCAGCAGATCGCCGCCACGCCAACGCTGTCGGGTACCTGCTCCAGCGGCACGCTCAGGCCGCGCTGGCTGTCGCGGTTACTGAGCAAATCATGCACCTGCAGCATCAGGGGGGCCGCCGAAGCCAGGCCGAACTGCCCGGGTACCGGCGTACCATCGGGCCGGCCAATCCAGACGCCGATCAGGTAACGCGGCCCGACGCCAATCGACCAGGCATCGCGAAAGCCATAACTGGTACCGGTCTTCCAGGCCAGCTGCGGCCGCTGCACCAGCTCGGCATGGGGGTCGCGGTCCGGCCGCGCCTGGCCGCTGAGAATACGCCGGATGATCCACGCCGCCCCCGGCGACAACAGCCGCCGCTCCAGCAGCGGATCCTGCGGCTGCAAGCGCACCTGTGCACTGTTGCCGGCCCTGGCCAGGGCGGCATAGCCGCCGACCAGGTCCTCCAGACGGCTGCCGGCGCCGCCCAGGATCAACGACAGGTTGGGCTCGGCCAACGGCGGCAGCGCCAACGGCATGCCGGCCATGCGCAGTTGCGCGGCGAAGCGCTTGGGCCCGTAGGCTTCGAGCAATTGCACCGCCGGCAGGTTGAGCGACAGGGCCAGCGCCGAGCTGGCCGATACCGGGCCACTGAAGCCCATGGAGAAGTTGCCGGGGCGATAGTCGCCATAACGCCGCGGCACATCCTGCAGCAGGGACTCGGAGTGGATGAGCCCGTCGTCCAGGGCCATGCCATAGAGAAACGGCTTGAGGGTCGAGCCCGGCGAACGCAGTGAACGGACCATGTCGACATGGCCAAAGCGCCGCTCATCGGCAAGGTCGATCGAGCCCAGGTAGGCACGCGTCGACATGCTTTGCGCGTCCACCACCAGGATGGCCGCCGAGGTGCGTTCCGGTAGACGGGCCTTCCAGCCCAGCAACAGATCTTCCAGGCGCCGCTGCAAGGCGGCGTCGAGGGTGGTGCGAATCAACGGCGGGCTGTCGGGCGTGTTGAGCCGGCGCGCCAGCAGCGGTGCCAGCACCGGTTCCTGACGTGGCGCCAGCAACAGCGGCTCCTCGGCGGCTTCGCTGATCTGCTGGGCGGGCCACACCAGGTACTCGGCCAGGCGCTGCAGCACCTTGTCCCGGGCGCGTTGCGCGCGCGCCGGGTGGCGGTCCGGGCGCAAGCGACTCGGGGCCTGGGGCAGCACCGCCAGCAGCGCCGCCTCGGCGGCAGTCAGGTGTTTCGGCGACTTGCCAAGGTACGCCCAGCTGGCGGCGGCCACACCCTGCAAGGTGCCGCCGAACGGGGCCCGGTTGAGGTAGAGCTGGAGGATTTCGCGCTTGGACAAGTGCCACTCCAGCTGGGCCGTGCGCCACAGTTGTCGCAGCTTGCCGGCCAGGGTCCGGTCATGCGGGTCGAGCAGGCGTGCCACCTGCATCGACAACGTGCTGCCGCCCGACACCACGCGCCCGCCGCGCAGGTTCAGCCAGGCGGCCCGTACCAGCGCCAGCGGGTTGACCCCCGGGTGATGATAGAACCAGCGGTCCTCGTAGGTAAGCAGTGCCTGCAGGTAGAACGGCGAGACCTCCTCGGGAGTGATCGGATAACGCCACACCCCGTCGGCATCGGCGAAGCGCCACAGCGGCGTGCCGTCTTCGGCCAGCACCACCCGCGCCAGGTCGTCTGCCGGCATGGGCAGCGGCCACAGCCGGTCAGCCAGCCACAGCAGGCCGCATGACAGCGCGAGCGCGAAGGCACTGGTACGCAGGATCCTGCCCGCGCGCGTGCGAGGTCGGGCTAAGCTAGGCATCGGGAACCGACCTGGCCTGGTGATGGCCAAAGGCTTGGGAGCGGCAACTCGCCGAATCGTTCATCAGGAAGCAACTATGCAAGTAGAAGGTTTTTTCGAGTGGCTTGGCCAGGCATTGGGATCGTTGATCCGCTTCATCGTCGATGCCTTGAGCGGGTTGTTCAACCTGCTAGCCAATGCCGGGGGCAACTTCATCGATGGCCTGGCGCGCACGTTGGGCATGGATACCTCGCTGATCAGCATCCTGGCCCTGATCGTCGGGCTGATGCTGCTGTACTCGGCGATCCGCGCCTTCATGCGGGCCTCGATCATTCTCGGGATCATCTGGCTGGTGCTGGGGTTGTGGGTGATGAGCTGGGTGATCCACTGAGCCTGGGGCTGCTTCGCAGCTCATCGCCGGCTAGCCGGCGATGAGGCCAGTGAAAACACTTCAACTCATCGGGCCTTGACCGTCATCTCCCCCTGCCCATCCCCCACCGCCTGCAGGTTCGGCCGGTACATCGACTCCACCTGCGGTGGCGGTACCCGGTAGGTCCCCGGCGTCACCGCCCGCGCCAGATACAGCAAATGGGTGGTGCCGTAGCCGTCCAGCTTGAGCGCCGCCACATAGCGGTCATCACGAAACTCCTGGTGCACCACACTGGCGTTCTGCATCGACTCGCGCCACTGCTTCACCGCGCTGCTGGCGTTGTCCAGGCTGGCTGCGCTCTGCGCGAGGTTCTGGTTTTCCAGCTCCAGACCTGCCGGCAGCAGATCGACTACCAGTGCGTCGGGCACTCGATCCTGAGCCTTGAGCACCAGGTGCACCAGCACCAGGTCACCGCTGCGCAGGTTGTGCAGGTCCAGTGGCTGGCCGTTGATGCCCAGGTATTCTCGGCTAATCTCCAGGCCATTGCCGCCGGCGACAGGCGCCTGGCGCGGGTAGCCGGAGACGGTGAGCTGCTGATAGAGCGTGGCACTGCCCTGGTTCTGCACGCTCAATGGCGAGGCCAGCAGCGGCCCTTCGAGCTTCATGCCGGCGTCGTCGTTGCTGAACTCGCGGACCTCGCCGGCACTGTCCAGGCGCGCCTTCCACTGGCCTTCCGGCTTGCCCAGCAGGCCACGGCCCGCCAGGTACAGGGCGTTGCGCTCCTGGGTCGACAGCCAGCGGTTGGCCGCCAGTTCATCGGACAGGGCGAACAGGCGCTGATCGACCTGGTCGTTGGCCAGGTTGCTCTCCTGCAGCAACGCCAGGATCAGCGCCTGGTCACGCAGGCTGCTGCCGTAATCGGCCAGCCAGCCCTTGCTGCGGCTGATGCCCAGGCCGGCTTGCAAGGCTTGCTGCGAACGGGGCTTGTCGCCCATCTTGTCCAGCGCCACGGCCAGTTGCACCAATGGCAGGCCGGAGCGCGCATCGGCACGCCGTTCGAACAGGCTGCGCAGCGCGCCCAGCGGCGCCTGCTGGTTGCGCGCCAGCACCAGCGCGGCATAGGCCTGCACGGCAAACCGGGTGTGCTCGGCGTTCTCGCTGTAGTCCACCTCGATCAGGTTGCGCTCCTGCAGGTAGCGCAGCAGGCGCTCGTTGGCCTTCTTCAGCGCTTCGGCCGGCACCCCATAGCCCTGGTCGCGAGCGCGCAGGAGGAAGTCGGTGACGTAGGCGGTCAGCCAGTACTCCTCTTCGCTGTCAGCACTCCACAGACCGAAGCTGCCGTTGTAGCGCTGCATGCCGAGCAGGTGCTCGATGCCCATCTCGATCTTGCGCTTGCGCACCTGCGCCGGTTCGCCCTTGATGCCCAGGCGCTTGAGGCTTTCGGCATCGGCATACAACGAGGGGTAAAGGCCGCTGGCGGTCTGTTCGAGGCAGCCATAGGGGTAGGCTTCGAGGGCGCGGATCTGCTCGGCCAGGTTCAGTGGCGGGCGGCTCGACAGGGCCAGGCTGGCTTCCAGGCCAGCGGGTTCGAAGGCGGCCAGGTCAGCGTCCGGCAGGGTCCAGGGCTGGTCCTTGAGCGCCACACGGTAGTGCTTGAGCATCGCCGGGTAGGCCGGGCGAATACCCAGGGTCCACTCGCGGGTGAAGGCATTGGCCGCTTCGCCTGGCAACTGCAGGCCATCGACCCGCACCTTGACCTTGCCCTGCCCCAGGCCACCCTCGGCCTGCACCGGTATCATCAGCGTGGTGCGCTGGCCCTCGGCCAGGGCGACGCTTTGCTGGGCGCTCGAGGTCAGGTTCAACGGGCCTTCGGTGCTGACCTGCACATTCAGTTGCTGGGCCTGGCCGGACAAGTTGGCCACATCCAGCGCCAGCCGGGTCTGGTCGCCACCGGCGAGGAAGCGCGGCGCCGACAGCTCGGCGATCAACGGCGCAGCCACCACGGTCTTGCCTTCGGCCATGCCGAAATGTTCTTCGGTCCACGCCTGGGCCATCAGCCGCAGTTCACCGTTGAAGTCGGGAATGTCGACCGTTGCCTGGCCCTCGCCCTTGTCGTTCAAGGTCACCGGCACGCTCTGCTGGGCGACGATGGTCACCGTGGTGTTCGGGCGCTTGCCGCCCTTGGCCATTGCCGCGTCGCCGCCGAACGCGAGGCTGGCCAGGCGGCCCTGACCGGCTTCGATGAGCTGGCCGTAGATGTCCAGCTGATCGGCGCCGTAGGCCTTGCGACCGAACAGGCTGGCGAACGGGTCGGGGGTCTTGAAATCGGTGATGTTGAGGATGCCCACGTCGACTGCGGACAGCAGCACATGCACCTGTTTGGGAATGCTGCCGTCGGCATTGGCGGCCTTGAAGCTGACCGTCAGCGGCTGCTTGGGCCGCATCTTATCCGGCGCTTGCAGGCTCAGCGCCAGCTTGCGCTCGGCGCGAGCCAGCGGCAGGTGCAAGACGCCGACGGCACGCTTGGGCGTGGCATTGGCCTTGCGCTCGCCCGGGCGAATCACCAGGGCGCTGAGGTACAGGTCGTGGCGCGCCCACTGCTTGTCGAGTTGCACCTCGAAAGTCTTGCCTTCGGCGGGCACCTCGATTTCCTGCCACCACAACGGGCCATCGCTGGATTCGATCATCAGGTAGCCGCTACCGGCCGCGGGTGGGGTCACGGTCACCTTGGCGGTGGCACCGTCGGCATAGGCCGGCTGATCCAGCGCCAGTTTCACCTGATCGGGTCGCACCGCGCCGCCTTCGGCGTTGTCCTGGGCACGGTAGCCGGCCCAGAAGCGCTCGCTGGAAACCAGGCCAGTCTGCGGGTCTTCCACTTCGACGCGGTATGGCCCCCACTCCACCTGGAAGTTGAGCTTGGCAGTGCTGCCAGCTTCGACGTCGAGGGTCTGCTCGTCCTGGGTGAGGAATTTTTCGTTGTAGGCGTAGCTCCAGCCGTCGCTCTGCGAGTAGTTCCAGTAGTAGTCGCGGCGTTCGCGAATCAGCCGCACCTTGAGGCCTTCGGCGCCCAGCTTGTGGCCATCGCGGTCGGCCACCAGGAACTCGAATTGCACCGGCCCGTCGCTGTCGGTTTCCTCGCCATCGAACAGGCCGCGCAGACCCGGCAGGCGCTCGGCGGGCCAGATCGGTTGTTCCAGGCGGCGAGTGATGGGGCGCCCGCCAGACTCCTGGAGGCTGGCCTGCACGGTCAACTGCAAGGGTGATCGGGCCTCGGCCCAGCGGCTTTCGATGGCGACCACGGCCTTGCCGGCCTGGTCGAGGGTGACTTCATCCAGCTCCAGGTCCTGGTTGAGGTCGGTTTCGCTGACCGAGCCGAATTGGTATCCCGGCAACGCCGGCACCGCTTCGCGCAGGGGCCGCAGGTAAGCCTGGCCGCTCAGGCGATTGCCCGCAGCAGGGGCGCCATACAGGTAGCGTCCAGTGACCTGGATACGCGCTTCGTCTTCGGGTGCGAGCGGCGTGCTGCTGCCCTTGAGCTCCAGTGCCAGGCGCTCGGGCAGGAAGTCTTCGACGAGGAACTCGTATACCTGCTTGCGCCCGCCGCCCAGGTCGAGCAACAGCTGCCATCGACCCGTTGGTGCTTCCGTCGCCAGCTGCAGTTGGTACTGGTACAGGCCGTTGCCGTCGGCCTCCCAGACGAACTTGCGGCTGACCTGTTCGTCGGGGCGGCGCACCTCCACGCTGACCGGCTGGGCCTTGACCGGCTTGCCGTCCTGGTCGCGCAGCAGGCCGTTGAGCAGTACGGTTTCGCCGGGGCGATACAGGTCGCGCGGGCCGAAGATGAAGAACTGCAAGGGGTTGGCCTGGGGGCCGGTGATGTCGAACTCGGCCAGGTCCAGGGCAGCGGTGTTCAGGCGCAGCAACGTGGTGTGCACGCCCTGGGTGGCGATCAGCGTGTCGGCCTTGGCGGTGATCGGCAGTTGGGCATGGCCCGCGCCATCGGTGCTGGCCTGGGCCAGCAGCTTGCCCTTGTCGTCGTGCAGTTCGAGGTTGACGCCGTTGAGCGCCTTGCCGCCTTCCAGGGCCTGGGCAAACACGTCCAGGCGATCGCGGTAGCGGTGGGCGGACACGCCGATGTCGCTGAGAGTGAACAGGGTCGCGGGCTGCGAATAGTCGTAGGTGCCGGAGGCACGCATCACCGCCAGGTACACGCCCGGCTCCTGCAGCGGCTTGATCCCGGCAATGGGCAGCAGCACGGTCTCGCGGGTGTTGCGCGCGGGGTTGAGGTCGAAGCGGCCGCTGTACACCAGGTCGGCCATGTCCAGGGTTTCCTTGGACTGGTAGTAGTACAGGCTGCTGTTGCGGCCCCAGCTGACCAGGAACGCCGAAAGGCTTTCGGGCTTGACCCGGAAGAACTCGACATCGACCTTGTCGACGTTCAGGGCGATCACCGGCAGGCCTTCGGCCAGGCGTGTGGGCAGCAGCGAGCCACGACTGGCGAAGCCTACGGTGGGCTGCATGTCGCGGGTTTCAAGGTGCGTCACCGATTCGCTGGCAAGCTGCTGGCCATTGACCGCCAGCAGGCCCTTGTCGACCGTCAGCACCAGCTTGCGCTGCGGTTCCAGGTGGCGCAGACGCAGCTCCATCTGGTTGTCGGAGAGTTCCCAGGCGCCATCGACCTTGCCCTTCACGGTATCGACCAGGTGCACCTTGCTGGTGAAATCCTGCTTGGCATCGAGCGGCACCGAGAAACTTACCGACAGGGTGCTGGCACCGTCGAGCTGCACTTCCGAGGCATCCAGCACGCTCAGTTCACGGCCCTCAAAGCGCTTGGCAAGCACGGCGGGGTCTTCGCGCCGGGCAGCCGGGGCTTCGGCCGGCACGCTCGCCTGCGGTTGTTGGGCAGGTACGGGTTTGTCCGGTGTCGAGGAGTCACAGGCGCTGAGCAAGGCCAGCACGCTGGCCAGCAACAATCCTTTGTTGAACATGGAGTGGGAACTCTTTGGCAGCAGGTACGTGAGGGCAGCAACTATAGCGCAACGGCAGGTGGCTGACCGGTACAATGCGGCCAATCGGAACCAGAAGGGGTCGCTGTGCGCCCCGATCGCCGGTAAGCCGGCTCCCACATTTCAAGCTCGGCAGGGCCCCTGTGGGAGCTGGCTTGCCAGCGATCAGGGCGCGCAGCGGCCCTCTTTTCCCAGGAACTCACATGTCTCGAATCGCCGCCGACTGGCGTCACGCCCTCACCCACCGCAAGGTCTGGGCGCTTGCTGCGCCGATGATTCTGTCCAACATCTCGGTGCCCCTGGTCGCACTGGTCGACAGTACGGTAATCGGCCACCTGCCCCACGCCCACCAGCTTGGTGCGGTCGCAGTGGGCGCCACGCTGTTCACCTTCATGGTCGGCTTGATGGGCTTCCTGCGCATGGGCTCCACCGGCTTCGCCGCCCAGGCGGCTGGCCGCGCCGATGGCGCCGCGCTGCGCCAGGTACTGGTGCAAGGCCTGCTGCTGGCCCTGGGCCTGGCCCTGCTCGTCGGCCTGCTCGCCCTGCCTTTCAGCCAGCTGGCGCTGCACGCCATGCAACCGAGCGCAGCGCTGGAGCAATCCACCGAAGCCTTCTTCCACACCCGCCTGCTCGGGCTGCCGGCAGCGCTGGCCAGCTATGCGCTGGTGGGCTGGTTCCTCGGCACCCAGAACGCGCGCGCGCCACTGGCCATCCTGCTGACCACCAACCTGCTGAACATCGCGCTCAACCTGTGGTTCGTGCTTGGCCTGGACTGGGGCGTGCCGGGCTCGGCGCGGGCCTCGGTGATTGCCGAGTGGAGCGGCGCACTGCTTGGCCTTGCCCTGACCCGTCCGGCGCTGCGTGCCTACCCCGGGCAGATCGCCTGGGCCCCGCTCAAGCGCTGGCAGGCCTGGCGCCCCTTGCTGGCGGTCAACCGCGATATCTTCCTGCGCAGCCTGGCCCTGCAGTTGGTGTTCCTGCTGATCACCGTGCAGGGCGCACGCCTGGGCGAGGCCACGGTGGCGGCCAATGCGCTGCTGCTCAACGGGCTGCTGCTCACCGCCTATGCCCTGGATGGCCTGGCGCATGCCGTGGAAGCCCTTTGCGGGCATGCCATTGGTGCACGCGATGGCGAAACCCTGCGCCGCTCGCTGGTGGTGGCCTGCGGCTGGTCGTTGATCACCAGCCTGGGGTTCGCCGGGCTGTTCCTGTTGGGCGGGCACCTGTTCATCGACCTGCAGACCGACATCGCCAGCGTGCGGGCAGCGGCATATCCCTACCTGCCGTATCTGGCGGTGCTGCCGTTGATTGCGGTGTGGAGCTACTTGCTCGACGGGCTGTTCATCGGCGCGACGCGGGCACGGGAAATGCGCAATGCGATGCTGCTGTCGGTGCTGATTGCACTGCCGCTGGCGTGGGCCATGAGAGGGTTTGGCAACCACGGGTTGTGGTTGGTGTTTCTGGCGTTCATGGCGTTGCGGGCGGTGACGCTGGGGTGGGTTGGCTGGAGATTGAACCAGGAAGGTAAGTGGGTCTGAGAGCCAAATAATATGAAAGACATTTCCAATTGACTGTCTACCACCTCAGATGCATAAGGCGAAAACCCACGGAGGGGAAATCATTTCATTGCCATCGGCAAGGAGCCACTATGTACAGACATCTTCCACCTGCTCCACCAGACGTATCCGTCGCAAACAACATGAATGTAGCCAGCCTGGAACGTGACTACTTCAAGAACAGCGGTACTGGCTTTCTAGTGTCGTGGTTTTACTCGAAGGTTCGAAATCGAGGTGAATGGGACTACAAGCAACAGGGGCGGCAATATGAGGCCTTGGGCAATTTCAACTACGGAGCGTGCGGAACAGCCGCAGGCCTTTCGGAAGAGTTTTTGTTGAGAGGGGCAGGATGGGCGCAGAGTCGAGCGGGAACCAGCAATCTGGCCTTTGACTCATGGTGGGGCGACCCTCCTTATGGAGATGACCCGGAAGATCAGGAATGGATCAAGGCAGGTATCGAATATGCAAAGGCATTCGGCTACTAGATGGCTGATAGCAGGCTTGTTCCTGCTGGCCTTCGCACAAGCCATATGGATTTTTACCGGAGACTCGAAACCGGTTTTGAGCAAGGTTGTTTCTGTAACTCCGCTTGGCAAACACAGCGCGGTATATGAGGTGCTAAGTGATGCTGGCAACGCAACCGTTCCGCTGATCTACCTGTACTTCGTTGCAGAGCAGGCAGGGCGAGGCGATCAGGTTCTACCGAGCCTGGAACGCCTTACACCCTTCCTGGTGACTCGACAATCCGGCGCCGTGGAACATGTGGCCGGTATGAAAGTTACGACCCGTACTCAGGAGCAGGTCTACAGCTACTCGAGCACAGCAATCCTTAAAGAGGATGGAGTTGTAGTGCCTGTCAGAATTGAACTCACAGCCACGCAGGAGTAGAAGGCGATGGGGCCGCAAAGCGGCCCCTTTTTTCAGGTCAGGACGAAAGATACGAAGAGCGGGTCAGGCCCAGTCGCAGCGCATCGAGGAACTGAGTGCGCTCGCGGGCGCTGATCTTGGCACTGGCCACCTTGTCGCGGTAGTGAGTCATCAACTCTTCCGGCGACAGGTGCACGTAGCGCAGCATGTCCTCGATGGTGTCGTGGGTCTCGATACCGGCGTGGTACACGCTGCCGTCGGCGTTCTGGTAGATGTTCACCGAGTCGGTGTCACCGAACAGGTTGTGCATGTCGCCGAGGATCTCCTGGTAAGCACCGACCAGGAACACGCCGAGCAGGTAGTCTTCACCTTCATTGACCGCATGCACCGGCATGCTGGTCTCGATGCTCTGCTCGTCGACGTACTGGTTGATCTTGCCGTCGGAGTCGCAGGTCAGGTCCTGCAGCACCGCGCGGCGCAGCGGCTCTTCGTCCAGGCGATGCAGCGGGATGATCGGCAGCACCTGGCCGATGGCCCAGGTATCCGGCAGGCTCTGGAACACCGAGAAGTTGCAGATGTACTTGTCGGCCAGCTTGTCGTTGAGCTCGTCCAGCACCTGGCGGTGCGAGCGCTGGCGGGCCTTCAGCGAGTTGTGCAGGCGCCGGCACACGGCGAAATAGCACTGCTCGGCCAGGGCCTTCTCGGCCAGGCTGATCTTGCCATCGGCATACTGCGCGGCCACGTCACCCATGTAGTGGGTGGCGCGCCAGTAGGTCTCGGTGACCATCTCGATGTCGGTCGGGCCCAGCAGGTCGACCAGCCATTGCACGGTTTCCGGCAGCGCTTGCTTGTTCTCGATGGTCGGCACTTCGTCATTGTGCTTCTCGACATCGGTCACCTGGATCACCAGCATGGCGTGATGCGCGGTCAGCGAACGGCCGCTCTCGGAGAAGATGTGCGGATGCGGCAGGCCCTGCGCGTCGCAGAACTCCTTGAGCATGCCCACCACCACGCCGGCGTAGTCGTCCATGTCGTAGTTGATCGAGCTGGCATTGCGCGAGTGGGTACCGTCGTAGTCGACGCCCAGGCCACCGCCGACGTCGATGTGGTCGACCGGCAGGCCCAGCGCACGCAGTTCGCCGTAGTAGCGGATGGCTTCCTTGAAGCCGTGCTGGTAGTCGGCCAGGTTGGCGATCTGCGAGCCCATGTGGAAGTGCAGCAGGCGGATGCCCTGGTCCAGGCCGGCATCGCGGAAGCGCTGCACCACCGAGATCAGCTGGGCGGCCGAGAGGCCAAACTTGGATTTCTCGCCACCGGTGTCGGCCCACTTGCTCGAAGCCAGCGAAGAAAGGCGCACGCGCAGGCCGACCTGTGGCTTGACCTTGAGGTCGGCAGCCTCGTCGATCACCAGCGCCACCTCGGACTCCTTCTCGATGACGATGAACACGTTGTGGCCAAGCTTCTGGCCCATCAGCGCCAGGCGGATGAACTCGCGGTCCTTGTAGCCGTTGCAGACGATGGTGCCGCCCTTCGGCGCCAGCGCCAGCACTGCTAGCAGCTCGGGCTTGGAACCGGCCTCCAGGCCGATGGAGACGTTCTGCGTGGCGATGATGTTCTCCACCACCGCTTCCTGCTGATTCACCTTGATCGGGTACAGCGCCGTGTACTGGCTCTGGTATTCAAGACGCGCGATGTTGGCGTCGAAGGCGCCGGTCAGCTGACGCACGCGGTCCTGCAGGATGTCGGGGAAGCGCACCAGCAACGGCAGCGACAAACCGCTCTGGCGCAGTTCGTCGACCTGTTCGAACAGGTCGATCGGTGCGCTCTGGGGGCCGTGGGGGCGCACTTCGACGCGCCCGGCTTCATTGATGGCGAAATAACCAGCGCCCCAATGGCGGATGCCGTAAACACTGCGGCTGTCGGCCACGGTCCATTGGCTACCATCGTCTTTGCGTGTGCGTCGTACGGACATTCAAGTCCCCTATAGATAAGTCCAAGACACTGCCCCAAAAGGAAGCGGCTGCAGTGTAAAAGCTGAAAATGACGATTCGCCCGTGTCCTGGGATAGACCCTGGCCACGGCAACGAGTTTAGAAAGCGCTGGGCAAAAAAGCGCGCGCGGGCATCAGCCGCCGGATTTTTTTGCCTTGAAACCCTGTCTGGTCAGCTCACCGATCAGCAGTTCGACGTGATCGCCCTGGATCTCGATGACCCCATCCTTCAAGGCACCACCGGTTCCACAGCGGCGTTTGAGGGTGGTGGCCAGCTCCTTGAGCTGGTCGAGCGGCAGCGGCACGCCGCTGACGGTGGTCACGGTCTTGCCGCCACGGCCTTTGCTTTCACGGCGTACACGGGCAATGCCATCGCCTTCGGGGATGATTTGCTGCTTGCAGGTGCAGGCATCCATCGGCTGGCCACAGTCGGGGCAGTGCCGACCGGCATCGGTGGAGTAAACGAGACCGCCAAGGGCGGCGAAGGAAGAAGCTTTCTTGGCCACTTTTGTTCCTCGGTGCTGAGGACAAAAACTGGTCGGCGGGAGCCGACCGCGAAGCCCCACTCTGGCAGGGGCGGCGCTACTGCCGCAAGACCTGCGGCAGCCCGAAAAGGGCGCGCAGTTTAACGATAAATGACGCAGTTGCTAAGTACTGGAATGCGCCATTTTGCGAATGATTTGCGACCCATCGCCGGCAAGCCGGCTCCCACAGGGGCTGCACAGTGCTCTGGCCTGGTGATCATCCAGCGGGAGCCGGCTTGCCGGCGATGAGGCCAGCCCTGCCCGCCCACCTCTCAAAGACTGGCCTTGTACCGCTGCAGTGCAGCCAACGAGTCGGGGCAATACGGCTTGACCAGGCTTTCTGCTTCCGCCTGTTCGACAGAGATGAACCTCGCCTCGCTTACCTCTTCCGGCTGCAGCCGCAAAGGCGCATCCGACACCGCCGAATACACGGCGCACCACAGATGATTGTCCGGCTGGTCGAAATAGAAGCGCTCGTGGAACGTCAACGCCACACCTTCGATCCCCAGTTCCTCGGCCAGCTCACGCGCCGCGGAGTCGGCATACGCCTCCCCTGCCGCCACCATGCCGCCGGCAGCCACATCCCAGTAGCCCGGATACAACGCCTTGCTCAGGGTGCGTCGGTGCACGCACAACTCGCCAGCGCCGTTGAACAACAGGATGAACGTGCAACGGCCGATCAGCCCGCGCTCGCGCAGTTCAGCCCGGGGCAACGCCCCCAACACCTGGTCGGCGTCGTCCACCCAGGCGACCAGTTCTCGGTCGGAGGCCGCCCGGTGGGCAGCCTCGTCGGGGCCGATGGTCATGCTCAACCCTGCGACAACAGCTGGCGCAGGTCGATGACTGCGGCGTTGGCCCGGGAAATGTAGTTGGCCATGACCAGCGAATGGTTGGCCCACATGCCGAAGCCGCTGCCGTTCAGGACCATCGGGCTCCACAGCGCTTCTTGCGAAGCTTCCAGCTCACGAATGATCTGGCGCACGCTGACCGTGGCGTTCTTCTTCGCCAGCACGTCGGCAAAGTCCACCTCGATGGCACGCAGCAGGTGCGACAGCGCCCAGGCCTGGCCACGGGCCTCGTAGAACACGTTGTCGATCTGCAGCCATGGGGTTTCCACCAGCTCTTCGTCCACCTGCGGCGCCTGGCCGGCAACCACCGACTCGGTCTTCAGGGTACTGTTGAGCTTGACCCGGCCAACGCTGGCCGACAGGCGCTGGGACAGCGAGCCCAGGCGGGTGGCGACATCGCCCAGCCAGTTGTTCAGGTTGTCGGCGCGGGTATAGAAGATCGCGCCCTTGTCGCCAGCGGCCAGGCGGGTCTGGTAGCGCGACAGCGACTTGATGCCTTCTTCGAACTCAGACTCGCTCGATGGCAGGATCCAGCTCTTGTTGTCGAAGTTGAAGCGCGGCTCGGCCTTGGCCAGGTCGGCGTCCTCGGTGGACTGCGACTGGGAGCGAGCGAAATCCTTGCGCAAGGCGCGGGACAGATCACGCACCTGGACCAGCACGCCGTATTCCCAGCTCGGCATGTTGTCCATCCACAGCCCTGGCGGGAAGCGGTCGTTGGAAATGTAGCCGCCCGGCTTGTTCAGCAGGGTGCCAGCCACGGTCTTGAGCGTTTCGATCGTGGTGTAGCCGACCACCATCTGCTGGCCGGTGCGCTCGGCCGATGCCTGGGCGTTCTGCTGCACCGGGAACAGCTCCGGCTCCTCGCTCCAGTACCAGCCCAGGCCGATGCAGACCAGCAGATACAGGCCGATCAGCGTACCCAGGGCACGGCTCCAGAGGCCGCCAACGTAACTACGGGCGGCGGCGCCGCGGCCGTCGACACGCTCGCGGGGCTCGGCTTTGGCCTCACGGTTTTTCCAGTCCAGCATGGCTTTGTCCTTAATCAGTCACGACGGTTCAGGGCTTGGACCACAGGCCTGCGCCAGGGTGCCACGGCAAGCCCGTGTCGCAGCACTATAAAGCAGACACCGCCTTACGCATAAGCGACCAATGAGTCAGGAACTGAATATCCGTTCCGAACGCTTTGTTGACATGGCGCGCTTATCGGCCCGAAAAGGGGTGCTAGCATGCAACCATCATTGCACCTGCATATCCCTCCAAAAAGTAGCCAGGACATGACCCACGTCGTACCGCCGAGCCCAGGACACCTCGAGCACGAGTTCGATCACATGCTGCAACGCTTGTCGCGTACCCGTGTGCGCAAGGGTGACCGACTCGACCAACTGGCACTGCCACCGGCGCGCAAGCCGGTGTATCTGCTGTTGCCAGACCCGGAACCGGCCGAGCGCCTGGCGCAGCAGCTGGAGTTCTTTGGCTTGATCGCGCAGCCACTGTTCACGACCGAGTCGCTCATGGCGGCATTGACCGAGCAGACACCTGCCGCCATCGTCCTGGATGTCGACTTCGGCGGGCGCGGTTGTGGCCTGTCCCTGGCCACGCAAATGCAGCAAGGCCTTGAGAGCCCGGTCCCGCTGCTGTTCTTCAGTCTCCACGAAGCCGACACGCCGACCCGCCTGGCCGCCGTGCGCGCAGGGGGCCAGGCATTTCTCACCGGCACGCTGGAAGCGTCCAGCCTGCTGGAAAGGCTCGAGATCATGACCAGCACCGCCCAGTTCGAGCCCCTGCGCGTGCTGATCATCGACGACTCCCGCACCCAGGCCCTGCACACCGAGCGCGTACTGAGCTACGCCGGCATGACCACGCGCAGCCTGAGCGATCCGATCCGCGCCATGGCCGAACTCGCCGACTTCCAGCCCGACCTGATCATTCTCGACCTGTACATGCCGACCTGCTCCGGCCCGGAGCTGGCCAAGGTCATTCGCCACAACGACCGCTATGTCAGCGTGCCGATCATTTTCCTGTCCGCCGAGGACGACCTGGACAAGCAGCTCGACGCCATGAGCGAAGGCGCCGACGACTTCCTGACCAAGCCGATCAGCTCGCGCCAGCTGATCACCACCGTGCGCAACCGTGCCGCGCGGGCGCGCTACCTGAAGTCGCGCATGATCCGCGACAGCCTCACCGGGCTGTACAACCACACACATATCCTGCAACTGCTCGAGGACTGCAGCTTGCGCGCCCGCCGCGAAGGCCAACCTTTGAGCTTCGCCATGCTCGACATCGACCACTTCAAGAAGATCAACGACCGCCATGGGCACCCCATGGGCGACCGGGTGATCAAGAGCCTCGCGCTGTTTCTCAAGCAACGCCTGCGCAAGACCGATCTGATTGGCCGTTACGGTGGCGAGGAGTTTGCCATCGTCATGCCCGATACCACGCTGGAAGCTGCCTGCCGGGTGCTGGACGAAATCCGCCAGCGCTTTGCCGAAGTCCTCTACCCCGCGCAACCGCAGGATCTGCAGTGCACCTTCAGTGCCGGCGTGGTGCAACTGAACGAGACGCTGGATGCGCTGACCATGGCCAGCTCGGCAGATGAAGCGTTGTACCGGGCCAAGCATGCGGGGCGAAACCGCGTGATGCAGGCGACGTCCTGACGCGTTGCCTCACGCAGGCATGGCATCAAGCCACTACCGTCATCACCACGTCACAAAATAGCAATAACTTCAGGCACCTACCTCCACTCCCCCCGCAGGAAGTTCGCGGCTATGCGCCTGAAGTGGCTGACCAATTTCAACACCCTGTTGCTGGTGACCGTGTGTATTGCCCTGGGTGCGACCCTGTGGTGGTCACAGCGCGCCCTGGAGCGCCCCTATCAATTGATGGAGCGCTACCTGAGCCTGTCACAGCTGTTCCAGAACCAGGCCGCACGCAACATCCAGGCTTACCTGGGCAACGGCGACGCCGTACGCCATGCCTCGGCCATGGAAGCCAACCAGCAGTTGCAAGCGGCCTTGGCCGAACTGCCTGACGAGCTCGCCAGCCAGTTGCGGCCCAGCCTGGACGCTCTGAACGCCTACAGCGCCAACGAGCTGCTGGCGGCCGGCAAGCTGGCGGGCGACCCGCAAGCCTTGCTGTTGCAGGCCGAGCGGGAGCTGGGTGCGAATCTCGAACAACTGGCCCGGTATGCCCGCGACAGCAGCAGTCCGGATGCCAACCACTACCTGCCGCCTGTGCTCGATGCCAGCGTGCACCTGGGCCGACTTTCGCTGGCCCGTGACAAGCTGGTCAGCAGCGGCCGTGCCGAGCTTGCCGACGAAGTGCAACGCGAGCTGCAACTGATCCGTGCCCAGGCCCAGGTCATCGACAGCCTGCCACTGCTGGGCGTCACCCGCGCCGCCGAATCCGGCGCCGACGACTTCGCCGCCCTGATGGGCCTGGAGGCCCAGGCAGCTGTGCAACAGGAAGATTCCGCGGTTGCCCTCAAGCGCGACCTGCAGAGCCTGCTCAACCGCTACCCGGCAGAACTGCAACGTACCCGCGAGCAGATCGAACGGCGCAGCGCTTTGGCCGCCAGCACCCATGAGCGGCTCGAAGCCGTGCAGCAGGCCATCGCCGGCCTTGAGCCGCAAGTGCGCAGCCAGCACGCCAGGATCGCCAGCGAGGTGCGCCTCATGCAAGGGCTGATGATCGGACTGATCCTGCTGATCGCCCTGCTCATCGATAGCTTGCAGCGGCGCCTGGCGCGCACCCTGACCAGCCTGGCACCGGCCCTTTCACGCTGGGCCGAAGGCGATTTCGCCGAGGCCATTGCGCTGGGGAGGACCAACCGCGAGCTGCACGACATCCAGGAATCGCTCAACCGCCTGCGCCACTACCTGGCGGAACTGGTCGGCACCATCCGTCACAACGCCGAGCAGGTCGCCGGCAGCAGCCACGCCCTGGCGGGCATGAGCGCCGCACTGCACCACGGCGCCGAACGCCAGGCCGGTGACACCGGGCAGATCCGCGATGCGCTGGGCGAGCTGGAAGCGACCATCCAGCAGGTGGCCGGTGACGCCAGTTCCGCCGCCGATGCCAGCCGCGATGCAGGTCGAGCCGTGGAACACGGCCAGGCGGTGATCGGCCAGAGCCTGACGGGCCTGCGATCACTGGTCGACGAGGTACAGGGCAATGCCCGCATGATCGAGCAACTGGCCGAAGAGTCGGCCACCATCGGTGGGGTGCTGACGGTGATTCGCTCGATCGCCGAGCAGACCAACCTGCTGGCCTTGAACGCCGCCATCGAAGCCGCCCGTGCCGGCGAGCTGGGCCGCGGGTTTGCCGTGGTGGCGGACGAGGTGCGCTCGCTGGCGCAACGCACCACCGGGGCGACTGGCGAGATCCAGGCCCTGATCGACCGCCTGCAGCAGGCCGCGCGGCAATCGGTGGCGGGCATGCGGGCGCAGCTCGAACATGCCGAAGCCACCGCCAATCAGGCCCAGGCCGCCGATGGCGCGCTGGACGAGATCGTCAGCGCGATCCGCACGATTGCCGATACCGCGGTGCGCATCGCCGATGTCACGGCGCAACAGAGCGGCGCCGTCAGCGAGATTCGCGATCACAGCGAGCGGATTCATGAGCTGGGTGAAGACAATCTGCAGAGGATTGGCGAAGGGCGCGAGCAAGGAGAGCAGTTGTTGAATCTGGGTGGAGAGCTCAATCGCGCTGTTCGCGCCTTCAGGGTTTGACCTTGTCGCCGGCTTGCCGGCGATAGAACCAGAACAGCCACCGCTGTACCCTCGGACATCAGTCGCCCCTCCCAACCCCCGCCAACTCCGCTATCATGCCCCGCAAGTTCCACCTCGCGAGTCCGCCATGCGCCGCCTGTTTTTCCTGCTGTTCCTGCTGCTGGCCAGCCCTGCCTTCGCCACGGGCCTGCTCGACAACCGCCCCAGCGCCACCCTGGGCGCCGCCTCGCTGTCCAGCGGTGCCGACTTCCTGCCCGTGCACGAGGCCTTCAAGCTCAGCCTGGTGCAGGCCGACGCCCAGACTCTCAAGTTGCGCTTCGTCGCCACCGACGGCTACTACCTCTATCGCCACCGCTTCCAGTTCCGCACCGAGCCTGCGGACATCGCCCTGGGCACACCGAACATCCCCAAGGGCGAGGCCAAGCACGACGAGTTCTTCGGCGATGTCGAGGTCTACCACGGCGTGCTCGACATCGAACTGCCGCGCAACGACGCCCGGGCCTTCACCTTGCTGGTGGGCTACCAGGGCTGCGCCGACAAAGGCTTGTGCTACCCGCCGGAAACCGCGCGGCTGAGCATCGACGGTGACGGCGCCGGGGCTCTTCCGGCAAGCGCCGAGCGGGCCTGGAGCTGGAAATCGTTGCTGCTGTTCTTCCTCGCCGGGGTCGGCCTGACCTTCACCCCGTGCGTGCTGCCGATGTTGCCGATCCTTTCCGGCGTGGTCATGCGTGGCCAGGCCGGCGGCTTGCGCGGCCTGGCGCTGTCGCTGGCGTACATCCTGCCGATGGCGGCCAGCTTTGCCGTGCTGGGTGCGTTGATGGGCCTGTTCGGCGCCGGCCTGAACCTGCAGGCGCGACTCCAGTCAGCCTGGGTGCTGGTGCCCTTCGCACTGTTCTTCGTGCTGTTCGCCCTGGCCATGTTCGGCCTGTTCGAACTCAAGCTGCCGCGAGCCTTGAGCAATCGCCTGGAAAACGTGGCCAACCACACCCGCGGCGGCTCGCTGCTGGGCGCTGCGATCCTGGGGGTGTTGTCGAGCCTGCTGGTGTCGCCCTGCGTCTCGGCGCCGCTGGCCGGCGCCTTGCTGTACATCAGCGCCAGCGGCGACGCCCTGGGCGGCGCGCTCAAGCTGTTCGCCCTGGGCCTGGGCATGGGTGCTCCGCTGCTGCTGGTCGCAACCGGTGGCGCGGCGTGGCTGCCCAAGAGCGGCCCTTGGCTGAACACGGTGAAGAACGCTATTGGTGTGCTGCTGCTGGGCCTTGCCATCGGCCTGCTCAGCCGCGTGCTGCCGGGCCCGGCGACCCTGCTGCTGGTCGGCTTCCTGGCCGCCGGGGTAGCGCTGTTCTTCGGCGCCCTGGAGTTCGTGGTCAAGACCCCACGCCAGCGCCTGGCGCAATTGCTGGGCCTCGCCTTGCTGGTGTACGCCCTGGCCTGCTGGTATGGCGCGTTGAACGGCCAGGGCGACCCTTTGCGCCCACTGCCACCGCCCGCGGCGGCGGGCTCGCTCAGCGCCAGCGTCGAGAAAGAGAACGCCTGGCAGACCGTCACCACCCCTGCCGCCCTGGACGCCGCGCTGGCGGCCGCCAAGGCCAGCGGCCAGCCGGTCTTGCTCGACTGGTACGCCGACTGGTGCATCAGTTGCAAGGTGATCGAACACGAAGTGCTCAACGCCCCCCAAGTCCAGTCCCAGCTGGGCACTTTCAAACTGCTGCGTTTCGATATCACCCAGAGCAATACGGAACAACGCGCCCTGCTCGACCGCTACCAACTTTTCGGCCCACCCGCGCTGTTGTTCTTTGCCGCGAACGGCAGCGAAATGACCGCCGATCGGGTGATTGGCGAGATAAACGCCGGCGATTTCGCCGAAGTTCTTGCGCGCGTGCGTGGCAAACTCGGTCTCTAACTTCCCGCGGGCCGGGAAATTTCCGCCATTGAGTGACCGGATTTAATTATTTGGTCACATACTTCGCGCGAACCTCGGACATTGTGCCGGCTATTGCCGGGAACTGGACACTTGCCGTCGCTTTACGGCACACTCGCCGCGCTGTGTCGAATTGCCCTACAAATTCAAGGAAATCTGCAGATGGCAACCCTACTGGTGCTCCATGGCCCCAACCTGAACCTGCTCGGTACCCGGGAGCCTGGCCACTATGGCGCCGTGACCCTGGCCCAGATCAACCAGGACCTGGAGCAGCGCGCCCGCGCCGCTGGCCATCATCTGCAGTACCTGCAGAGCAATGCCGAGTACGAACTGATTGACCGTATTCACGCCGCACGCAACGAGGGTGTGGACTTCATCCTGATCAATCCGGCTGCTTTCACCCACACAAGTGTCGCATTACGTGACGCATTGCTTGCGGTGAGCATCCCATTCATCGAAGTGCACCTGTCCAACGTGCACAAACGCGAACCGTTCCGTCACCACTCCTACTTCTCCGATGTCGCCGTAGGAGTGATCTGCGGCCTCGGCGCCAGCGGTTATCGCCTGGCCCTGGAGTCCGCGCTGGAACAACTGGCTGCCAACGCACAGCCCTGATGATTGAGACCCTGGCCTATGTGGGCCGGGGTTCGAGAGAAACGTTCAGATACGTTTTTAAATTACGCCCCCTGACCGAACCTTTGGGAGTTGATGATTAATGGATATCCGTAAAGTCAAGAAACTGATCGAGCTGCTGGAAGAGTCTGGCATCGACGAGCTGGAGATCAAGGAAGGCGAAGAGTCGGTCCGTATCAGCCGTCACAGCAAGACCCCAGCGGCTCAACAGTTCTACGCACCTGCACCGATGGCTGCCGCTCCTGTAGCTGCTCCGGTCGCCGCCGCTGCCCCTGTTGCCGAAGCCACCGCTGCTGCCCCGGCCCTGCGTGGCACCGTGATCAAGTCGCCAATGGTCGGTACCTTCTACCGCAAGCCTTCGCCGACCTCGCCGAACTACGCTGAAGTCGGCCAGACCGTGAAGAAAGGCGACACCCTGTGCATCGTCGAAGCGATGAAGATGATGAACCACATCGAATGCGAATGCAGCGGTGTCATCGACGCCATCCTGGTGGAAGACGGTCAGCCGGTTGAGTTTGACCAGCCGCTGTTCACCATCGTTTGATTCGCGGAGAGCCAACGATGTCTGGGAAGCTCGAAAAAGTCCTGATCGCCAACCGCGGGGAAATTGCCCTGCGGATCCTGCGTGCCTGCAAAGAGCTGGGCATCAAGACCGTCGCGGTGCACTCCACCGCCGACCGCGAACTGATGCACCTGGGCCTGGCAGACGAGTCGGTCTGCATCGGTCCTGCATCGTCCAAGGATTCGTACCTGCACATCCCGGCGATCATCGCTGCGGCTGAAGTGACAGGCGCCACAGCCATTCACCCTGGCTACGGTTTCCTGGCGGAAAACGCCGACTTCGCCGAGCAGGTGGAAAAGTCCGGTTTCGCCTTCATCGGCCCGAAAGCCGACACCATTCGCCTGATGGGCGACAAGGTTTCGGCCAAGGACGCGATGATCAAGACCGGCGTACCGACCGTGCCGGGCTCCGATGGCCCGCTGCCGGAAGACGAAGAGGTCGCCCTGGCGATCGCCCGTGACGTCGGCTACCCGGTGATCATCAAGGCCGCCGGTGGCGGTGGTGGTCGCGGCATGCGCGTGGTGCACAAGGAAGAGGACCTGATTGCCTCGGCCAAGCTCACCCGTACCGAAGCCGGTGCTGCCTTCGGCAACCCGATGGTCTACCTGGAGAAGTTCCTGACCAACCCACGCCACGTGGAAGTTCAGGTCTTGTCCGACGGCCAGGGCAACGCCATTCACCTGGGCGACCGCGACTGCTCGCTGCAGCGCCGTCACCAGAAGGTGCTGGAAGAAGCGCCTGCCCCGGGCATCGACGAGAAAGCCCGCCAGGAAGTCTTCAAGCGTTGCGTCGATGCGTGCGTCGAGATCGGCTACCGCGGTGCCGGTACCTTCGAATTCCTGTACGAGAACGGCCGTTTCTACTTCATCGAGATGAACACCCGCGTGCAGGTTGAGCATCCGGTGTCGGAAATGGTCACCGGTATCGACATCGTCAAGGAGATGCTCAGCATCGCTGCTGGCAACAAGCTGTCGATCCGCCAGGAAGACGTGGTCATCCGTGGCCACTCGCTGGAGTGCCGAATCAACGCCGAAGACCCGAAGAAGTTCATCCCGAGCCCAGGCAAGGTGAAGCACTTCCACGCTCCGGGCGGCAACGGTGTTCGCGTCGATTCGCACCTGTACAGCGGTTACTCGGTTCCGCCGAACTACGACTCGCTGATCGGCAAGCTGATCACCTACGGCAAGGACCGCGACGAAGCCATGGCGCGCATGCGCAACGCCCTGGACGAGATCGTCGTCGACGGCATCAAGACCAACATCCCGCTGCACCGCGACCTGGTGCGTGATGAAGGTTTCTGCAAAGGCGGCGTCAACATCCACTACCTCGAGCACAAACTGGCTAGCCAGGAGTGATCGCGGTAGCGTGATGCACGAAAACCCCGGCCCTGTGCCGGGGTTTTTTATTGCCTGTTCGGGCCTCATCGCCGGCAAGCCGGGTCCACAGGTTCAGTGGGGTATCTGTGGGATCCGGCTTGCCGGCGATTGGGCTGCAAAGCAGCCCCCTCAATTCATGCACAAACCCCCGCACTCGCGTAAACTGCCAGCCTTCGCGCAGCCTCGGGCTGCCCCTGTCGATTTACAAAGGTGCCCGCCATGCCCTGGCTGCAAGTACGCCTGGCCATCAGCCCGGAACAAGCCGAAACCTACGAAGACGCCCTGCTCGAAGTCGGCGCTGTCTCGGTCACGTTCATGGACGCCGAAGATCAACCGATCTTCGAGCCTGACCTCAACACCACCCCGCTGTGGTCGCACACCCACCTGCTGGCGTTGTTCGAAGCCGACGCCGAGCCTGAGGCCGTATTCGCCCACCTGCGCCTGCTGACCGGCGCCGAGCTGCCGGAACACCACGCCGAAGTGATCGAGGACCAGGACTGGGAACGCAGCTGGATGGACAACTTCCAGCCCATGCGCTTCGGCCAGCGCCTGTGGATCGTGCCAAGCTGGCACGAGGCGCCGGAAAAGGACGCGGTCAACCTGCTGCTCGACCCGGGCCTGGCCTTCGGCACCGGCACCCACCCGACCACCGCGCTGTGCCTGGAATGGCTCGACGGCCAGCAGCTGCAGGGTACCCAGGTGCTCGATTTCGGCTGCGGCTCGGGCATCCTGGCCATCGCCGCGCTGCTGCTCGGCGCCCGCGAAGCGGTCGGCACCGACATCGACGTGCAGGCCTTGGAAGCCTCGCGCGACAACGCCCAGCGCAATGGCATCGCCGATGACAAGTTCGCCCTGTACCTGCCCGAGCACATGCCGGCCATGCAGGCCGACGTGCTGGTCGCCAACATCCTCGCCGGCCCGCTGGTTTCCCTGGCGCCGCAACTGTCCGGCCTGGTTCGCCCAGGCGGCCTGCTGGCGCTCTCGGGCATCCTCGCCGAACAGGGTGAGGAAGTGGCCGCTGCCTACGCTGCCGACTTCGAGCTGGACCCGATCGTCGTGCGCGACGGCTGGGTACGCATCAGTGGTCGCCGCCGTTAAGCGGGCCTAGAATCAATCTCTGCACAGCTCCCGGATCGCCGCATGACCGACAGTTTCGTCACCCAGTGCCCGCATTGCCAGACCAGCTTTCGCGTCACTCACCACCAGCTGAGCGTAGCGCGCGGCGTGGTGCGCTGCGGCCACTGCCTGCAGGTGTTCAATGCGGCGAAGCAGTTGCTGGAGCAGAATCGCGCCAAGGCCGGCGGCGTACCGATGGTGCCTCCGGAGCCGCCCGCCGAGGCGCCGGCTGCGCCCGCTCCGGCAGCCAGCGAACGAGCACCGGTCAAACCCGAGGACTGGGCGGCCACCGTGCAGGCCCTGGATGAACTGGACCTGGACGAGGAACTGGCGCGCCTGGAACGGCGCGGCCAGCCCGCCGAACCCCGCGTGGCCCCGGCCGACGACGCCCTGCAGGCACGTCGGGACGAGCCGCAGGCGGACGACCTCGGCAGCACGCCGTTCGGTACCGCTACCGACGACGTCCTTGAACCGCAAGCCACTGACGAACCCGCGCCAGTCCTGATGGAGCAGGAGCTGCTGACGCTCGAGCCTGGCCCTGGAGACCGCACCGAGCCGACACTGGGCAACAGCCTGGACCTCGATGATGAGCCGGCAGCCCATCGGCCTGTCGAAATCGATGATGTACGCGATATCGACGAGCCACTGCCCAGTGATGACGCACTCATTCACGAGAAAGGCCTGAGCGCCCGTGATGACGACGCACTCGATATCCACCTGTCAGCCCGTGATGACGACCCGACCGAACCGCTGCCCGGCGAGCGCCAGGAGCCAGGCTTCGCCGCCAAGGCCGAACGCCCGTCACGCAAGGAGCCACTGGTCGATGTGGTCGACGACCCGTTGCAACTGGGTTGGGAGCCACCGCGTCCGAACTGGGGCAAGCGCCTGCTGTGGGGCGTGCTGACGCTGCTGGCCGCTGGCCTGCTGGCGTTCCAGTACGTGTGGTTCCATTTCGACGAACTGGCCCGTCAGGACCAGTACCGCCCCCTCTTCCAGCAGCTGTGCCCGACGCTTGGCTGCGAAGTGCCTACCCGCGTCGACATCGGCCGGATCAAGAGCAGCAACCTGGTGGTACGCAGCCACCCGGACTTCAAGGGTGCACTGATCGTCGACGCGATCATCTACAACCGCGCGCCTTTCGCCCAGCCGTTCCCATTGCTGGAGCTGCGTTTTGCCGACCTCAACGGCCAACTGATCGCCAGCCGTCGCTTCAAACCCAGCGAGTACCTCTCCGGCGAGCTGGCCGGCCGTGGCGAGATGCCAAGCCAGACGCCGATCCACATCGCTTTGGATATCCTCGACCCGGGCCCCAAGGCCGTGAACTACAGCCTCAGCTTCCGCTCGCCCGAATGAGCTGCAAGCGGCAAGCGACAAGAGAAGCCCGCCCGGTAACCGGTCCACTCCCTCTTGCAGCTTGAAGCTTGTCGCTTGCAGCTCAAAGGCATAAGCCGACAACTGTTCAGATTTTATCCAAATCCATCTTTATCCGGTCACCGAGAGCGGGTATCATGCCAACCCTTTTTCGACTCCAATGATTCGGCCCCACAACAGGGAACACCTATGTCGGCGGTACGCATCGGCCAATACACACTACGCAACAACCTGATCCTCGCGCCCATGGCCGGGGTCACGGACCAGCCTTTCCGTACACTTTGCCAGCGCCTGGGCGCAGGCATGGTGGTGTCGGAGATGGTCAGCAGCGACATGGGCCTGTGGAACAGCCGAAAGTCGAGCCTGCGCCGCATCCACGAAGGCGATCCCGAGCCCCGCTCGGTCCAGATCGCCGGTGGTGACGCGCAGATGATGGCCGCGGCGGCCCGGGCCAACGTCGAAGCGGGTGCCCAGATCATCGATATCAACATGGGTTGCCCGGCAAAAAAAGTCTGCAACAAAGCTGCAGGCTCTGCTTTATTGAGAGATGAAGCTCTGGTCAGCGAGATCCTCCACGCCGTGGTCGGCGCGGTGGACGTCCCGGTGACCCTGAAGATTCGCACCGGCTGGGACCGGGCGAACAAGAACGGCCTGAACGTGGCGAAAATCGCCGAACAGTCGGGCATCCAGGCGCTGGCGGTGCATGGCCGCACACGCGCCGACCTGTACACCGGCGAAGCCGAATACGACACCATCGCTGCCATCAAGCAGGCGGTGTCCATCCCGGTTTTTGCCAATGGCGATATCACTTCGCCAGAAAAGGCCCGGGCGGTGCTGGACGCCACCGGGGTCGACGGTCTGCTGATCGGCCGGGCCGCCCAAGGGCGGCCCTGGATCTTTCGCGAGATCGCGCATTACCTGGCGACCGGCGAGCATCTGCCAGCCGCCAAGCTGGACGAAGTGGAACGCATCCTGCTGGAGCACCTGGCCGCGCTGCACGCCTTCTATGGCGATGTGATGGGCGTTCGTATCGCCCGCAAGCACGTTGGCTGGTACCTGGCAACACGACCCGGCGGCAAGGAGTTTCGCTCCCGGTTCAACGCTTTGGAAGACACACAAGCGCAGTGCGCCAACGTTCGCGAGTACTTCAGCGAACGTCGACAGGGCCTTGAGACAGAGGACGAACAAGGGGTGGCCGCATGACGATGATGACCGAGACATTAGTGAGTGGAACAACGCCCGTGAGCGACAACGCCAACCTCAAACAGCACCTCAATACGCCGAGCGAAGAGGGCCAGACCCTTCGCGACAGCGTCGAGAAGGCGCTGCACAACTACTTCGCACACCTGGAAGGCGCTACCGTCACTGACGTGTACAACCTGGTGCTCTCCGAAGTCGAGGCGCCCCTGCTCGAAAGCGTGATGAATTACGTCAAGGGCAACCAGACCAAGGCCAGCGAGATGCTCGGACTCAACCGAGGTACCCTGCGCAAGAAGCTCAAGCAGTACGACTTGTTGTAAGCCAGAATCCCAATCAGAAAAGGCGACTCCCTGAACAGAGGCGCCTTTTTTGCTGACTCCACCGCGTTATTGGAATCCGAAATGACCGACCAGACTACCCGCCTGCCAGTCCGCCGCGCCCTGATCAGCGTCTCCGACAAGACCGGTATCCTCGAATTCGCTCGTGAGCTGCAACAGCTCGGTGTCGAGATCCTGTCCACCGGCGGCACCTACAAGCTGCTCAAGGACAACGGCGTCAACGCGGTGGAAGTGGCCGACTACACTGGCTTCGCCGAAATGATGGATGGCCGGGTCAAGACCCTGCACCCGAAGATCCACGGTGGCATCCTGGGCCGTCGCGGTGTCGACGATGCCATCATGAACGAGCACGGCATCAAGCCTATCGACCTGGTCGCCGTCAACCTGTACCCCTTCGAAGCCACCATCTCCAAGCCAGGCTGTGACCTGCCGACCGCTATCGAGAACATCGACATCGGCGGCCCGACCATGGTCCGTTCGGCTGCCAAGAACCACAAGGACGTGGCCATCGTGGTCAATGCCAGCGACTACGCCAGCGTCCTCGAAGGCCTCAAGGCCGGCGGCCTGACCTACGCCCAGCGCTTCGACCTGATGCTCAAGGCGTTCGAGCACACTGCCGCCTACGACGGCATGATCGCCAACTACATGGGCACCATCGACCAGGCCAAGGACACCCTGAGCACCGAAGATCGCAGCGAGTTCCCGCGCACCTTCAACAGCCAGTTCGTCAAGGCCCAGGAGATGCGCTACGGCGAGAACCCGCACCAGAGCGCGGCGTTCTACGTCGAAGCCAAGAAAGGCGAAGCGAGCATTTCCACTGCCGTCCAGCTGCAGGGCAAGGAGCTGTCGTTCAACAACGTGGCCGACACCGACGCTGCGCTGGAGTGCGTGAAGAGCTTCGTCAAGCCGGCCTGCGTCATCGTCAAGCACGCCAACCCATGCGGCGTGGCCGTCGTGCCTGAAGACGAAGGCGGCATCCGCAAGGCCTATGACCTGGCCTATGCCACCGACACCGAGTCGGCGTTCGGCGGCATCATCGCCTTCAACCGCGAGCTGGATGGCGAAACCGCCAAGGCCATCGTCGACCGCCAGTTCGTCGAAGTGATCATCGCCCCGAAAATCTCCCAGGCTGCCCGCGACGTGGTCGCTGCCAAGCAGAACGTGCGCCTGCTGGAATGTGGCGAATGGCCAGCCGAGCGTGCTGCCGGTTGGGACTTCAAGCGCGTCAACGGCGGCCTGCTGGTGCAGAGCCGTGACAACGGCATGATCACTGCCGAAGACCTGAAGATCGTCACCAAACGCGCACCGACCGAGCAAGAGATCCACGACCTGGTATTTGCCTGGAAAGTGGCCAAGTTCGTGAAGTCCAACGCTATCGTCTACGCCAAGCAGCGCCAGACCATCGGCGTCGGCGCCGGCCAGATGAGCCGCGTCAACTCCGCCCGTATCGCTGCCATCAAGGCCGAGCATGCTGGCCTGCAGGTGCAGGGTGCGGTCATGGCTTCGGATGCGTTCTTCCCGTTCCGCGACGGCATCGACAATGCCGCCAAAGTGGGTATCAGCGCCGTGATCCAGCCAGGTGGTTCGATGCGTGACGCCGAAGTCATCGCCGCTGCCGACGAAGCCGGCATCGCGATGGTCTTTACTGGCATGCGCCACTTCCGCCACTGATTTACGGCAATCGGCCGCACTGAAGCAGGCATCTGCTGCGTTGGGGCCTCGTACAGTGTGAGGCCTGGCCTCCCGTCCGAAAGAATTCGAGGTTTTGACATGAAAGTTTTGATCATCGGCAGCGGCGGCCGTGAGCACGCCCTGGCCTGGAAAGTCGCCCAGGACCCACGCGTCGAGAAAGTCTTCGTCGCCCCGGGCAACGCCGGCACCGCCATTGAAGCCAAGTGCGAGAACGTCGCCATCGACGTCACCGCCCTGGAGCAACTGGCCGACTTCGCCGAGAAGAACGTCGACCTGACCATCGTCGGCCCCGAGGCGCCACTGGTCATCGGCGTCGTCGACCTGTTCCGCAGCCGCGGCCTGGACTGCTTCGGCCCGACCAAGGGCGCGGCCCAGCTGGAAGGCTCCAAGGCCTTCACCAAGGATTTCCTGGCTCGCCACAAGATCCCGACCGCCGACTACCAGAATTTCACCGAGATCGAACCGGCCCTGGCCTACCTGAAGGAAAAAGGCGCGCCGATCGTGATCAAGGCCGACGGCCTGGCCGCGGGCAAGGGCGTGATCGTCGCCATGACCCTGCAGGAAGCCGAAGACGCCGTGCGTGACATGCTCGCCGGCAACGCCTTCGGTGACGCCGGCTCGCGCGTGGTGATCGAAGAGTTCCTCGACGGCGAGGAAGCCAGCTTCATCGTCATGGTCGACGGCCATAACGTGCTGCCAATGGCCACCAGCCAGGACCACAAGCGCGTCGGCGACCAGGACACCGGCCCGAACACCGGCGGCATGGGCGCCTACTCCCCTGCGCCAGTGGTCACCCTGGACGTGCACCAGCGCGTGATGGACCAGGTGATCTGGCCGACCGTTCGCGGCATGGCCGAGGAAGGCAACGTCTACACCGGCTTCCTGTACGCCGGCCTGATGATCGACAAGGCGGGCAACCCCAAGGTCATCGAGTTCAACTGCCGCTTCGGCGACCCTGAAACCCAGCCAGTCATGCTGCGCCTGGAGTCGAGCCTGGTGCTGCTGATCGAAGCGGCCTTCGCCAAGGCCCTGGACAAGGTCGAAGCCCAGTGGGACCCGCGCCCGAGCCTGGGCGTGGTGCTGGCAGCCGGCGGCTACCCGGGCGACTACGCCAAGGGTGAGGTGATCAGCGGCCTGGATGCAGCCGCCAGGATCGAAGGCAAGGTGTTCCACGCCGGTACTTCGCTCAAGGACGGCCAAGTGGTCACCAACGGCGGCCGCGTGCTCTGCGCCACCGCCATGGGCGCCAGCGTTGCCGATGCCCAGCAGCAGGCCTACCGCCTGGCCAAGGAAGTGACCTGGAACGGTAGCTTCTACCGGACCGACATCGGCTACCGGGCCATCGCCCGCGAGCGCGGTGAACACCAGCAGTAACCTTGACCGAATCGCCGCAGCGCCTCGTGCGTGCGGCATTCGGCTCGTCGACAAGGCCCCTGGTGGGCCTTGCCTTCGACTTGGCGCGCCGCGCATAGTTAGTATCCGGCACATCAGCTAGGAAGGGATCTCGTAGTGCGTCGGCTTCGGATTGCCACAGCTCTGATCGTCAGCTTGCTGACCCTGCTCTGCCTGCTCCCGGCATCTGCCGAGCAAGGCGGTGGCTGGGCCGTTCTGCTTGATGAACAGGCCAGCCTGCAACTGAGCGACGTTCGCTCCGATCGCTACCGCAACCAGTTCAGCCCGATCACCCTCGGCGAGCTCGATGCTTCGCCTGCCGAACAGGCCCTGTGGCTGCACTACCGCCTGGAGCCGGATGACCAGGAACGGCTACTGCGCATTTTCGCCCCCGACCTTTCCCAGCTCGACCTGTACGCCCTCGATGGCGACAAGCTGCTGCGCCAGCTGCGCCATGGTCGCCAGGCTGGCAACGCCAGCCCGACGCTGCGCGGCAGCGACCACATATTGCCCCTGCCCAACAGCACGCATACCCTGGACATCTACCTGCGCCTGGTCTCCGAACACCAGCTGCGTCCGGCCATCAACCTGGAACCTGCGGCCGTAGCCGCCTCCGACCACAGCCAGCCATTGCTGTTCGGCATGCTCTTCGGCGGTCTGCTGATGCTGATCCTGCACAACCTGATCCGCTTCCTCTACAGCCGCTCCAGCACCACCCTGATTCTTGCCCTGTACCATGGCCTGATGCTGCTCAGTGGCCTGATCCTGCTCAACCTCAGCGGCCCCTGGTGGCACCTGTGGCACAGCGCGCAAACCCCGGCGGCCTACCTGACCCTGGTCCTGGCCGGCCTGTCGGGCCTGTATTTCACCCAGCATTTCTTCTCGCCCTGCAACTCGCCCCGGCTCAACCGCCTGCTGCAAGGCGAAATGCTGGTCACCGCGGTCAGCGGGCTGATCCTGCTGTTCGTCGACACCCTGCCGCTCAACCTGATGACCTACGCCCTGCTGGCGGTGGGCAGCACGACCATGCTGATGGTCAGCAGCTACCACTGGTACAAGGGCTATGCGCCGGCTCGGCTGTTCTGCATCGCCATGCTGGTGTTCAACCTGGGCGGCCTGGTGCTGCTACCGGCCCTGCTCGGCCTGACCCGCACCTCGACGCCATGGCTGCTGTGCATTCTCATGGGCCTGACGGTGGCGTGCGGCCTGTTGCTCAACCTGGCCGTCAGCGAGCGCCTGCGGCGCATGAGCGAAGAGCGTTTCAGCGCCAGCCGCGCACTGGCGGCCAGCGATGCCGAAATCAACGCCAAGGCGGAGTTCCTGGCCAAGATCAGCCACGAGATCCGTACTCCGATGAACGGGGTGCTGGGCATGACCGAGCTGCTGCTCGGCACGCCGCTGTCGGTCAAGCAGCGCGACTACGTGCAGACCATCCACAGTGCCGGCAATGAACTGCTCACATTGATCAACGAAATCCTCGACATTTCCAAGCTCGAATCACGCCAGATCGAGCTGGACGACGTGCAGTTCGACCTCAACGCCCTGATCGAGGATTGCCTGAACATCTTCCGAGCCAAGGCCGAGCAGCAGAACATCGAGCTGATCAGCTTCACCCAGCCGCAGGTGCCGCGCGTCGTCAGCGGCGACCCGACGCGCCTGCGCCAGGCCCTGTCGAGCCTGCTGGAAAATGCGCTGAAGAACACCGATCACGGCGAGATCCTGCTGGTGGTCGCACTGGATCAACGCGGGGAGCTGCCCCGCCTGCGTATCGCCGTGCAGGACAGTGGCGAGCCGCTGCCTGCGGCCGAGCGCGAAGCCTTGCTGCAGGCCGAATTGCATAGCCACCACTTCCTTTCCAGCAACAAGCTCGGCGGCCACCTCGGGCTGGTGATCGCCAAGCAATTGATCGGCCTGATGCAAGGCGAGTTCGGCATCAAGAGCAGCACCAGCATGGGCAACACCTTGTGGCTGACCCTGCCATTGGACCCGTCGCGCCTGGAGCAGCCCCCGGCCGACCTCGACGGCCCGCTGCGCGATGCCCGGGTGCTGGTGGTGGACGACAACGACACCTGCCGCAAGGTACTGGTGCAACAGTGCAGCGCCTGGGGCATGAACGTCAGCGCGGTGCCCTCGGGCAAGGAAGCGCTCGCCCTGCTGCGCACCAAGGCACACCTGCGCGACTACTTCGATGCGGTGCTGCTGGACCAGAACATGCCGGGCATGACCGGTATGCAGCTGGCGGCGAAGATCAAGGAAGACCCGAGCCTGAACCACGACATCCTGGTGGTGATGCTCACCGGCATCAGCAATGCGCCGAACAAGGTCATCGCCCGCAATGCCGGGGTCAAGCGCATCCTCGCCAAACCGGTGGCCGGCTACACCCTGAAGACCACCCTGGCCGAAGAACTGGCCCAGCGCGGTCGTGAGCAGGCCGTACCGGTGAACCTGTCGAGCTCCCCCTCGGCACCGGAGCTGCCTGGCGATTTTCGCGTGCTGGTCGCCGAAGACAACAGCATCTCGACCAAGGTGATCCGCGGCATGCTCGGCAAACTCAACCTCGAGCCGGATACTGCCAGCAATGGTGAAGAGGCCCTGCAGGCGATGAAGGCGCAGCGCTACGACCTGGTGCTGATGGACTGCGAGATGCCGGTCCTCGACGGTTTCTCCGCCACCCAGCAACTGCGCGACTGGGAAGCCGCCAACCAGCGCCGTCGTACACCGGTCGTGGCGCTGACCGCGCATATCCTTGCCGAGCACAAGGAGCGCGCACGGCTGGCTGGCATGGACGGACACATGGCCAAGCCTGTGGAGCTGTCGCAATTGCGCGAGCTGATCCAGTACTGGGCGCAACAACGAGAAGCAAAGGCGGATGATCCGCTGCACACCTCCTGAACTATAGTGGCTGGAGCCACCGCTTCAGCCCAGCCAGGAACCTCGCCCATGCTCCATGAGTTGTTCAGCGTCTACCTCAAGATGCTCGTGCTCTACAGCCCGTTCTTCGTGCTGTCGTGCTTCATCAGCCTGACCCGTGGCCACTCCAGCAAGGAGCGCAAGCAGCTGGCCTGGAAAGTGGCGTTCGCGGCGCTGGTCGCCAGTGTGCTGCTCTATCTGTTCGGTCGGGCGATCTTCGGCATTTTCGGCATCACGGCCGACGCCTTTCGCATCGGCGCCGGCAGCGTGCTGTTCATCTCGGCACTGAGCATGGCCCAGGGCAAGCCGGCCGTTCAGGCCGACAACGTGCAGCAGGATGTGACCATCGTGCCGTTGACCATTCCGCTTACGGTAGGCCCCGGCACGATCGGTGCGTTGCTGGTGATGGGGGTCGGGCAACCGCATTGGGACGACAAGCTGCTGGCCATCGTCAGTATCGCCCTGGCCAGCTTCACCGTCGGCCTGGTGCTGTATCTCTCGCACGGCATAGAGCGGATTCTGGGCGACCAGGGCCTGCAGATCGTCAGCCGCCTGATGGGGCTGTTCGTCTGCGCCCTGGCGGCGCAGATCATCTTTACCGGGATCAAGGGCTACCTGGTGAGCTGATCGCCCACCCGTGCGCTCACCCGGCCGTCGGATACCAACGCGGCGTGTACACCCACTGCGTGCCATCGGCCCTGGGGAACTGGCACGTGGTGGAGGAGCCCAGCAGGACCATGGTGCGCATGTCGACCATTTCCGGCACCAGCTCGGCCAGCGTCACGACCCTGAGGGTCTGCCCGGGCCTGCCGATATCCCGACCGAGCACGACCGGCGTACTGCCACTGCGATGCTGCCGGACAATCTCGATGGCACGCCCCAGCTGCCAAGGTCGTGACCGGGAAATCGGGTTGTAGAACGCCAGCACGAGGTCGGCCTGCGCCGCCAGGTCCAGACGCTGCTCGATGACCGACCAGGGCTTGAGGTTGTCCGACAGCGACATCACGCAGAAGTCATGCCCCAGCGGCGCGCCCGCCTGGGCAGCGGTTGCCAGCGAGGCGGAAACCCCCGGCAGGATTTCCAGATCGACACGGTGCCAGGCCGGGTCGTCGGAGGCGTGCAGCGCTTCGAGCACCGCCGCGGCCATGGCGAACACGCCCGGGTCTCCCGACGACACCACCACCACCGAACGGCCCTGGGCGGCCAGCTCGAAGGCGTGGCGGGCGCGCTGCATCTCTTCCCGGTTGTCGGTGCAATGCAAGCACTGGTCATCACGGAAGGGACCAGCCATGCGCACGTAGGTCTCATAGCCCAGCACATCTTCTGCACGCGCCAGCTCCGCCTTGACCGCGGGCACCATCAGCTCGGCGGCACCGGGGCCAAGCCCGATGACCGCCAGGCGACCGCGGCGGCGGCCGACCCGGGCTGTGTCGACAGGTGTCGGCGCAATGGCAATGGCAATGACCATGCCCGCCTGTTCGATCAGTGTGGCGCCAGGCACCTGCTCGGCCAGCATGTTGGCCAGGTTGTCTGTCGCCGGAGCGAAGCGCAGACCGACCCCAAGCGCCCTGGCAGTCTCATGCAACGACTGCTCGGCCATCAAGGTGTCGGCTGCCAGCAGGCACGCCAGCGCCTGTTCCGCCAGGCCGGCGTCACGCAGCGCGCTGCGAATCTGCTCGAGCAGCTCCGGCCCCGCAGCGGCAATCGCCACCACCAGCGAGCGGCGGTGGATCAGCAACTCGTCACGGCTCGCCGGGCGCGCATCGCAGCCGATGTGGATGGTGCGCTGTGCCGATTCGCTGGCAGGCAACTGCGCCTGCTGCAGCCAAGGTGCATCGCCATCGATACGAACGCTTTCACCTGCCAGCAAGTCGGAAACGAAGCGCTTGCCCTGTTCGATATCCGCCAGTGCATAGCCCGCAGGCGGGTTCAGCAGGCAGGTGCCAAAGCGCAGTTCACCACTGGTGGTGATCGCCGCTGCCACGCCCAGCGCTTCGCCAATCTCGCGGGCCATGACATTGACCCCACTCAGCCCGCCGAGCAGCGGCACCACGGCGCTGCCGTCCGCGGCAACCGCCAGCACCGGCGGCTCGTCGCCCTTCTCGCCAAGCAGGCTCGCCAGGCTGCGAATGACGATGCCTGCGGCGCACAGGGCAATGATCGGCGAGCCCTGCTGGTACAAGGCCCTGAGGGTGTCGCCAAACGCCTCGTAATACGCATCGGCACCTTCCACCCGGCCACTCAGGCCATGGATCGAGGACGCTGGATAGCGCTGCTGGATGCGTTGCGCCGTGGCCAGGCTGCCAGGGCCGAGGATGATGATCGCCGGGGCCTGCTGCATGCTCATCCCTGCCATTTTTCACCCGGCACGATGATCAGCGAGAAATAAGGCGAGGACTGCGGATCGACCGCGTCCAGCGGGACGATCTTCTGGTTGGCCATGGTCGCGCGTTCGACATACAGCGCGCGCCCGTCAAGGCCCAGTTCGCCCAGCACCTGGCGCACCTTGGGGAAGTTGCGCCCCAGCTTCATGATCACTGCCGCGTCCGCGTCGGCAAGCCGTCGCTTGAGTTCCTCGGCAGGCAACACGCCTGACAGCACCGAGAGGCTCTGGTTGCGGTAGACCAGGGGCGCACCCAGCACCGAGGCGCCGCCCAGCATCGAGCAGACACCCGGGATCACCTCGGCCTCGTAGCGCTGTGCCAGGCGGTCATGCAGGTACATGTAGGAGCCGTAGAAGAACGGGTCGCCCTCGCAGATCACCGCCACGTCGCGGCCGGCATCCAGGTGTTCGGCCACCTGCACGCTGGCTTCATCGTAGAAATCGCTGATGACCTGCTCGTAGGACAACGGTGCCGGCAAGGCCTCGGTGGTCACCGGGTACACCAGCGGCAGCAGCGTCTGCTCGGCTTGCAGGTGCGCTTCGATGATACCGAAGGCATTGCCGCGCTTGCCCTTGGCCACGAAATAGGCGACCACAGGGGCGTCGCGCAACAAGCGCAAGGCCTTGACGGTGATCAGTTCAGGGTCGCCTGGGCCCACGCCCAGGCCCAGCAGACGTCCGCGCGGCGTCATCATTCCATCTCCGTGGCCAGGGCGTTGACCGCGGCGGCGGCCATCGCGCTACCGCCCAGGCGGCCTTGCATGATCACGAACGGCACGCCACGACTGTCGGCGGCGAGCATGGCCTTGGACTCCGCAGCGCCGACGAAGCCGACCGGGAAACCGAGGATCAGCGCAGGCTTCGGCGCGCCCGCATCGAGCATTTCCAGCAGGTAGAACAGGGCCGTCGGCGCGTTGCCGATCACCACCACGCTGCCTTCCAGGTGCGGCCGCCACAGCTCCAGCGCCACTGCGGAGCGGGTGTTGCCGGCGTCCTTGGCCAGGCCTGGCACGCTGGCGTCGCGCAGGGTGCAGATCACCTCGTTGTTGGCCGGCAGTCGCGCACGGGTGATGCCTTCGGCGACCATGTGCGCATCGCAGAGGATCGGCGCACCGTTGGCCAGGGCTTCGCGCCCGGCGCGACCGGCACCTTCGGAGAACTGCAGGCCATCGATGGCTTCGACCATGCCGCAGGCGTGGATGACGCGTACGGCGAGTTTTTCGAGGTCTGCGGGAATCCGCTCGAGCCGGGCTTCCTCACGGATGATCCGGAAGGAATTGCGATAGATCTCCTGACCATCGCGGATGTAGTCAATCATCAAGGTGCTCCGTCGGCAGGGCGAGCATGGCGCCTGCTTCGTTCAAGGTGAGGTCGGTGGCGCGCAGGGCACCGAAGCCCGGTTGGCGCGCGTCACGCAAGTAAAGGTCGTAGCGGCCCGGGGAGCGGGCCAGCAGCGTGGCCGGGGCGACATGGGCCACGGCGCAGGATCGGGAGCAGCCAGACAGGTGCACGGTGGCTGGCGCACCAGCGGGCAACAGCGCCGAAAGCGTGAGCGCATCGGCCTTGGTCTCGCCGTGCGCCTTGGCGCAACCGCTGGCACCGGTGCAGGCGACGACGCGCGCCAGGGGCTCATGGCCATCGCACAGCAGTCCAAGGGCAGACAGCGTTCGCTGGGCCTGCTCGATGGCTGCGGGATCGATGTTGGTCAGCATCAGACTCTGCCAAGGCGTCAGGCGCAGGCTGCCGTCACCGTGCTTCCGAGCGATGTGCGCGGCACCCCGCAACATGTCGGGTGTGAGCCTGCCAAGCGGCGGCGCAACACCCAGCGCCATGCCGTCGTGCTGTGGCACCGTGCCGAGCCATGGGCCGACGACGGCCTTGCGTCGCCACTGCAGCACGGCCGCAGCACGGCGCAGCGGCATGCCGAGGCCGGCGACAAATGTTTCGACCGGGCAGTCTGCAAGCAACTGGCGCATGCGCGACTGCTCCGGGCGGGCCAGGTCGAGGAAGCGACCAAGCACCGCCTGCACCAGCGCCGGCCCCTGCGCCAGCGGCACCGCCCCCAGCACCGGGCCCTCGGCCGGGCAACCGGCGAGGCCGAACGCCAGCCAGTCACGCTGCTCCAGGCGCAGCGCGCAAAGCCACAGGTCATGGGGGTGTTCGAGCATGGCCAGGCCTTCGCCGCCGTCCAGTTGCACGGCGAACTTGGCCGACAGCTGGTGAAACCGTGGCGTGTCCTGCAGCAGGTCGAGGATCTGCCCGGCCAGCGGCCGCACATCCAGCACCATCGCCGGGTCGTGCCCGGCCAGAGGGCTGAGCATCAGATTGCGCACATCGTCGCTGGCAGCGTCGCGCGGCCCGAGACCTGCCGCCAGCAAGGCGTCGATCAACGCCGCATGATCATCGCCGATGCCGCGAATCTGCAGGTTGCCGCGGTTGGTCACCTCGATCACACCGCAAGCATGACGTTCGGCGGCGCCCGCCACCGCGTCGGCCTGGTCGGCCAGCAGCAGGCCGCCGGGCAGCTTGATCCGGCAGATACCGCCGTCACGGGCACTGACGATGCGCCACAACCCCGGGCAGGCCGAGGGACGGGGCGAAACGATGGGGGCATGGGCCTGCTTCAAAGGGGGTGTCCGGCAATCGCTGAAAATGCGCTTGAGTGTAGAAGGCGCGGTATTATGCCTGCTTTGTCCGGCGGCATGAAAAGCCGGTGGTCGAGCATGATGGGCGGATTGGATCAGATGGCACCCTGGCTGACAGTGATAGGCATTGGCGAAGACGGCTTCAGTGGCTTGGGCAAGCAGGCCCGGCGCGCCTTGCTGGGCGCTTCGAGGATCTTCGGCAGCCCGCGCCAGCTGGCGCTGCTGCCTCGCTGTATCAGTGGCGAGCAGCAGGGCTGGCCCAGCCCGTTCTCCCTGGCCCCGGTGCTGGCACTGCGCGGCGAGCCTGTCTGCGTACTGGCCAGCGGCGATCCGATGTACTACGGCGTCGGTGCCAGCCTGGCGCGGCACGTGCCTGCAGCGCAGATGCAGGTGCTGTCGATGCCCTCCTCCTGCGCCCTGGCGGCGGCGCGCCTTGGCTGGCCACTACAGGACATCCAGGTGGTGTCGGTGGTGGCGCGCCCGCTGGCAGCGCTCAACGCCCACCTGTACAGCGGCATGCGCCTGCTGGTGCTGAGCAACGATGGCGACAGCCCTGCGGCCATCGCTGCGCTGCTGCGCGAGCGCGGCTTCGGGCCAAGCCGGCTGCATGTGCTCGAACACCTGGGCGGGCCGCAGGAACGTCAGTTGACGGGCAGCGCCGACGATTGGCCCTGCCCGCCAGTCGCCGCACTCAACCTGGTCGCCATCGAGTGCCAGGCGTCGCCCGCTGCGCCCCGGCTGGCGCGTGTACCTGGCCTTGCGGACAGTGTCTACCGCCACGACGGCCAACTGACCAAGCGCGACGTGCGCGCCATCACCCTCGCTCGCCTGGCACCGCAACCGGGTGAACTGCTGTGGGACGTCGGCGCCGGTTGCGGTTCCATCGGCATCGAATGGATGCGCGCCCACCCCGCTTGCCGTGCGTTGGCGATCGAAGCCGACGAAGGTCGCCAGGCGTTCATCGAGCACAATCGCGACGCACTCGGCGTACCCGGCCTGCAGCTGGTTCGCGGCAAGGCGCCGGCGGCCCTGACCGACCTGGAGCGCCCGGACGCGATCTTCATTGGCGGTGGTGTCACCCGCGAAGGGGTGCTGTCGCTGTGCTGGGAACGCTTGCGCCCAGGCGGGCGATTGGTGGCCAATGCGGTGACCCTGCAAAGCGAGCTGGCACTGGCGCATTTTCGCGAGGGACATGGCGGCGAACTGACGCGCATCCACGTCGCCCAGGCCCAGCCCCTGGGCGCCTTCGACACCTGGCGCCAGGCACTGCCGATCACCGTGCTCGATGTGGTGAAGCCTGCAGATGCGTGAAGAAACCCGCGAGCAGCCGGCCCCTCTGCGCAGCGGCCTGACCACCGGCAGTTGCGCCACCGCCACCAGCCTGGCCGCAGCGCGCCTGCTGCTCACGGGCGAGGTCAACGACGCCGTGAGCATCACCCTGCCCAAGGGCAAGGTGGTGCAGATGCGCCTCGAATTCTGTCGCCGTGACGGCGAACGCGCCGAAGCGGGCACCCTCAAGGATGCCGGCGACGATCCGGATGTCACCCACGGCGCGCTGCTCTACAGCCAGGTACGCCTGGTGACTGAACCCGGTGTGCAGTTCATCGCAGGTCGGGGTGTCGGCACGGTGACCCGACCAGGCCTGGTGCTGGCCGTGGGCGAGCCTGCGATCAACCCGGTGCCCCGGCGCATGATCACCGAGCACCTGCATCGGTTGGCCAATGACTGTACCTACCCCGGCGGCTTCGAAGTCACGGTGAACGTGCAGGACGGTGAACAGCTCGCACTGAAGACCATGAACCCACGCCTGGGCATTCTCGGGGGGCTGTCGATTCTCGGTACCAGCGGTATCGTGCGGCCCTTCTCCTGCTCGGCCTACATCGCCTCGATCCACCAAGGCATCGACGTGGCCCACACCAATGGCTACACCCATATCGCCGCCTGCACCGGCAACGCCAGCGAAGACACCATGCGGCGCGTCTACGGCCTGCCGGAGATCGCCCTGATCGAGATGGGCGACTTCGTCGGCGCGGTGCTCAAGCACCTGCGCAAGGTGCCGGTGCCGCGCCTGACCCTGTGCGGCGGCTTCGGCAAGATCAGCAAGCTGGCCGCCGGACACATGGACCTGCACAGTCGCCATTCGAGTATCGACCTGCCGCAACTGGCCGGCTGGGCGACGGACGTGGGCGCCGATGTCGACCTGCAGGCCGCGATCATGGCTGCCAACACCAGCCAGCAGGCCCTGGCGCTGGCCCATGCATCCGGGGTCGCCCTGGGCGATGCGGTATGCGCCCATGCGCTGGCCTTCGCCCGCAGCGTGGTGCCGGCGCAGGTGCAGGTCGAGGTGTTCGCCATCGACCGTCAGGGCGGCATCGTCGGCAAGGCCGGTGTGCCATGAGCCGGCGCATCCTGCTGCTTGGCGGCGTCACTGAAGCGCTGGCCATTGCCCGCCAGCTTGGACCAGAACATGTCTACAGCCTGGCCGGCATCGGCCGCGTGCCGCAGGACCTCGCGTGCCAGGTGCGCGTCGGCGGCTATGGCGGGGCCGAAGGGCTGGCCCGCTACCTGCGTGAAGCAGGCATCACCCTGCTGATCGACGCCACCCACCCCTACGCCGCGCAGATCAGCCGCAACGCCGCCGCTGCCGCAGGTGCCGTCGGTATCCCGTGCTGGGCCTTGCGCCGCCCGGCCTGGCAGGCCCAGCCCGGTGACGACTGGCGGGAAGTGCATGACTGGGCGGGGCTGATCGCTGCGCTCAAGCCGTTCCACAGGCCGTTGTTCACCCTCGGGCGTGAGCCGTTGCAACACCTCGACGAGATACCGCCAGGGCAGTTCTGGACCTTGCGCGCATTGGAGGCCTGCCCCGGCAATGACCGTTGCGAGGTGATCGGCGCGCGTGGGCCGTTTCATCTGGAAGGGGAACGTAACCTTTTTGAGACGCGTGGGATTGATGTGCTGATCAGCAAGAACAGTGGCAGCGTAGCGACTGAACCGAAGCTCGAAGTGGCAAGAGAGCGAGGGATACCTTTACTGATAGTGAAACGACCGGTCTTGCCAGAGGTGGACGTGGAGTTCATGCAAACGGAACTGCTGCTCGCCAGCCTCAGGCACTGACCATCGGGCGGCAACGTATATCCCATTGACATATACACCTGCCCCCCTAAACTTCAGTCACAGTTTCCAGCTTTCCAAGGAGGCCCATCATGGATCAAGGTGCTGTCTTCAAAAGCAACCGTAGCCAGGCCATCCGCTTGCCGAAATCCGTCGCCCTTCCCGAAGAAGTGACCCGCGTAGACATCGTTGCTGTGGGACGTGCACGTATCATCACGCCTGCCGGAGAATCGTGGGACACGTGGTTTGACGGCGATGACGCGAGTCCCGACTTCATGGCCAGCCGCGATCAACCTGCCGACCAGGAACGCGAAGGGTTCTAATGCTCAGGTACATGCTCGACACGAATATCTGCATCCTCACCATCAAGAACAAGCCGCAAGTGGTTCGTGAGGCATTCAACCGCCATCATGGTCAGATGGCAATCAGTACCGTAACACTGATGGAGCTCATCTACGGCGCGGAAAAGTCAGCCCACCCCGAGCGTAACCTTTCGATAGTTGAAAGCTTCGCCGCTCGCCTTGAGGTCCTCGACTATGACAGCCGGGCTGCGGAGCACAGTGGCCAGTTGAGAGCTGAATTGGCAATGGCTGGCACGCCGATCGGCCCCTTCGACCAGTTGATTGCCGGCCATGCGCGCGCACGAGGGCTCGTTCTGGTAACAAACAACCTGCGTGAATTCCAGCGAGTCCCTGGTCTTCGCATGGAAGACTGGCTGGATACACCGACAGCCTAGCGATACCAGGTTTCCTACAGTCGACATATCTAGTTCCCACAGCTCTATCAGACACATCTGAGTGGCCATTTGCCTTGCAGGCTGTAGACTCAAGCCCCCTCCCCGGAAGGCGTCACTCATATGGAAATGCAATGGTGGATCTGGCTGGTCTTCGGCATCGGCCTGATCCTGCTGGAACTGGTCCTGCCCACGTTCTTCATCATCTGGTTCGGCATCGGTGCCGTGCTGGTCTCGCTCATCGCACTGGCCGCCCCCAGCCTGCAACTGGACATGCAGGTACTGCTGTGGGTGCTGTTCTCTTCGATCACCACGTTCGCCTGGTTCAAGCTGTTCAAGCGCAAGCAACCTGACGTGCGCTGGACCGCCGACAGCGTGATCGGCGAAGTCGGGTTGCTGATCAGCAGCGTTTCGCCCTTCCAGAAAGGCCGTGTGCGATTCCAGAAGCCGATACTCGGCAACGAGGAGTGGGTCTGCGTCGCCGATAGCGACATTCCCTCCGGCGAGCGCGTTCGACTCGTCGCCATCGAAGGTAATACCGCCCGGGTCATTCGGGCCTGATTCCGTATTTAAAAGGAAGTTTGCATCATGACCAGTCTCATCGTCGTCGCCGCGCTCGCCCTGTTCGTCCTGATCACCGTATTCAAGGGTGTGCGTATCGTGCCCCAGGGCGAGGAATGGATCGTCGAGCGCCTGGGGCGTTACCACACCACCCTCAAGCCTGGCCTGAACATCGTCATTCCCTACATGGACGTGGTCGCCTACCGCCTGCCGACCAAGGACATCATCCTCGATGTGCAGCAACAGGAAATCATCACCCGCGACAACGCGGTGATCGTTGCCAATGCCCTGTGCTTCGCCAAGGTGGTCGACCCGCAGAAGGCTTCCTACGGCGTGCAGAACTTCTCGTTCGCCGTCACCAGCCTGACCATGACCTCGCTGCGTGCCATCGTCGGCGCCATGGACCTGGACGAAGCGCTGTCCAGCCGCGAGCAGATCAAGGCGCGCCTGCGTGAGGCGATGTCCGAACAGACCGAAGACTGGGGCGTGACCGTGCGCTCGGTGGAGATCCAGGACATCAAGCCGTCCGAGAACATGCAACTGGCCATGGAACGCCAGGCGGCCGCCGAGCGTGAGCGTAAAGCCGACGTGACCCGCGCCGAAGGCGCCAAGCAAGCGGCGATCCTCGAAGCCGAGGCACGCTTGCAGTCGGCCAAGCTGGACGCCGAAGCACAGATCAACCTGGCCGAAGCCTCGGCGCGGGCGATTTCGCTGGTCAAGGAAGCGGTGGGCAACGAGACCGTGCCGGCCATGTACCTGCTGGGTGAGCGCTATGTAGGCGCCATGGAAAGCCTGGCCGGTAGCAGCAATGCCAAGGTGGTGGTGCTGCCAGCTGACCTGCAGGAAACCGTGCGTGGGTTGATGGGCCGCAGCAAGGCTTGAGCCCCGATCGCCGGCAAGCCGGCTCCCACAGGTACAGGGTGCCGCCTCTCCCTGTGGGAGCCGGCTTGTCGTGGCGACGAACCGCGGCGATGGGCTGCGCAGCAGCCCCAGATACTCATCCCACCTGCGTCACTTCACCGCACCCCGGCTTTTTTACCTATACTCCGCCTTACAATACCCGCCACGATTCCTGACCGGATCTCTCCATGCCCCCACGTCGGCACATCGCCTGGATAGCCTGCCTCGCAGTGCTGTTCAACCTGCTGGCCATGCCGCTGTCCTCTGCCGCGCCCAAGGGCCCGGCCGAGCAGCTGCTGTGGGGGGCTTTCTGTTCCAGCCTGGCCGGCAAGGCCAAGGTCGATGTGCAGGCCCTGGCCAAGATCGACCTCGGCACGCAAAGCGACGACCACTCCAACATGCAGCACTGCTGGTGCTGCTCCGGCGCCGCGCCGCTGCTGGCCTTGCCAGGCTACCCGGCACAACTGCACAACCCGCCGACGCTGCTGGTCGGCCATGCGCAAGCGCCACCGCGCTATCAACTGACGCCGCGCCAGCTATGGCCCGCGCTCAACCCCCGCGCCTCTCCCCTGGTCTGAGTTCATCACGCTGACTGCCTGAACCCGAACAGAACGGAGATTCACCCCATGCTCAAGCAAGCTCTCGTAGTGGCCGCCTTGCTGCTGCCCGGCGCCTTCGCCAATGCCCATGAATACAGCGTGGGCGACCTGCATATCGCGCACCCCTGGTCGCTGCAGCTGCCGCCCAACGCGCCCAACGTCGCCGCGTATTTCATCGTGCACAACAACGGCAAGGCCGACGACCGCCTGCTCGGCGTCGACAGCCCGATCAGCGATGACGCCCAACTGCACGAACACAGCATGACCGCCAGCGGCACCATGAAGATGCAGCAGGTGCCAAGCGTTGCGGTGCCGGCCGGCAAGGAGGTGGTCTTCGCCCCCAGCGCCTACCACGTGATGCTCATGCAGCCCAAGGACCGCAGCCTGCTCGTCGACGGCAAGCGCTTCCCGCTGACCCTGCACTTCGAGAAGGCCGGCGAAGTCACCGTCGATGTCGCCGTGCAGAAAGAGCCCCCGGCAGACCAACCGCCGGGCCACGAGCACGCGCACTGACCACCCGCTGACAGGCGCTCGCCACCATGAGCCTGCCGCGCAACAGCCCCAGCCGTACCACCCGCCCTGAACGCAGGCGCGTCGGTGGCGGCTGGCTGAGCCTGTTCGCCATGTGGATGATCTTCATCGGCCCGCTGGTTTCCCAGTCGATGCCGATGGATCACCACGCCGGCATGAGCATGCCGATGGACATGAGCATGCCCGCCGAGCATGCGCATGGCGGCGATGCGCACCATGGCCACGGCGGCGATGGCCAGCTGCATGTGATGTGGGAAAAGTGCGGCTACTGCAGCCTGCTGTTCAACTGCCCGGCACTGCCACAAAGCCTCAGCCCGCTCAGCGCGGGTCGTATCACCCCCGCCAGCCCCCTTCCCGCGCCAACACGCCAGGGCCATGCCCGGCAGGCCGTGTTCCCTGGTGCGCGCAGCCGTGCGCCGCCGTCTTCGATCAGCGTCTGAAACCACCATTGCCGCACGGAGCCAGGAGGCTTCGCGCACACTCATGACTGATCGACGGAAATCCTATGTCCGGCTGTACCCCTGCTTTTGCCCATGCATTCAAAGGCACACTCGCCGCCCTGTGCGGCTCGCTGCTCGCGCCCATGGCCCTGGCCGCCGACCCTGGCCATGAAGGCCACGAACACGATCTGGCCGAACTGAGCCCGACGGTGATCACCGCCGTTGCGCCCAGCTCGCCGCTGACCGTGGTCACCAACCCGAAAGACCCGCGCCAACCGGTGCCGGCCAGCGATGGCGCCGACTACCTCAAGACCATCCCTGGCTTCTCGGCGATTCGTGCCGGCGGCACCAACGGCGACCCGGTGCTGCGCGGCATGTTCGGCTCGCGCCTGAACATCCTCACCAACGGTGGCGTGATGCTGGGTGCCTGCTCTAACCGCATGGATGCGCCGACATCCTACATTTCGCCAGAAACTTACGACCGCCTCACCGTGATCAAAGGCCCGCAAAGCGTGATCTGGGGCCCTGGCGGCTCGGCCGGGACCATTCTCTTCGAGCGTGAACCGGAAACGTTCGGCACCCTCGGCAGTCGGGTCAACGCCAGCCTGCTGACCGGTTCCTACGGGCGTTTCGACAAGCTGATCGATACCGCTGCCGGCAACAGTCAGGCCTATGTCCGCTTCGTCGGCAACCAGTCGCACTCGGACGATTACCAGGACGGCAGCGGCGATGCCGTGCCCTCGCGCTGGGACAAATGGAACGGCGATGTGGCCCTGGGCTGGACCCCTGATCAGGACACCCTGCTGGAACTCACTGCTGGCAAGGGTGACGGCGAAGCGCGTTACGCAGGGCGCGGCATGGACGGATCGCAGTTCAAACGCGAAAGCCTGGGCCTGCGTTTCGAGAAGTCCAACCTGGGCGAAGTGCTCGACAAGGTCGAAGCACAGGTTTACTACAACTACGCCGACCACGTAATGGACAACTACAGCCTACGCACGCCGTCACGCAACGGCCCCATGGCCTCGAACGTCGACCGCCGCACGATGGGAGCACGCCTTAAAACCACCTGGCACTGGGCAGACCTGCAACTGATCAGCGGCATCGATGCGCAAACCAACGAGCACCGCGGGCGAAGCGCACGGGGAGTCAACATGTACCAGGACAAGTCCTGGAACAAGGACGCCGACTTCCACAACTATGGAGCATTCGGTGAGCTCACCTGGTATGCCACCACCGAAGACCGACTGATCACCGGTATCCGCCTAGACCGCGCTTCGGCGAAGGACTTTCGTCCTACCAGCCGCACCAACGGCAACACTCGCGCCGACACACTGCCCAGCGGTTTTGCACGCTTCGAGCATGACTTGGCAGTAATCCCGGCAACCAGCTATGTCGGCCTTGGACATACCGAGCGCTTCCCGGACTATTGGGAGCTGTTCTCCAAGCAGACACCCGCCGGTGCGGTCAACGCCTTCGATAACATCAAGCCAGAGAAGACTACCCAACTGGACTTCGGTATCCAGTACCGCGACGTAAACCTTGAAGCCTGGGCATCCGGCTATGTTGGACAAATCCGGGACTACATCCTGTTCGACTACAACGCCGGGACAATGAGCATTCGCACCTCCCAGCAGAACATCGACGCCCGCATCATGGGCGGCGAAATGGGCGCCGCCTACAAGTTGACGGAGCACTGGAAGACCGATGCGACGCTGGCCTACGCTTGGGGCAAGAACAGCAGTGATGGCAAAGCGCTACCTCAGATGCCGCCACTGGAAAGCCGCCTGGGCCTGACCTACAGCCGTGACACCTGGACTGCCGGGGCGCTGTGGCGGCTTGTGGCCGCGCAGAACCGCATCGCCGAAAACCAGGGCAACGTGGTCGGCAAGGACTTCGACAAGAGTGGCGGCTTCGGCGTCTTCTCGCTCAACGGCGCCTACAAGGTGTCGCGCAACCTCAAGCTCAGCGCAGGCGTCGACAACCTGTTCGACAAAGCCTACGCCGAGCACCTGAACCTGGCCGGGAACGCCGGGTTCGGCTACCCGGCCAACGATCCACAGCCGGTGAACGAGCCAGGCAGGACCTTCTGGACCAAGGTCGATTTGAGCTTCTGACAACACAACAACAATGGGCGCGGTCACGGTCGCGCCCCTTAGCTGGTCAAACAGGAGGTTCCCATGAGCGGAACACGCGTTTCCTTCTACAACCTGGCCTGGCGCTGGCACTTCTATGCCGGGCTGTTCGTCGCCCCTTTCATGATCCTGCTGGCGATCACCGGGATCATCTACCTGTTCAAGCCGCAGCTCGATCCGCTGCTGTATCGCGACCTGATGGTGGTCGAAGCCGGGCATCACCGACAGGGCGCGGACCTGATGCTGGCCGAAGTGCGCCAGGCGTATCCCAAGGGCCATGTGGGCCAGTACCTGCCGCCGGTCGATGCCGAACGCAGTGCACAGTTCGTGGTGCATGACGCAGGCCGCGAGCTGAATGTGTTCGTCGACCCGTACAGCGGCAAGATCCTCGGCGAACAGAACGCCAAGCAGAACCTGCAGGCCATCGCCCGTGCCTTGCATGGCGAGCTGATGGTCGGCACGGTCGGCGATCGCCTGGTGGAGCTGGCCGCCGGCTGGGGCATCGTGCTGGTGGTGTCCGGCCTCTATTTGTGGTGGCCACGCGGGCGCAACGGCGCTGGCGTGCTGTGGCCGCGGCGGTCCGCCCGTGGTCGGGTGTTCTGGCGCGACCTGCATGCCGTGATCGGCTTCTGGGGTTCGGCCTTGCTGCTGCTGATGCTGGTCAGCGGCATGACCTGGACCGGCATTTGGGGCAAGCAGTACGCCGACCTGTGGAACCGCTTCCCGGCAGCGATGTGGAATGACGTGCCCAAGTCCGATCGCCAGGCCGGCGAACTGAACGAGGCCCACCGCCAGACCGTGCCGTGGGCGCTGGAAAACACGCCGCTGCCGCAATCCGGCGCGCATGCCGAACATGCCGGGCATCAGGCGATGTCGGACATGCCGGCAGCGCCACAGGTGACCCTGCAGCAAGTGGAAGACGTGGCCACTGCGCGCCAGGTCGCTCCGGGCTACAGCATCACCGTGCCGACCACGGCGGACGGTGTCTACACCATCGCCGTGTTCGCCGACGACCCGCGCAACGACGCCACCCTGCATGTCGACCAGTACACCGGCAAGGTGCTGGCCGACGTGCGCTGGCAGGACTACAACCCGGTCGCCCGGGCGACCGAACTGGGCGTGATGCTGCACGAGGGCAAGATGTTCGGTGCACTGAACCAGATCATCATCCTGCTGGTGTGCCTGATGATCCTGCTGGGCTCGGTGAGCGGGCTGGTGATGTGGTGGAAGCGCCGACCGGAAGGTGGACTGGGCGTGCCGCCGCTGCGTCATGACTTGCCGCGCTGGAAGACGGCGGTGGGGGTGATGCTGGTGCTGGGGGCGATGTTCCCGCTGGTGGGGGTGTCGATGGTGGTGATGTGGGTGGTGGACAGTCTGGTGGTGCGTCGGCGCCGGGTGCTGGCCCAGGCGTAGACCTCATCGCCGGCAAGCCGACTCCCACAGACATGGCACAGTTTTCGAATCCTGTGCTGTACCTGTGGGAGCCGGCTTGCCGGCGATTGGGTTGCGCAGCAGCCCCAGAGGTCATGTCGATCTGTCGCGCCCCGATCCAGGACGCGCGTGTTAGCCTACCCGGCTCTGAAAAAAAGACTGACCCTCAATGGAATGCAGCCAATGACCCGGACCTCTTCCCCCCCTGCTGAAGACCAGCACCTGCAGCGCAACCTGACCAACCGTCACATCCAGCTGATCGCCATCGGTGGCGCCATCGGCACCGGCCTGTTCATGGGCTCGGGCAAGACCATCAGCCTGGCGGGCCCATCGATCATCTTCGTCTACATGATCATCGGCTTCATGCTGTTCTTCGTCATGCGCGCCATGGGCGAGCTGCTGCTGTCGAACCTCAACTACAAGTCGTTCATCGATTTCTCCGCCGACCTGCTCGGCCCCTGGGCCGGCTACTTCACCGGCTGGACCTACTGGTTCTGCTGGGTGGTCACTGGCATCGCCGATGTGGTGGCGATCGCCGCCTACACGCAGTTCTGGTTCCCCGAGCTGCCGCAGTGGATACCGGCGCTGACCTGCGTGGCACTGCTGCTGTCGCTGAACCTGGTCACCGTGAAGATGTTCGGCGAGCTGGAATTCTGGTTCGCCCTGATCAAGATCGTCGCCATCCTCGGCCTGGTCGCCACCGGCCTGTACATGGTCATCACCGGCTACACCTCGCCGAGCGGGCGCACCGCGCAGTTGGCCAACCTGTGGAATGACGGCGGCATGTTCCCCAATGGCCTGATGGGCTTCTTCGCCGGCTTCCAGATTGCCGTGTTCGCCTTCGTCGGCATCGAGCTGGTCGGTACCACCGCGGCCGAGGCGAAGAACCCCGAGCGCACCCTGCCACGGGCGATCAACTCGATCCCGATCCGTATCATCGTGTTCTACGTGCTGGCGCTGATCGCGATCATGGCCGTGACGCCATGGCGCGACGTGGTGCCGGGCAAGAGCCCGTTCGTCGAGCTGTTCGTGCTGGCCGGGTTGCCGGCGGCGGCGAGCATCATCAACTTCGTGGTGCTGACCTCGGCGGCCTCGTCGGCCAACAGTGGCGTGTTTTCCACCAGCCGCATGCTCTACGGTTTGGCCCAGGAAGGCGATGCACCCCGGGCGTTCGAGAAGCTCTCGCGCCGCGCGGTGCCTGCCAACGGCCTGTATTTCTCCTGCACCTGCCTGCTGCTGGGCGCGGTGCTGATCTACCTGGTACCCGATGTGGTCGAAGCGTTCACCCTGGTGACCACGGTGTCGGCGGTGCTGTTCATGTTCGTCTGGACGCTGATCCTGCTGTCGTACCTGAAGTACCGTACACACCGCGCAGCGCTGCACCAGGCATCGAAGTACAAGATGCCGGGCGGGCGCTTCATGTGCTACGTGTGCCTGGTGTTCTTTGCGTTCATCCTGGTGTTGCTGAGCCTTGAAGACGACACCCGCGCGGCACTGCTGGTGACGCCGATCTGGTTCGTGCTGCTGGCGATCACCTACCAGGGCGTGCGCAGCAAGCGCCACCCGCGCAGTGCGGTGCGCAACGGCTAGATAACGTTTGGGGCCGCAAGGCGGCCCCATTCCTGCGCACACCCGGATCCCAGGCACCAAGCTGGATCCACTTCACGCCCCAACTCCTCGCACAACCCCTCTATTGCGCACCTTGCGCCATTCGGCACACCCCTTGCACTGCCCCTCCCCGCTTGGCCAACACCAAAAAAACTCAGCGGAGAGAGCACATGAAGCGTCGCAGTCTGATCAAGGCTTTTACCCTCAGCGCATCAATCGCGGCGATGGGCCTGAGCTGGAGCATCCAGGCCGCCGAAACCATCAAGGTCGGCATCCTGCATTCGCTGTCGGGCACCATGGCGATCTCCGAGACTTCGCTCAAGGACATGGCGCTGATGACCATCGACGAGATCAACGCCAAGGGCGGTGTGAACGGCAAGATGCTCGAACCGGTGGTGGTCGACCCTGCCTCCAACTGGCCGCTGTTCGCCGAAAAAAGCCGCCAGCTGCTGACCCAGGACAAGGTCGCGGTGGTGTTCGGCTGCTGGACCTCGGTGTCGCGCAAGTCGGTGCTGCCGGTGTTCGAAGAACTCAACGGCTTGCTGTTCTACCCGGTGCAGTACGAAGGTGAAGAGATGTCGCCGAATGTCTTCTACACCGGCGCCGCGCCCAACCAGCAGGCGATCCCGGCGGTGGAGTACCTGATGAGCGAAGACGGCGGCAGCGCCAAGCGCTTCTTCCTGCTCGGCACCGACTACGTCTACCCGCGCACCACCAACAAGATCCTGCGCGCCTTCCTGCACAGCAAGGGCGTGGCCGACAAGGACATCGAAGAGGTTTACACGCCGTTCGGTCATGCCGATTACCAGACCATCGTCGCCAACATCAAGAAGTTCTCCGCCGGCGGCAAGACGGCGGTGATCTCCACGGTCAACGGCGACTCCAACGTGCCGTTCTACAAGGAGCTGGCCAACCAGGGCCTGAAGGCCACCGACGTGCCGGTGGTGGCGTTCTCGGTGGGTGAAGAGGAACTGCGCGGCATCGACACCAAGCCGCTGGTGGGCCACCTGGCAGCGTGGAACTACTTCGAGTCGGTGGATAACCCGGTCAACCAGAAGTTCGTCGCCGACTGGAAGGCGTATGCCAAGGCCAAGGGCCTGCCGGGCGCCGACAAGGCCGTGACCAACGACCCGATGGAAGCCACCTACGTGGGCATCCACATGTGGGCGCAGGCGGCGGAGAAAGCCAAGTCCACCGATGTCGACAAGGTGCGCGAAGCGCTGGCCGGGCAGTCGTTCAAGGCACCCTCGGGATTCACCCTGACCATGGACAAGACCAACCACCACCTGCACAAGCCGGTGATGATCGGCGAGATCCAGGATGACGGGCAGTTCAGTGTGGTGTGGGAGACCGAGCAGCCTTTGCGGGCGCAGCCGTGGAGCCCGTTCATTCCGGGCAACGACAAGCGGCCCGATTACGCGGTGAAAGGTAACTGAGTGCATTGGGGCTGCTGCGCAGCCCAATCGCTGGCAAGCCAGCTCCCACAGGACAGCGCCGTCCTTGTGGGAGCCGGCTTGCCGGCGATGAATCCACCGCCGTTTCCCAGGATTGCCCGCATGCTCAAACTCCTGCTCACCCTCCTCCTGCTACTGCCCCTGGCCACCCGGGCCAGCGAAGGCGAATTCTTCCTCAGCGCCAAGCCCGCCGAGCAGACCCGCCTGCTCGAAAGCTGGGCGGCACAACCCGACGCCGCACGCCTGCCGCTGCTGGAAAACCTACGCCAAGGCCGCATCGCCGAAAACGACACCCGCAAGCTGCGCCTGAACAACCGCCTGCGCGGTCTGATCGACAACGCCCTGGCCAGCCACCAGTTGCTCAGCGACAACAGCGACACGCGCCTGGCCGCCGCCCAGCACCTGCAAAAAAGCGCGCAGCCGGCGCAGATGGCTTTCCTCGACCGACGTTTCGCCAGCGAGCCGGACGCCGCCGTGCATGCCGCCCTTGGCCTGGCCCTGGCCAACCTGCAACTGGGCGCCAGCGAGCCTGCCGTGCGCCTGGCAGCCGTGCGTCTGCTCGGCGAAACCGGCGACCCGCTGGCCCGCACCCGCCTGGAAGCCCTGCTGCAACCCAGCGCAGAAACCGACACCGCCGTGCGTACCGCCGCCGAAACCAGCCTGGCCCAGGTCAAGCGCAAGCTGCTGGTCGGTGAACTGCTCGGCCAGGCCTTCAGTGGCCTGTCGCTGGGCTCGATCCTGCTGCTGGCAGCGCTGGGCCTGGCGATCACCTTCGGCCTGCTCGGGGTGATCAACATGGCCCACGGCGAAATGCTCATGCTCGGTGCCTACAGCACCTACATGGTCCAGGTGCTGCTGCAGCGCTACGCACCCGGCGCCATCGAGTTCTACCCGCTGATCGCCCTGCCGGTGGCCTTCGCCGTCAGCGCCGGGGTCGGCATGGCCCTGGAGCGCACGGTGATCCGCCACCTCTATGGCCGCCCGCTGGAAACCCTGCTGGCGACCTGGGGCATCAGCCTGATCCTGATCCAGGCCATCCGCCTGCTGTTCGGCGCGCAGAACGTCGAGGTGAGCAACCCGGCCTGGCTGTCCGGCGGTATCCAGCTGCTACCCAACCTGGTGCTGCCGTACAACCGCCTGGTGATCATCGGCTTCGCCCTGGCCGTGGTGCTGCTCACCTGGTTGCTGCTCAACCGCACGCGGCTGGGCCTGAACGTGCGCGCAGTCACCCAGAACCGCAACATGGCGGCCTGCTGCGGCGTGCCTACCGGGCGCGTCGACATGCTCGCCTTCGGCCTCGGTTCGGGTATCGCCGGCCTCGGCGGCGTGGCCCTTAGCCAGGTCGGCAACGTCGGCCCCGACCTTGGCCAGAGCTACATCATCGACTCGTTCCTGGTGGTGGTGCTCGGCGGTGTCGGGCAACTGGCCGGCAGTCTCTGGGCGGCCTTCGGTTTGGGCATCGCCAACAAGTTGCTGGAGCCGCAGATCGGTGCGGTACTCGGCAAGATTCTCATCCTTGCGTTGATCATTCTGTTCATCCAGAAGCGCCCGCAAGGCTTGTTCGCCCTCAAGGGACGGGTAATCGACTGATGAACCAGCCACTGCTTGTCACTGCTTCGCAAAAAGCCGGGCCGCGCCTGACCCTGGCCATCGGCACTGTCGTGGTGCTGCTGTTGCTGGCCATGGCGCTGTTGTCGCTGTTACCGGCAGGCCATGCACTGCAGGTGTCGGCCTACACCCTGACGCTGGTCGGCAAGATCCTCTGCTACGCCATCGTCGCGCTCGCCCTGGACCTGGTCTGGGGGTATGCCGGGCTGTTGTCGCTGGGCCACGGCTTGTTCTTCGCCCTCGGCGGATACGCCATGGGCATGTACCTGATGCGTCAGGCCGCCGGCGATGGGTTGCCGGGGTTCATGACCTTCCTGTCGTGGAGCGAACTGCCCTGGTACTGGGCCGGCACCCAGCATTTTGCCTGGGCCATGTGCCTGGTGGTGCTGGCGCCTGGCTTGCTGGCCCTGGTATTCGGCTTCTTCGCCTTCCGTTCGCGGATCAAGGGCGTGTACTTCTCGATCATGACCCAGGCCCTGACCTTCGCCGGCATGCTGCTGTTCTTCCGCAACGAAACCGGCTTTGGCGGCAACAACGGCTTTACCAGCTTTCGCACCATCCTCGGTTTCGACATTGCCTCGCAGGGCACCCGGGCGGTGCTGTTCCTGCTCACCGTCGGCCTGTTGCTGGCCAGCCTGTACCTGTGCTGGCGCCTGACTCGAAGCAAGTTCGGCCGGCTGCTCACCGCCGTGCGCGATGCCGAGAACCGCCTGATGTTCTGCGGCTACGACCCGCGCGGGTTCAAGCTGCTGGTGTGGGTGCTCAGTGCCGTGCTGTGCGGCCTGGCCGGCGCGCTGTACGTGCCGCAGGTGGGCATCATCAACCCCAGCGAGATGTCGCCGACCAACTCCATCGAAGCCGCCGTCTGGGTGGCCCTGGGTGGGCGCGGCACGCTGATCGGCCCGCTGCTCGGCGCAGGCCTGGTCAACGGCATGAAGAGCTGGTTCACCGTGGCCTTCCCGGAGTTCTGGCTGTTCTTCCTCGGTGCGCTGTTCATCCTCGTCACCCTGTACCTGCCCAAGGGCGTGGTCGGCCTGCTGAAGAAAAGGAGCCAGCCATGAGAGGCATACCCCCTGTTCACCCCGAGTTCATGCTCGAACCTGTCTTCGACAACCTGGGCGCCGGCCGCGACGCCATCGGCCTGGGCAGTCGCCGCGAGGCCGGGCTCGACACACGCCATGGCACGGTGTTGAGCCTTGAGGACATCAGTGTCAGCTTCGATGGCTTCAAGGCGCTCAACGCACTGAACCTGTACATCGGCGTCGGCGAACTGCGCTGCATCATCGGCCCCAATGGCGCCGGCAAGACCACGATGATGGATGTGATCACCGGCAAGACCCGCCCCGACACCGGCAGTGCGTTTTTCGGCGACACCCTCGACCTGACGCGCATGAGCGAATTCCAGATCGCCCAGGCCGGCATCGGCCGCAAGTTCCAGAAACCCACGGTGTTCGAAGCGCTGACGGTGTTCGAGAACCTCGAGCTGGCGTTGAAGACCGACAAGTCGGTGTGGGCCAGCCTGGCTGCACGCTTGAGCGGTGAACACCGCGCGCGCATCGAGCAGGTGCTGAGCACGCTGCGCCTGTTGCCCTTGGCCCAGCGCCAGGCCGGCCTGCTGTCCCACGGGCAGAAGCAGTTCCTGGAGATCGGCATGCTGCTGGTGCAGGAGCCGCAATTGCTGTTGCTCGACGAACCGGTGGCGGGGATGACCGATGCCGAGACCGAGTTCACCGCCGAGCTGTTCAAGGGCCTGGCCGGCAAGCACTCGCTGATGGTGGTCGAGCACGACATGGGGTTTGTCGGCAGCATCGCCGATCACGTGACCGTGCTGCACCAGGGCAGTGTGCTGGCAGAGGGTTCGCTTGAGCAGGTGCAGGCGGATGAGCGGGTGGTCGAGGTTTATCTAGGTCGCTGAGTCTGCAGTGGGACCCTTGCGGGAGCCGGCTTGCCGGCGATGAGGCCTGTGCAGGCAAAGCAAGAATCACCAGGGAGATGACATGCTGAAAATCGACACCCTGCACCAATATTACGGCGGCAGCCACATCCTGCGCGGCCTGTCCCTTGAAGCCAAGGTCGGCGAAGTCACCTGCCTGCTCGGGCGCAACGGCGTGGGCAAGACCACTTTGCTGCGCTGCCTGATGGGCCTGGTGCCGGCCCGCGAAGGCAGCGTCGAATGGGAAGGCCGGCCGATCACCACGCTCAAGCCGCAGCAACGGGTCCAGGCCGGCATTGCCTACGTGCCCCAGGGCCGCGAGATCTTCCCGCGCCTGACGGTCGAGGAAAACCTGCTGATGGGCCTGTCGCGCTTCCCGGCCCGCGAGGTACCGGGCCTCATCTACGAATTGTTCCCGGTACTCGAACAGATGAAGCAACGCCGCGGCGGCGACCTGTCCGGCGGCCAGCAGCAACAGCTGGCCATCGGCCGTGCCCTGGCCAGCCGGCCGCGGCTGCTGATCCTCGACGAACCGACCGAAGGCATCCAGCCCTCGGTGATCAAGGAAATCGGCACGGTCATCAGGCGCCTGGCCGAGCGTGGCGACATGGCAATCTTGCTGGTGGAGCAGTTCTACGACTTCGCCGAGGAACTGGCCGACCAGTACCTGGTGATGGCCCGTGGCGAGATCATCCAGCGCGGACGGGGTGAAAACATGCAAGCCGAAGGTGTGCGCGGGCTGGTAACCATTTAATCTGCAGCATCGACCTTGCGAGACGCTGCACATGAGCCACGAAATCCGCGACGCCCTGGCCACCGACGTACCGGGCATCCTCGAGATCTACAACGACGCGGTACTCAACACCACGGCGATCTGGAACGAAACTCCGGTGGACCTGGCCAACCGCCAGGCCTGGTTCGAGGCGCGGGCGCAGCAGGGTTATCCGATCCTGGTGGCGGTGGATGCAACCGGTGTGCTGGGTTATGCCTCGTTTGGCGACTGGCGGCCGTTCGAAGGGTTTCGCCATACCGTGGAGCACTCGGTGTATATCCGTGGCGACCAGCGTGGCAAAGGGCTCGGGCCGCAGTTGATGGCGGCGCTGATCGAGCGGGCGCGTGCCTGCGGCAAGCATGTGATGGTCGCGGCCATCGAGAGCGGCAATGCGGCATCGGTGCGCCTGCATGAGCGGCAGGGGTTCGTGGTCACCGGGCAGATGCCGCAGGTGGGGGTGAAGTTCGGGCGGTGGCTGGATCTGACCTTCATGCAGTTGCTGCTGGACCCGGGGGCAGAGCCATCTTGCTGACTGTACTGGCTTGCCGGCGATCAGGCCAACATCACATCTGGGTAAACCGCCCCAACCGCTGCCTCAGCATGCTGTTCTCGCTGCGCAACTGCTGCACTTCCTGCAGCAGCTCCAGCGCCAGCGCCACCCCTTCCCATTCCAGCTCGAGCTCGCGGTGCAGCTTCATCGCACGCTTGGCCAACAGCGGCGCCTGATCGTCGAACAACCACTCCTCCGGCGTTCGCCCCGAAGGTTCAACGATGCCGTGCTCGACGATCTCGACCACGTATTCGGCCGCGATATCGGCCTCCTGGCAAAGGGTGCGCATGTCCAGTTGAACGATCAGGGTGCTGCTCATGATCACTTACTCCATTGTGTCCTCGGATCGAACGCAGCCTTCTCGGAGAGCTGGGTCCACAGTTCGCGGGCAGAAGCATCGGAAGCCGGCGGCATGACCACCTTGAGCTGGGCGTAGAGATTGCCGCGCTCGCCTTGCTTGTTCGCCAGGCCCATGCCCGGCACGCGCAGGCGCTGGCCGCTCTGGCTGTCGGGGCGGATGGTCAGGTTGATCTTGCCGGTCAGGGTCGGCACCGCCACCTTGGTACCCAACGCTGCCTCCCACGGTGCCAAAGGCACGGTGATGATCAGGTCATGACCTTCGACATCGAACAGCGGATGCGGTGCCATGCGCACGGTCAGGAACAGGTCGCCATTGGCCCCACCGCCCACACCCGGCGCGCCCTGGCCCTTGAGGCGGATGCGCTCGCCGTCGGTCACCCCGGCCGGAATCTTCACGTTCAGGGTCTTGGTGGTGAACCCGGTGCGCTGGCCTGCGGCGTTGGTCTGCGGTATCTGGAAGCTGATCTGCTTGGATTCCTTGCTCAGGGTTTCTTCAAGGAAAATCGCCAGTTCCAGTTCCACGTCCTGCCCTCGCCTGCCGGCGCTGCGTTGTTGCCGGGCGCCACCGAACGGGTTGGAGCCGCGGGCGCCGAAGATCGAGCTGAAGAAGTCGGAGAAGTCGCCGCCCTCGAAGCCGCCACCGCCCCCACCACGGCTTTCCCAGCCAGGTGGCGCCTGGAACGGCCGGCCGTGCTGGCCGCCGTACTTGCGGATCTCGTCGAACTCGGCGCGCTTCTGGGCATCGCCAAGCACCTCGTAGGCCTCGTTGGCCTCCTTGAATTTGTCCTCGGCGTCGCGCTCCTTGCTGACATCCGGGTGATACTTGCGCGCCAGCTTGCGGTACGCGGCCTTGATCGCCTTGTCGTCCGCCGTGGGCTCTACGCCGAGTATCTTGTAGTAGTCTTTGAAGTCCATCTATGGATCACCAATGTGAAATTGCGTGTTGCAACAGAAGATAGGGGTCAAGCATAGCCTTTCAAGGTGTGCTTGGCGTTGCTGCAAGGCAGACGACCGGTCTTGATTCTCTGGCCAACTGGCATAAACTGCGCGGCCGTTTTGCCTCCGGAAGCCTGTTTCCCATGTCTGACGTATCCCCGGCCCGCGCCCTGGGCATCGATTTCGGCACCTCGAACTCCACGGTCGGCTGGCACCGCCCAGGTACCGAGTCGCTGATCGCCCTGGAAGACGGCAAGATCACCCTGCCCTCGGTGGTCTTCTTCAATATCGAGGAGCGTCGCCCGGTGTATGGCCGCCTGGCGCTGCACGAGTACCTGGAAGGCTACGAAGGGCGCCTGATGCGCTCGCTCAAGAGCCTGCTGGGCTCCAAGCTGATCAAGCATGACACCAGCGTGCTGGGCAGCGCCCTGCCGTTCAAGGACCTGCTGGGCATGTTCATCGGCGAGCTGAAGAAACGCGCCGAGGCCGCTGCCGGCCGAGAGTTCGACCAGGTGGTGCTGGGCCGCCCGGTGTTCTTCGTCGACGAAGATCCGGACGCCGACCAGGAGGCTGAAGATACCCTGGCCGACGTGGCGCGCAAGCTCGGCTTCAAGGACGTGTCGTTCCAGTACGAGCCCATTGCCGCGGCATTCGACTACGAGTCGGGCATCAGCCGCGAAGAGCTGGTGCTCATCGTCGATATCGGCGGGGGTACCTCGGACTTTACCCTCATCCGCCTGTCGCCCGAGCGCCACCAGGTAGCCGAGCGCCAGAGCGACATCCTCGCCACCGGCGGCGTGCACATCGGCGGTACCGACTTCGACAAGCAACTGAGCCTGCAGGGCGTGATGCCGCTGTTCGGCTACGGCAGCCGAATGAAAAGCGGCGCACTGATGCCCACCAGCTACCACCTCAACCTGGCCACCTGGCACACCATCAACGCCCTGTACTCGCAGAAGTCGCAGCTGGCCTTGGGCAGCATGCGCTATGACATCGAGGACACCCTCGGCATCGACCGCCTGTTCAAGCTGATCGAGGAACGCGCCGGGCACTGGCTGGCGATGGAAGTGGAAGCGAGCAAGATCGAGCTGACCGAGCAGCAGAGCCGCCGTGTCGACCTTGACCGCATCGAGCGTGAACTGGGCGTGGACCTGACCCGTGCGGTGTTCGAAGGGGCCATCGAAGGGCTGCTGGAGCGCGTGCGTGGCAGCGTGACCGAGCTGCTGGCCAAGGCCGGCGTCAGCCAGGGGCAGGTGGATACGGTGTTCTTCACCGGGGGTTCCAGCGGCATTCCGGCGCTGCGCAACAGCGTGGCGGCGATGCTGCCCAATGCGCGGCATGTGGAAGGCAACATCTTTGGCAGCATCGGCAGTGGGTTGGCCATCGAAGCGCGCAAGCGTTACGGCTCGCTCTGAAATCTGCGTAGGCCTCATCGCCGGCAAGCCGGCGATGAGGCCGGTACTGGCCAACAAAACCTCAAACCAGCTCCGCCCGCTTCAGCTCACTCTTCAGGTAGGCGTAATAGATCGGCCCCGCCACCACCCCTGGCAGCCCGAACGCCGCCTCGAATACCAGCATCGCCAGCAACAGCTCCCAGGCCTTGGCACTGATCTGCCCACCGACGATCCGCGCGTTGAGGAAGTACTCGACCTTGTGGATGACGATCAGGTACCCCAATGCCGCCGCCGCCACCCAGATCGACAGCGACATGCCGACGATGGTGATCAGCGTGTTGGACATCAGGTTGCCGATCACCGGCAGCAAGCCGAGCAGGAAGGTCAGCACGATCAGGGTCTTGGTCAGCGGCAGGTGCACACCGAACAAGGGCATCACCACAGCCAGGAAAATACCGGTGAAGGCGGTATTGAGCATCGAGATCTTGATCTGCGCGAAGACGATGTTGCGAAACGCCTGCACCAGCAGGTTCAGGCGCTCGAACAACGCTGCCGCCAAAGGCTTGCGCCGGGAAATGTCCGGGATGCGCTGCAGGGCGATGATCGCCCCGAGGATCATGCCGATCAGCAAGGTGACGAACATGTGCGCCATGCCCTTGCCGACCAGTTGCAGGTCGCTCAGGTGGCTCTTGATCCAGTCACCGATGGCTACCTTGAACTCGGCGGCGCTCGCCGGCAGGTAAGCCTCGATGAACGGCGGCAACTGACCCCGGGCACGCTCGACCAGGGCCATGAACTTGTCCAGCGAGGCGCCGGGGTTTTCCGCCTCGTGCAGCAGGAAGCTGAACGCGCCGGCGATCAACAGCGTCAGGGTAGTGACCACCAGCGTGCCAAGCAGCGCTACCGCCAGCCACCGTGCGCGCTGGCCGGCGATCAGCGGCTGCAGCCGTGGCGTGAGCATGTTGACCAGCTCGAACACCAGCAGGCCCGCCAGCAGGCTGGGCAGCAACTTCAGGGGCAAGGCCAGGAGCAAACCGGCCATCACGATGATCAGGCTGGCGAGGGTGATCTGGCGGGGGGTGAAGGTCATACAGCCTCGACGGCAGACAGCGGAAAGACCCGCAGTCTGCCAGCCTTGAGGCCACAGGCATAGGCGCAGCTCATTTCTTCTTCAGGCAGTCGCTCATGAAGGCCTTGCGCTCGTCGCCCTTCAGGGCCTTGGTGGTGGCGTCGGCATTGCAGGTCTTCATCTTTTCCTGCTGGGCCGTCGGCACGTCCTTCTTCAGGCAGTTGCTCATGAACGCCTTGCGCTCGTCGCCCTTGAGCGCCTTGGTGGTGGCGTCGGCATTGCAGGACGTCATCTTTTCCTGTTGCGCGGTAGCAGCGAATCCTTGCGCGCTGAACAACACAGCCAACACCAGCAACGGCATTTGCAGCATCTTCATGGAGTAGTCTCCTTGTCTCCGCGCCCGATGCACGGTGGTGCAGATCAGTGTAGACAAGAATTTTTACACGCCCGCCCGTGCCTGCCGGCGGTATTGCTCCGGCGTGCACTGGGCCTGGCGCTGGAACATGGCGATGAAGGCCGAGGCGCTGCTGTAGCCCAGGTCGAAGGCAATGGCCTGAATCGGCTGGCCGGCCTCCAGGGCCTCGATGGCGCGCAGGAAACGCAGGCGCAGGCGCCACTCGCCGAAGCTGATGCCCAGCTCCCGCAGGAACTGGCGCGCCAGGGTCCGTTCGCTGACATGCACCTGCGCCGCCCATTCTGCCAGCGGGCGGTTATCGCCAGGCTCGCTGCCGAGAGCGTCGAGCACCTGGCGCAGCCCCTCGCTGCGGGCGAACGGCAGGTAGCAGGTCTGGGTAGGCGCCAGCAACAGCTGGTCGAGCAGCACCTGAACCAGGCGCTGGTCGCGTTCATCCTGAGCCACCTTGAGGTCACGCCGGGCGAAGTCGCCGAGGATGGCCTTGAGGATGTCGCTGATCACCAGGCTGCATGGCTGCTGCGGTAGCTCGGCGCACAGGCTGCGGTCCAGGTAGACCGAGCGATAGACGATGGCCTGGGGGTTGTAGCAGCCATGCTCGGTGCCCGGCGGTACCCACACCGCATAGTGCGGAGGCGAGAGAAAGCGCTGGCCGTCGACGTCCAGGTGCATGACGCCATGGGCGGTGTAGTTGAGCTGGCCCCAGGCATGGCGATGCGGGGCGCTGTGGGTGTTGGCGCCGAACTCGTCGTGACGGAAGTACACCAGCGCTGGAAGCTGGTCGAACTGGGGGATGTCGAGGTATTTGCGGGCCATGGTGTCTGCTTGCAGGGGCAGGTTGTCTGGATACGAGTATAGGCTTGCGAACGGACAGCGGATAATGGCTGCCTGTCGGGGCCCGCCAGCGGCCCTTTCGCAACACCTCAGAGAATCAAAGCTGCATGAATTACCTGTTCCCCCTCACCGCCATCCTCATCTGGGCCGGCAATACCGTGGTCACCAAGCTGTCCGCCGGTGCCATCCACCCCGCCGAGATCGGCTTCTACCGCTGGCTGCTGGCCGGCCTGCTATTCACCCCGTTTCTGCTGCCCAAGGTCTGGCGCAACCGCGCTGCGATTCGCCCGCACCTGGGCAAGGTCTTCGTCCTCGGTGTACTAGGCATGGCGCTGTACCAGAGCCTGGCGTACTTCGCCGCCGGTATCACCAGCGCCACCAACATGGGCATCATCCTCTCGCTGATGCCGCTGATGTCGTTGGCCCTGTCGATCGCTTGGCTCGGCCAGCGCCTGACCTTCGGCGCCTTGTTCGGTGCGTTGGTGTCGTTCTACGGAGTGCTCGAAGTGGTGTCTGCCGGCCACCCTGGCGCACTGCTCGAACAGGGCCTGAACAGCGGCGACCTGCTGATGCTGGTGGCCACCCTGGCCTACGCGCTGTACAGCTTCCTGTTGAAGAAATGGCAACTGCGCCTGCCGCCCTTGCAGTTGCTGTACCTGCAGGTGCTGGTGGCCATCATCGTGCTGTTGCCGCTGTTCCTGCTCTCGGAGAAAACGGGCCTGAATGCCCACAACGTCGGCCTGGTGCTGTATGCCTGCGTGCTCGCCTCGATGGTCGCACCGCTGGTGTGGATGCAGGCCGTGCACCGGCTGGGGCCGAGCCGCACTACGCTGTTCTTCAACCTGCTGCCGGTGGTGACCGCGCTGATTGCCGCTGGCGTGCTCGACGAGCAACTGGCCAGCTACCACCTGATCGGCGGCCTGCTGACCCTGGCCGGCGTGGTCCTCGCCGAACGCTGGACCACCCCCGTGCGCCGGGTGGCTACAGCCCCGCAGCCTTGAGCCGAGCGGCATGCTCGGTGAACAGGCGCACCGGTTCGGCGCCCTTGCCCACGGCGCCGAGCGACTGATTGACGATGTCCAGATGGTCGAGCGGGTAGTCGTCACCAATCACCTGGCCTAGATGCGAGCTGAAGCGCCCGACCATCCCGTCGCAGTGGGCCTTTTCCTTGACGAAGCTGCGTGCGAACAGGCGACAGAAGCGATTGCTGCCGTCGAAGCGGTTGCGTCCCTGGTCGGTAAACCCGGGCTGGAGGGTGCCCGACCAGGAGTAGTAGCGAACGCCGTTGACCTCGCCCGGCCCTTCCCCACCCCAGGTTTCGGGCAAGCCCTGTGGGTAGGCTTGGTTGAACAGCGCCACGCCTTCGCTGGTCAAGGACTGGTGCGAGGCATGTACGTCGACTGGCAGCGGGTCACGGCGCCAGCCGGTTTCCAGCCACACCAGCAACAGTGCCAGGCCGTGCAGCACAGCCTTCAGGATGCGCCCCTGGGGTGAGTCTCCTGGCGCGGTGCGTTCAAGGTGGTCAGCCAGTTCCGAGCCGTGGTTGGGCCCGGCCACCGAAGTCACCGAGGCGATCCGCTCAGGCCTTCTGGCAGCGGCGTAGCGGGCATCCAGGGCACCTTGGCTGTGGCCGATCAGGTTGACCTTGCTGGCGCCGGTGCGCTCACAGATGTCTTCGATGATCGCCAGCAACTGCTCGCCGCGCACCTCGCTGGCGTGCAACGGCGAAACCTGCACAGGGAACACCTGCGCCCCGCCCTTGCGCAAGGCCGGCACGATGCCGAACCAGTAGGGATAGAGCAGCACCCTGACGAAGCCGAGCATCCCCGGTACCAGCACCAGCGGGTATCGCGTGGCCAATTCCTGTCCCATTGCCCTAGCCCCTTTCCGTGGACGATCGGCCCACACTACAGCGGCCATGATGACCATCGCAATCGAACTCCTGACGCGCGCTGCGGTTCCAAACCAGAACAGACCCTGTGCAAGGAGCGGGACCATGTACAAGCAGACCCTGGCAATCCTTCTAGCAAGCGCCACCCTGGCCGCCTGCGGCAGCCGCCCGGAAAACCCGGTCGACTACGTTACCTACCGCGACGAACCGCTGGTCAAGCAGGTGGAAAACGGCATGACCATGCAGAAGGTCATCGCGATCGGCGGCAGCCCGTCCAACGTGATCGATTTGCCGCACGGGGGCACCTGCAACGACTACATCCTCAACCGCGACGGCCAGCAACAGCCCTACTACGTGCGTTTCGACGCCACCGGCCATGTCGATGCCAAGGGCTTCAAGACATGCAAGCAACGAGAAGAGGACAGCGAAGCCGTAAAGGACGCGAAAGCCTCCGTCACACCTTGACCCACCGTCCTGATCTGTTTGGAGACAACCATGAGCAACGTTGAACTGACCGATGTGCAAACCCTGCGCAAGCGTGCCCGCCAGCATGTGGAACAAGGGGCCGTGACCGAGGGTTACCAGGCTGATAGAAAGGAAATCCTGCGCCTGCTCAACGAATCGCTGGCCACCGAACTGGTCTGCGTGTTGCGCTACAAGCGCCACTACTTCATGGCCAGCGGGATCAAGGCGAGTGTCGCGGCCGAAGAGTTCCTCGAGCATGCCACCGAGGAAGCCGAGCACGCCGACAAGCTGGCCGAACGCATCGTGCAGCTGGGGGGGGAGCCTGACTTCAACCCGGACAACCTGACCAAGAACTCCCATGCCCAGTATGTGGCGGGCAATACGCTGAAGGAGATGGTGCTGGAGGACCTGGTGGCCGAGCGTATCGCGATCGACAGCTACCGGGAGATCATCCAGTACATCGGCGATACCGACCCGACTACCCGGCGTATCTTCGAAGACATCCTGGCGCAGGAAGAAGAGCACGCGGACGATATGTCCGATCTGCTGCAGGGGTTGTAATCGCTAAGGGCCGCTATGCGGCCCTTACTGTTTCTTGCCCTTCACCGCAGCCGGCGCCTTGCCCGCCTTCATCTGCTGCAGCAACGGCGTGCACTGATTAGGTTCATCTCCACTGCTCGGTGCCACCAGCGCCAGCAACCCCGCCGCCGGCCCCGCCACCACCCCCAACGCCACCATCCCCGCCCCGCGCAAGGCCAGCGGCACCGCCTGCACACCCGCGCTCGGCTTGGCGAACGGCCCACGCACATACAGTGGCGAGCGCAGCGAGAACAACCGCAGCCCTTTGGATTCCGGGCTGATCTTCAAGTCCAGCTGCTCGCTGGCGAAATTGGCCGTGCCATTGATGTAGATGATCGCGTTCTCGGTGTCGAAGATGAACAGCCGCGTAGTCGCCAACCCATCCTTGATCCCGACATCGGCCGCCGCGCAATTGATCTTCACATCCTCGTCACCAAACAGCTTGCCGACCACATAGTTGCCGACATTGAGCCCGGCGATTTCCATCAGGCTGCGGCTGATCGCACCATCGTTGATCAACATGCGCAGGTCGCCATTGGCCGTGCCCAGCAACGCCGACACCGAGTTGCCGCGGCCACTGATGTCGGCATCACCATTGAGTTCGCCAAAGCTGGTCTGCATGGGCGCAAAGGTGGGGAACAACTGCTTGAGCTTGAAGCCACGCGCAGTCAGTTGGGCACGCCCCTGCAGGGGCACGCTGCGCCCGTCCAGGCGGATGTTCGAGGCCAGGTTGCCACCCGCCACGCCGAAGCGCAGCGGCTCCAGGCGCAACAGGCCGTCGTCGAGAATCACGTGGGCAGACAAATCATTGAAGGGCAGTTGTTCGCTATGGACGATGCGTTTACCGGCGAAGGTGACATCGGCATCCATGGCGCGCCAGCGTTCGGTGCGGAACTCTTCCACCGGCAGCACCTTGCCGGCCGGCTGCTTGCTGGCACCGCCACGGGCTTTCTGCTCGGCATTGGAGTCGGCGCCGATCAACGGCGCCAGGTCCTTGAACAGCAATTGATTGGAAACCAGCTTGCCGGAGAGTTTGGGCCGCGGCTGGCTGGCGACGAACGCCAGGTCGCCGTGGATGTCACTGTCACCGATCTTGCCGTTGAAGCCCTGGTAATTGAAAGTCGCGCCCTCGGCCGCATGCAAGTTGGCGGTGAGGTGGCCATCGGTTTCATAGGCAGGGGTGTCGGGCAAGGTCACGCCGGTCAGCGGGTAGAGGTTGCCCAGGCTGGCACCCGACAAGCGCAGGCGCAGGTCGAGGGCGCCGAGGTTGCGCGGGTCGGTCAAGGTGCCGGCGAGTATCACGTGGGTATCGGCGATGCGCACATCGACCTGCAACGGGAACGGCTGGCTGGCATCCTGCAGCGCCAGCAAGCCACCGATCTTACCTGTACCAGTAACCGGCTGGTCCTTGTAACGGCCCTTGGCCTTGAGCCCGAAGGCATAGTCCTGAGCGCCGCCGGCCTTTTCCGCGCTGGCCTTGCCGACGATATCGCTGAACGGGATCGGCTTGCCCAACGGGTCGATCTGCACCTTCATGCTGGTTTTCAGAGTTTGGTCATCGAAGCTGACCTTGCCTTGGTCGAAGCCGATTGCACCAATATCCAGCTGCCATTTTGACGGCTCTGCGCTCTCGTCCTTGGGGCCGAAGTCGAAGGTCCAGTTGGCACGGCCATCGGCGAGGCGGGTCAGGCTGGCGGTGGGTTTCACCAGGTCGATCCGCGGGATGACGATCTGCTGGAACACCAGTGGCAGTGGCGCCAGGCGAAACTCGACGCGCTCGAGGCCGACCATCTGCGGCTCCTTGAGCCAGTCGGGGTTGCCCAGGGTCAGATTCTCGGCAGTGAAGCGGGGCCAGGGTACCCAGGCGCGCCAGCCGCCCTCTTCGGGTTCGGTGCGCCAGTGAACGGCGAGGTTGCCGTTGATTGCGAAGGGCCGTTGCAAGGCCTCGGAAACCTTCTCGTTGAGCAGCGGCTTGACACGGTTCCAGTCGAAAGTGGCGATCACCACGACCAGTATCGCCAGCAGGGTCAGCAGGGTGGTGAGGGTCCAGGGGAAGATTCTGGCGGGACGCGTCATTGCGTGGTTCTCCTGACGACATGGCACAAAGCGGGCACAGCGATGGCACTCAATATCTCGGACTGATGAAAACCCGTGGGGTTTTATCGGTGGCGTCCATGATAGCGAAGTTTTTCCGGGGCTCTGCCTCGGCTATTGGTCTGGGCTCGGTTGTTGGGCGACCATGAAAGGCTACCAGCAAAGAGCCATCACCCACTCCGCAAGCAGCGCAATAGAGCCTTTGCAAAGGTCTATCAATACGGTCGATTGTTACCATTACCCGTATGAACTTCTCTCTGGTGCCCCCGGGCGTAGCATTGGCTTCGTACCCACTTTCCCGCCCCACCCGAGGAGCACCGAGATCATGAAACGCACCCTGCTTACCCTGACCCTGTCTGTTCTGGCTGCCAATGCCTTCGCTGTACCTGCTGCCGATCAGCACCTGACCGCCGAATCGCGCTCCAGCGCCGCAGAAATCGCCCAACCGCTGAAAACCGTTGCCGAAGGCGGCTCGGATCGCCTGATCGAACGCAGTGGCCGCGTCGCCGAAGGTGGCTCGGACCGCCTGATCGAACGCAGTGGCCGTGTCGCTGAAGGTGGTTCGGACCGCCTGATCGAACGCAGTGGCCGCGTTGCTGAGGGTGGCTCGGACCGTCTGATCGAACGCAGTGGCCGTGTAGCCGAAGGTGGCTCGGACCGTCTGATCGAACGCAGTGGCCGTGTAGCCGAAGGTGGCTCGGACCGTCTGGTTGAAATCAGCCGTGTGATCTGATCACCATGGCCGAAAACTACAACCTGCATCACAGTGCCTGCTCTCCTCCCAGCCCGGTCCATTGACCGGGCTTCGTTTTTTTATCTAGAGTGCCCAGCCTCACCGTCTCAGAATTCCTGCCATGCTGCCGCGCGCCGAACAAAAGCAACAGACCCGCCAGGCTCTGCTGGATGCTGCCTGCCAGCTCATGGAGAGTGGTCGCGGCTTCGGCAGCATCAGCCTGCGAGAAGTCGCCAGGGCGGCAGGTATCGTCCCCACTGGCTTCTACCGGCACTTCACCGACATGGACGCCCTGGGCCTTGCCCTGGTCGCCGAAGTCGATACCACTTTTCGCCAGACCATCCGCCTGGTGCGCCAGAACGAATTCGAACTCGGCGGCATTACCGACGCCTCGGTGCGGATCTTTCTCGACGTGGTAGCGGCCCACCGCGCGCAGTTCCTGTTCCTTGCTCGCGAGCAGTACGGTGGCTCGCAAGCGGTCCGCCAAGCCATTGCCCGCCTGCGCCAGGACATCAGTGACGACCTCTCCACCGACCTTGCGCGCATGAAGCGCTGGCAACACCTGGACAGCGCCGCTTTGGCGGTGATGGCCGACCTGGTGGTCAAGACCGTGTTCGCCACCCTGCCCGAGTTGATCGACAGCCCAGAGCAAGGTTATCCACAGGCGTTGACGGCGCAGGAGAAGATCACCCAGCAATTGCGCTTCATCTTCGTCGGCGCGCGGCATTGGCAAGGGCTGGGCAACCCACAACCCTAGTTCTGCTAACATGGCGCCCTGCCCGACAGCGACGAGCGCCCACATGTCCAATCCACGCCCCACCCTGCCCGAACTGGCCCGCTTCAACCAGCACTTCGCCGAACGTATCGTGCCGCTGTGGCAAGGCCCGGGCTGGAATGCCGACCTGGCCCTGCCCTATGAAGCCCTGGACGCCCAGCACCGCCCGCTGCCGGTCCAGCGCTACCGGGCCATGGCCTGTGCGCGTCAGCTGTACCTTTTCAGCAGCCGTATCGAGCAACCGGGCGCCGCCGAGCGCGCGGCGGCGCTGTTCCGCTCGCTGCAGCGGCATTTCCATGACGCCGAGAACGGTGGGTGGTTCTACAGCATCGACGCCGACGGCAAGCCGCTGGATCGACGCAAGGACCTCTACACCCACGCCTTCATCGTCTTCGCCTGCGCCCATTACTGGGGCAAGGTGCGCGAGAGCCTGGTGGAGTCGGCGCTGAATGCTGCGCTGGAGATCGTCGCCGAGCAGTTCGCCCGCGACGATGGCCTGTACGAGGCGAGCCTGGGCGAGGACTGGTCCGACCTGAGCAGCGGACCCCTGCAGAACCCGCAAATGCACCTGGCCGAGGCCTTCCTGCAAGTGCTCGCCGTGCGTGAAGACGAAGACGTGCAACAGGACCTTCTGCAACTGTGTGAAGCGCTGCAGGCGCACTTCGTCGAACCGCAGCACGGGCTGATGCTGGAGAAGCCACGCGGTGCTGTGGATAACTGGTTCGAGCCGGGCCATCAGTTCGAATGGTTCTACCTGCTGGAAACTTCGCCGCTGCTACGGGGTACGCCGTTGCATGCGTCCATCGACCGCGCGTTCGACTATGCCGAACGATGCGGGGTACGGAATGCGGCGGTACTGGCGATGCTCGATGTGGATGGCAAGGTGATCGATGCGACCCAGCGGATCTGGGCGCAGGCAGAGTATTTGCGGGCATTGGCCTTACGCGTCGGCCACGATGCCAGGTTGCTCGAACAGTTGCAGGCGATGAACAAGCGATTCCTGCGCGAGGACGGATGGTTTGAGTGCCTGGACAGCAAAGGCGCCGTCAGCAGAGATGACATGCCTTCCACTACCCCTTACCACTTGGCGACCTGCCTGCAAGGATTGGGGCTGAACGGCCAGAATAGATGAAAGCAATGCACCTGGAAGTGCTAGCGCCGTCCAACCAAGAACCTTTTCCTACAAAAACTTGCAACTTTGGAAGTAGGACTGAGCAAGTCGGGAGCGTTACCGTCTTTTAAATCATTCGCAACAGAGTGGATTAAATGACACCTCCTTTGATGAAAGCCGAAGCGAAACAGGCACTTCTTGACTTCCTTGAGCAGGAAATCAACAGTGCCGCGCAGAACATTATCAACCTCAAGCATCGGCAAGATCACTATGCCTACGGTCAACTGCAGGTTTTCATAGCATTTCGCCGCATTCTTTCCGATACCGTCACAGACGATCTGGTCGAGTCCTCCTCAACAAGGTGCGACCTTGATCGAGGATTTCTGACTGCCGTGGAAAAGACCCTTTTCCAGCTGGGCCTGATCGAACAGGCGACCCTGAATCGCCTGTTCGAGTCGCAGCTCTCTCACAAACACAAACGCACAGCCGCTTCGCCACACGTAGCGGTGGACTACATTCAGAAATATACGTTCGCGGATGGTAAAAAGGAGCTGATACTCACCAGTGACCTTGACCGCCTCGCTCAGCTACCGACGCGGGAAGATACTTCCGAGCCGGAGCCGCAACCTGTCAAAGCTCAAGTCAGGGATTTTCTGGACACTCAAATCAACGTCGCTGCGCAAAAGATCATCGATACCAGGCGCCTTGACTACGATGATTATTCCAATGGTGAGCTTGGCTACCTGTTGAACTTGAGGCGATGGATGGAAGGTACTTCCAACCCGCAGGATCTCGGCCTGCACGGCGCCGTTACGGATGTACTTCAACAAGCCGGAGCGATTGCTCAATGCAAAAGCTACCTCGATGGCCTCCTGCAACATGAGCCCGAAAACAAGGACTGATCCGGGCACACATTGCGACAGGGTTTATCCCTTGGTCGAGCGATCGATCGAGAAACCCGCCCAGTCCTGGCTCACCGGCATCAGCTGCAGGCTGTTGATGTTGATGTGGGCCGGCTGGTTGAGGATCCAGAAGATGGTCTCGGCGATATCCTGCGGCTGGATCGGCTCGGCACCGGCATAGGTGGCGTCGTACTTGGCCTGGTCACCACCGAAGCGCACCAGCGAAAACTCGCTCTCGCACAGGCCCGGCTCGATGTTGCTGACGCGCACGCCAGTGCCACGCAGGTCACAGCGCAAGCTCAGCGAGAACTGGCCAACGAAAGCCTTGGTACCGCCATACACATTGCTGCCCGGGTAGGGGTAGTTGCCTGCCACGGAACCCACGTTGAGGATTGACGCGCCGCGACCATGGGCGATCAGGCGTGGCAGCAGCAAGCGGGTGGTGTACATCAGGCCCTTGATGTTGGTGTCGACCATGGTTTCCCAATCGTCGAGGCTGCAGTTCTGCGCCGCATCCACACCCAATGCCAGGCCTGCGTTATTGACCAGGCCGCGCAGCTTGTCGAAGCCGGCCGGCAGGGTGGCGATCGCCTGTTCCATGGCCTTGCGGTCGCGCACGTCGAGCACCAGGCCATGCACTTCGGTCTTGGCCGACAGCTCGGCGCACAGGGCATCCAGGCGCTCCTTGCGGCGCCCAGTGAGTACCAGCTTCCAGCCGGCGTCGGCGAAACGGCGGGCGGTGGCCTCGCCAAAACCGGAAGTCGCGCCAGTGATGAATACGGTGGACGTCATGCTCTGTTCCTCGCTGTGGATAGTCTTCGGCAGGCCTTGCAGCATGCCTCTGCTTGGCCCTGGCAGCAAGGTGTGAAAGCAGCTGGTCACTTTTTGTACATAGTCGCGAAAGCCTTGCTACAGAGCGGCTGGCGCCAGCTATACGCATGTTATCCACAAGCCTTTCCCCACGGATTGGGGGCAACTTGCCCTACCAGCGGAACCCTTTCAGCGAACTGCGGTCAGCTGCGAGCTATTCGGTGATGGCGCAACGCTTTCAAGCATGCTGCTTGCAGCGGTCTGTCCAAGGGTTTTTCACAGAGTTATCCACAGAGCGGAGCTGAAATTAACACGAATCAGGTCTGTGGAAAAAAGCGTGTGAAATCATCCACAACGGCTTGCTGATCAAAATATGATCAGCCCCGTACAGGCCTTGTATTCAAAGGGCTTGAGCGAGGTGCCACCATGTTTTCCACAGGCGGTTCCACATTATCCGTGGAAAACATACCGCCTGTGTAAACAAGGGCTTGCGAAGGGTTTGTAGTGCGCTTCGAGAAAGATATGCGACAAGTTGTCCACATGTGCCACGGGACCGCTGCGCGCCCCAATCGCCGGCAAGCCGGCTCTCACAGGTTCACCCCTGCCCTTTGTGGGAGCCGGCTTGCCGGCGATTGGGCTGCGCAGCAGCCCCCAAACTGCCTTCAGTGCCCGCCCAGGTAGGCGTTACGCACCTCTTCGTTCACCAACAGTTCCTGCCCGGTGCCGGTCATGCGGATCTGGCCGTTGACCATCACATACGCCCGGTCAGACAACTTCAGTGCATGGTTGGCGTTCTGCTCCACCAGGAAGATGGTCATCCCGGTCCTGGCCAGCTCACGCAAGGTCGCGAAGATCTGCTTGACGACAATCGGCGCCAGCCCCAGCGATGGCTCATCGAGCAGCAACAGCTTGGGCCTGCTCATCAACGCCCGGGCAATGGCGAGCATCTGCTGCTCGCCACCGGACATGGTCATCGCCCGCTGGTTACGCCGCTCCTTCAAGCGCGGAAACAGCTCGAACATGCGCTGCATGTCTTCACTGGCATGCTTGTCGCCGATGGGGATGGTGCCCATCATCAGGTTTTCCTCGACCGTCATGTCGGGGAACACACGGCGCCCTTCCGGGGACTGGGCGATGCCGTTGGAGGCGATGTAGTGCGACGACTTGCGGGTGATGTCGGTGCCGCGGTAGACGATGTGCCCGGACGCCGCACGCGGCTGGCCGAAGATCGACATCAGCAAGGTTGACTTGCCGGCACCGTTGGCGCCGATCAGGCTGACCGTCTCGCCTTCATTGATGTGCATCGAGACTTTCTTCAGGGCCTGGATCGGCCCGTAGAACACGTCCAGTTCCTTCAGTTCAAGAATGGGTGCACTCATACCAGCTCCTCTTCGTCGGCACCCAGGTAGGCGGCGATCACCGTCGGGTTGTGGCGGATATCCTGTGGCGCGCCTTCGGCGATCACGTTGCCATGGTCGAGCACGACGATATGGTCGGAGATGCTCATGACCATGCCCATGTCGTGTTCGATGAGCACCACGGTGATGTCGTGCTCGTCACGCAGCACACGGATCATGCGGCTGAGCGCCTCGGTCTCCTGCGGATTGAGGCCGGCGGCCGGTTCGTCCAGGCAGATGATCTTCGGCCGCGTGCACATGGCCCGGGCGATTTCCAGGCGACGCTGCTGGCCGTACGACAACTCGCCGGCCAGGCGGTTGGCGCAGTCGACCAGGTCGACCACCTCCAGCCAGTAGAAGGCGTGGTCCAGGGCATCGCTCTCGGCCTTGCGGTAGGCCTTGGTATTGAGCACGCCGGCCAGCAGGTTGCGGTTGACCCACATGTGCTGGGCGACCAGCAGGTTCTCTACCACCGACATTTCCTTGAACAGGCGAATGTTCTGGAAGGTCCGGGCGAGGCCTGCACGGTTGACCAGGTGGGTACCGCCGAACATCTTGTAGTACAAGCGGTTGGCAAACTTCGCCGGCGACACGAAGTCGGTCGCCTGGAAGCGCTCGCCCAGCAGCTGGATGACGTTGGTATGACTGCCACGCACGTTCAGCTCGATGCGCCCGCCACTGGCCTTGTAGAAGCCGGTCAGGCAGTTGAACACGGTGGTCTTGCCGGCGCCGTTGGGCCCGATCAGGGCGAAGATCTGGTTGCGCTTGACCTTGAGGCTGACATCGCTGAGCGCCTTGATGCCACCGAACTGCATCATCAGGTTGTCGACCGAGAGAATGATTTCGTCGCTCATGGCGCCACTCCTTTACGCGGGGTCACACCGGTACGGCTGATGCGGATCAGCCCACGCGGTCGCCAGATCATCATCAGCACCATCAGCACGCCGAACAGCAGCACCCGGTACTCGGAGAAGCTGCGCAGCAGTTCCGGCGCCACGGTCAGCACGAAGGCCGCGATCACCACGCCAACCGTCGAGCCCATGCCGCCCAGCACGACGATGGCCAGGATCAGCGCCGACTCGAAGAAGGTGAACGAGGACGGGTTGACGAAGCCCTGGTAGGTGGCGAAGAACACCCCGGCAAGGCCTGCGGTGGAGGCGCCCAGGGTGAATGCCGAGAGCTTGACCAGCACGTGGTTCAGGCCCATCGAACGGCAGGCGATCTCGTCCTCGCGCAGGGCTTCCCACGCGCGACCGACCGGCATGCGGGTCAGCCGGTGCTTGACGTACAGCACCCCCAGCACCACGGCGAACAGCACCGCATAGATGAACACGAACTTCAGGTTGGCGTTGTAGTCGATACCGAGAAACTCGTGGATCGGCGTGCCGCCGTCCTTGGCCCGGCGGCCGAACTCCAGGCCGAAGAGGGTCGGCGATGGTGCCGGCATGCCGTTCGGGCCACCGGTGAACGACAGCCAGTTGTTCAGCACCAGGCGGATGATCTCGCCAAAGCCCAGGGTCACGATCGCCAGGTAGTCACCGTGCATGCGCAAAACCGGGAAGCCGAGTATGCATCCGGCCAGGGCTGCGGCGATGGCCGCCAGCGGCAGCACGCTCCAGAAGCCCAGGCCGAGGTACTGGTAACCCAGCGCCAGGCCGTAGGCGCCGATGGCGTAGAACGCCACGTAACCCAGGTCGAGCAGGCCCGCCAGGCCGACCACGATGTTCAGGCCAAGGCCCAGCAGTACGTAGATCAGGCCGAGGATGACCACGGTCAGCAGGTACTTGTTGGCAAAGATCGGGAAGATGATGGCGATCACGATCAGCGCCGGGATGATGTAGCGCAGCCGCGACTTGTAGTCAGGGGCGTTTACGTGCACGCCCGAGCCACCATTGTCGAAGCCCTGGAGCATGCGCTGGCCTGGGGCGGTCTGCAGGAACAGGCTGAGCAGGAAGCGCCCGACCATCACCCCGCCGACCAGCCAGGCGACGCGACGCGGCTCGGCATTGAAGGTGTAGCCATCGAGCACCACGCCGACCACCGGGCCAAAGACGATGAGCGCCAGCAAGCCGGCGACGATGGTCTCCAGCAGGCTGCGTTTGAGATCGAAACCGCGGGTTTCGGAAACAGGGGCAGTCTTGAGAACGGACATGTTCACACCTTAGCCACGAGCGGGCGACCCAACAGGCCTTGTGGGCGGAAGATAAGGATCATCACCAGCAGCGAGAAGCTGAATACGTCCTTGTAGTCGGAGTTGATCAGGCCGGAGAACAGCGACTCGGAGATGCCCAGAATGATCCCGCCGAGCATGGCGCCAGGCAACGAGCCGATGCCGCCGAGTACCGCAGCGGTGAATGCCTTGATGCCGATGATGAAACCGGCATAGAAGTCGAAGGTGCCGTAGTTCATGGTGATCAGCACGCCCGCCAGCGCAGCCATCACCGCACCGATGACAAACACGTAGGAGATCACCCGGTCGGTGTTGATGCCGAGGATCGAAGCCATCTTGCGGTCTTGCTGAGTGGCGCGGCACATGCGGCCGAGCTTGGTGTACTTGATCACGTAGGTGAGCAAGGCCATGCCGACGAACGCGGCGACCAGGATGAAGATCTTGGTGTAGGTCAGTTGCACGAAGCCCGTGCCCACGTCGACGCGCCAGGCACCTTCGAGCAGGGTCGGCACGCCTTGCTGGCGGGCGCCCTGGCTGATCTGCGCGTAGTTCTGCAGGATCAGTGAGATGCCGATGGCACTGATCAGCGGTGCCAGGCGGGTGGAGTTGCGCAGGGGTTTGTAGGCGATGCGCTCGATGGTGAAGCCATAGACGCCGGTGACGACGACGGTGAACAACAGCGTACCCAGCATCAGTAGCGGGAACGATTCGACGCCGAAATAGGCCAGCAATGCCAGACTGATTGCCGCGAGGTACGCGGAAATCATATACACCTCGCCGTGCGCGAAGTTGATCATGCCGATGATGCCATAGACCATTGTGTAGCCGATGGCGATCAGGCCATAGACCGACCCGAGGGTCAGGCCGTTGACCAGTTGCTGCAGGAAAATACCATCCATAACGCAATCTCACCTGATTGAGATTGCACGAGCGCCGACCACGGCGGGCCGCCGATGCAGCGGCCCTCGCAGCGCAGAACTGTGCAGATCTACGGATAAAGACAGGTACCGCGGGGCTGCGGCCCAGGCGTCATGCACCCAGGCCGGTCGCCGTTGTTATTTTTGTTTTTCCAGCTGGTGGTACTTGCCGTCCTTGTCCCACTGGTAGACCACGTAGTCGGAGACAGTCAGGTCGCCCTTGCTGTCCCACTTCTTCTCGCCCATGACGGTCTGCACCGGGTTGGCCTTGAGCCATTTGGCAGCGTCTTCGCCCTTGTTCGACTTGGCGCCGTTGAACGCGGCGGCCAGTGCCTGGACAGAGGCGTAGGCGTACAAGGTGTAGCCTTCAGGCTCGGTACCGGCCTTGCGGAATTCCTCCACCACTGCCTTGCTGTCCGGCAGCAGGCGCGGGTCGGCGCCGAAGGTCATGTACACGCCATCGACGTACTGTGCGCCGCCAGCGGTGGCCACCAGTTCGTCGGTGACGATGCCGTCATCGGACATGAACTTGACGTCCTTCAGGCCCTGCTCGCGAAGTTGGCGCACCAACGGGCCGGCTTCCGGGTGCAGGCCGCCGAAGTAGACGACGTCGGCGCCGGCAGCGCGGATCTTGGTGACCACGGCGCTGAAGTCTTTCTCGCCACGGGTCAGGCCTTCATACAGCACCGGCTTGACGCCACGTTTTTCCAGCTGCGCCTTGGTCGCATCGGCCAGGCCCTGGCCGTAGGTGTCCTTGTCGTGCAGCACCGCGACCTTCTTGCCCTTGAGCACGTCGACGATGTAGTCGCCGGCGACGATGCCCTGCTGGTCGTCACGACCGCACATGCGGAACATCGCGCTCAGCCCGCGCTCGGTGACCTGCGGGTTGGTGGAGCCGGGAGTGATGGCGATCACGCCGGCTTCGTCGTACACCTCGGAGGCCGGGATGGTATTGGAAGAACAGAAGTGGCCGACCACACCGATCACCTTGTCCTGATCGACCAGGCGGTTGGCCACGGCCACAGCCTGTTTCGGTTCGCAGGCGTCGTCACCTTTTACCAGGACGATCTTTTCGCCGTTCACGCCGCCAGCCGCGTTGACCTTGTCGGCCGCCGCCTGGGCACCTTTCATGTACTGCTCGCCAAACGCTGCGTTAGCCCCGGTCATGGGGCCCGCTACACCGATCTTGACGTCGGCCTGAACAAACGAAGAAACACCCAGTGCCGTAGCCACGGCAAGTGCCAGGAAACCTTTCTTGTAAAACGTCTGCGACATGAGGTGGTGCTCCTAGAGTTTTTTTTGGTTGGCACTACAACTTCTCAGCCCTGTGCTCCGAGCAAGGGCCGTGCCATCGGTTTTGTCTTCCGGGAAAACACACTGGGCAAAGGGCAAGCAGGCGACCGGCGGCCTTTTCTTTATTGAGCGTGCAACCGTCTGCCTTGCGGCAGGCGCCACCACTCGTACAGACAAGGAGCAACCAGCAAGTGCCATCATTGCAACCCTTGCAAGTGTTTACGTGCAACCACCCTGTAACAGCACACCGTCACCGAAGTGCACACCGCTGGTGCGCGACTGCTACAGGCGGCACCGTTTGAAGGCTAGCTCGTGCACGGAAAAACACCTGTTTTGGCTTTGCCGGCGATGAGGCCGGTCCGACACAACAAATCCGAAAAGACTGGCACAATGGCCGCCATTCACTGCTTCTGGAGCCCCATCGATGAGCGAGAGCGCATTCGCCGAGCGCATCGTGCACAGCCTGCTCGACACCGACTTCTACAAGCTCACCATGATGCAGGGCGTGCTGCACAACTACCCGGATGCCGATGTGGAATGGGAATTCCGCTGCCGCAATGGTGAGGACCTGCGCCCCTACCTTGGCGAGATCCGCCACCAGCTCGAACAGCTCAGCGAACTCACCCTGGATGATGGCCAGTTGGCCTTCCTCGAACGCATCAGCTTCCTCAAGCCTGACTTCCTGCGCTTTCTGCGCCTGTTCCGCTTCAACTTGCGCTATGTGCACCTGGGCATCGAAAACGACCAGCTGTGCCTGCGCCTGAAAGGCCCGTGGTTGCACGTGATTCTCTTTGAAGTGCCGCTGCTGGCCATCATCAGCGAAGTCCGCAACCGCCAGCTGCACCCGCGCATGCGCCTGAGCGAGGCTCGCGAACAGCTGTACCGCAAGTTCGACTGGCTGTGCGCCCACGCCAGCGACGACGAACTGGCCGAACTGCAAGTGGCCGACTTCGGCACTCGCCGGCGTTTCTCCAGCCGCGTCCAGGAAGATGTGGTGCGCGTGCTGCGCGATGACTTCCCGGCCCGCTTCGTCGGCTCCAGCAATGTCCACCTGGCATGGAAACTGGATATCAAGCCGCTGGGCACCATGGCCCACGAGTGGTTCATGGCCCACCAGCAGCTCGGCCCTCGACTGATAGACAGCCAGATCGCCGCTCTCGACTGCTGGGTACGCGAGTACCGAGGCCTGCTCGGCATCGCCCTGACCGACTGCATCACCATGGATGCCTTTCTGCGCGATTTCGACTTGTACTTCGCCAAGCTGTTCGACGGCCTGCGTCACGATTCGGGCGAACCGGTGGCCTGGGCGGAGAAGGCCATCGCCCACTACCAGAGGCTGGGTATCGATCCGATGACCAAGACCCTGGTGTTCTCCGATGGCCTGAACCTGACCCGCTCACTGGAAATCTTCCGCGCCCTGCGCGGGCGCATCAATGTCAGTTTCGGCATCGGCACCAACCTGACCTGCGACATCCCGGGTGTGGCGCCGATGAGCATCGTGCTTAAAATGACCGACTGCAATGGCTCTCCGGTGGCGAAGATTTCTGACGAAGCTGCCAAGACCCAGTGCCGCGACGCCAATTTCGTCGCCTACATGCGCCACGTATTCAAAGTCCCCAGCAAGGAGTAACCCATGCAAGCCGTTCAGCAAGAGATTGCCCAGGCGCTCAAGGTGCAGCCGCCGTTCACAGGTGCTGCCGCGCTCGAGGCCGAAGTCGCCCGGCGCGTGGCGTTCATCAAGGACTGCCTGGCCAACGCCCGCCTCAAGACCTTGGTGCTGGGGATCAGCGGTGGCGTCGACTCGCTGACCGCCGCCCTGCTCGCCCAGCGCGCCATCAACGAGCTACGCGCCGAAACGGGCGACAAGGCCTATACCTTCATCGCCGTGCGCCTGCCTTATCAGGTGCAGCACGACGAACACGACGCCCAGGCTTGCCTGGAAGTGATCAAGGCCGATGAAGTGCACACGGTCGACATCGCCCCGGCGGTGCGGGCGCTGGCTGCAGAGGTGGTGGAGTTGAAGAACGGCTCGCCGACCCTGGTGGATTTCGTCGTCGGCAACGTCAAGGCGCGCACACGCATGGTGGCGCAGTACACCATCGCCGGTGCTCGCGCAGGCCTGGTGATCGGTACCGACCACGCCGCCGAGGCGGTGATGGGCTTCTTTACCAAGTTCGGTGACGGGGCTTGCGACCTGGCGCCCTTGAGCGGCCTGGTGAAGAACCAGGTGCGGGCGATTGCGCGCAGCTTCGGCGCGCCGGAAGCATTGGTGGAGAAGGTGCCGACCGCAGACCTCGAAGACCTGGCGCCGGGCAAGCCGGACGAGGCCTCACATGGGGTGACCTACCAGCAGATCGATGCGTTCCTGCATGGGCAGCCGGTGGAACAGGAGGCGTACGACATCATCGTCGCTACCTACCGCAAGACCCAGCACAAGCGCGAATTGCCGTTCGCACCGTGAAAAGCAACGCGGGCAAGCCCGCTCCTGTAGGAGCGGGCTTGCCCGCGATTGGAGGGCGAAGCCCTCCCCTGCATCAGCCCATCACTTGACGACGACAGTGCCCTTCATCATCGAAATGTGGCCCGGGAACGAGCAGAAGAAGCCATAGTCGGTACCCGCAACCAGCTTGGCCACATCAAATGTCACCGAGTCTTTTTCGCCAGCGCCAATGATCTTGGTGTGAGCGATGATGCGCTCATCACCGTCTTTCAGGTAATTCTTGTCGATCCCGGCGGCCAGGCCATCGGTAGCGATCGGCTGCATGTCAGCTGCCTTGCTGATGACGATGTTATGGCCCATGACATTCTTCGGCAGGTTGCCCGAATGCTCCAGGTTCACGGTGAATTGCTTGCAGCTCTTGTCGATGACGATTTCCTTGGTGTTGAAGGACATCTGGTCCGTCGAGTCGACAGTCACCGAGCATTCAGCTGCGAAGACAGAGGCGCTGGCGAGGGTCAGCAGGGATACCGCTACAGCTTTCGCAAACATCATGAATCTCCTTGGCAGGGTTTTATCAATTGCGAGACTGCCCGAATGCGTTGCGCCCCTTGCTGACATGCATCAAGGGGATGTCAAGCGTTCAGCCAGTAGAATTGTTTGATGGATTGTATACAACCAATCTAAGAGCACATCATGCCCTTTTCCGGGACGATGGGACAACCTCTCATTTCGGAGTAATGCCCATGTTCCTTTCCAATTTCATGAACAGCTTGCTCGCCGCCTACGCCCAGGGCGCCGCTGGCGCGACCTGCGAATTTTCCCGTCCGGAGTGAAAGCAGCCTTGGAAGCTGTAGGCCTGCGCCGTACCCTGTCACATCAAGTGACTGGAGATGAACAATGGCTGTACGTTCCGTTTGCGTGTTCTGTGGCGCCAGCATCGGTGCCAACCCTGCCTATCGTGAAGCGGCCGTTGCCCTTGGCCAGGCCATCGCCCGCCGTGGGCTGACCCTGGTCTACGGCGGCGGTGCCGTCGGCCTGATGGGCACCGTGGCCGACGCGGCCATGGCAGCCGGTGGCGAAGTGATCGGGATCATCCCCGAGAGCCTGATGAACGCCGAGATCGGCCACAAGGGGCTGACCCGCCTGGAAGTGGTCGACGGCATGCACGCGCGCAAGGCACGCATGGCCGAGCTGAGCGACGCCTTCATCGCCCTGCCGGGTGGGCTGGGTACGCTCGAGGAGCTGTTCGAGGTGTGGACCTGGGGGCAACTGGGCTATCACGCCAAGCCGCTGGGGCTGCTGGATGTGAACGGGTTCTATGAAAAGCTTGGCGGGTTCCTCGACCATATCGTCGAAGAAGGTTTCGTGCGGCCGCAGCATCGGGCGATGCTGTTGCTGGAGCAGCAGGCGGATGCGCTGCTGGACGGGATGGAAACGTTTGTCTCGCCGGTGTTGCCCAAGTGGGTCGACAAGAAGCCTGATTGAGGGCTGAAATCCTGGGACCGCTTTGCGGTCCATCGCCGGCAAGCCAGCTCCTACAGGTACCGCGCAAGCCTCAGGTCTTGTGCAATCCCTGTGGGAGCTGGCTTGCCAGCGATTGGGCCGCAAAGCGGCCCCCTGAAATCAGCGCGGAATGACCGGCTGGCGCGGTTTCTTGCCCTTGCCGCCACCCTTGGCCGCTTCCTTGCGCTCCTTGGCCGCCTGCTGATTGCGGGCGAACGCTTCGGCCTTGGCCTTCTCGCGCTTGTCCCACGGCTTGCTGCCATCGCTGCCACGCGGTGGCAGGCCAGTGTGCTGGGTCAGCACCTTCTGCTCCTTGGCCACCTTGTGGCTGCCCGCCGGCGTCGAGTTCTTGCGTCGCGCACTCTGGTACGTGTCGGTCTGCGGCTGGTGCAGCGGAATCAGCTGGTGCTTGCCCGGGCCGATCAGATCGGCGCGACCCATGCGCTGCAGGGCTTCGCGCAGCATCGGCCAACCCTTCGGATCGTGGTAGCGCAGGAACGCCTTGTGCAAGCGGCGCTGCTCCTCGCTCTTGACGATCTCCACGCCTTCGCTCTTGTAGGTGACCTTGCGCAGCGGGTTCTTGCCCGAGTGGTACATGGCCGTGGCCGAAGCCATGGGCGATGGGTAGAACGCCTGCACCTGGTCGGCGCGGAAGCCGTTGCCCTTGAGCCACAGGGCCAGGTTCATCATGTCTTCGTCGGTGGTGCCGGGGTGCGCGGCGATGAAGTACGGGATCAGGTACTGCTCCTTGCCCGCCTCTTTCGAGAACTTCTCGAACATGCGCTTGAAGCGGTCATAGCTGCCGATGCCCGGTTTCATCATCTTGTCCAGCGGGCCACGCTCGGTGTGCTCCGGGGCGATCTTCAGGTAGCCGCCGACATGGTGGGTCACCAGCTCCTTGACGTACTCCGGCGATTCCACCGCCAGGTCGTAGCGCAGGCCCGAGGCGATCAGGATCTTCTTCACACCCGGCAAGGCACGGGCCTTGCGGTACAGCTCGATCAGCGAGCTGTGGTCGGTGTTGAGGTTCTCGCAGATGCCCGGGAACACGCACGACGGCTTGCGGCAGTGCTTTTCGATCTCGGGGCTCTTGCAGGCGATGCGGTACATGTTGGCGGTCGGGCCGCCGAGGTCGGAGACCACACCGGTAAAGCCCGGCACCTTGTCACGCATCTCTTCGATCTCGTGCAAGATCGACTCGTGCGAGCGGTTCTGGATGATGCGGCCTTCGTGCTCGGTGATCGAGCAGAAGGTGCAACCGCCAAAGCAGCCACGCATGATGTTGACCGAGAAGCGGATCATCTCGTAGGCCGGGATGCGCTCCTTGCCGTAGGCCGGGTGCGGCACACGGGCGTAGGGCATGCCGAACACGTAGTCCATTTCCTCGGTGCTCATGGGAATGGGTGGCGGGTTGAACCACACATCCACTTCGCCGTGCTTCTGCACCAGGGCGCGGGCGTTGCCCGGGTTGGTTTCCAGGTGCAGCACGCGGTTGGCGTGGGCGTAGAGCACCGGGTCGTTGCGCACCTTCTCGAACGACGGCAGGCGGATCACCGATTTTTCGCGGGTCACGGCCGGGCTATCGAGGATCTGCACGACCTTGGCCTCGTTCGAATCCTCCTGGTCACCCTTGGCCTGCTCGATGGCGCAAGCCTGGGTGTCCTGGGTATTCACGTACGGGTTGATGATCTTGTCGACACGGCCCGGGCGGTCGATGCGGGTGGAGTCGATCTCGTACCAGCCCTGCGGCGTGTCACGGCGCACGAAGGCCGTGCCGCGCACGTCGGTGATGGTTTCGATCTGCTCGCCGTTGGACAGGCGCTGGGCGACTTCGACCACTGCACGCTCGGCGTTGCCGAACAGCAGGATGTCGGCGCTGGCGTCGATCAGGATCGAGTGGCGAACCTTGTCCTGCCAGTAGTCGTAGTGGGCGATGCGGCGCAGCGACGCCTCGATGCCACCGAGGACGATCGGGACATGCTTGTAGGCTTCCTTGCAGCGCTGGCTGTACACCAGGCTGGCGCGGTCCGGACGGCTGCCGGCCATGCCGCCCGGCGTGTAGGCGTCGTCGGAGCGCATCTTCTTGTCCGCGGTGTAGCGGTTGATCATCGAGTCCATGTTGCCGGCCGCGACGCCGAAGAACAGGTTCGGCTCGCCGAGCTTCATGAAGTCGTCCTTCGACTGCCAGTTCGGCTGGGCGATGATGCCTACGCGAAAGCCCTGGGCTTCCAGCAGGCGGCCGATGATGGCCATGCCGAACGACGGATGGTCGACGTAGGCGTCACCGGTCACGATGATGATGTCGCAGGAATCCCAGCCGAGCAGATCCATTTCCTGCCTGCTCATCGGCAGGAAAGGTGCTGGTCCGAAGCATTCGGCCCAGTACTTGGGATAGTCGTAGAGAGGTTTGGCTGCTTGCATGTCAGTGACCGGTTCTGTTGTGCAGGGAAATCGCGGGCGCGGAATATAGCACAAAAATTGACCAAGTCCGACGGTGGTTGTCGGATTCATGGGATGCCTTTACCGACCCTATCGCCGGCAAGCCGGCTCCCACAGGATCACTAGAGCCCTTTGTGGGCGCCGGCTTGCCGGCGATGAGGCCAATGGCTTATTCGTCGTCGTCGAAGTTGTACATGCCCGGCGCGAGGTTCTCGAAGCGGGTGTACTTGCCGATGAACGCCAGACGGACGAAGCCGATGGGGCCGTTACGCTGCTTGCCGATGATGATTTCGGCCACGCCCTTGTGCTCGGTCTCCGGGTGGTACACCTCGTCCCGGTATACGAACATGATCACGTCGGCGTCCTGCTCGATCGCACCGGATTCACGCAAGTCGGAGTTCACCGGGCGCTTGTTCGGCCTTTGTTCCAGGGAGCGGTTCAGCTGCGACAGGGCGATCACCGGGCAGTTGAACTCCTTGGCCAGGGCCTTGAGCGAGCGGGAGATCTCGGAGATCTCGTTGGTCCGGTTGTCACCGGCCGAGCCCGGGATCTGCATCAACTGCAGGTAGTCGACCATGATCATGCCGATTTCCCCGTGTTCACGGGCCAGGCGGCGGGTGCGCGCGCGCATTTCCGAGGGGCTGATGCCGGCGGTATCGTCGATGAACAGCTTGCGGTCGTTGAGCAGGTTCACCGCCGAGGTCAACCGCGGCCAATCGTCATCGTCCAGCTGGCCGGAACGCACCTTGGTCTGGTCGATACGGCCCAGCGACGAGAGCATACGCATGATCAGCGATTCACCTGGCATCTCGAGGGAGAACACCAGTACCGCCTTTTCACTACGCAGCACCGCGTTTTCCACCAGGTTCATGGCAAAGGTGGTCTTGCCCATCGACGGACGGCCGGCGACGATGATCAGGTCGGCGGCCTGCAGGCCACTGGTCTTTTCGTCCAGGTCGGTGTAACCGGTGGAAATACCGGTAATGTCGCTGTCTGAGTTGAACAGCGTGTCGATGCGGTCGATGGCCATGGTCAACAGCTCGTTGACCCCCACCGGGCCACCGGTCTTGGGCCGCGCCTCGGCGATCTGGAAGATCTGCCGCTCGGCATCGTCGAGGATTTCTGCAGCGTCGCGCCCTTGCGGGTTGAACGCGTTGTCGGCGATATCGGTACTGATGCTGATCAGCTGGCGCAGGGTCGCACGCTCGCGAATGATCGCGGCATAGGCCTTGATGTTGGCCACCGACGGCGTGTTCTTGGCCAGTTCCGCCAGGTAGGCCAGGCCGCCGACCTGGGTCGACAGGCCTTCCTTGTCCAGCTGCTCGTGCAGGGTCACCACGTCGAATGGCTGGTTGGCGTCGGCCAACTTGTGCACGGCGCGGAAGATCAGGCGGTGGTCATGCCGGTAGAAGTCACCATCCGACACCTGGTCCAGCACCCGCTCCCAGGCGCTGTTGTCCAGCATCAGGCCACCGAGCACGGCTTGTTCGGCCTCGATGGAATGCGGCGGCACCTTGAGGGCTGCGGTCTGCAGGTCGAGCTGTTCGGGGTTGGTAATCTCGTTCATGGCCACGAAGGAATTCTGGAGGATGAAAAAGACAAAGGGCACGGCCTGTCGAAAACAGGACCGTGCCCGATGTTAACCGGCTAGCCCGCCAGGGGCTACCCAGTCAGCGCAGCTTAGGCAGCTACGACGACCACACGTACAGTGGCTTCAACGTCGCTGTGCAGGTGCACGGCTACGTCGTATTCGCCAACTTGACGGATGGTGCCGTTCGGCAGACGAACTTCAGCCTTGGCCACTTCAACGCCGGAGGCGGTCAGGGCGTCAGCGATGTCGTGGGTGCCGATCGAACCGAACAGCTTGCCTTCGTCGCCAGCGGTGGCAGTGATGGTCACTTCCAGCTCGGCCAGTTGGGCAGCGCGGCTTTCAGCCGAAGCTTTACGGTCAGCAGCTGCTTTTTCCAGCTCGGCGCGACGCTCTTCGAACGCAGCCAGGTTGGCGGCGTTGGCAACGGTGGCCTTGCCGAATGGCAGCAGGAAGTTACGGCCGTAACCAGCCTTAACCTTAACTTTGTCGCCCAGGTTGCCCAGGTTAGCGACTTTTTCCAGCAGGATCAGTTCCATTTGGTAAAACCTCTTAACTTTTAACCTTCACCGTTCGCGGAGTCTTTCCCCGGGGGGGACTTGCGACCGCGAAAATCAATCAGGCTGTCGACAATGGCCAGGACCATCAGCAACGGATAAATCAGCTGCATGATCAGCGGCAACGTCACGTACATGCCCACCAGCCAGAACCCGGCCAGTCGCCCCTGTGCCACCAGCCCGTGCATCAAGGCGATGCCGGCCAGGACCAGTACCAGGCTCGATGCCGATGCCAGGATGATGAATTGCGGCCCGATGAACGGAGCCACCACCATCACTGTCACCAAGACCGCCATGGTCTGTTTCGGCAGCCTCAGGGCGCGAAATTCGCGACCGAAGCCTCCAGGGTTGTACAACGCTGCCTGCCAATAGCGCGCCAGCACCAGGGCCAGCACACTGAACAATTGCACCGTCACGGCTGTGGAAGCGACCAGCACAGGGCGGATCAGCTCACCGGAGAGCATCGGTTGGCCTTCGATCTTCGGCATGGCATCGGCAAACGCCTTGGCCAGTACATCGAAGGTCTGCGCCAGCGCCAGGTCGAGCACGTGGCTGAAAACCACGGCGAACACGGCACTGACCACCAGCACTCGGCTCCAGGGATGCTCGGCACGCAACATGGCGGCCAGACCCAGGGCACCCGCGATCACCAAGAAGGTGACGGGATCGCCCATGAACCACACGGCCAGCCCGGCCAGCAGGCCGCCGGCGATGACCGTTGAAGCATCCTTGAACCCACGCCGCAGCAGCACAAGGCTGCCGGCAGCGGCACTCAACCAGAACAGCAGCGGCAGTACCGCGCTAATGACCACCACCAGGGTGGCCTGCACACGACCGCGCATGATGAAACTTGCTAACGCTCGCATGCTTATCCCTTACTGCTTGTCGACGACCCGGTCTCAGCGGCCGTGGCTGTCGGTGTAGGGCAGCAGGGCCAGGAAGCGGGCGCGCTTGATAGCGGTAGCCAGCTGACGCTGATAACGAGCTTTGGTACCGGTGATACGGCTTGGAACGATCTTGCCGGTTTCGGATACGTAAGCTTTCAGGGTGTTGAGATCTTTGAAGTCGATCTCTTTCACGTCTTCAGCAGTGAAGCGGCAGAATTTACGACGACGGAAGAAACGTGCCATTTAATAGGCTCCTCTAAAGGTCCGTGGATTACTCGTCAGCGTTATCGCTGGAGTCGCTGTCATTGCTGTCGTCGCCTTCGGCGGAGTCAGCATGCTCAGGACGCTCACGACGCTCACGGCGCTCGCTGCGGTTTTCTTCAGCCTTCAGCATCTCGGACTGGCCGGTAACGGCTTCGTCGCGACGGATGACCAGGTTACGGATAACGGCATCGTTGTAGCGGAAGTTGTCTTCCAGCTCGGCCAGGGCCTTGCCGGTGCACTCAACGTTCAGCATCACGTAGTGAGCCTTGTGAACATTGTTGATTGCGTAGGCCAGTTGACGACGGCCCCAGTCTTCCAGGCGGTGGATCTTGCCGCCATCTTCTTCGATCAGCTTGGTGTAACGCTCAACCATGCCGCCGACTTGCTCGCTCTGGTCCGGGTGAACCAGGAAGATGATTTCGTAATGACGCATGAATGCTCCTTACGGGTTAGTAGTCTGCCAGGATATCTAGTCAGACAAGGAGTGAATGACACTGTGTGTCTTGCCATGGAGGGGAGGCACATGCGCACCTGCCAGCTCGGCAAGGGGCGCAATTGTAGAGAAGGCGCGACACACAAGCAAGGTGATTGGCGATTATTTGAACAGCCGGAAACACTTTATGACTGTACCGGCCCTATCGCCGGCAAGCCGGCTTCCACAAAGGCCCCCACAAGTCTGGATACCTGTGGTGAACCTGTGGGAGCCGGCGATAGGGTCAACGGATCAGCGCTTGGTCTGGCGTTGCCGCACGGCCTCGAACAGGCACACGCCAGTCGCCACCGAAACGTTCAGGCTGCTGACGCTACCACCCATCGGCAACTTCACCAGGAAATCGCAGTGCTCACGGGTGAGCCGGCGCATGCCCTTGCCTTCTGCGCCCATGATCATCACCAGCGGCCCGGTCAGGTCCTGCTGGTAGATCTCCTGCTCGGCCTCGCCGGCAGTGCCGACCACCCACAGGCCACGCTGCTGCAGTTTCTCCAGCGTGCGCGCCAGGTTGGTCACGGCCACCAGCGGGATCACTTCGGCAGCACCACAGGCCACCTTGCGCACCACCGGCGTCAGGGTCGCCGACTTGTCCTTGGGCACCACCACCGCCGTGGCACCCGCCGCATCGGCGGTGCGCAGGCAGGCGCCGAGGTTGTGCGGGTCGGTGACACCGTCCAGCACCAGGATCAGCGGCGGGGTTTCGGTGCGCTCGAGCAATTCCTCGAGCATCAACTCGCCCCACACCTGGCTCGGGCTCACCTCGGCAACCACGCCCTGGTGCACGCCTTCGACCCAGGCATCCAGCTCACGGCGCTCGGCCTGGCCGACCGCCACGCGGTTTTCCGCGGCCAGTGCCAGCAACGCCTGGATGCGCGGCTCGCTGCGCCCTTCCGACAGCCAGATCTGCTTGACCCGCTTCGGATGGTGCTGCAACAGCGCCTGCACGGCGTGCACGCCGTAGATCTTTTCCAGCTGACTCATGACTTGTTCTTGCTCTTGCGTGGCGCGCCGGACTTCGGCGGGCCTTTACGGTGCTTGGTCGGCTTGCCGGACGGCTTGCCGCCCTTGTCCGACTTGCTGCTGGCATGGCCGCCGGTGCGCGCCTCGCTCATCAGCGCCTTCTTCATTTCGCGGCTCTTGCGCACTTCGGCGTTGCGCTGCACAGCGTCTTTCGGGAAGTACGCTTCGGCGGTTTCGCTCTTGCGGCTGCGCGGCTTCGGCGTGGCCTTGGCCTCCACCACCGGCTGCTGCTCGGGCTTGTCGGCCCCTTGCGCGGCACCGCGGCCCTTGCGGCCAATCGGCGCGCTGAGCTGCTGCTCGGAGACTTCGAAGTCGATCTTGCGCTCGTCGAGGTCGACGCGCATGACCTTGACCTCGATGGTGTCGCCCAGGCGGAAGCTGCGCCCGGTACGCTCACCCGACAGGCGGTGATGCACCGGATCGAAGTGGTAGTAGTCGCCCGGCAGCGCACTGACGTGCACCAGGCCTTCGACGTAGATGTCGGTCAGTTCGACGAACAGGCCGAAACCGGTCACTGCGGTGATCACACCCGGGAAGGTCTCGCCCACGCGGTCCTTCATGAACTCGCACTTGAGCCAGTTGACCACGTCACGGGTGGCTTCGTCGGCCCGGCGCTCGGTCATCGAGCACTGCTCACCGAGCTGGTCGAGCGTGTTCACGTCGTACGGGTAGATGCGCGCCTTGGGGATGCTCATCGCGCCGGCACGCTTGACGTGCGGGGTATCGACCTTGGAGCGGATGATGCTGCGAATGGCGCGGTGCACCAGCAGGTCCGGGTAACGACGGATCGGCGAGGTGAAGTGGGTGTACGCCTCGTAGTTCAGGCCGAAGTGACCGTTGTTGTCGGTGCTGTACACCGCCTGGCTCAGCGAGCGCAGCATGACGGTCTGGATCAGGTGGAAGTCCGGGCGCCCGGCGATGCTCGCCAGCAGGGCCTGGTAATCCTTGGGCGACGGGTCCTTGCCCTTGTGCAGGGTCAGGCCCAGCTCGCCGAGGAAGGCGCGCAGTTTTTCCAGGCGCTCCGGCGGCGGGCCGTCATGCACGCGATACAGCGCTGGCACACCGTGCTTGTGCAGGAATTCGGCGGTGGCGACGTTGGCCGCCAGCATGCATTCCTCGATCAGCTTGTGGGCATCGTTGCGCACGGTCGGGCGGATTTCCGCGATCTTGCGCTCGTCACCGAAGATGATGCGGGTTTCCTGGGTTTCGAAGTCGATGGCGCCACGGGCGTGACGGGCATCGACCAGCACCTTGTACAAGTTGTACAGGTTCTTCAGGTCCGGCAGGACCTCCTTGTACTCCTCGCGCAGCGCCTTGCCCTCACGGGTGCGGGCGTGTTCGAGCATGCTGCTGACCTTGTTGTAGGTCAGCCGTGCATGGGAGTGGATCACACCTTCGTAGAACTGGTAGTCGACCATCTGGCCGGCTTTGTTCATGGTCATTTCACAGACCATGGCCAGGCGATCGACGTGCGGGTTCAGCGAGCACAGGCCGTTGGACAGTTCCTCGGGCAGCATCGGTACCACGCGCTCGGGGAAGTACACCGAGTTGCCGCGCTGCTGGGCTTCGACGTCCAGGGCCGAGCCCAGGCGCACGTAGCTGGAGACGTCGGCAATGGCCACGTACAGGCGCCAGCCACCGGAGAACAGGCGCAGCTTGCCCAGCGGTTCGCAATAGACGGCGTCGTCGAAGTCGCGGGCGTCCTCGCCATCGATGGTGACGAACGGCAGGTGGCGCAGGTCGATGCGCTTTTCCTTGTCCTTCTCTTCGACTTCGGAGCGGAACTTGCGCGCTTCCTTGATCACGTCCTTGGGCCAGACGTGCGGAATATCGTAGCTGCGCAGGGCAACGTCGATTTCCATGCCCGGCGCCATGTAGTTGCCGATGACTTCGACCACGTCGCCTTGCGGCTGGAACCGTGGGGTCGGCCAGTGGGTGATCTTGATTTCGACGAACTGGCCGATCTTGGCGCCGCCGTTACGCCCGGCGGTCACCAGCACTTCCTGCTGGATCTTCGGGTTGTCCGGAGTCACGTAGCCGATGCCGCCTTCTTCGAAGTAACGGCCGACCACGCTCTCGTGGGCGCGGGAGATGACTTCGACCAGCACGCCTTCGCGGCGACCACGACGGTCGACGCCGGAAACCCGTGCCAGGGCGCGGTCGCCGTCGAAGACCAGGCGCATCTGCGACGGGCTGAGGAACAGGTCGTCGCTGCCATCGTCGGGGATAAGGAAACCAAAGCCGTCGCGGTGGCCGGAGACACGGCCGCAGATCAGGTCCAGCTTGTCTACCGGGGCATAGGTGCCGCGCCGGGTATAGATAAGCTGGCCATCGCGCTCCATGGCACGCAGGCGGCGGCGCAAGGCTTCGATCTGGTCTTCTTCGTGAAGACCGAACTCTGCCGCCAGTTCCTCGCGCGCGGCCGGCTCGCCACGATCGGCAAGGCGCTGCAGGATCAGCTCACGGCTGGGAATGGGGTTGTCGTATTTTTCCGCTTCGCGAGCGGCCTCGGGATCGAGGGATTGCCAATCGGCCATCAGAAGGGGTTCACCTTGGGGTATATAGATAGGAATTCTGGCATAGGCGTATTGAAACCGGAAATGTCAGCCTTGGACAGCCCCAGCGGCATGTCCGGCGCGCCGCAATAGGCCTGTGGAATCAACAAGTTGAATTTTTTGAAATTTTTTTCGATTGGGGGCTTTACAGCCCTTGGGAGCGTCCGTATAGTGCGCACCACAACGACGGACAACCCCGAAGTTGTAGTAGAGATGAACGACGCTGTAAAGCATCTTGTAATCTCGAATGTGTGCCCAGGTGGCGGAATTGGTAGACGCGCTGGTTTCAGGTATCAGTGACCGCAAGGTCGTGGAAGTTCGAGTCTTCTCCTGGGCACCAAGATTTTTCAAGTAACAGATGACCAAGGATCTGTTACTACTGTGTGAAAGCGAACGATAGTCGCCTTCATCAGATGATGCAAAGCTTTGCCCAGGTGGCGGAATTGGTAGACGCGCTGGTTTCAGGTATCAGTGACCGCAAGGTCGTGGAAGTTCGAGTCTTCTCCTGGGCACCATACAAAAACCCACTAGCTTGCTAGTGGGTTTTTTCTTGCCTGCGATTTTTGTATCCCCCCTTCTCGCTTGCCGGAATGTCTGGCTTGGCGATCTGCCATGAATTTCTTGTCACCCGGCCACTTGAGAAACGATTTCGTTTACCATTGTTTCCAAATATGTAGCCGTAAGCGAGGAAGTACCCGCATGACGATCCGTCCGCAACCGCTGATGCGCACCCTGGCCGCTGCAGTGCTGAGCCTGGTGATCGGCGCTCCGGCCGCCATGGCAGACGACCCGGTCAGCCTGACCATGTACAACGGTCAGCACAAGGAAATCGGCGAAGCCATTGCCAAGGCCTACGAGACCAAGACCGGCATTCACATCAATATCCGCAAGGGCAGCAGCAACCAGCTGGCCAGCCAGATCATCGAGGAAGGCGACCGCTCGCCGGCCGACATCATCTACACCGAAGAATCCCCTCCCCTGAACAACCTGGGCGAGCTGGGCCTGCTGGCAAAGATCGATGACGCCACCGCGAGCATGGTGCCCAAGGAGTACGTAGGCGCCAACGGCACCTGGATGGGCATCACCGCCCGTACGCGCATCGTGGTGTTCAACCCGAAAAAGGTCGACGAGAAAGACCTGCCGACCACGGTCATGGACTTCGCCAACCCGGAATGGGAAGGACGCGTCGGCTATGTACCGACCAGCGGCGCCTTCCAGGAGCAGGCGGTGGCCATCCTGAAAATGCACGGGCGTGAAGCCACCGAAGAATGGCTGACCGGCCTGAAGGCCTTCGGCAAGACCTACACCAACAACATGGTCGCCCTCAAGGCCGTGGAAAAAGGTGAAGTCGCTGCGGTGCTGGTGAACAACTACTACTGGTATGCCCTGCAGCGTGAGCGCGGCAAGCTGGACACCAAGCTCTATTACCTGGCCGATGGCGATGCCGGCAACCTGGTCACCATCTCCGGCGCCGCCGTGGTCAAGGCCAGCAAGCACCCGAAAGAATCCCAGGCCCTGCTCAACTGGATGGCCAGCGAAGAAGGCCAGCGTGTGATCACCCAGACCACCGCCGAATACCCGCTGCACAAGGGCATGGTCTCCGACCGTGGCCTGAAGCCGTTCGAGGACCTGCGCCCGCCGAAGATCTCGCCAGCCGACCTGGGCAATGCCGAGGAAGCGATCGAGCTTGAACGCGAGGTCGGCCTGCTCTGATGACCGCCGTCCTGTCCCAGCCGGCGCCAGTACGTTTCGTACCGCGCCGCAAGCGCCCCTCGATCTGGGTGGTGCTGCCTGTGCTGTTCCTGGTGGCGATGAGCTTGCTGCCACTGCTGTACGTCGCCATGAAAGCCTGGGAAGCCGGCTGGCGTGAAGCCCTGCATCTGCTCTGGCGCCCGTTCGTCTGGGGGTTGATGCGCAACACCCTGATGCTGATGGCCGGGGTGACGCTGGCCTGCATGGTGGTGGGCATGGCCCTGGCCTGGTTGCTCGAACGCAGCAACCTGCCGGGCCGCCGGTTGTGGGGTGTGGTGCTGTGCCTGCCATTTGCCGTGCCGTCGTTCGTCAGCAGCTTCACCTGGGTGTCGCTGAGCTCGGACTTCGAAGGCCTCGGCGGGGCGATCCTGGTCATGGCGCTTTCCAAGTACCCGCTGGTGTTTCTGCCGGTGGCAGCGACCTTGCGCAACCTCGACACTTCGCTTGAAGAGTCGGCGCGCACCCTGGGCTACAGCCGCTGGGGCGTGTTCCGCAAGATCACCCTGCCACTGCTGTGGCCCTCGATGCTCGGCGGCGCGCTGCTGATCGCCCTGCATATGCTGGTCGAGTTCGGCGCATTGTCGATTCTTGGCCTGCAGACCTTCACCACGGCGATCTACCAGCAGTTCGAACTGGAGTTCAGCAACGCCAATGCCGCCATGCTGTCGGCGGTGCTGTTGGCGCTGTGCCTGCTGATGCTGTGGCTGGAACTGAAGGTACGCGGCAAGGCCCGCCACGTGCGCATCGGTCAGGGCGTGGCACGCCGCGCGCAGCCGGTACGCCTGCGTGGCTGGATGCCGTTGGCGCAGCTGTTCTGCCTGGGGCTGGCGATTCTCGGTAGCGGTATTCCGCTGGCGATGCTCGGCTATTGGCTGAGCGTCGGGTCGTCGGCAGCCTTCCCGGTGGCCGAGATCAGCAAGGCCCTGCTGACTTCGCTATCTGTGTCGCTGGGCGGCGCAGGCCTCTGCGTGCTGCTGGCGTTGCCGGTGAGCCTCCTGGTGGTGCGCTACAAGGGTCGCCTGGCACTGTGGGCCGAACGCCTGCCTTACCTATTGCACGCCCTGCCCGGCCTGGTGATCGCCCTGTCGCTGGTGGTGTTCGCGTTGCACTATGTGCCGGCGCTGTACCAGACCACCGCGCTGCTGCTGCTGGCTTATGCGCTGCTGTTCCTGCCTCTGGCCCAGGCGCCGGTACGCACCGCGCTGAACAAGGCTTCGCCGACCCTCGAAGAAGCGGCCCGCACCCTGGGTGCCAGCAGCTTCGCGGCGTTCTGCCGGGTGACATTGCCGATCATCTTCCCGGCCATGGCAGCGGCCTTTGCTTTGGTGTTCCTTGATGCCATGAAGGAGCTCACCGCCACTCTGCTGCTCAGCCCGACTGGCATGACCACCCTGGCCACTGAAGTCTGGGCGCATACCGCCAACGTCGAGTTCGCAGCGGCGGCGCCTTATGCAGCGTTGTTGATTGTGGTATCGGGGTTGCCGGTTTATCTGCTGACTACGCGGATGTATTTGAACAAGGCTTGAAAGCTTGCCCAGGCTGCCATACGGCCTGGGCATTACGCCACCAAGGCAACTCACTTCCTGGATACGATCCGCAAGACCCGCAGAAACAGATTAATAATGTCCAGATACAGCGATGCGGCGCTGTCAATCGCGTTATCCACGGTCCGCTCGATCTGGTTCGCACGCCCCCCCAACCCCGATATAGCCACAGAATATCAATGCAGTGATCCAATCCATTACCGCGAGATGGATACCGAATAACCAAACCTGCGCCAATTCAACGAAGATCACAACTATCAAGGCTGTACACAATGACGCCTCGATGCGCTTGAAGAAGCGGGGGAACGCAGTCCCCAGCAGCATCATGGTAACGGTTAGCAAGACGGTCGCCTGCAAGGCCTTCACGATGTTTTCATGTGAGTATTCCGGGAGGACGATGACAAGCAGCAATCCGACCGGTATCACGATCAGGTTGTAGCCGAGGAAACTGTACAACGGCTTTTCAGATTTGAAGATGATTGCGACACCCGCTAACGCTGTGATCATGTAGCCAACCAAGAACAGCATCATGGGGACGGCCCGAACAATCTCAGCCGGCACCGTGACTACCAGATACCAGTTGACGAAGAATCCCCACATAAGCACTGCGCCGAGGATGAAATTGTAGGTATTCGCCGATATTTTATGGTTGGTTCCAAATCGATTGAAGGTTCCGTTTTCCAGCATATCCGTTATGCTCCCTGGATCTATTCCTAACAAGTAGCGCCGCAGTCACGCCCACTCAACAGCATCTGGTCAAGCCCCTGCTGTTATGTAGCGATAGCGCCTTATGCGGTGTTATTGATTGCTGTATCGGGTCGCCCATCGACCTGCTGACTACGCGGATGTCGTTCAACAAGGTTTGAGAACGGGCCCAGGCTGGAGAGCAGTCTGGATTTCCGAAAAGACCAGCGCAGCTGGAGCTGTCCAGATATTTGGTGAAGGTCAAATTGGTGAGGGTGGTACGGCCGGAGGACGCGCCACCTGCAGAGCTTGCAGTGGCTGAGGTGCTCTGGTTGGCGCCGAACTTGTAGCCGATGATTTCGATCCAGTCTGCGTACTGCTGGTCCAGTGCTTCGCCATTGATTGGCGACTGTACAGGACCATAAATGGCACTACATTGCTGGCGTGGACCTGAAGCACTACCTGACCGTCAAGCTGGAGATCACCGAGCGACTGTCAAAAGATATTGGTATTTAGCAACACCGCCACCAGTAGGAGCGGCCTAGTGTCGCGAAAGGGCCGCAGGGCGGCCCCGGCAATCTGCAGCGCTACGCAGACCCTGGGGCCGCTGCGCACCCCTCGCGACACAAGGCCGCTCCTACAGTCGATAGCGTCATGCGCGGAACTGACCCAGGCTGGCGCGCAACTGGGCTGCCAGGTCATCCAGCACCTTGCTGCTGGCGGTGGTTTGCATCACCACCTGCGCCGAGCGCTCGGCCTGGGCGTGGATGTTCTCTACCCGCCCGCGCACTGCCTGTGCACCGTGCGCTTGCTGCTCGGCCGCCCGGGTGGCCAGGCCAATCGCCGCGTGCACCTGCTCCACCGCCACTTGCACCGACTGCTGGCGACGTTCGTTGTCACGCAACACGAGCAGCCCTTCGCTGGCCTTCAGGCCGGCCTGGCTGATGGTGGCGACCGCCTCCTTGGCACCCTTCTGCAGTGCCGAGATATGCGCCTGGATATCCCCCGTGGAACTTTGCGTCTTGCTCGCCAGTGCCCGCACCTCGTCGGCCACCACGGCGAAGCCGCGCCCGGTTTCACCGGCCCGTGCGGCTTCGATGGCGGCGTTGAGGGCCAACAGGTTGGTCTGCTCGGCGATACCGTGGATCACGGTCAGCACCACTTCGATCTGTTCGCTCTGCTTGGCCAACCGCTCGATCACGTGCGAGCCGGTCTCGACCTGGCCGGCAAGGTTTTCGATCAGGCCGGCCAATTGCGTCGACGTGCGGCTGTTCTCGTCCGTGGCCTGACGAATGCCCACCACCTGCTGCAGCGCCGCCTTCATCGCATGGCTTTCGGCCTGGGCTTCGTCAGCCATGCTCGACAGGTCACGCAAGCTCGCCGCCACTTCATCGCGCTGCAATGCTGCGGCCGCATCAGCACCGGCGTTGCGCTGGGCCATGGTGCCGATCTCGACGCCGGTACGCTGCGCCACTTCTCCGGCCTCACGCACGATAGGCTGAAGCTTGTCGACGAAACGGTTGACCGCCGAGGCCATGTCGCCGATTTCGTCGCGGCTGTCCAGGTTGACGCGCTTGGTCAGGTCGCCTTCGCCAGCAGCCAGGTCATCGAGGGCGTCTACCAGCAATCGAAGCTTGCTCAACACGCGACGACCGAGTACCACGGCAACCGCGATCAAGACACCCAGGCCGACCAGCACGAGGCCCAGGCCGAAGCGAAAGCGCAGCTCACCCGCGGCATCGCGCACGGTTTGTGCGGTATTGGCCTGCATCGCCGTGGCACTGCTCTGCGCAGCTTCCAAGCGATCACGCAGGGCTTTGCCGCTGTCCGCCGCAGCGGCACCGAGGCTGTCGCCTACCAGTTGTTCGCCGCTGGCGATCAAGGCATTGAAACGCTGGTCCAGGGCCTTGAGCTCCTGGTCCACACCCGCGGTGGAGACCCCCATCAGCACCTTGCCGATTTGTGCACCGTTAGGACTGATCGAGGCTTCGACGAAGTACACCGAAGGGTCCCGGCGAGCAGCATCGAGCACCTTGTCCAGCGTCCGCTCGCCCTGACCTTTCTCTATCAGGGCCTGGTTGATGGGGTTCTGCCGGTTGAGGTAGCGCGTCAGGTGCTGGCCCTGGGCATCGTCATAGATCACGAACAACACGCTGGGGTTGCGCTGGGCGCGGCGGGCGAAGTCGGAGAGCGTCGGCACGTCGTTGTCCCAGATCGCCCGCGGGGCGACCGAGGCCAGCAGTTCGGCCATGTCGTTGGCGGAGTCCTTGAGGTTCTTCTCCAGCGTGGCCCGCAGTTGCTGCTGCTCGCTTTGCAGACGCTCGGAGAGCCCGGCGCTGAGGCGCTGACGGGTACTGCTGGAGAGCCCTTCCAGGCCAGAGCGGACTTGCTGCCCGGCTTGCTCCAGCTCGCCGGCCAGTTTGCGGCTGTCATTGCCCAGACGCTGGTTCAGGTCGGCCTCAAGCGCAGTGATGGTGCTTCGGGTCAGCGCAACGGCAAACAGGAACTGCACCAAAAGGGCGATACCCAAGGCAACAAACACAGGCCGCAACAGGCGGCTTCGTAACAGAGAGAGGATGGCAGACACGGTGAAACCCTCGTGCTTTCTGGCGCCACTATTTTGATGGCATCTACAGGAGCTTCTTACAGCAAGGGTTGTGCCGGGGGCAGCAGGGATATGCGCCAAGGTCGAGCAGACAAACAAAAACGCCGCGGCCCCTTTCAGGACCGCGGCGTCAGATCAGCCTGAAAGGCGGATCAGGCGAACGGATGACGCAGCACGATGGTCTCGTTGCGGTCCGGGCCGGTGGAGATGATGTCGATCGGCGCGCCGGTCAGCTCCTCGATGCGCTTGATGTAAGCGCGAGCAGCTTCTGGCAGCTCTTCCAGGGTCTTGACACCCAGGGTCGACTCGCTCCAGCCTGGCATCTCTTCGTACACTGGCTCCAGGCCGATGTAGCTGTCAGCATCGGAAGGCGCGTCGATGACGGCGCCGTTCTCGTTCTTGTAGCCAACACAGATGTTGATGGTTTCCAGACCGTCCAGTACGTCCAGCTTGGTCAGGCAGATGCCCGAGATGCTGTTGACGTCGATGGCGCGGCGCAGGATGACGGCATCGAACCAGCCGCAACGGCGGGCACGGCCGGTGGTGGAACCGAACTCGTGGCCACGCTTGGCCAGGGTGGCACCGGTCTCGTCGAACAGCTCGGTCGGGAACGGACCGGAACCTACGCGAGTGGTGTAGGCCTTGGTGATACCCAGGATGTAGTCCAGGTACATCGGGCCAACGCCGGAACCGGTGGAGATGCCACCAGCGGTGGTGTTGGAGCTGGTGACGTACGGGTAGGTACCGTGGTCGATGTCCAGCAGCGAACCCTGGGCGCCTTCGAACATGATGTCCTTGCCGGCGCGACGCAGGTTGTGCAGTTCGGCGGTGACGTCGAGCATCATCGGCTTGAGCTGCTCGGCGTAGGCCATGCACTCGTCCAGAGTCTGCTGGAAGTCGATGGCCGGCTCTTTGTAGTAGTTCACCAGCTGGAAGTTGTGGTAATCCAGCAGCTCACCGAGCTTGGCAGCGAAGCGCTCGCGGTGGAACAGGTCGCCCACGCGCAGGCCGCGGCGAGCGACCTTGTCTTCGTAGGCTGGGCCGATACCACGGCCGGTGGTGCCGATCTTGGCTTCGCCACGGGCTTTCTCGCGGGCCTGGTCCAGGGCCACGTGGTACGACAGGATCAGCGGCGCAGCTGGGCTGATGCGCAGGCGCTCGCGCACCGGTACGCCCTTCTCTTCCAGCTTGGTGATTTCACGCATCAGGGCATCCGGGGCAACGACCACGCCATTGCCGATCAGGCACTGAACGCCTTCACGCAGGATGCCGGACGGAATCAGGTGCAGAACGGTTTTTTCACCGTTGATCACCAGGGTGTGGCCCGCGTTGTGGCCACCCTGGTAGCGCACTACGGCGGCAGCATGTTCGGTCAGCAGATCGACGATCTTGCCTTTGCCCTCATCACCCCACTGGGTGCCCAGGACGACGACATTCTTACCCATAACACTTGTCCTCATTCACGCAAACTTGGTTGCCGGCCAACTGCCGGCGCAGAAACTCATTGGGTCAGCGGCAGTACCTGCCAGCGCCCGTCTTGCTGAATCAATTGCCGATCACAATCCGCCTCGAGAGCAGCACTCAACGGCTGGCCAGGCAGGGCCTGGACCACACGCTGGCCCTCGTTGCGCAACTGGCAGACCTGCTGCCAGAGGGCCGCGTCGCCACTGTCCGGCATCCAGATGCCGCCAGTTGGCAATACGACCTCCGCTCGCCCCAGTGTGACCAGGGTCTTCAAATCCGTGGAGAAACCGGTGGCCGGGCGCGCCCGGCCGAAATCGGCGCCGATGTCGTCATAGCGACCGCCCTGGGCGATCGACTGACCTTCACCCGGGACGAACACCGCGAACACCACACCGGTGTGGTAGTTGTAGCCGCGCAGCTCGCCGAGGTCGAAATACAGCGGCAGCTCGGGGAAACGCGACGCCAGACGGTCGGCGATCGCCAGCAGGTCGTCCAGCGCCGCCAGCACGCTGGCCGGGGCACGGCCCAGGCGCACGCGGGCTTCGGCCAGCACTTCGCGACCACCGCACAGCTCGACCAGGGCGCGCAGCATGTTGCCCAGGTCCTTCGGCAGGTCGGCGGTCAGCGCCTGCACTTCATCAACCGACTTGCGCTGCAGGGCGTCGAACAACTGCTGTTCGACGGCGCCCGAGAGGCCGGCGGCGCGCGCCAGGCCACGGTAGATGCCGACATGACCGAGGTCCATGTGCACATCCGCGACGTCGGTCAGCTGCAGCGTGGCGAGCATCAGGCTGATGACCTCGACATCGCTGGTAGGGCTGGCGTCGCCGTACAGTTCGGCACCCAGCTGGATCGGGCTGCGCGAGGTGGACAGGGCACGCGGCTGGGCGTGCAGCACGCTACCGGCGTAGCACAGGCGGCTCGGGCCTTCGCGGCGCAGGGTGTGGGCGTCGATGCGCGCCACTTGCGGCGTGAAGTCGGCGCGGAAGCCCATCAGGCGGCCCGACTGTGGGTCGACCACCTTGAAGGTGCGCTGATCCAGGTCCTGGCCGGCGCCGGTGAGCAGCGACTCCAGGTACTCGATATGCGGGGTGACGACCAGTTCGTAGCCCCAACTCTGGAACAGGTCCAACACCTGGCGGCGCGCGATCTCGATGCGCGCAGCCTCAGGTGGCAGTACTTCCTCGATGCCATCTGGCAGCAGCCAGCGGTCTACCGTTGCCATTACGCCATTTCCCCTCTGGTCCGGGCGGCTTGCCTGCAGGCGAGCCGTCAGTGAAGCAGGCATTGGCGCACATAGCGGGCAGCACTAATCCCAGCGCCACCACCGTACCCAATACCCTCGAATTGCCTTGCGACCTGACCAAGCCGTCGACTGGCCGTTTGCCAATCAACCTTGCAGACGCAAAAAAGCCGGGAAATTTCCCGGCTGCCGCATCATACACCCCTTTTCATTCAGGATGCACCCTGCCTGGAGTTTTAGCTGCCAGGCGGGGTGTTTCCTCAACAGAGCATCAGGGCTTGCTCTTGTCCAGGAAGCGGAAGAACTCGTTCTTCGGATCCAGAACCAGCACGTCGCTCTTGCTCGAGAAGCTCTCGCGGTATGCCTGCAGGCTACGGTGGAACGCGTAGAAATCAGCCTCCTGGCTGTAGGCCTTGGCATAGATGGCGGCCGCCTGGGCGTCGCCGTCACCGCGGGTTTCCTCAGCTTCGCGATAGGCTTCGGCCAGCAGTACACGGCGCTGACGATCGGCATCCGCGCGGATACCCTCGGCCAGCTCGTTACCCTTGGCACGATGCTCGCGGGCTTCGCGCTCACGCTCGGTGCTCATGCGGTCGAACACGCTGCGGTTGACTTCCTTCGGCAGGTCGATGGCCTTGACGCGCACGTCGACCACCTCGATACCCAGTTCCTTGCTGGCCATGCGGTTCAGCGAGGCAGTGATGTCAGCCATCAGCGCGTCACGTTCACCGGATACCACTTCGTGCAGGGTACGCTTGCCGAATTGGTCGCGCAGGCCGCTTTCCAGACGCCGCGACAGACGCTCGTCGGCGATCTGCTTCATGCCGGAGGTGGCAGTGTAGAAGCGTTCGGCATCCTTGACGCGCCACTTGGCGTAGGCGTCGACCATCACCGCTTTCTTCTCCAGGGTCAGGAACCGCTGGGTCGGGGCGTCGAGGGTCATCAGGCGAGCGTCGAACTTGCGGACCTGGTTCACATACGGGATCTTCACATGCAGCCCCGGCTGGACATCCGCCTGGACTACCTTACCGAAGCGCAACAGTACCGCACGCTCGGTCTGGGACACGATGTAGAAGCTGTTCCAGGCCACGATGGCCAGGACCACAGCGGCGATCAGGGCGATCAGCGATCTATTGCTCATCAGCGGCTCTCCCTAGTACGCATCTGCTGCTGTTGCTGTTGAAGGTCCTGCGCCGCACGTGCTGCTGCATCGTTGGCCGACGGGGCAACGCCGGTGACAGGTGCGGTCGTGTTGCGACTGCCTTCGACCATCTTGTCCAGCGGCAGGTAGAGCAGGTTGTTCTGCCCGTCCTTGGTCGCCACCATGACCTTGCTCGAATTGCTGTAGACCTCTTGCATGGTCTCCAGGTACAGACGCTGACGGGTCACGTCAGGTGCCTTGTGGTACTCGGCGACCAGCTTGGTGAAGCGGTCGGCCTCACCCTTGGCACGGGCGATGACTTCGTCGCGGTAACCGTTGGCGTCCTCGATGATGCGCTGGGCCTGACCACGGGCTTCCGGCACCACGCCGTTGGCGTAGGATTCGGCCTGGTTGCGGGCACGCTGTTCATCTTCACGGGCGCGGATCACGTCGTCGAAGGCTTCCTGCACTTCACGCGGGGCTGCCGCGCTCTGTACGTTGACCTGGGTGACGGTGATGCCGGTACGGTAGTTGTCGAGGAAGCGCTGCAGGCGTTCGCGGATATCCACGGCCATCTGTTCGCGACCTTCGGTCAGCACCTGGTCCATCGAAGTGGAACCCACCACGTGGCGCAGGGCGCTGTCGGTGGCATGCTGCAAGCTCACCTCGGGCTGGTCGACGTTGAGCACGAAGTCCTGCAGGTTGCTGATCTTGTACTGGACGGTCAGCGGCACCTCGACGATGTTCTCGTCTTCGGTGAGCATCTGGCCCTGCTTGGTGTAGGCACGCTCGCGCGTGACGTTTTCCATGTACTTGCGATCGATTGGCGGGAAGTAGATGTTCAGGCCGGGACCGACCGTCTCATAGTACTTGCCGAAGCGCAGCACGACGGCCTGCTCCTGCTCGTCGACCACGTACACGGCGCTGTACAGCCAGATGGCAGCCAGTACCGCCAGGCCGATGCCCAGCAGGCCATAGCCTCCGCCCTTGCCGACATTGCGGTCACCGCCTCGTTTCTTGCCGCTGCCGAACATGCCGTTGAGGCTGTCCTGCAGTTTGCGGAAGGCCTCGTCCAGATCCGGCGGACCTTTTTTGTCGCCACCGCCGCCGCCGCCACCACGGCGACCGCCCCAGGGATCCTGATTGTTCGAGTTGCCACCCGGCTCGTTCCAAGCCATAGCGCTCTCCATCTGATAAAGCAAAGACGCGCCCACGGCGCGCCGTCCAATGCTACAGAATGCCTGCCACTGCCGCCCGGCGACCTCGCCGGGCATTTATTGCAAAGTGTGTTGCTCGACAAACACTTGCGGCTCCATGCCTTCACGGCTGACCAGGCGATTCAATTCGACCCGGGGCAACCGAACACTCAGCAGGTAGCGCCCTTCTTCGTCATGCGTTTCACTCTGCACGGCACCCAAGGCAAAGAATTGCGCGCGCAAGCGAGCAAAACGCTGCTCCAGACACAGGGTACCGACATACAGATCATCCCCCAGCAACTCGGCAATCGCCTGGCCAACCAGCTCCAGGCCACGTCCATCGCGTGCCGATACCCAGACCCGCTCCGGCTTGCCATCGGCATCGCGCTGAATCTGCGGCTCGACATCTTCCAGCAAGTCGAGTTTGTTATAGACCTCGAGGATCGGCAAGCCTTCGGCACCGATCTCGCCGAGCACTGCCAATACCTGCTCGATCTGCTCCATGCGCTCTGGCTCATGGGCATCGATCACATGCAGCAACAGGTCGGCGTTGCTCGATTCTTCGAGCGTAGCCCGAAAAGCCTCCACCAGCTTGTGCGGCAGGTGGCGAATGAAACCTACGGTGTCAGCCAGCACGATCGGCCCGAGGTCGTCGAGCTGGAGACGGCGCAGGGTCGGATCGAGCGTGGCGAACAACTGGTCCGCGGCATACACCTCGGACTGGGTCAGGGCATTGAACAGGGTGGACTTGCCGGCGTTGGTGTAGCCCACCAGCGATACCGACGGGATATCCGCACGGCGGCGGCCACGACGGGCCTGCTCGCGCTGGCTGCGGACCTTTTCCAGGCGCCCCTTGATCTGCCGCAGGCGCACCCGCAGCAAGCGACGGTCGGTTTCAAGCTGGGTTTCACCCGGACCACGCAGGCCGATACCACCCTTTTGTCGCTCAAGGTGGGTCCAGCCGCGCACCAGCCGCGTGCTCATGTGCTCGAGCTGGGCCAGTTCGACCTGCAGCTTGCCTTCATGGGTACGCGCCCGCTGGGCGAAGATGTCGAGGATCAGCCCGGTACGGTCGAGCACACGACACTCGAAGACACGCTCGAGGTTGCGCTCCTGACTGGGCGTGAGGGTGTGATTGAAAATCACCAGGTCTACCTGTTCGGCTTTGACCAGGTCGCGCAACTCTTCGACCTTGCCGCTGCCAATCAGGTATTTGGCGGTAGGCTGATGCCTTGCCACCGTGACCAGCGAAACGATGTCGGCACCGGCCGACAATGCCAGTTCCTGAAACTCCTGCGGATCTTCGCGCGCCTCAGGGTTCTGACCTTCCAAGTGAACGAGCAGTGCACGTTCACCACCACCGTGGCGCTCAAAGAACAATGCAGGCTCCTATCAGGCGTTGCCTGGCTCGCTGTCACCGTGTTCGGAATCGGACGGGCTGGGCAGGCGAACCGGACGGGCAGGAACCACGGTCGAAATGGCGTGCTTGTAGACCATCTGGCTGACGGTGTTCTTCAGCAGTACCACGAACTGGTCGAAGGATTCGATCGAGCCCTGCAGCTTGATACCGTTGACCAGGTAAATCGACACCGGGACCTTTTCTTTTCTCAAGGTGTTCAAGTAAGGGTCTTGTAGCGAATGCCCTTTTGACATATGCCGCACTCCTGTAAGGATCAATAGTAGAAATTCAAAGAAATCGAATAAGTTGTGCCGCCCCTTCGCAAGAATAGACGGCAATCAGCAGGGACTCAGCTCAATATGGAGACGGTCCCCAGGTATTTCAAGGTGCGGGACAGATTGTCGCAGGCCAGGCTGTCGAGCCAATGTACATCAGGCCAACCACGCAACCAGGTGAACTGCCGCTTGGCCAGCTGCCGGGTAGCAATGATACCGCGTTCGCGCATCTCGCTCTCGGTCAGCTTGCCATCGAGATAGTCCCAGACCTGCCGATACCCCACTGCCCGTATAGACGGCAGCCCGGCGTGCAAGTCACTTCTGGCTCGCAGCGATCGGACCTCGTCGACGAAGCCCTGTTCCAGCATTTGTGAAAATCGTAGCGCAATTCGCTGATGCAAAATGTGACGATCTGTAGGAGCAATCGCCAAACTCGCGACAGTATAGGGCAAATGCCCGCCGGCGCCTGCGTCTGCGCCGCGACTTTCCGCGAATTGACGCTGGCGATGGGCCGTCATGCTCTCGCCACTCACCCGAAAGACCTCCAGCGCGCGAATCAGGCGCTGCGGGTCATTGGGGTGGATGCGCGCCGCGGACTCCGGGTCGACCTCGGCCAGTTGCCGGTGCAACTCGGCCAGGCCCAGCGCCTCGGCCTGGGCTTCCAGCTCGGCGCGCACCGCAGCGTCCGCCGCCGGCATGTCCGCCAGGCCCTCGATCAACGCCTTGTAATAGAGCATGGTGCCGCCGACCAGCAGCGGCACCTTGCCGCGTGCGGTGATCTCGGCCATGGCCTCCAGCGCATCGGCACGGAACTGCGCGGCGGAATAGCTTTCGGCGGGGTCGCGGATGTCGATCAGGCGGTGCGGATGGGCCGCCAGGATCTCCTTGGAAGGCTTGGCCGAACCGATGTCCATGCCGCGGTAGACCAGCGCCGAGTCGACGCTGATCAGCTCGCAGGGCAGGACCTGGGTCAGCTCGATGGCGAGGTCGGTCTTGCCGGCCGCCGTGGGGCCCATGAGAAATATTGCTGGGGGCTTGCCGCTCATGTCATCGACCGCGCAGGAAAAGTTTGTCCAGATCGTCCAGGCCCATCTGGGTCCAGGTGGGACGGCCGTGGTTGCACTGGCCGCTGCGCTCGGTGTTTTCCATATCGCGCAGCAGGGCGTTCATCTCGGGGATGGCCAGCCGTCGGTTGGCGCGCACGGCGCCGTGGCAGGCCATGGTGCCGAGCAGTTCGTTGAGGTGCGCCTGGATGCGGTCGCTGGTGCCGTATTCCATCAGGTCGGCGAGTACGTCCTGGACCAGGCGATTGGCCTCGGCCTGCTTGAGCAAGGCCGGGATCTGGCGAATCGCCAGGGTTTCCGGCCCCAGACGCTGCAACTCGAAGCCCAGCCGCTGGAACCACTGCCCATGCTCCTCGGCGCAATCGGCCTCGCGCTGGCTCAGCGCCAGTGTCTCGGGCACCAGCAGCGGCTGGCCGCTCAGGCCTTCACTGGCCATGGCCACCTTGAGGCGCTCGTACATGATGCGCTCGTGGGCAGCATGCATGTCCACCAGCACCAGTCCGACGGCGTTCTCGGCGAGGATGTAGATACCTTTGAGCTGGGCCAGGGCATAACCCAGCGGCGGGATGTCGCCTTGGCTCGCGGGCAGCGCCGGCGGCGCAGCCGCGCCGTCGTTCAAGGGTTTGTAGAACTCGCGATAGGCCGCTTGTGCCTCGGCCGCCGGCAGCGGCTGAGACGGGCGCGGTGTGTACTGGTATTGATAACCCGCACCGCTGCCGCCATTGGACACCGAAAACTGAGGTGCCTGGGGCTGTTCGAGCACCGGCGAGGCCAGGCGCATCTCACCTTGCGGCCCGAATTCACCGACTTGCTGGCCACTCGGGCGGACGATCTCGGCAGCCGCGGCAGGCGCCGCCAGCTGGTCTTCGGGGCGAACGTCGGCCAAGGCACGGTGCAAGGTGCCGTAGAGGAAGTCGTGCACCGAGCGCCCTTCGCGGAAACGCACTTCGTGCTTGGTCGGATGCACGTTGACGTCGACGCCGTTGGGCTCGAGCTCGAGGAACAGCACGAATGTCGGGTGCCGCCCATTGAACAGCACATCGCGATAGGCCTGGCGCACGGCGTGGGCGACCAGCTTGTCGCGCACCGCGCGACCATTGACGAAGAAGTACTGCAGGTCGGCCTGGCTGCGCGAGAACGTCGGCAGGCCGACCCAACCCCACAGCCGCAGGCCATTGCGCTCGACATCGATGGGCAGTGCCTGCTCCATGAAACCTGGGCCGCAGATGGCGCCGACCCGCCGCGCACGTGCTGTTTCGTCGTGCGCTTCGTGCAGACTGAGAATGCTCTTGCCGTTATGACGCAGGTGGAAGCCGACATCGAAACGGGCCAGGGCCAGGCGGCGGATGACTTCCTGGAGGTGGTCGAACTCGGTCTTCTCGGCCTTGAGGAACTTGCGTCGCGCCGGGGTATTGAAGAACAGGTCGCGCACTTCCACCGAAGTACCCACCGGATGCGCGGCAGGCTGCACCCGCGGAGTCATGTCGCGACCTTCGGCTTCCACCTGCCAGGCTTCGGTTGCGCTGGCAGTGCGAGAGGTCAGGGTCAGGCGCGCCACCGAGCTGATCGAGGCCAGGGCCTCGCCACGAAAGCCCAGGCTCAGCACCCCTTCGAGGTCTTCCAGTTCACGGATCTTGCTGGTGGCGTGACGGGCCAGGGCCAGCGGCAGGTCATCGGCGGAAATACCACCGCCGTCGTCGCGCACCCGCAGCAGCTTGACGCCACCCTGCTCGACCTCGACGTCGATGCGCCGGGCACCGGAATCGAGGCTGTTCTCGAGCAGCTCCTTGGCCACCGAGGCCGGGCGCTCGACCACCTCGCCCGCGGCGATCTGGTTGGCCAGCCGCGGGCTGAGCAGCTGGATGCGCGACCCACCACTCATTGCGAAGCCAGCGTAGTGGCGGGGATAGAGAGGTGCTGGCCGACCTTCAGCTCATCGGTCTTGAGGCTGTTGCTACTGCGCAGGCTGGGGACGCTGACCTGGTAGCGCACGGCAATCATCGCCAGGGTTTCGCCAGGGCGCACGGTATGGTCGCGCGGCCCCTGGGCAATCTTGCCGCTGTCACGCAGCCAGGCCACATAGGTGCCGGGCGGCGGGTTTTGCTGGAAGTACTGGCGCACACCGGTATGGATCGAGCGGGCCAGGGCCTGCTGATGGCTGGAGGTGGCCAGTTTGGCGGCTTCATTGTTGTTGGAAATGAACCCGGTTTCGACGAGGATCGACGGAATGTCCGGCGACTTCAGCACCATGAAGCCCGCCTGCTCTACCCGTTGCTTGTGCAGCGAGGTGACGCGCCCCATGTTGCCGAGCACCTTCTGCCCGACATTGAGGCTGGAGCTGAGCGTCGCGGTCATCGACAGGTCGAGCAGCACGCCCGCCAGCATGCGGTCCTTGTCGTCGAGGCTGACATTGCCGGCACCGCCGATCAGGTCGGAACGGTTTTCCGTGTCGGCCAGCCAACGCGCGGTCTCGGACGTGGCGCCGCGGTCGGACAGGGCGAACACCGACGCCCCGAACGCCGCCCGCGACGGCGCCGCGTCGGCGTGAATCGAGATGAACAGGTCGGCGCCCTTCTTGCGGGCGATCTCGGTGCGCTTGCGCAGCGGAATGAAGTAGTCGCCGGTACGGGTCAGCTCGGCGCGGTAGCCCTTCTCGGAGTTGATCTGGCGCTGCAGCTCCTTGGCGATCTGCAGCACGATGTCTTTCTCGTGCTGGCCGCGCGAGCCGGAGGCACCCGGGTCCTCACCGCCATGGCCGGCGTCGATGGCGACCACGATGTCACGCTTGCCGGCAGGTACAGGCGGCAGCTTGATCGCCGGCTGAGCCGGGCTGACCGGCACGGCCGGCGTGGTCGCCGGGGTAGGTACTGGCGTCGGCGGTGCTGGCGGCGTCGTGGCAGCGATGGCGTCCGACTCCTGGTCGTACAGGTCGACCACCAGGCGGTTGCCATACTGGGCGTTGGGCGCCAGCGTGAAGCTCTTGGGCGTCACCGATTTCTTCAGGTCGACCACCACGCGCAGGTCAGTGGGCGTGCGCTGTGCCGAGCGCACGCTGCTGATCGGCGTGTTCGAAGTGGAGACACTCAGCGGCGCAGCCAGGGTCGCGCCATTGATGTCGATGACCAGGCGATCGGGCGCACTCAGGGTGAAGACGCTATGCTGCACCGGGCCTGAAAGGTCAAAGACCAGCCGCGTGTTGTCCGGCGCACGCCACAGGCGCATGCTCTTGACTTGTGTGACGGCCAGAGCGTCAACGGTCACCGCTGTCAGCAGCAGCCCAACGACAGCGACCAGTGCGCGTATGCGCATACCTACCCCACTTACTGTTTATTGTGTTTTGGCCAGTGCAACGCACCAGGCCTCGCCGCGAGTCCCCTGCGGCGAAAGGTTCAGCGAGCGTCCGCCCGCTTGGGGGCTTATGGTAATGGTCAGGTCAGGCTTTGGCAAAACGCCCGCACCCTTTTGTGGCCACTCGAACAGGCACAGCGGATCGCCCTCGAAGTAGTCGCGAATGCCCATGAACTCCAGCTCTTCCGGGTCGACCAGGCGATACAGGTCGAAGTGGAAGGCACGCACCTCACCGATTTCGTAGGGCTCGACCACGGTGAACGTGGGACTTTTCACTGCACCAGTATGGCCCAGGCCACGGATCAGACCGCGGGACAGGGTGGTTTTCCCCGCCCCCAGGTCACCTTCGAGAAAAATCACGCCGTGACCGCCGGTCACCTCGGCCAGTTTGGCGCCGAATGCCACGGTAGCCGCTTCATCGGCCAGAAACAGGGTTATGCCTGACACGCAGAATGTTCCTCCAACAATTCACGAATGACGGGCGCCAGATCGCTGGCCGCCAAGCCTCTACCTTTGACTCCCAGACGCTCGCCAGCGCAGGCGTGCAGCCACACGCCCAGGCAGGCGGCACTCCAGGCGTCCAGCCCCTGGGCCAGCAAGGCGCCCAGTACGCCGGTCAACACATCGCCCAGGCCCGCCCCGGCCATTGCCGGATGACCGCGCTCGCACAGTGCCAGCTGCCCTGCCGGATCGGCGACCAGGGTGCCGGCACCCTTGAGCACACAGATGCTGGCATAGCGCCGCGCCAGCTTGCGGGCAGCGCCGGCGCGGTCGGCCTGGACCGCTTCGGTGGAAATGCCCAGCAAGCGCGCAGCCTCCCCTGGATGAGGCGTCAGGATACTGCCGCTGGGCAAGGCCAGCGGTGTACGCGCCAGCAGGTTCAATGCATCGGCGTCCCACACCTGGGGCTGCTCGGCATTGGCCACTGCCGACAGCAGGCTGCGGCCCCAGGCCGCCTGGCCCAGGCCAGGGCCGACCACCAGCACCGAGGCACGCTCCAGCAGCCCCATCAACTGGTTGGCCGAGCTCACCCCGAGGCACATGACCTCCGGCAGGCGGGCAAGGCTTGCGGCAACATGCTCGGGCCGGGTCGCCACGCTGACCAGGCCGGCGCCACAGCGCAGCGCGGCCTCGGCACCGAGCAGTACCGCGCCACCGGTTCCAAGGTCGCCGCCGACCACCAGCACATGGCCGAAGTCGCCTTTCTGGGCATGCGCAGGCCTTGCCGGCAAGCGCGCCACCGTCCTGCTGCCAAGCAATTGCGGGGGCTGACTGAGGTGTTTGGTCTGGGGCATGAGGTCAAAGGCTCCAATGTCTGGCAGAATTATACGCACCTGAGCCCGTATTGCCTTGCCCATCCATGTCCGCTTGCACACTTGACCTCGCCGCACTGGCCCAATCGATCAAGCATTGGGGCCGAGAACTCGGTTTTGCCCACGTCGGCATCGCCGGGGTGGACCTTGGCGAGCACGAACAGCACCTGCAGCGCTGGCTCGACGCCGGCTACCAGGGCGAGATGGAATACCTCGGCGCGCACGGCAGCAAGCGGGCCCACCCCGAGCAACTGATTCCCGGCACCGTGCGCGTGGTCTCGTTGCGCATGGACTACCTGCCTGGCGACACGCAAATGGCACAACGGCTGGCGCAGCCGGAAAAGGCCTATGTATCGCGCTACGCCCTGGGACGCGACTATCACAAGCTGGTGCGCAAACGCGTGCAGCATCTGGCCGACCGCATCCAGGAAGACATCGGCCCGTTCGGCTATCGCGCCTTCGTCGACAGCGCCCCGGTGCTGGAAAAGGCCCTGGCCGAACAGGCCGGGCTGGGCTGGATCGGCAAGAACACCCTGCTGCTCAACCGCAAGGCCGGCAGCTACTTCTTCCTCGCCGAACTGTTCGTCGACCTGCCGCTGCCGGTGGACGAGGCGCATGCCAGCGAACATTGCGGGCGTTGCGAGGCGTGCCTGGACATCTGCCCGACCAAGGCCTTCATCGGGCCTTATGTGCTGGATGCGCGGCGCTGCATTTCCTACCTGACCATCGAACTGAAGGGCGCGATTCCCGTCGAGTTGCGCTCGATGATGGGCAATCGGGTATTTGGCTGTGATGACTGCCAGATCGTCTGCCCGTGGAACCGTTTTGCCCAGCCGACTCAGGAGAACGACTTCCAGCCCCGGCACGGCCTGGAAAATACCGAGCTGGCAGAGATGTTCCTGTGGGATGAGCGGACCTTCCTGCGCAAGACCGAAGGCGGGCCATTGCGGCGGGCGGGGTATGAGCGTTTCTTGCGCAACCTGGCGGTGGGGTTGGGCAATGCACCTTCGACGATTCCGGTGCTGGAGGCCCTCAAGGCGCGGCGGGACGACCCTTCGGAGCTGGTGCGTGAGCATGTGCAGTGGGCGCTGGAGCGGCATGGCTGCCGTTAGGGGGCCGCTGCGCGCCCCAGCTTCACTGCTGGTCGTTATAGTGGAACTTGGGCATTTCCCAATGGAAACGAATGGCCAGCAAGCGCAGCAGGAACCCGCCAAACAAGGTCAGCAGCATGGCCTGCTCGGCCGGCAGCTTGAAATACACACACCCCAGATAGAACCACGCCGCCGCAAACGACACGCTGGCATACAGCTCACGCCGGAACACCAGCGGAATGTCGTTGCAGAAGATGTCTCGCAGAATCCCGCCAAACACCCCGGTGATCACCCCGCTGATCGACGCCACCAGCATTCCCTGCCCCATTTCCAGCGCCGTCATGCAACCAATCAGGGTGAAGGCCACCAGCCCCAGGGCATCGAGCACCAGGAACAGCGAGCGCAAGCGGCGCATCATCGGCGCAATGAAGATCGTCAGCAGTGCGGCAAGGCTGGTCAGCACCAGGTATTCCGGGTGCTTCACCCAGGTCAACGGGTAGTGCCCGAGCAGCACGTCGCGCACCGAGCCGCCACCCAGGGCGGTGACACAGGCGATCAGCACCACGCCAAACCAGTCCATGCCGCGGCGGCCGGCAGACAAGGCGCCAGTCATGGCTTCGGCGGTGATGGCGACAAGGTAGAGCATCAACAACATGGTGCGGGTCCAGATAAGCGGCAAGCAGCAAGCCTCAAGCAGCAAGCGATATGCATTGATCGGACGGATAACCGCCCCCGAACATTACACTGCTTGGCTTGTAGCTTGCCGCTCGAGGCTTGAAGCTTAAAATTTGATGAAGTGCTCGCGATAGTGGCGCAGTTCGGCGATCGACTCGCGAATGTCGTCCAGCGCGAGATGGGTGCCGCCCTTCTTGAAACTGTCACGCACATCCGGCGCCCAGCGCGCGGCCAGTTCCTTCAAGGTTGAAACGTCGAGGTTGCGGTAGTGGAAGTAGTTTTCCAGCTCGCGCATGTGACGATAAAGGAAGCGGCGGTCCTGGCAGATGCTGTTGCCGCAGATCGGCGACTTGCCCTTCGGCACCCACTGCTCGAGGAAGGCGATGGTCTGCGCCTGGGCCTCGGCCATGCTCACCTTGCTTTCCCGCACGCGCTGGGTCAGGCCCGAGGCGCCGTGGGTTCGGGTATTCCACTCATCCATCCGCGCCAGCACTTCGTCGCTGTGGTGGATGGCGATCACCGGCCCTTCGGCCAGCGTGTTCAGTTCACTGTCGGTGACGATGGTGGCCATCTCGATGATGACATCGCTGTCCGGGTCCAGACCGGTCATTTCCAGGTCGATCCAGATCAGGTTCTGTGGGTTCTGCATGCAGGGCTCCTCGAATAGGCGGTCATATTAGCCTAGCGCGGGCAGCCCGCGCATTCATGGCGCAACGCCAAGCACGATGGTACGGCGCCTGGCGTGCTAAACTGCGGGCCGTTTTCAATCGCCCCTCCACGGAACCTTCATGGCCAAACGCCAGCTCAACCGCCGCCAGAACTGGCGTATCGAAAAAATCCAGAACGAACGCGCCGCACGCGCTGCCAAGCGCGAACAGCATGCGCTGCAGGAGCTGGAGGGTGGCGACCTGGGGCCGGAACAGCTGGGGTTGGTGATCGCCCACTTCGGCGTGCAGGTCGAGGTCGAGGCTCAGGATGGCGAGGCCGCCGGCCAGGTATTCCGTTGCCACCTGCGGGCCAACCTGCCGGCGCTGGTCACCGGCGACCGCGTCGTGTGGCGCGCAGGCAACCAGGGCATCGGGGTGATCGTCGCGCAGATGCCCCGCAGCACCGAACTGTGCAGGCCGAACAACCACGGCCAGCTCAAGCCGGTGGCGGCCAACGTCGACCTGATCGTGATCGTGTTCGCACCCGCTCCCGAGCCGCATCCGAACCTGATCGACCGCTACCTGGTGGCGGCCGAGCATGCCGGCATCCGTCCATTGCTGCTACTGAACAAGGCCGACCTGATCAATGACGAGAACGGTCCGGGGCTGCATGCGCTGCTCGAGGTCTACCGCGAACTGGGCTACCCGCTGCTCGAGGTCTCGGCGCACCACGGCGACGGCATGCAGCGCCTGCAACACATGCTCGATGGCCACATCAGCGTGTTCGTCGGCCAGTCGGGCGTGGGCAAGTCATCGTTGGTCAACAGCCTGCTGCCGGATGCCGGCACGCGCGTGGGCGATCTTTCCGAATGGTCCGGCCAGGGCACGCACACCACCACTACCGCGCGCCTGTACCACTTCCCCAATGGCGGCGACCTGATCGACTCACCCGGCATTCGCGAATTCGGCCTCGGCCATGTCAGCCGTGGCGATGTGGAGGATGGCTTCATCGAGTTCCGCGACCTGTTCGGCACCTGCCGCTTCCGTGACTGCAAGCACGACCGCGAACCGGGCTGCGCCTTGCTCAAGGCACTGGAAGAAGGTCGAATCAAGCCTCAGCGGATGAGCAGCTACCGCTCGATCATTGCCAGCCTGCCGGAAGATAGCTACTGACCTGTAGGATTATTTACCTCAAAGCGTAGGACTGTTCCGGTTTTACCGTCATCTATTGCTCCGGCCGCCGCTTTCCCTGATGGTCATGACTTCTATCAGGGAGGGCAACCGTGATGCCGGTGTTCATCAGCTACCGCCACGAAGAGCGGCTTGACGCCTTCATTCTCAACGAGCGCCTCTTGCTCGAAGGCATTCCCGCACAATTGGTCCTGTTCGACTGCGACGGGCAGACCAGCGAAGACCTCTATGGCAGCTTCTGCCAGCAGGTCTGTGATGCGACCCACTGGATTGGCCTGCTGCCCGAGCGCTTCGCCGATGACTGGTGGACGGCATGGCTGCTGGGGGCTGCAGTCATGGCCAGCCGCAGAGTGAGTTTCTACCAGCCGGATGGCAACGCTTTGCCGGCTCACCTTGGCAAATGGCCGGTCTTGCGCGAGCGCGCGCATATCGACCTGTTCGTGAGGGCGTATCACGACGAATGCACATTCGCCCGGGCCTTGACCTTGCCGGCGCTCGGCGGGAGTTGGGCCGACAGGGACAATGCGGACTTCTTCCATGCCGATCTGAAGGCCAAGATCAGGCGGGGGTTTTGAAAGCGGCCCTCTTGACGCTTACTGGTCCTTCGCCTCGTCCATCTTCAAGGTGCCATCCTCGAAGATGTTCAGCTTCTGGCGCAGCTCACGCGGCTGCATCGGCGCGTCGCCTGCCCCAGGCGCGGCAGAAGCGCCAGGCGCAGCAGGTGCCGGGGCCTGGGCCGGCGGCGTCTGCGGCGCGCCCTGCTCGCCCTCGATGTTGCGCTGGGCCTTCTTGGTCAGGACGATGATGTCGATACGACGGTTCACCGGGTTGAACGGGTTCTTGCGGTCGAACAGCGACGAAGACGCATACCCCACCACCCGCGCCACCTGCTCATCCGGGTAGCCCCCGGCCACCAGCGCGCGGCGCGCGGCATTGGCACGGTTGGCCGACAACTCCCAGTTGCCGAATTCACCGCTACCCGAATAGGGCTTGGCATCGGTATGCCCGCTGATGCTGATCTTGTTCGGCACGGCCTTGATGGTGTCGGCCATGGCCAGCAGGATGTCCTCGAAATACGGCTGCAGGCGGGCACTGCCGATGTCGAACATCGGCCGGTTCTCGGCATCCATGATCTGGATGCGCAGACCGTCCTGGGTGATCTCGAACAGGATCTGATCCTTGAACTTCTGCAACTGCGGGTTCTCTTCGACCTTGTTCTGCAGCTCCTGCAGCAACAGCTCGAGGCGCTCGCGCTCGACCTGTTCGGCCATGGTCTCGACCTGATCCTTGTCCAGCTGGATGCTGGTATCAGGCGTAGGTTCGGACTTCTCTTCCGGGTTGATGGTCTTTTCCGGCGCCAGCTGCGGCGAGCCGCCCAGGTCGATGACGTAGGGCGTACCGCTTTCGGAGAAGCCGATCGGGTCCTTGAAATAGCCGGCGATGGCGATCTTCTGCTCTGGCGTTGCCGTGGACAGCAACCACAGCACCAGGAAGAAGGCCATCATCGCCGTGGCGAAGTCGGCGAAGGCGATTTTCCAGGCACCCCCATGGTGCCCGCCACCATAGCGCTTGACGCGCTTGATGATTATCGGCTGATTGTTTTCCATGACTCAGCGACCGCGAACCGCTTGTTCCAGCTCGGCGAAGCTTGGGCGGTGCTTGGGGTACAGCACCTTGCGCCCGAACTCCACGGCCAGCGAAGGCGGCATGCCCGAGGCGGAGGCAACCAGCGATGCCTTGATCGACTCGTACAGGTTGAGCTCTTCCTTGGCATCGTGCTCCAGGCACTTGGCCAGCGGCCCGAAGAAGCCATAGGCAGCGAGAATACCGAAGAAGGTACCGACCAGGGCCGCACCGACGTGCAGGCCGATGGAAGCCTGGTCGCCATCGCCCAGCGACGCCATGGTCACCACGATCCCCAATACCGCGGCGACGATACCGAAACCGGGCATGCCGTCGGCAATGCCGGTGACCGCGTGCGACGGGTGCTCGAGCTCTTCCTTCATGCTCAGCAGCTCCATGTCGAACAGGCCTTCGAGCTCATGGGGCGCCATGTTGCCGGTGGACATGATGCGCAGATAGTCGCAGATGAATGCCGTCATGCGCTCATCGCCCAGCACGGCGGGGTACTTGGCGAAGATCGGGCTGGAGGCGGCATCCTCGATGTCGCCCTCGATGGCCATCATGCCCTCGCGACGACTCTTGTTGAGGATCTCGTACACCAGGCCCAGTACCTCCAGGTAGAAGGTATGGGTGAAGCGCGTGCCGAACATCTTCATCGACTTCTTGATTACATGCATGGTCATGTAACCAGGGTTGGCCTGCATGAAGGCGCCAAAGGCCGCACCGCCGATGATCAGCACTTCGAACGGCTGGATCAGTGCCGCGATCTTGCCGTGGGAGAGCACATATCCGCCGAGCACGCTCGCGAATACGACGATGATGCCGATAATTTTAGCCATAGGTTCAAAGCACTTGCTGTCGTGGTCAGGGTGAGGGGCGGGAGCTTTAAAACTCTTCTTCTACTTATCGGCAGAACTGCGCCAGACTATAGCCACATAATGAGAAAAGCCAGTTCGGACTGATGTCAAAATGCCAATGGAATCCAAGATACCCACTCAGAATCCGCGTACGCTAGACGCCTGGGTAAAGCTGCTCGACGGTGTTCGTTTACCGGTGCCGAAGCACAGTCACGACCGGGTCATGAGCGCCATCAACGATTACCGCCGCTCCCTGCGCGAGATCGCCGAACTGATGCAGGACAGCCCGGCCCTGGTGCTGTCGGTGATGCGCGAGGCCAATCACCCGGCCAATGCCAGCCAGGCTGAGCCTGCCGAAAGCCTGGAAATCGCCCTCAATCGCCTGGGCCTGGCACGCAGCAAGGAGCTGCTCAATCGCCTGCCGGCACTGCCGGACGCCGACATCCCTCCCGTGCTGCGCCAGTTCCTGATGATCAGCCAGCACGCCGCACAACAGGCCAGCGGCCTTTTCGCCAGCCGCCTGGCGCGGCTGTGGCAGGAAATCCACTGGGGCAGCCTGCTGTTCCTCTCGCCGCTGTGGCCCATGGCGCTGACCTGCCCCGCGCTGCTGGACGCCTGGGAACTGCGCGTCATCCACAAGGGTGAAGATGCCGCGCAAGTAGAAGAAGAACTTTTCGGTGTACGGATCATGGCCCTGTGCCAAGCCGTAGCCGAACAATGGCGCCTGCCGCAATGGGTAACCCAGGGCTACCGCCTGCTGCTTGAAGAGCGGGAGCAACTGGCACAGGTACTGAGCATCGCACGCGACGAAGACCTGCTCAGCCAGCAGCACCGCCTGGACGACGCAGCCGGCCTGCGTCGCTGGTTCAACCAACCTGCCAACACCGTGCTGCTGGCCAACAACCTGGCGCTGGCTGCCCAAGTCGGCTGGAGCAACCCGCATCTGCTTCGCTGGCAATTGCTGACCGCCCTTTACCTGCAGACATCGCTGGAAGACGTGCAGCAACAGGTCCACCAGCAGGCTGCCGCCAGTGCCCGGCGCCACGCCCGACACGCGCTGTTCCACCCGGCCGAAGCGCTGCTCTGGCCTTGGCACCAGCGCCGCCCGCACCCCGACATGCTCGCACCACCGCCGCCATCCAGCGAGCAGCTGGGGCGCTGGCGCGCGCTGTGCCAGGAGCTGCTGGCCCAGCCCAGCCCGTTCAGCAATGCCGTGCACTTGGCCACCCACGCCCGCCAGGCCCTGGAGGAGTGCGGCATGCAGCGCATTCTGCTGCTCAGCCTGGACAAGGCCAATGATCTGTTGCGCGTACAACAGGCGGCCGGGCTGCCCAAGGAGGCGGCGGCCATTACCCTGCCCGTCGCGCAGAACAAACTGCTGCAGAAGCTGCTCAGCAAAGCCGGGCAACTACGCCTCACGCCGGAGAATCACAGCCAGTTCGCTGCACTTTTGCCCTCCCCGCTGCGAGCAGTCTTCCGCGGCGAACACGTGTTGCTACGCTCGCTGGCGGTCAATGAACAGGTACTGATGCTGGCGGTGGCCGACCAGGGCGGCAAGCCGCTGGCTGACGTCAGCGTGCAGGCCTTCGGCAAGACCGCGCAGTGTATCGAGCGCGCCCTGACGGTGTTTGCCAACCGCAATGCCTGACCCTTGCGCTACAATCGCTCCCTCTTTCCACACTGGAGACCGTGGATGACAGACTTTTCCGGATTGCCCCTGGTAATCGAGGCCGATGACTTATTGCCACGCCTCGATTCACCACAGCTGATCCTGGTCGACCTCAGCAGCGCCAACCGCTATGTCAGCGGGCATATCCCTGGCGCGCGTTTCGTCGAGGGCAAGCGCACCCAGCTCGGCCTGCCACCAGCGCCCGGCCTGCTGCCGGCGCTCGGGGACCTGGAGAAACTGTTCAGCGAGCTCGGCCACCACGACGACGCCGTCTACGTGGTCTACGACGATGAAGGCGGTGGCTGGGCCGGTCGCTTCATCTGGATGCTCGATGTGGTTGGCCACAAGGCCTACCACTACCTCAACGGTGGCATCCAGGCCTGGCCAGCAGACAAGCTGTCGACCGAGGTACTCGCGCCAGCAAACGCCCCTGTGCAGTTGCAGTTGCATGGTGAGCCAACCGCGACTCGCGAGTACCTGCAAAGCCGCCTGGGCGCCGACGACCTGGTCATCTGGGATGCCCGTGCACCCCAGGAGTTCAGCGGCGAGAAGCTGCTGGCGGCCAAGGGCGGGCATATCCCCGGCGCCATCAATTTCGAATGGACCGCAGGCATGGATCTCAACGACCACCTGCGCATCCGCAAGGACATCGCCGATGTCCTGAAAGAAAAGGGCATCACCCCTGACAAGGAAGTGATCACCCATTGCCAGACTCACCGCCGCTCCGGTTTCACCTACCTGGTGGCCAAGGCCCTCGGCTACCCACGCGTAAAGGCCTACGCCGGTTCGTGGAGCGAATGGGGCAACCACCCGGACACGCCTGTAGAAGTTTAAGGAACCTGCATGAAATCCCGTTTGTTCATCATCAGCCAGTACCTGCTGCCGCACCACCTGCTGTCGCGGTTGGCCGGCTGCGTCGCCGAGTGCCGTGCACGCTGGTTCAAGAACGCCTTCACCGCCTGGTTCGCCAAGCGCTATCAGGTGAACATGAGCGAAGCGCTGGTCGAAGACCTGAGCGCCTACGAGCACTTCAATGCCTTCTTCACCCGCGCCCTGAAGCCGGGCGCACGCCCGTTGGACGAAACCCCGGGGGCGATCCTCTGCCCGGCCGACGGCGCCGTGAGCCAGCTCGGCCCGATCGAGCACGGCCGCATCTTCCAGGCCAAGGGCCACGGTTTCAGCGCCCTGGAGCTGCTGGGTGGCGATCCTGCCCTGGCTGCACCATTCATGGGCGGTGAGTTCGCCACTATCTATTTGTCGCCGAAGGACTACCACCGCGTGCACATGCCGCTGGCCGGTACCCTGCGCGAGATGGTGTACGTGCCGGGCCGCCTGTTCTCGGTGAACCAGACCACGGCAGAGAACGTGCCTGAGCTGTTTGCCCGCAACGAGCGAGTGGTGTGCCTGTTCGACACCGAGCGCGGGCCGATGGCCGTGGTGCTGGTCGGCGCGATGATCGTTGCCTCGATCGAGACGGTATGGGCCGGGCTGGTCACGCCGCCAAAGCGTGAGCTGAAGACGTTCCGTTATGACGAAGGCAGCCGTGCGCCGATCCACCTGGAAAAAGGTGCGGAGCTGGGCCGCTTCAAGCTGGGTTCGACCGCCATCGTGCTGTTCGGGCCTGAGCAGGTGAAGTGGGCCGAAACTCTGGGTGCCGGTTCGGCAGTGCGCATGGGTGAGCTGCTGGCAGCGCCTGCGCAGGGTTGATTCACTGCATGTAGGGCCGCTTTGCGGCCCATCGCCGGCAAGCCGGCTCCCACAAAAGATCCCTGGAACACCACGGAACCCTGTAGGAGCTGGCTTGCCGGCGATGGGCTGCAAAGCAGCCCCAGAATTTCAGATCAAACGCGGGCGTCGCGGTCGCGCAGCCCCAGCAGATACAGCACACCATCCAGACCCAGGGTCGAGATCGCCTGCTTGGCCGACTGACGTACCAGCGGCTTGGCACGGAAGGCCACACCCAGGCCTGCCAGCGACAGCATCGGCAGGTCGTTGGCACCATCGCCCACGGCAATCGTCTGCTCCAGTTGCAAGCCCTCTTCGCTCGCCAGTCGCTGCAGCAGCTCGGCCTTGCGCTGGGCATCGACGATCGGTTCGACAGCCACACCGGTCACCTTGCCGTCGACCACTTCCAGCTCGTTGGCGAATACATAGTCGATGCCCAGGCGCGCCTGCACCTGCTTGGCAAAGTAGGTGAAGCCACCGGACAGGATCGCGGTCTTGTAGCCCAGGCGCTTGAGCTCGGCGAACAGGTTTTCGGCACCTTCGGTCAGACGCAGGGAAGCACCGATCTCGTCCAGCACGCTGACATCCAACCCCTTGAGCAGCGCCATGCGCTCCTTGAAGCTGGCGCGGAAGTCCAGCTCGCCGCGCATCGCCCGCTCGGTGATGGCGGAAACCTGCTCACCTACGCCGGCGGCCTTGGCCAGCTCGTCGATCACCTCGGCCTCGATCAGCGTCGAGTCCATGTCGAAGACCGCCAGGCGGCGGTTGCGGCGGAACAGGTCGTCCATCTGGAAGGCGATGTCGATGTTCAGCGCCTCGGACAAGGCGAAGAAGTCGGCACGCAGTGCCTGAGCATCGCTCGGCACACCGCGCACGGAGATTTCGATGGCGGCCTTGCCCTTCTCGCTCTGGGCATCCAGGGCCACACGCGCGGACAGGCGCTCGATACGCTCGATGGTCAGGCCGTACTGGCTGATGACCGCACTGACCCGCTGCAGCTGCTCAGGAGTGATCTTGCGGCTGAGCAAGGTGACGATGTGGCGCGCCTCGCCCTGGCCGTCTGCCCAGTGCTGGTAATCCGCCTCGGAAATCGGCGTGTAGCGGGCCTGCAGGTTCAGTTCATGGGCCTTGGACTGCACGCTTTGCAGCAGGGCCGTGGCCACTTCGTTGTCCGGAATGTCGACCAGAATGCCGAACGACAAGGTGCCGTGCATGACCGCCAGGCCGATGTCGAGGATGTTCACACCACCCTGCAGCAGGACGCCAGTGATAGCGGCAGTGAGACCGGGACGGTCCTCACCGGTGATGTTGATCAGGACGATTTCGCGCACAACCTGGCTCCGACTTCGATGAAAAATGCGCATTCTACCGATTTTCCATGACCATCGGGCGCCAACGATACTTTGCCGACAAAACACGGGTCGCTATACTGCGCAACACTTTTCTGCCACTAAGAGCCGCGCTCTGTGAACCGGCCCACGCCCGTCAAACCAGACAACTTCTTCCTCATGATCTTCCGTGCCCTGCGCCAACGTCGCGTTCCCCTGGCACTGCGCATCGCCAGCACCAACATATTCCTGGTGGCGCTGGCGTTGGTGATCTATGCCTGCGTGATGGGCCTGCAGTTCAAGCAGGCCATGCACGAGCAGGCGGACGCCCTTGGCCAGAGCCTGACCACCCAGACCGCCACCTCGGCGACCGAGCTGCTGGTGTCCAACGACATCCTCAGTCTCAACGTGCTGCTGGGCAACCTGGTGAAGAACCCATTGGTGGCCCACGCGGCGATCTACAGCGTGGACAACCGTATCCTCGCCGAAGCCGGCCAGCGCCCGCGCAACGGCCTGCTGGGTGAGGCGCAGGGGCTGTACCAGACCAAGATCACCTTCCAGGACGTCACCGCCGGGCAGCTGCGCATCAGCCTGGACATGAGCCAGTTCCAGCAGCCGATGCTGATCAGCATGCAGAGCATGGGCATCCTGGCCGCGATCCTGCTGGCCCTGGCACTGAGCCTGAGCCTGCGCCAAGGCCATCACATCACCTTGCCGCTGCTGCAGCTGCGCGTATGGCTGCGTGACCCGCACCCCTATACCCCGGCGACCGACCGCCAGGACGAGATCGGCGATATCGCCCGCCAGCTGCATGCCCGCCTGGCCCCGCCGCCACCGCCGGAGCCGGAGCCTGCGCATGAGGAAGACGAAGACGACGACGATCACTTCGATGACCTGCACGAGGCCGAGCCCACACCGAAAGCCGCACCGCGCGCCAGGATCGCAGCTCAGGCCGACGAGCATGATGAAGAGGCCTTCGCCGGGCTGATGGATGAAGAAAGCGCGCACCCCGCGGCCGTCGTCAAATCCGACGAACCCCAGAGCACTGCGGTACTGGCCGTTCAACTGGGCTCTCAGGAGCAATTGCGGCGCCTGCCGCGTACCCGCCTGACCGAACTGCTGGAGCGCTACCGCGACTGCCTGGAACAGGCGGCCTCGTTGTATGACGGTGAAACCTTCACGTTCAACGATGGCAGCACCCTGGTGCTGTTCCACAGCGGCGACAGTGGCGAGGACTACCTGACCAACGCCATCTGCTGCGGCGAGCTGCTTCGCGCCCTGGGCCACGCCCTGCAAATCGAGGTGGCAGACAGTGGCATTACCTTGCAGCTGCAGCTTGGCCTGACCCAGGGCGACGACCTGCATGGGCTGGAGCAGGCCGACCTGCTGGAGGCCGAGAAGGCCCAGGATGCCCTGGCGCTGTCCCAGCACAGCCGCAACCTGCTGCTGGTGGAGCGGCCGATCAGCGACGACGCCCTGGTGCGCCAACGTGCGCGGATCCGACCGATCGCCAGCCCTGAGGGCGCCTGCTGCGTGGAGCGGTTGATGGAGCCTTACCCATCGATGCTGGAACGCCAGTTGGCCCGGATGCACGAGCGCAGGGTCTGAGATCCAGCACCGTCGCTGTAGGAGCGGCCTTGTGTCGCGAAAGGGGCGCGCTGAGCGCCCCCAGCATTTCATGCAGCGCTGGCAGAATCCTGGGGCCGCTGCGCGGCCCTTTCGCGACGCAAGGCCGCTCCTACAGGGGACCTCGTTGTACAGTCAATAAAAAAGCCCGCACATGTGCGGGCTTTTTCGTTTCTGGCAGAAAGATCAGAACCGATAGACTTCCATATCGGTGCGAATCGGCGAAGCCATCGGGATCTTCGACTTCTCTGGCGCCTTCTTGACCTGCACCGGTGCGGCCTGCTTCTTTGGCGCTTCCTCGGCGAGCGCTGGCTGGTTGGCCAGTGGCTTGACCGCGGAGCTCAACTGTTCGGCCAGCTGCTGCAACAGTTGCCCCTGGGCCTGAACCTGCGACGACTCGGTGCCCTCATGCTGCTGTTCGAGGTGAACGATACGGTTGTCACGCACACGTCCACGGCGGTCGAGCAGGCGCCATTGGGCGTCGAGGATCGCCGGCTGGTTCTTGCCGGAATCCAGGCGGGTGATCGACAGCAATACCTGCACGTCCGGCGAGAAGCCGGCGCTGGCCGGGGCCAGGACTACGCGCTGGCTGTCCAGGCGCCAGGCCAGCTGGCGAACCAGCAATTGATCGATGTCTGCCGACAGGCTGCCGGCCCAACGACCATCGGTCGCAGAGCTCAGGCTGCCATCGGCTTGTCGCTGCAAGAAGGTTTCGCGCTGCAGGTAATCGGCGATCGATACCGGGCCGAGCACCACGGCCATACCCGCACTCTGCGAGGGCTGGCCAGGGTCACCGCTGTCGAGCTGATACAGGGCGACCGGCTGATGCATGCTGCATCCGCTCAGCCCCAGCAAGCCCGTCAATAGCAGCGCAAATGGAAGGCGCAGAAATTTCATTCATCCCATCCAGGCGGTCGCCACCAGGCACACCGCAGTGATACTGATATTCATTCATTCGGGCACACGGCCACGCCGGCACCGCAAGCGCACTATCATCCGCGAAATGCCGGTCAGACTCCAGCATTTCCGCCTGGAACGGCGCTGGAAATGCCGTTCCAGACCACTCATCGGGTCACGCCGGGCCTTCCACCTGCAACCCGTCGACCCGCTGGAAGCCACGTGGCAGCTTGCTACCGCGCCGCCCGCGTTCGCCCTTGTAATGCTCCAGGTCGTCCGGTTTCAGCGACAAGGTGCGCTTGCCCGCCTGCAACACCAGGGTCGCGCCCTCGGCAAGGACGGCCAGGTCGGTGACATATTCTTCCCGGCTGGCCACCCGGTCACCGGGCACGCCGATGATCTTGTTGCCCTTGCCTTTGCCCAGCTGGGGCAGATCGGCCACCTTGAACACCAGCAGGCGCCCTTCCGTGGTCACCGCCGCCAGCCAGTCCTGTTCGCGATTGGCCACAGGACGCGGGCTGATGACCTTGGCGCCGTTAGGCAGGCTGAGCAGCCCTTTGCCGGCCTTGTTCTTGGCCTGCAGGTCCTCGCCCTTGACCACGAAGCCATAACCGGCATCCGAGGCCACCACATACAGGGCATCGTCTTCCGGCAACAGCACGCATTCGAAGGTGGCGCCCGGTGGCGGCGTCAGACGGCCGGTCAGCGGCTCGCCTTGGCCACGCGCCGAAGGTAGGCTATGTGCCGCCAGCGAGTAGCTGCGCCCGGTGGAGTCGATGAGCACGGCGAACTGGTTGGAGCGACCGGCGGCAGCTGCCTTGAAACCGTCGCCTGCCTTGTAGGAAAGGCCGGTGGCATCGATATCGTGGCCTTTGGCGCAACGCACCCAGCCCTTCTCCGACAGCACCACGGTGACCGGCTCGGCGGGCATCAATTCATTTTCGGACAGTGCCTTGGCTTCGGCACGCTCGACGATCGGCGAGCGGCGCGCGTCGCCATAGGTCTCGGCGTCCTTGATCAGCTCGCTGCGCACCAGCTTGCGCAACTTGGCATCGCTGCCGAGCAGCGCCTGAAGCTTGGCCTGCTCCTTGAGCAGCTCGTCCTGCTCGCCACGAATCTTCATCTCTTCCAGACGCGCCAGCTGACGCAGGCGGGTCTCGAGGATGTACTCGGCCTGGATCTCGGACAGTTCGAAACGGGCAATCAGTGCCTGCTTGGGGTGTTCCTCGGTGCGGATGATATGAATCACTTCATCCAGGTTGAGGAACGCGGTGAGCAAGCCTTCCAACAGGTGCAGGCGCCTCTCGACCTTGTCCAGGCGGTGCTGCAGGCGGCGACGAACAGTACCGACGCGGAACTCCAGCCACTCCAGCAGCAAGGCGCGCAGGTTCTTCAGCTGCGGCCGGCCGTCGAGGCCGATGATGTTGACGTTGACCCGGTAACTGCTTTCAAGGTCAGTGGTGGCGAACAGGTGCTGCATCAGCTCGGCGGCATCCACCCGGTTGGAGCGCGGGATGATGACGATACGGCACGGGTTCTCGTGGTCCGACTCGTCACGCAGGTCGGCGACCATCGGCAGCTTCTTGGCCTGCATCTGCGCGGCGATCTGTTCCAGTACCTTGGCCCCGGAAACCTGGTGTGGCAGCGCGGTGACGACAATGTCACCGTCCTCGACCCGGTACACGGCACGCATGCGGATCGAACCACGGCCGCTTTCGTAGATCTTGAGGATCTCGGCACGCGGCGTGATGATTTCAGCTTCGGTCGGGTAGTCGGGGCCTTGAATGTGCTCGCACAACTGCTCGATGGTGGCCTTGGGCTCGTCGAGCAGGCGCACGCAGGCGCTGGCCACTTCGCGCAGGTTGTGCGGCGGTACGTCGGTGGCCATGCCCACGGCGATGCCGGTGGTGCCATTGAGCAGAATGTTCGGCAGGCGCGCCGGCAGCACTGCCGGTTCCTCCAGCGTGCCGTCGAAGTTCGGCACCCAGTCCGCGGTGCCCTGGCCCAGTTCGCTGAGCAGCACCTCGGAATAACGCGACAAGCGCGCCTCGGTATATCGCATGGCGGCAAACGACTTCGGATCGTCCGGTGCACCCCAGTTACCCTGGCCATCGACCAGCGTGTAGCGGTAACTGAACGGCTGCGCCATCAGCACCATGGCCTCGTAGCAGGCCGAATCGCCGTGGGGGTGGAACTTGCCGAGCACGTCGCCGACGGTACGCGCCGACTTCTTGTGCTTGGCGTCGGCATCGAGCCCCAACTCGCTCATGGCATAGACGATGCGTCGTTGCACAGGCTTGAGGCCATCGCCGATGTGCGGCAGGGCCCGGTCCATGATCACGTACATGGAGTAGTTGAGGTAGGCCTGTTCGGTGAAGTCAGCCAGCGAACGGCGTTCGACGCCGTCGAGGCTGAGTTCCAGTGAGTCGCTCATGCGGGCCTCGTCATTTCAGGTTCTGGCGCAGCAGCATGGTGCCGCCGCGCTGGGTAAATTCAAGTTGTTTCAACGCGCTCATGCCAAGCAGCACGGTTTGCCCATCCAGCCCGGGCACCACCAGGGCACGCACGTTCTGCAGGCGGATATCGCCCAGCTGCAGGCTGTCCAGACGGGTGCGGTAGCCCTCGGTACGGCCATTGGCGGTACTGAGCGTCACCGGGCTGCCACGTTGCAGCTCCAGGTCCCGGGCCAGCACTTCGGGGATCGCCACGTCGGTGGCGCCGGTGTCGAGCATGAAGTGCACCACCTGGCCATTGATCGCGCCATCGGCCACGAAGTGGCCCTGGCCGTTGCTCAGCAGGCGCACTTCGATGAAGCCTTCGCCATGCTCGGACTGCACCTGGGCGTTGGGGTTGCGCTCGCGCTCCTCCCACTGCCCGAAGAAGCGCGTGGCCAGGAACAGCGCCGCCGCCCAGGCGACGATCATCAGCACCTTGCCCGCGCGCTTGCCCGGAGCCTGGCTCATGGCTTGGCGCTCCAGCCACCTTGCGGTGCATCGAAGCGCCAGACCACCGGGCGGCTTTCGCCGTCGGCACGATCACCCTTGTTGTTGTCGATGCCCACCCAGGCGCCCTTGGCATCGATCACCAGCGCTTCGGCCAGGCCGAACGGCTGATCGTACAGACGCTCTGGTACCAGGGTATCGGCGGCGAACGACCAGCAACGCTCGACCTGGCCACTGTCGGCATCACGCCGGCAGACACGGTAGGCGTTGCGTTCAAGGGTGAACAACTTGCCCTCGAACCAGGCCAGGTCGGCGAAATCACGTGAAAGTGCGCGGGCATTGGGCATCTGCGGCGGTTGCATTTCCACCCCGGCCTCGCTGAGCAGTATGCAGGTCCGCCCGCAGTTCCATACCGAGTGCTGCCGCTCGATCGCCACCAGCCCGCGGCGTTCGCGCTCGGCCGCCAGCCACAGGCGGTCGCCTGCCGGGTTGATCGCAACCCCTTCGAACAAGGCATTGAAGTGCAGCAGCATGCCGCTGGCACGGGCCTGACGAATCATCGCCGGGTCGATCTTCAACCAGTCCGGCTCACCTGCGACCGGCAATTGCAGCACCGCTGCATGGGCTTCGCTGACCAGATAGAGGTTGTCAGCCTGATCGCAGGTGATGCCTTCGTAATCCAGCTCACCGCCGCGGATGTAGGACACAGCCCAATTGCGCGACCTGAGGCCCCACGGCAGGCCACTGTCCGGCACCGCCGGCGGGGTGAAGGTCAGCGGCTGAGCACGCCATACCGCGTTCTGTTGGTCGAAACGGTAGACGCGGTCGTCGTCGCGGTCGGAAACACCCCACAGCGCGCCGCGGCAAAAGGCCAACCCGGAAAGGTTGCCACCGCGCATGCCGTCGATCGGGTGCTCGGACGCCAGCTTCAGCTCTGGCCAGTTGCCTGCCAGGCTCGGCAGGGCAAACAGGCTCAGGGCAATTGCGGCGAACAGACGAATCAAACCAGGACCTCAGCCAGGTTGCCTTTGGTTTCCAGCCAGCTCTTGCGGTCGCCGGCGCGTTTCTTGGCCAGCAGCATGTCCATGATCTCGGTGGTGCCCGGCAGGTCGTCCAGGGTCAGCTGGACCAGGCGCCGGGTGTTCGGGTCCATGGTGGTTTCGCGCAGCTGTGGCGGGTTCATCTCGCCCAGGCCCTTGAATCGGGTGACCTGTGGCTTGCCGCGCTTCTTCTCGGCCACCAACCGGTCGAGGATGCCGTCACGCTCGGCCTCGTCGAGGGCGTAGTAGATTTCCTTGCCCAGGTCGATGCGATACAGCGGCGGCATGGCGACGTAGACATGGCCGGCTTCGACCAGCGGGCGGAAGTGCTGCACGAACAGCGCGCACAGCAGGGTGGCGATGTGCAGGCCATCGGAGTCGGCGTCGGCGAGGATGCAGATCTTGCCATAGCGCAGTTGCGACAGGTCGGCGGCGCCGGGGTCGACACCGATGGCCACGGCGATGTTGTGCACTTCCTGACTGGCCAGGACTTCGCCACCGTCGACTTCCCAGGTGTTGAGGATCTTGCCGCGCAGCGGCAGGATCGCCTGGAATTCCTTGTCCCGCGCCTGCTTGGCAGAACCGCCGGCGGAATCGCCCTCGACCAGGAACAGCTCGGCACGCATCGGGTCCTGCCCGGCGCAGTCGGCCAGCTTGCCTGGCAGTGCCGGGCCCTGGGTGATGCGCTTGCGTTCGACCTTCTTGCTCGCCTTCAGGCGGCGCCCGGCGTTGCTGATGGCCAGTTCAGCCAGTTGCATGCCGAGTTCGGGATGGGCGTTGAGCCACAAGCTGAAGGCGTCCTTGACCACCCCGGAGACAAAGGCGGCGGCTTCGCGGGACGACAGGCGCTCCTTGGTCTGCCCGGAGAACTGCGGTTCCTGCATCTTCATCGAGAGCACGAAGGTGATGCGTTCCCAGACGTCTTCCGGCGCCAGCTTGACCCCGCGCGGCAGCAGGTTGCGGAATTCGCAGAACTCGCGCATGGCATCCAGCAGACCCTGGCGCAGGCCATTGACGTGAGTGCCGCCCTGGGCGGTGGGGATCAGGTTGACGTAGCTTTCCTGGACGCTGTCACCGCCTTCCGGCAACCACAGCAAGGCCCAGTCCACGGCCTCCTTGTTGCCGGCCAGGCTGCCGCAGAACGGCTCGTCGGGCAGGCGCTGGTACTCGCTGACCGAGTCGACAAGGTAGGAACGCAGGCCATCTTCGTAGTGCCACTCGACCTTCTCGCCACTGGCCTTGTCCTCGAAGCTCACCAGCAGCCCCGGGCACAGTACGGCCTTGGCCTTGAGCACGTGCTTGAGGCGGCTGATGGAGAACTTCGGCGAATCGAAATATTTCGGATCGGGGCTGAAGTACACGCTGGTACCGGTGTTGCGCTTGCCGACCGTACCGACCACTTCCAGCTCGCTGGCCTTGAAGCCGTCGGCGAAGGTCATCTGGTATTCGTTGCCGTCGCGCTTGACGCGCACGCGGACCTGGGTCGACAGGGCGTTGACCACCGAGATGCCTACGCCGTGCAGGCCGCCGGAGAACTGGTAGTTCTTGTTGGAGAACTTGCCGCCGGCGTGCAGCTTGGTGAGGATCAGCTCGACCCCCGACACGCCCTCTTCGGGGTGGATGTCCACGGGCATGCCGCGGCCATCGTCGCTGACTTCCAGCGAATGGTCGGCATGCAGGATGACCTGGACCGAACGGGCATGACCTGCCAGGGCTTCGTCGACGCTGTTGTCGATGACTTCCTGGGCCAGGTGGTTCGGCCGGCTGGTATCGGTGTACATGCCCGGCCGCTTGCGGACCGGGTCAAGGCCCGAGAGGACTTCGATGGCGTCTGCGTTATAGGCGCTAGCGCTGGGATTGGCCATGGGTTCTCGTCGTCAGTCTGGTGAATGCGAAAAAATCAAAATACAGAAAAATCGAGCGCCGCGTACTGCTGCCGGGCAATACCGGCAAACGCCAGCAGTGCCGGTATTTGCGCGGCGAAGCCCTGGTAGCTGTGGTCGCCGCCGGCCTGGATACGCAAGGCACAGGCGCGGTAATAGCGTTCGGCGTGGCGATAGTCCAGGGTTTCATCGGCGGTCTGCAACCACACTTGATAGCGGTTGGGGTCCTCGGGTGGCGGCACTTCCAGCTCGGCCAGTGCCTGCATATGATCGAGGGTCAGTTCCCAGGTTTCACCGGTGTAGTGATTGCGCTGGCTGCCCAGGTAGCCGTCAAAGCGCTTGTGCGGCGTTACCGCAGGGTTGACCAGCAACGCTTTCAGGCCATGGCGCTCGGCCAGATGGGTGGCATAGTAGCCGCCGAGCGAGCTGCCGACCAGCAAGGGTGCGCCCAGCTCGGCGATGGCGGCTTCGAGCTGCAGCATGGCGTGGCGCGGGTGGTGGTGCAAGATCGGCACCCGCAGCTGGGCCGATAGCCCCAATTGCTGCATCACCGCCTCGAGCTGGCGCGCCTTGGTGGACAGCGGAGAGCTGTTGAAGCCATGGATATAGAGGATGGAACCCGACATGCTGCCCCCGGAATCTGTGGCTTCGCGCCCGAGGGTGCGGGCGCAGGGATGCGCAGTGTAGCGTGTTCGCCGGGTTTTGGCGCCGCGGCGGGTTTTTCGCAACAATTTCACTGGCCCCATCGCCGGCAAGCCGGCGATGGGCTGCACAGCAGCCCCATTACCTCAATACCCAGGGCTGTCGAAGTCGAGCCTGACCTTGAAGTCCGTGGCCCGCTCCATCCCAGTCTCCAATCGCCCGTCGGCGTGCAGACGCAACCAGCGATACCCGGGCTGCTCTTCGCTGACCTTGAAGTCCTCGCTGTCGGCGGCGAACTGGATGCAGGTAGACGGCGTGGCCAGCAGGCGCAGGCCATCGCGCATTTCATCCCATGGCTGATGGATATGCCCCCAGAGCAAGGCTCTCACCTGTGGATGACTCGCCAGGCGCTGCAACAGCTCGGTGGCATTGCGCAAACCGATGGGCGCAATCCACGCACAGCCGATGTCCACCGGCTGATGATGGCAGCAGACCAGGCAATGGCGCTCGCCTGCCGACGCCAAGGCCTGGTCGAGCAGCGACAGCTGGTCCTGCTCGAGCAGCCCATGGGTAGCCCCTGCCACCGCCGTATTGAGCATCACCACCCGCCAGGCGCCCACGTCGGTGACCGCCTGGACCAGCTGTGGCGCCACCTCGGCCATCACCTGCGCTTCGTCATGGTTGCCCGGCAACCAGCGTGCGCGGGCAGCCAGCCCGGCGGTCAGGGCACTGAAGGCCTCATAGGAAGCGACGCTGGCATCCTGCGACAGATCGCCGGTGCACAGCAGCAGGTCGATACGCGGCTGCTCGCGCCGCACCTGCTCGATGACATGGCGCAAGCTGTCTCGGGTGTTCAGGCCCAGCAGCGTGCCCGCCGGGTCGGCGAACAGATGGGCGTCGGTCAGTTGCACCACATGCACGGGTGCCGGGGAAAGGTCTGGGTGCGGCAACGGCCGTCTCCTCGAGCGGATTCAGCAGGAATTATGGCGCCGCAGCCGTGCCGAGCAAACAGTGGAAGCCGACCGGCATCACATTTCAGCGCACACTTGCCAGTTCGTGGCCACAGGCCAGGCAGTGGCTCAGCCATTCGCCAAGGAACAGGTTGAGCTGGGCTTTCTCGTCCGGCTGGTGCATCGCTTCGTTGGGGTACGGGTAGATGCTGCGCAGGCGCCGGGTATGTTCAGCGCTGACCACTTCAGCCATGCGCGCATCGTGGTACACCTGAACTTCCAGGTGCGGCACCGGCAGCCACGGCAGGCTGTGCTCCTGGCGCACCCGCAAGGTGGTAGTGTACGGGCAGGCCAGCAGCACATCGAGCACCAGCACGCCGAGCATCTGGTCGCCCTGGGTCATGCCGATGCGCCGTGAGCTCTGGGTGGTGCGCATATCGGGAAGCAGGCGCATGAGCCGGGCGTAGTTGGCCTCGCAGGCTGCTTGCAGCCCGGCCAGGTCGACCCGATAACGCTCACGCAGCAGGTTCACTTCCACATACCTCGAACTTCTTCACGGTTCAGTGCCAGCCATTGCAGGCCGATGATGGTCGCCGCGTTGCAGATGCGCCCGTCGCGCACGGCCTGCAAGGCATCCTCGAACGACCAGACGCGCACCCGGATATCCTCGCCTTCTTCTTCCAGGCCATGCAGGCCGCCGGCGCCTTCGCTGCTGCAGCGCCCGAGGAACAGGTGCACGTATTCGTCGCTGCCACCCGGTGACGGGAAGTAGCGGGTCATCGGCCACAGGGCGCTGAAGGTCAGGCCGGCTTCCTCTTCGGCTTCGCGGTGGGCCACTTCTTCCGGTTGCTCGTCCTTGTCGATCAGCCCGGCGACCATTTCGATCAGCCAGGGGTTGTCGGTCTTGCCCAGCGCTCCGACGCGGAACTGCTCGATCAACACCACTTCGTCGCGTTGTGGATCGTAGGGCAGTACACATACGGCATCGTGCCGCACGAACAGTTCACGACTGATCTCGCGCCCCATGCCGCCAGCGAACAGTTCGTGGCGCAGGCGCAGCTTGTCGAGCCTGTAGAAGCCCTGGAAGCAATTGGCCCGCTCGATGAGATCGAAGCCCCTGGGCACTGAATTCAACGCGTCTGACATGGAAATCCTCATGACCTCGAATACCGCTTCGCGCCATCCTACTCTGCACGCCTGCCGGTTTCATCCCTTTCCGGCAACCGTTCGTGCGGTCGGGACAGCGCGTCCACTCTCTGTTAGCTTAGTGGCGAACTGAAGGCCGCGCAGACGGTCAAAGGCCGACTTTTCACTGTTCTGCAAGGATCATCATGACACTTGTCAAACTGACTTCCGTGGCTGTGCTGGCCTTGGCCCTGGGTGCCTGCCAGAGCCTGTTCACGCCCAACTACCGGGCACCGCTAGAGGTCAAGCGTGACGCCTGGGAGCATGTCAAACCCGGCTGCAGCGCCAGTGACTGCCCACTGGTCAACATCGATACCATCCATTTCCCGGACCTGCCGAAACTCGACGCCATCGTCGAGAAACGCCTGTTGCAGCTGACCGAGGACAACCAGCACGGTACCGCGCCAAGCACCTTGCAGGCCTACGAGCAGCAATACCTGGCCAGTGCCGACAAGCGCAACAGCAGCTACCTGCAGGCCAAGGTACGCGAGCAGCATGACGGGTTGGTGATCATCGAGTTGTCGAGCTACCTGGACAGCGGCGGCGCCCACGGCATGCCCGGGCGCGGCTTCATCAACTACTCGCGCAAGCTGGACAAGGTGCTGACCCTGCAGGACATGCTGGTGCCGGGCCAGGAAGAGACCTTCTGGAAGACCGTCGAAGAATCGCACCGCGCCTGGCTGATCAGCGTGGGCATGGACAAGGACGCCCAGTTCATGAAGACCTGGCCGTTCCGCAAGTCACCGCACATCGCCCTGACCTACGGCGCGGTAGTGGTCAAGTATGAGGTCTATACCATCGCACCCTATTCCATGGGCCACGTGGAACTCAAGATCCCCTACCCGCGCCTGAACGGTGTCATCAAGCCCGAGCTGTTTCCCGGCCGCGGCTGAGGCTCAGTAGCGCATGCAGTCCACCTGCCAGCACCAGTGCTGGCAGGGTCGCGCCCAACGCCGGCGCCTCGGCGGCGATCCAGTGGTAGGCCGCGACACCCACCACCCAGGCCAGCAGAGCCTGCCAGTGCAACCCGTCGACGAAGGACGGCGCACGGCGGCGGCGGATCACGTAGTGATCCATCAATACAACGCCGAACAACGGCGCGAACACCGAGCCGATCAGCAGCAGGAAGTTCTCGTACTGGGCCAGCGGCGCCAGCAAGGCGATCAAGGTGCACAGCACGCCGATGGCCAACGCCAGGTGCTCGACTTTCACAGGCACCAGCAAGCCGGTGGAAACGGCAGCCGAATGGATGTCGGCAAAGGCCTTTTCCGACTCATCCAGCAGAATCAACAGCAGCGGCAACCCCATGCCCGCGCCGGCCAGCGCCAGTAGCAGGGCATTGACCTCGCCGCTCGCGGCGAAGGCAAGGGTATAGGCCACGCCCAGGCTCATCAGCCAGGTGTTGCCGATGAAGTAACCCAGCACGGTACCGCCGAAGACGCGCTTGGCGCTGCTGGCGAAACGCGAGTAGTCGGCGATCAGCGGCAGCCACGACAGCGGCATGGCGATGACGATGTCGAAGCCCACGGCCAGCGACATCGAGCCGTCGCCGCTGCGGTTCCACAGCTCGGTCAGGTCAGCCTTGGCGAACAGGTTCCAGGTCAGCCACAGGCAAGCCCCCATCAGCACCCAGATGCCCCACTTGCGCAGGATCTTGCGCACGAACGCCAGCGGCCCGCTGACCGCCAGCAAGGTGGCCAGCCCGCCGAAGCACAAGGTCCAGAACATCGGGCTGTTCCACAAGCTGTCCTCGCCGAAGGTACGCGCACCAAGCAGGCTGGCGGCGTCGCGCATGACGATGATCTCGAACGCCCCCCAGCCTACCAGCTGCAGGAGGTTGAGCAGTGCCGGCAAGCGCGCACCGTGGCGGCCCAGGCTCAGGCGCAGAGTGGCCATGGCCGACAGGCCGGTGTCGCTGCCGATGACGCCCGCTGCGCCCAGCAGCAGCACGCCGACGCCAGTGCCGAGCGCAATCGCCAGGACCGCGCCCGCCAGGCCCAGGCCCGGGGCAAGCATGGCGCCGACCTGCAGGACCATCAGGCCGATGCCGAGGGAGAACCATAGGGAAAACAGGTCGCGGGCGCCAAACGGGCGCTGGCTGGAAGGGACCGGGTGGTCGGGAGAGAAGTGGCTGGGGGTGGTCATTGTTGTGATCGCCAGAGAAGAAAGTAGTGGGTCCAATCGCCGGCAAGCCGGCTCCCACAGGGTTCGGTGTGGGAGCCGGCTTGCCGGCGATGCGGTGCGCCCAGCGCACCGCCCGGTTGTCGTTACACCTTGTGGTAAAGCTGGCTGCCTTCCTGGCGGAACCGCTCGGCCTGCTCGCGCATGCCGTCCTCGACCGCTACATCCACCGCGTCGATGCGCTGGTTGGCGGCATATTCACGCACTTCCTGGGTGATCTTCATCGAGCAGAACTTCGGCCCGCACATCGAGCAGAAGTGCGCCACCTTGGCCGACTCCTTCGGCAGCGTCTCGTCGTGGAAGGCGCGTGCAGTGTCCGGGTCCAGGCCGAGGTTGAACTGGTCTTCCCAACGGAATTCGAAACGCGCCTTGGACAGCGCGTTGTCGCGAATCTGCGCGCCCGGGTGCCCCTTGGCAAGGTCGGCTGCGTGGGCGGCGATCTTGTAGGTGATGATGCCGGTCTTGACGTCGTCCTTGTTCGGCAGGCCCAGGTGCTCTTTCGGGGTCACATAGCACAGCATCGCGCAGCCGAACCAGCCGATCATCGCCGCGCCGATGCCGGAGGTGATGTGGTCATAGCCCGGCGCGATGTCGGTGGTCAGCGGGCCGAGGGTGTAGAACGGCGCCTCGTCGCAGCACTCCAGCTGCTTGTCCATGTTTTCCTTGATCAGCTGCATCGGCACGTGGCCCGGGCCTTCGATCATGCACTGCACGTCGTGCTTCCAGGCGATCTTGGTCAGCTCGCCGAGGGTTTCCAGCTCACCGAACTGGGCCGCATCGTTGGCGTCGGCAATCGAGCCCGGGCGCAGGCCGTCGCCCAGCGAGAAGCTGACGTCGTAGGCCTTCATGATTTCGCAGATCTCGTCGAAATGCGTGTACAGGAAGTTCTCCTGGTGATGCGCCAGGCACCATTTGGCCATGATCGAGCCGCCGCGGCTGACGATACCGGTGACGCGCTTGGCGGTCAGCGGCACGTAGCGCAGCAACACGCCGGCATGGATGGTGAAGTAGTCCACGCCCTGCTCGGCCTGTTCGATCAGGGTGTCGCGAAACAGCTCCCAGGTCAGGTCTTCGGCGATGCCGCCGACTTTTTCCAGGGCCTGATAGATCGGCACGGTGCCGATCGGTACCGGCGAGTTGCGGATGATCCACTCACGGGTTTCGTGGATGTGCTTGCCGGTGGACAGGTCCATGACCGTGTCCGAACCCCAGCGGATACCCCAGGTCAGCTTGGCCACTTCTTCCTCGATCGAGGAGCCCAGGGCGCTGTTGCCGATGTTGCCGTTGATCTTCACCAGGAAGTTGCGGCCGATGATCATCGGCTCCAGCTCCGGGTGGTTGATGTTGGCCGGGATGATGGCGCGACCGCGGGCGATTTCCTCGCGCACGAACTCGGCGGTGATCTCTTTCGGGATGCTCGCGCCGAAGCTGTGACCGGCGTGTTGCTGGCTGAGCAGGCCGGCAGCGCGCGCCTCCTGCAGCTTCATGTTCTCGCGGATGGCGACGTACTCCATCTCGGCGGTGATGATGCCCTGGCGCGCATAGTGCATCTGCGTGACGTTGGCCCCGGCCTTGGCACGGCGCGGGTTGCGCACATGGGCGAAGCGCAGCTTGGCCAGTTCGGCATCGTTCAGGCGCTGCTGGCCGAAGTCGGAGCTCAGGCCGCCCAGGCGCTCGGTGTCGCCACGGGCATCGATCCAGGACGAGCGTACATCGGCCAGGCCTTTGCGCACGTCGATGACGACGTTGGGGTCGGTGTACGGGCCGGAAGTGTCATAGACCAGCACCGGCGCGTTGCTCTCGCCGCCGAAGTCGGTGGGGGTGTCATGCAGGCTGATTTCGCGCATGGGCACGCGGATGTCCGGGCGCGAGCCTTCGACATACACCTTGCGCGAGCGCGGGAAAGGTTGCACGGACTGCTGGTCGACTCGTGCCGACTCGCTGAGGTTGATCGTTTTTTCTTGTTTGCTCATCACAGGCTCTCCAGACGTCTTCCTTGGGCGGATGTCGGGGTGAACCTGAAAGGTGTGAACGCACCCCTTGACGGGTGTGCAGTGCCGGATGGAGGGGTGCCTTGAGCTGCATGCAGCTGCGACATTCCCGGACCTGGCACAAGAGGCTCCCCGGGAAGGCGAGCAATCTTGTTCCCTACGCAGGCGCTAACCTGATCAGGTTCAACGGGATCCGGAACTTTCCGATCTCAGCCTTTGATTCAAGGCACCCCGACAAGAACATGCGCAGTCTAGACTGGAGTAGTCGGTAAAGCCAAGCGGGTAAAACAAGGCGATGATGAAAGGCGAACTCGACGATTGTTGCCAACGGCACTCGGCACTAAACTGCTCCGTCATTCGATACTCAATGGTTCAGAAATTACAATTTCGTACAAGGATTGCCTCTATGCTGCGCAAACTCTCACTGGCGATTGCCGTGTCTTGTGCGTTCAACGGAGTGGCCGGGGCAGCGCAAGTGCCCACGACGGTGAAGACCGACCTGGTCAGCGTCTACCAGGAAGCGGTGGACAACAACGCCGATCTCGCTGCCGCACGAGCCGATTACGGCGCACGCCGCGAAATCGTGCCCCAGGCCCGCGCCGGCTTGCTGCCGAACCTGTCGGCCGGTGCCGAGATGCAAAGCACCCGCACCAAGTTCGATGAGCCATCGGCCACCACCAACCGCAGTGGCAATTCGTGGAATGCAACCCTCTCGCAGCCGATCTTCCGCGCCGACCGCTGGTTCCAGCTGCAGGCCGCCGAGGCCGTCAACGAACAGGCCGCCCTGGAACTGTCGGCCACCGAGCAGAACCTGATCCTGCAGACCGCGCAGAACTACTTCGCCGTGCTGCGCGCCCAGGACAATCTGGCCGCGACCAAGGCCGAGGAAGCGGCGTTCAAGCGTCAACTGGACCAGTCCAATGAACGTTTCGATGTCGGCCTTTCCGACAAGACCGACGTGCTTCAATCTCAGGCCAGCTACGACACCGCCCGAGCCAACCGGATCATTGCCGAGCGCCAGGTGCAGGATGCCTTCGAGGCCCTGGTCACCTTGACCAACCGCGAGTACAGCTCGATCCAGGGTGTGGTCCACACCTTGCCCATCCAGGTGCCGACGCCCAACGATGCGAAGGCCTGGGTAGAAACCGCCGGACGCCAGAACCTCAACCTGCTGGCTACCAACCACGCGGTCGACGCCGCTGAAGAAACCTTGCGCCAGCGCAAGGCCGGCCACGCCCCGACCCTGGACGCTGTGGCGCGCTACGACAAGGGCGACAACGACAACCTCGGCTTCTCCAACCCCTCGCCCTTCCCCGGCCAGCGCTACAGCGGTGATGTCGAACAGACCACCATCGGCCTGCAGCTGAACATCCCGATCTATAGCGGCGGCCTGACCAGCTCGCAGGTGCGCGAGGCCTACCAGCGCCTGAGCCAGAGCGAGCAGCAGCGCGAAAGCCTGCGCCGCCAGGTGGTGGAGAACACCCGCAACCTGCACCGTGCGGTGAATACCGACGTGGAACAGGTGCAGGCACGCAAGCAGTCGATCATTTCCAACCAGAGTGCACTGGAAGCCACCGAGATCGGCTACCAGGTCGGTACCCGCAACATCGTCGACGTGCTCGATGCACAGCGCCAGCTGTACACGTCGGTACGCGACTACAACAACAGCCGCTATGACTACATTCTCGACAACCTGAGCCTGAAGCAGGCGGCCGGCACCTTGAGCCCGCAGGACCTGATCGACCTCAAGCGCTACCTGAAGGCGGACTACAACCCGGACAAGGACTTCCTGCCACCGGATCTGGCGGCTGCCGCCGCCAAGAACTTCGAACGTCGCCCCTGATTCAAGAACGCGCTCGTTCTTGTAGGAGCGGCCTTGTGTCGCGAAAGGGCCGCAAAGCGGCCCCAGGAAAGCTGCAGCGATGCAGGAATTGCCGGGGCCGCCTGCGGCCCTTTCGCGACACAAGGCCGCTCCTACAGGGGTCGTACAACTCAGCTGACGAGTTTGCCCAGCCCATCGAGCAACCGCTGCAAGGCCCCCTGATTGGCCCGCATCACCGCCCTGCCCGCCTCGCCCATGCGCCCAGCATCCTGCGGCAGCTCGATCAGCCGGCGCACGGTCTCTGCCAAGCCCTCGGCATCTTCGATCTGCTGCAACGCGCCTGCTTCACGCAGCATGGCCGTGATTTCGAGGAAGTTGAACACATGCGGCCCCATGATCACCGGCAATGCCAGAGCGGCCGGCTCCAGTGGATTGTGGCCACCGGTGGCGACCAGGCTGCCGCCGACGAAGGCGATGTCGGCCAGCGCATACAGGAACAACAGCTCCCCCATGGTATCGCCGAGCAGTACGCGGGTCTGGCCATCGACCGCCGCGCCGGTCGAGCGACGCACCGTGGCGAACTGTTCGCTGCACAAGGCGTGCACCGCATCGAACCGTTCGGGGTGGCGCGGCACCAGGATCAGCAACGCATCGGCATGCACCTGCAGCAGCTGCCTATGGGCCTGCAGGATCAGCGCATCTTCACCTTCATGGGTACTCGCCGCGATCCATACCGGGCGCTGCCCGGCGCTCCATTGCTGGCGCAAGGCCCTGGCACGCGGCAGCAATTGCTCGTCGATCTTCAGGTCGAACTTGATCGAGCCGGTCACCTGCACGCACTCAGGACGCGCACCCAGATCACGGAAGCGTTGCGCCTCGGTCTCGGTCTGCACCGCAATCAGGTTCATCTCGGCCAGCATTGGCCGGGTCAGCCTGGCAAAGCGCGCATAACCACGGGCAGAGCGCTCGGACAATCGCGCATTGGCCAGGACCACGGGAATGCCGCGCCTGGCGCACTGGTGGATATGGTTGGGCCACAGCTCGGTTTCCATGATGATGCCCAGGCACGGGCGTACATGGTCGAGGAAGCGCCCCGCCGCCCAGGGCAGGTCATACGGCAGGTAGCAATGCTGAATGCGAGGTTCGTCGGCGAACATCGCGCGAATCCGCTCGGAACCGGTCGGGGTCATGCAGGTGAGGGTGATCGGCAGTTGCGGGTAAGCCTTGAGCAGGGCACGCACCATTGGCGCGGCGGCAATGCTTTCGCCGACCGATACCGCATGCACCCAGATACCGCCCGGGCGCATGGCCGGCAGGTTGCAGGCAAACCGTTCGCCGATGCGCTGGCCATAGGCCGGCGCCTTGCGGGCACGCAGGAACAGGCGCAGCGCGACCAGCGGCAGGCCCAGGTGAAACAGCAGGGTATAGAGGGTTCTGTTCATGGCGGCGGAGTTTAACCGATCGCGCGCAGATGCACTGCAAAGCGCTCGGCCAACCATTGCGCAGCCGGGCCCAGGGGTTCGTCACGGCGCCAGGCCAGCTCCACCACCAGGGCCGGAGGCCGCCACTCGCTGTCCAGCTCGACCATCTGTGCCTGGTAGGTCGGGTACTGCACCACATGTCGCGGCAACCAGGCCCAGCCCAGGCCACGCATCAACAATTCGGCCATGGCGTAGAAGCTGTCGGCACGCCAGATCTGCGGGCTGATTGCCTCGCCGCCGGGGTAGCCGCTTTGCTGTGGCGTGATGAGCAACTGACGGTGACGCGCCAGCTGCTGGCGGGTGACCCGCCCTTCCCGCGCCAGCGGGTGATCGACCGCACACACCGTGACCATCTCCACACTGCCCAGGGCACGCCGCTCCAGCGAGGCGGGAATGCTTTCGTGATGAAAGAACAGCCCCAGGTCGGCGCGCCGCTCCGCCAGCTTGCGCGCCACGTCGCCCTGGGCACCACTGGCCAACTGCACTTCGAGAAACGGGTAGCGGCTGGCCAGTTCGTCGAGGCTGTCGATGACCGGCTGATAGGGCATGGCTTCGTCCTGGGCAACCCGCAACAGGGCTTCCTGACCGCGCATGAGGGCGAGCGCCCGGCCATCCAGGCGCTCGCCCTGGCGCAACAGCTCGCGGGCATCCTCCAGCAACGCCGTGCCGTTCTCGGTCAGCCGGGGCTGTCGGCCGCTGCTGCGCTCGAACAGGGTGACGCCCAGGTCCGCTTCCAGCAAGGCGATGGCGTTGCTGATCGCCGACTGCGCCCGGCGCTGCTCGCGGGCAACCGCCGAGAACGAGCGCAGCTCGGCGACTCGCACGAACAGGCGCAGTTGTTCCAGATCCCAACGATCCGCCATTTACCTATCTCCAGTAGTGATAGGTAATGACTTTACCCCATCCGAGGGAGGTCTAGAATGCCCGACCAGTAACCGGAGAATCGCACCATGAACGCCTACACCTACCTCGCCATCGCCATCTGCGCCGAAGTCATCGCCACCGCCTCCATGAAGGCGGTCAAGGGCCTGAGCACGCCACTGCCATTGCTGCTGATGGTGGTGGGCTATGGCATCGCGTTCTGGATGCTGACCCTGGTGGTGCGCAGCATTCCGGTGGGCGTCGCCTATGCGCTCTGGTCGGGGCTGGGCATTGTCTTGATCAGCGTGGCGGCCCTGGTGATCTATGGGCAGAAGCTGGATGTACCGGCGATGCTGGGCATGGCGATGATCGTCGGCGGGGTGGTGGTGATTCAGCTGTTCTCGAAGACTGCCGGGCATTGATGTTCGCCTGCAAGGGCCTATCGCCGGCAAGCCCGCTCCCACATGGATAGCGGCGCTGTACCTGTAGGAGCCGGCTTGCCGGCGATAGGGCCGCCACGGATATAGGCTGTATACTTGCCTGCTGTCCCAGTCTTCGAGGTACCGCCATGCCATCCGCCATTTCCACTGACGTGCTGATCGTCGGCGCCGGGGTCGCAGGCCTTTGGCTCAATGCCCGGCTGCGTCGCCTGGGCTATTCCACCGTGCTGGTGGAACGCGCCAGCCTCGGCGGCGAGCAGACCATCAAGTCCCAGGGCATCATCCACGGTGGTACCAAGTACGCCCTGCACGGCGCGCTGACCGGCGCCTCGGAGGCCATCGCCGACATGCCGCGCCGCTGGCGCGAAGCCATCGACGGCAGTGGCGAGCTGGACCTTACCCGCACCCGCCTGCTTTCCGACGCCCACTACCTGTGGTCGCCGGGCACGCTGGCCGGCAACCTCACCAGCTTCTTCGCCAGCAAGGCCGTACGCACCCGGGTCGAACAGGTCAAGGGTGAACAACTGCCGCCAGCCCTGCAGGACCGCGCCTTCAAGGGCAAGGTGTATCGCCTGTCCGAACTGGTCATCGACGTGCCCAGCCTGCTGGCCAACCTGGCGGAACTTGCCGGTGACAGCCTGCTGGCCGGCCAGCGCATCGAGCCCCTGCGAGAAGGCGACGAACTGCTCGGCCTGCGTGTCGACGACCGTGAAATCCGCGCCCAGCGCATCGTGCTGAGTGCAGGCGCCGGCACCGAGGAGCTGCTGCACGCCCTCGGCTTGCGCCAACCGGCCATGCAAACCCGTCCCCTGCACATGGTCATGGCCAAGGGCGCCAACCTGAAACCGCTCTACGCGCACTGTCTGGGCGGCGGGCCGAAGCCGCGGGTCACGGTCACCACCCACCCGGCCGCGGACGGTCAATGGGTGTGGTACCTGGGCGGCGATCTTGCCGAAGCCGACGGGGTGGCCCGCGAACCTGCGGCGCAGATTGCCGCCGCGCAAAAGGAAATCGCCCACCTGCTGCCATGGGTCGACCAGAGCCAGGTGCGCTGGGCCACCCTGCGTGTCGACCGTGCCGAGCCCGCGCAGTCCGGCCTGGTGCGCCCGGACAACGCCTTCCTCGCCGATCAGCAACGCTTGCTGGTGGGCTGGCCGACCAAACTGGCCCTGGCACCGGACTTCAGCGACCGGGTCATCAGCCACCTGGAGCGCGACGGCGTCCGCCCGCAGGCCCAGGCTGACCTGTCCGACCTGCCACGCCCGCCGCTGGGCGTCCCGGCCTGGGAGCAACTGCTGCCATGACCCTGCCGACCCTGCACGACGTCCACCGCCCACTTGGCAGCACCGGCTTCAAGGTCTCCCCCCTGGGCCTGGGTACCGTCAAGCTCGGCCGCGACCAGGGCGTGAAGTACCCTACCGGCTTCACCATTCCCGGCGACGACGAAGCCCGCCTGCTGCTGGCGCAGGCCCGTGAGCTCGGCATCAACCTGATCGACACCGCGCCGGCCTATGGCCGCAGCGAGGAACGCCTGGGCCCGCTGCTGCGGGGCCAGCGCGACGAATGGGTGATCGTCAGCAAGGTCGGCGAGGAGTTCGAGGACGGCCTGTCGCACTTCGACTTCAGCGCCGCACATACCCGCCGCTCCGTCGAGCGCAGCTTGCAACGGCTGGAAACCGACCGTATCGAACTGGTGTTGGTGCATTCCGATGGCAACGACCTGGCGATCCTCGAGCAGCAAGAGGTCTACCAGACCCTCGCCGCGCTCAAGCAGGAAGGCAAGATCCTTGGCTACGGCCTGTCCGGCAAGACCGTGGCCGGTGGCCTGAAGGCTCTGGAGCAGGGCGATTGCGCCATGGTCACCTATAACCTCAACGAGCAGGCGGAACGCCCGGTGCTGGACTACGCTGCCGAACACGGCAAGGCGATTCTGGTGAAGAAGGCCCTGGCCAGCGGGCATATCTGCCTGGCGCCAGGGGTCGATCCGGTTCAGGCCAGCTTCGAGCTGCTGTTCTCACACCCGGGCGTGAGCAGTGCTATCGTCGGCACCATCAATCCGTTGCATCTGGCCCACAACGTGGCCACCGTCGCCCGTATCCTGGGCCAGCATTGAGTTGTCCCCACCCCTAGGGCCAGGCGACTGGACCGACGCAAGGAGGAGCCTCGTGCCGCGTACGCTGATCCGCAAGAACCCGAGCAACTTCAAGACACTGCCACTGCATGTCGAAGCCACCGCCGAAGGCCTGGTCTACCAGAGCATCGGCATGCCGTTGAACTTTGCCCAGACCCAACAGCGGCGACGGGCGATCCAGTTGCCCGACAACCAGCGCTTCGTGGTGGAACTGGCCAACCTGGGTGTTTCGGTGCGCTTGACCTTGCACTGGCAGCAGCGCGACTACTGGGTGCTGGTGCGGCAACGTCGCCAGGACCGCGGCGACGTGGTGCTCAAGCTGATTTCTGGCTACGTGCCCGCCCAGGAGCTCAACCTACCGCTGCATACCGCCGTTCAGGAAGTGGCCGAGGAATGCCTGCTGGAAACCCCGGAAGGCTGGCTGGGCGGGCGTTTCAACGACACCTGGCTGCCAGCCCCCTATGCGGCGGCCCTGCATTACCGGGAGGCATTGCCAGTCGTGCTGACGCCGCAATCGGGGGCTGCACGGCCCGTGCATTGCGGCAACCTGATGCTGCTGGAGCGGCCACGGGCCTACGTGCACCTGCCCACTGCCTCGTTGCAGCTGATCTACGACATGCGCCTGCAAGTGCCCAGGGAAGCGAAGAAGCTGAGCCTGTTCCACGTCGATGAACGCCTTGAGGGCGGTCAACTGGTGGCCCGCCTCAACCGCAAGCGACCCGACCTGTACCTGATGCCACTGCAGGACGGTCAGCCTTTGGCGGAGCTGTATACGCTGAAGAAAGACGAGCTGGTGCCGGCGAGCACCCGCGGGCTGTACCTGGCCGAGAGTTTTGCCCGGCAGAGCGGCTGGGTGGTTTCGCAAGAGCGCATTCGCTGGAAGGACTGGGTGAAGCAGCAGGGGCTGGTGGAGCGCAAGGCGGAGCCGGGTTCGCACCTGCAGCGCTTTGGTGACAAGGCGCGGGCGTTGCTGGAGCGGGCGCGCACCTCACTTCACAAGTGAACCGTCGGGGCTGCTGCGCAGCCCAATCGCCGGCGAGCCGGCGATGGGCCGCAAAGCGGCCCCATGCACATCAGTTCTTGCGGATCTTCTCGACAATCGCCGTGGTCGAGCTGTTCTCGACCAGACCCAGCACCTTCACCGTACCGCCGTAGGCGCGGACGATATCGGCACCCACCACCTGGTCGATGCCATAGTCGCCACCCTTGACCAGTACATCCGGCTTGACCTGGCTCAGCAGGTTCTCCGGGGTACCTTCCGGGAAGCTGATCACCCAGTCCACCGCACCCAGGCCAGCCAGCACGGCCATGCGCCGGTCGACACTGTTGATCGGCCGGCCCGGGCCTTTCAGGCGGCTGACCGAGGCATCGTCGTTGACCGCGACGATCAACCGATCGCCTTGTGCACGCGCCTGCTCCAGGTAAGTCACGTGCCCGGCATGCAGGATGTCGAAGCAGCCGTTGGTGAACACGATCTTCTCGTTGTGCGCACGGGCGTCATCAATGGCCAGCAGCAGTTGCTCCAGCCCCAGCACGCCACGCTCGGAACCTTCTTCGCGCTGGATTGCGCGGCGCAGCTCAGGTGCACTGATGGCCGCCGTACCCAGCTTGCCGACCACGATACCCGCAGCCAGGTTGGCCAGGGCAACCGCGTGTGGCAGGTCTTCACCGGCGGCGATGGCGGCCGCCAAGGTGGAGATGACGGTATCGCCGGCACCGGTCACATCGAACACTTCGCGGGCGCGGGCCGGCAGGTGCAGCGCCGGCTGACCGCTGCGCAGCAGGGTCATGCCATGTTCGCCACGGGTCACCAGCAGCGCCCCCAGGTCCAGGTCCTGCAGCAGTTGCAGGCCCTTGGCCACCAGCTCGGCTTCATCGGCGCAGCGGCCGACGATGGTTTCGAACTCGCTGAGGTTCGGGGTGATCAGGCTGGCGCCACGGTAGATGGAGAAATCCTTGCCCTTGGGGTCGGCCAGCACCGGGATGCCCTTGGCACGCGCCGCCTCGATCAGGCTCTGGTGATTTCTCAGTGCGCCCTTGCCGTAGTCAGACAGGACCAGCACCTTGACGCCTTCGAGCAGGCTGTCGACTTCCGCGCCAAGCGACAGCGGGTCGGTGGCGAACGGCTCTTCGAAATCGATGCGCAGCAGTTGCTGGTGACGGCTCATGACCCGCAGCTTGACGATGGTCGGCTGATGAGCGATGCGCTGGAACACCGAACGCACGCCGGCAGCCTGCAGGCTGTTGGCGAGGCTGTCGGCGGCCTCGTCCTGGCCGGTAACGCCGATCAGCGAGGCCGGTGCGCCCAGCGCGGCGATGTTCAAGGCAACGTTGGCCGCGCCGCCTGGGCGATCCTCGATCTGATCGACCTTGACCACCGGCACTGGCGCTTCCGGCGAGATACGCGAAGTACCGCCATGCCAGTAGCGGTCGAGCATGACATCGCCGACCACCAGTACCGGGGCTTGATCGAAACGCGGCATGGACAACTTCATGGGCAACCCATATGAAAATAATGAACAGGGGCAGGATATTAGCACAGGGTAGACGACGGCTTTATGGCCAGATCAAGCCCTGAAACATTCCAATGAAAATCGGGGCCGTATGGCCCCGATCAGGGAGGACTCAGGTGATATCGGCCTTGGCCGGCTCATCCAGGCCCATGGCATGCAGGCGGGCATAATGGCCATTGGCTGCCAGGAGCTCGACATGGGTGCCGCGCTCCACCAGGCGGCCCTGGTCCATGACCAGAATCTGGTCAGCCTTCTCGATGGTCGACAGGCGGTGAGCGATCACCAATGTGGTACGGCCTTGCATGACGTGGTCAAGGGCAGCCTGGATGTGGCGCTCGGACTCGGTATCCAGGGCCGAAGTCGCCTCGTCGAGAATCAGCAGAGGCGCGTTCTTCAGCAATGCCCGGGCGATCGCCAGGCGCTGGCGCTGGCCACCGGAAAGCAGTACGCCGTTCTCGCCGACTTCGGTATCGAAGCCCTTGGGCAGCTTGTCGACGAACTCCTTGGCATAGGCATCGGCCGCCGCCGCTTCGATGTCCGCACGCGGCGCGCCGGCCAGGTCGCCATAGGCGATGTTGTTGGCCACCGTGTCGTTGAACAGGGTGACATGCTGGGTCACCTGCGACACGTGCTTGCGCAGGTTGCGCAGGCGATAGTCTTCGATCTCCACGCCATCGAGCAGGATCTGCCCTTTGTTGTGGTGGTAGAAGCGTGGGATCAACGCCGCCAGGGTCGACTTGCCGCTACCGGAGCGCCCGACCAGGGCGATCATCTGCCCCGGCTCGGCGGTGAAGCTGATATCGCTCAGCACTTCGCGCTCGGTGTTCGGGTAGGTGAAGCTCAGGTTGCGCACTTCCAGACGCCCCTGCACGCGGTCTTTCTCGACCGTGCCGGTATCGACCTCGGGTTGCTCGTCCAGTTGCTCGAAGATGCTCTCGGCACCGGCCAGGCCCTTCTGGATGGTCGAGCTGACTTCCGAAAGCTGGCGAATCGGCTTGGGCAGCAGGCCCGCCGCAGTGATGTAGGCCACCAGGTCGCCGGCCGTGGATTCACCGCGCAGGAACAGCACCAGGAACATCAGCGCCGCCATGGCGGAGTAGATCACCAGCTGCAGCATCGGCGTGTACAGCGAGCCGGTCTTGGTCATGCGCAGCTGCTTGTCGGTGTTACTCTGGCTGGCGCGACTGAAGCGCTGCTCCTCGTAGGCCTCGCCGCCGAAGCTGCGGACCACGCGGTAACCCTGGATGGTCTCGGACGCGACATGGGTGACATCGCCCATGGCGACCTGGATCTTCTTGCTCTGCTTGCGGAATTTCTTGCTGGCGACGCTGACCATCACCGCGATCACCGGCAGGATGGCGACCATCACCAACGTCAGGTGCCAGTTCATCCACAGCAGGTAGGCAAACAGGAACACCACTGTCAGGCCTTCGCGGATGACCACCTTGATCGCGTCGGTCGCGGCGCCGGTGACCATGGTCACGTTGAAGGTGATGCGCGAGATCAGGTGCCCGGAGTTGTGGTTGTCGAAGTAGCGGTTGGGCAGGACCAGCAGCTTGTTGAACAACTCGACGCGCAGGTCGTGCACCAGGCACAAGGAGACCTTGGCCAGAAAGTAGTTCCCCAGGAACGACCCCAGCCCCTGCCAGGCGGCGATCAGGATGATCAGCAGCGGCACCGCCTGCAGCAGTTGCAGGTCGCGCAAGTACGGCACGTGGGGGAACAGCACCGCCTCGGGGTTGCTCAGGCCATCGACGAAATACTTGAGGATCCCGGCCAGCATCGGCTGGGTCGAGGCAAAGATCACGAAACCGACGATGCTCAGCAGGAAAATGCCGACATAGGGTTTCACGTAGCTCAGCAGCCGGAAGTAGATCTTCAGGCTGGAGGTGTGCTCCGCCGGTAGCGGTGTTTCGGCCATCATCGAGCTCGCTGTTCAGGTTGAACCGGAAATTTTACCACAGGCGTCATTTTCGGCACGCCCCCATGGCAACAACATGGCCAGACCGACCGTCAGCCAGCTGACGAACCACTCGGCACGCGGGGTCGCGGTCAGGCTGGCGGCGTCGAACTGCATGGCCATGGTGGAGTAGAGCCACAGCCCAAGCAGGATCTTGCCAAGCACGGTACGCCGGGCACGGACGATTTCGCCCAGGGTGAACAGCCAGGTCGCGACCCACAACAGCATGCCAGGCAGGCCAAGCTCCACCGCCACATGGGTGAACATGTTGTGCGAGTGGTCGAACAGCTTGCCCACCGCCTTTACGTCGTACTCAGCGCCCAAGCCCAGCCCAGTCCAGGGGTGCGTGCCAATCATCTGCAAGGCCGCCCGGAAGATTTCCGGTCGGTAAGAGGACCCACGCGAAGTGATCAGGTCAAAGGCCAGGTAAAAGGCCAGGCAGGTAACCATCACCGCCACTAGTGCAATCATCCGGCTGTGGCGGTCACGGAACCAAAGCGGCGCGAGCAGCAGGGTCACCAATAGCGACACCACCGCACCGCGGCTCTGGCTGAGTATGACGAACGCGCCCAGGCAGGCCAGCGCCAGTACCCAGACGAGCTGGGCAGGACGCTGGTGAGGCAATTGGTAGAGCAGCAACAGTAATGCCGCGCCAACGACATAGGCACCGAGAATCGGGTGGGAGATTTCACCCATGCCCTGCAGTCGACCAAGCAATGGATTACCTTGCAGGAAATAGAATTTGACGATCGAGATCAGCGCGGCAATGGCCAGCAAGCCGCCACCGATCTGCAACAAGTGGCGAATGCGCACAAGGCCCGCCTGAGCCAGCAACGGAAACGCCATTAGAAACACCAGGATATAGACCAGGCGTTTCACCTCGCGCCCGGGCTCGACCACAGTCGACCAGACAAGCGTTAGCCCCGACCACACCATCAATGACAGCAGCGCGCCCCACAGCGCCGGCTGACGGCGCAACGCTTCCATGTATACCGCACGCGCCGACCATGCAAGGACCAGGGTTGGTAGCCACAAGAACAGGATCAGGCCTTGTTGATAAATCTTGTTGCTCGGCGCCAAGGCAATCGCCGCCACGAACCAAACCAGACCCAACCCCAACCATGCCCGCGCCCAGCTTTTTTCGTACAACATCCATTCCCCCAGTCAATCAAAGACACCGTCATGGTGCTACCGCATTATTTTCGGCATTATTGCGGTCATTTTGCTCGCCAGACGACAAGGCTCAATTCATGCAATGCTCCCGGCTCAACCAGGTCGACTTCGATCAGCTGACACGTGGTGCCCAGGTTCTAGAGGCAGACAGCCATGGCGCCAAAGTCTACCTCCTTGGCGATGGTAATTTCCTCAAGGTTTTTCGTCGCAAGCGACTGATTTCATCTGCGCTGATACGCCCTTACTCCCAGCGCTTCGTCGACAATGCGGCGCGGCTTGCGCAATTGGGCATCCCTACGCTGGAGGTGATCAGCCAGCACAAGCTCGACCTGCCAGGCCGTACCGCCGTGCTCTACCGCCCGCTTCCAGGGCGCACGCTGCTGCAGATGTCTCGCGATGCCGGGTTCAGTTGGGCCACCTACCTGCCCCGCCTGGTCGAACTGATTCGCCAGTTGCACCGTAGCGGCATCTATTTCCGCTCGCTGCACCTGGGCAATGTGGTGGTAACACCTGACGAGCAACTGGGTCTGATCGACGTCGCGGACATGCGTTTCCTGCGCCCGCCCCTCTCTGCCCGCATGATTCGGCGAAATGTCCAGCACATGGTGCGTTACATCGAACGGGAGAAGCTTGGCGACCGCTTCCCCCTCGCCGACTTCGAGGCGGCCCTGCTGACGCGCTGAGCCTCAGCCGCGCAGCAGGCTCGCCGAACCATCCTGAAACGCCCGCCAGGCTGCCTCCGGTGCCAGCGCCTCGCGCTGACGGGCAGCCAGGGTCGCCGCTTCGCAGGCATCGCAACGCGCGATCGCTTCGGCCCAGGCTTCCAGGTCGGCAACCGGCAGATAGCAACCAGCCCCTTCGAGCTGCTCGTGGAACACCGGCAGATCACTGCAGATCACCGGCACGTCAGCCATCACTGCCTCCTGCACCACCAGGCCCAGCCCCTCGGCGCGCGATGGCACCAGCAACCAGTCGAATGCACAGTACAGCTGCCGCAGGTCATCGCGGTAACCGCACAAGTGCACGCGATCGGTCAGCCCCAGTGCGCCGACACGTGCCTGCAGGCCAGCGCGCATCGGGCCGTCGCCGATGATCGCCAGGTGCATGTGCGGATGCCGACCAGAACCTTTGGCGAACGCCTCGATCAAGATCTCGAACCCTTTGCTCTCCACCAACCGACCGACGGCGCCAAGCACCTGCCGGCAGGTTTGCGGCAGGCCCAGCGACTGTCGCGCCTGCTCGCGGCTCATCAAGGAGCGACGGAAGGCTTCAGGCTCGAGGGCGATACGCAGTGCCTGAACCGGCCGACCGAGATCGTGCTCCAGCGCCTGGGCAAGCGTCTGCGAAACCGCGGCAATGCTCAGGCGTTCGGCGGGCAATGCGCTCAACAGGCGAATGTCGCTGGCATGCAGGCGGGTCCGGCCATGGAACAACACCTTTGCCCGCACGTCAGGAATCTGCTGCAGCAATGGCAGGACCAGGCGGGCAACGCCGACACCGTCCAGCAGCAGCACATCGACATCGGCTTCGGCCAGCGCCTTGCGCAGGCGCAGGCGCAGCCAGGGCCGCAACAGGCGCCAAAGATGACGCCCTTTCAGCACCCGCTGCGGCATGTGCCATTCACGCGTGGAGCCCAACCCGCAGCTCAGGCCACTGCCCAGCAGCAGCCAGTTGCTGATGCAGGCATCGGCGCCGGCATGCGACAACACCTGCCGGTGAACCTGGTGAATGGACATATACGGCGAACCGCCCGCCCACATCATGTTGACGATGTTCATGGGGTTAGTGCCCCTCTCCCGCTCACGCCAGGTGGGACATCGAAGTCAGTGAACAAATAAAGATATTCCCATGCCTACCAAGGCACCCAAAAGCAGCGTCATTGCCAGCTTCACCCGATCCCTGTGGCGCCGTTTGGCCTTGCGTCGAACCTCTTCGGGCAAGGTGACGTGGCTGCCAAAGCCCGTGTGCAATACTGCATCACCTTCCAGCGTCACGGCTGTCAGATTTAACTCAGCATAGCGGCGGGACAGTGCCTTTTCACCCGAATAGGCGGCAAAAGGCGCACAGCGTTGGTAATCACTCAGGCGGCGCAAGCCCGGGTTGAGCGAAAACGCCTGCCACTCGGCTTTCTCCGAAAGCAGTGGGTAGCATGGCACCCCGGCGATGATCTGGCGATCACCCAGGTGGATGTAGGGGCTGTGGATAGCCAGGTCATGGGCGTAGCTGCGCAGCCAGACCTGCAGCAGGTCGGGGCACTCCTGCAGCACCGCCCTCGAGTCCTCCACGAACGCCTGGCGGTAGAATTGCCAGTCATCTTCGCAATGGAAGATGTAGGGCGTCCTGACCCGGCTGTAGGCCAGGTCGATGGACGGCAACTGCCCGAGCTTGGGGCGGTTGACGAATACCGTGCAATGCGGTTTCCAATGCTCGGGCACGGCACCGTGCACGGCATCGTCCCCCGAGTCTTCGGTAATGAATACCTCACGTATCGGCGCGGTGTTAAAGCGATCGAAACTCTCAAGGGTTTCCTTGAGCAGGTCGAATCGACCGCAGCTGGTCACGACAAGCGTGACGTCACTTTCTTCAGAAAAGCGCACCGGACTCCCTCCGCGTTGCGACAATCGACTTCCCGTTCCCCATCCGTGAGCACGAAAGTTCTGTTGGTTAAAAACCCAACTTCAACCGCAACCGCTGCCATGCAGACAGCGGTGGATGCGGCCTCAGTGCCGGGCGCATGTGGTCGACGATGCTACGGCCAACTTCGGCAAAACTGAAACGGGAAATTGCCAGATGGCGCCCGTTTTCCGCAATTTGCCGCGCCAGCGCAGGATCGCCGCGCAAAGTTTTCAGCTTAGCCTGCAGGGTAGGAATGCTGTCGTAGAAGACCACGTTACGCATGTCCTGCAGGCCGAGGGCGCGATTCTCCTCCTCGCCCTGGTCGAACGCCAGCAGCACACAGCCGCAGGCCATGGCTTCGAAGTTCTTGATCATGTACTCGCCCATGCCGACATCGGCACTGACGAAAAACTGGATACGGTTGAGGGTATTGCAGTAGTCCTCACCCGACTTGGTGCGGGTGACCACCAGGTTCTCGACACACCCCAGTTCGTCCAGCAGCGCCTTGCGCCCGCTATAGGCGACGCTGTTGGTACTGCCGACGAAGGCCAGTTCGATATCACGCTCGCGGCCCTGGTCGGTGAGCAGTCGTTCGTCGTAGCCCTTGGGCACGAACACGGCGTCGAAGCCCTCCTGACGCAGGCGTTCGCTGACCATGTAGCCGGAGCTGATGACCCGCGCCCACGGCAACTTGCGGTAGTGCGCGCTGAACTTGCCGGTGTACTTGCACGGGATGTAATTCTGGTAGGCATCGTGCTCGAGGATGACCAGGTTCGGCACGGTACGGATGAACGCGACCTGACGAATCTCCTGCTTGAAGCGCAGGAAGAAGACGATGCGGTCATAGCGCTCGACCTGTACTTCACGCTTGAAATAGCGGCGCAGGTTGCGCTGGTCTTCGCTGGTCAACCAGCGCAAGTCGCATTCACAGTTGGCCGCGACGCCGTCGTACAGGCGATCGAGGATGGCCCGCTGTTCCTTCTGCACCAGAAATAGGACTTTCATTGCTTTCCTTGGGCGCTCGGCGCCTTCGCGGTCAACCATGGGTTGTTACAGTTCACGGCACCAGAACAGTTCATGGCGGCGCACGGCCTTGCGGAAGAACTCGTTCTCCCCGTAAGGCGACGGGCGACGCCCGGCCAGCCAGCGCTGCAACAGGCGACGCAGGCGCCGCTTGAACGGCGCCGGGGGCTGCAGGTCGTGCATCATGCCCAGGGCCATGGCCTTGTCGCGCTGGGTCGGCAGATCCAGCACCCGCGCACATGGCGCCCACGCCTGCCCGGCCGTCATCTGCGGCGGCAAGGCCACCCCATCACCGCTATCGCCCATTGGCCAGCGATCATTGTCGTGCAAGTGATTGGCGTAGCACAGCAACGTCTGCGGCTGCCATTGCAGCCCTTGCAGGGCTTCGAGCACGGCGGCCTGGGCACAGAGATGGTCAGGGTGCGGGTCGAGCTGCGGGTGCGGCATGACCAGCACCTCAGGCCTGGCCAGCTCCAGCAACGCGCGCAGGTCAGCCAGCAGGTTGTGCCAGGTCGGCGCACCATCGCTATCGGCCGGCAGCGGGAATGGATTGAACTGGCGGAACGGGCGGATATCGGCCATGTCGGCCTCGCGCGACGCCGCCGGCACATCCGGGGCGGCCTGCATGGCGGGCAATTGCAGGCAGAAGTAGCCCAACTGCAGGCAACGCGATTCCGGCACGCCAGCCCAGCGCGGCACGGCAATGCTGTCCCAGGCGCGCAGGCGCCCCTTCAGACGGGCTGCCTCGGCTTCACCCAGACCCATCTGCCGATAGTGCTCGGCTTCGATTTCACCAGCGGTCAGGGTGATCACCCAGGCTTCGTCAGCCTGGCTGTACAAGCCGTAGGCTGCCAATTCGGCATCGTCGGCATGGGGAGCGATGACCATCACGCGACGCCGCTGCAACTCGACGCTGGGTGTTATCCACAGCCGTGGCTCGCCCAACAACCGGCAATGGCGCCCCCGCAGACTCAACGTCCCTGCCTGCAGGGGGGCGGCCAGCCCGGTCAGGTTGAGAAAGCGCACGCCGTCGACGCCACGCTCGAACGTCTGGCGATCGCCAAGCGGGTCGGCGAGCAGGTGTACACAAGGGTCGAGAAACCGCCCAAGCCACCCGCTCTTCAGCCGCACCTCGAGAATCAGGGTTTCATCACCCTGCAGCAACGCATCTGCCTTGAGCCGCCCGTCACGCCAGCTGACGGGACTTTCACGGGTCTGGTCGCCAAAGTGGTAGACGTAATCTTCATTCGGCGCATAGAACAGGTGATCGGCAAACCATGCCTCGTGGGCCGCCCATAGCAACGGCAGCAACAACAGCGGCAGCCACCACCAGGCAAAAACGCCCAGGCAAACCAGCGCGACCAGGCCTGCCAGCAGGCCCAGGCGCTTGTTGCGCCGGTGGCGCTTGAGCAACTGCTGCTTGCGACTCACGCCTGGAACACCGGTACAGGGTTGCACCAACGGTCCTTGTATTCGCGGTCGGCACGACCGAACGAGAACCGAAGTGGTTTGTTGCGCGCGCGGGCGTCCTCCCAGGCAGCCTGGGTATTGAGGAAGCTCAGCACGCTACCGGGGCTGAAGGCCTTGGTTTCGGGGTCGACGCCACCGTTGATGTATTCGACGCTGATCCACTCCGGCGCTTCGACCCGGTACACCAGCTGAATGGCGATTGGCTTGTCGTCGAGCATCAACACCGAGCCGATCAGCAGTTCGCGCAAGCGTTCGAGCACGTCGGCCATGCGCTCGGCCCCCGTCGCCGCGAAACCCCAGCGACGCTGGAACAGGTCAAGGTACATGGCTGCGATCTGGCGGGCACTGAAGTCGCTGATCGGGCGCACCACACCGCCCGCCTCTTCCAGCAAGCGCAACTCGCGGCGCTGGTTGTAGCGGAATTTCTTCGACAGGTCTTCAGGCGCCCTGGCCATGGCCAGTTGCTCTTTCTGCGCCTTGAGGCCCGTGAAACGCCCCTGGTTCAGTTCAGACAGATAGCGCCCGGCATGGCGCAAGGGTGCCGCAGCGTCGGCAGCGGCCGGCAGGAGAATCTCGGCATTGCCCAGATCGAACAGGCCCTTCTTGCCAGCGCGCTTGAGCACTTCCTTGGACAGCGCCAGATGGCGCCCCCAGGCAGGAATGGCCGCCTTCAGCACACCGGCCTGATGCCAGCCCAGGTGGCGCACGGGAATCTGCGCAAGCTCGGCGAGCTGTTCGACCACCAGCGGATGCGTCGCGACGCTGCCGCCAAAGCGCGCCCAGGCCTCGGCATAAGTGGCGGCATCGATGACCTGCCAACCGCGCTCGCGGAAGGCTTGGATATGATTGAGCATCACGCCTGATCCACCAACGCGCGAACCTGTGGCAATTGCCAGAAGGCCTCGCGCACAGCCTGATCGGAGAAGCGCTGTTGCAGGCGTTGCAACATGTGCGTGGAGCATGCCTCGCGCTGCTGCGCATCCAGTTCGGCCATGTGCTTGAGGCCCTGGGCCAGCTGCCCGGCGTCGCCGAGCGGGAACAGCATGCCCACGCCCTCGACTACCTCGCGCGCACCGCCGCATGCCGTGGCCAGCAGCGGCACGCCGGCGACCATCGCTTCGAGCAGCACCATGCCGAACGGCTCATGGTCGGAACTCAGGGCAAACACGTCGAACGCCTGGAAATAACGGCGGGCATCGGGGACCTGGCCGAGAAAATCGACCTGCCCGGCGATGCCGAGCTGCACAGCTTGGGCCTTGAGCTGGTCTTCCAGGCGCCCTTTGCCGAGGATCGCCAGGCGCGCCCCTTCAGGAAGCGTGGGCAATGCCTGGGCAAAACCTCGCAGCAGGGTGGCCTGATCCTTGTCCGGGTGCAGGCGCCCGACGTTGCCGACCACCCAGGCCTGCGCGTCCAGCCCCAAGGCCTGGCGCGCTTCGGCGCGGGGCACCAGCGCCGCTTGCAGGGCCTCGATGTCGATGCGGTTGTACAGCGTCTGGATACGTTCGGCGGGCCACTGCGGCAGGCAGCGGCGCATGTCGTCTCGTACCGCATCGGACACGCCGAGCAGGCTCAAACGTTTACCGAACAGATTGGCGAACAACCGCCGCCCCTTGCGCTGGTAGTCGCCGAAGGCATGGTGCACGCCGATCACCGGCAAGTCGGTACCCAGCAAGGCCACGTAGATCGGCTTGAACCGGTGAGCGATGCAAAAGATGAAGTTGCGCTCGGCCGCGATCCGCCGCAAGGCGCGGATGGCACCAAGCTTCAGGCCACGCACCGCCTTGGAGCTGAACTCCAGGAACAGCACCTCGTCCGACGCACAGCCGGCCGCGACCTGCGGGTCGCTGGCGCCGGTGAGAAAGACCGTGGTGACCTTGTAGCCGCTGCCCTGGAACAGGCTGGCGTACTGACGGGCGCAGTCGAGGAATGGCCCGTCATAGCCATGGCAGAACTGCAGGACGCGCGGTTCAGAGCGGCTGGTCATAGGCGGCCGCACCGTCCTTCACGACCAAGATGTCTTCCATGATCAGGTATTGCAGGTCTGAGCCGAAGAACATGTTCAGGGCATCGGTCGGCGAGCAGATCATCGGCTCGCCGCGACGGTTGAGCGAGGTGTTCAGCGACACACCGTTGCCGGTCAGGTCTTCGAGCGCCTTCATCATGTCGTAGTAGCGCGGGTTGTACTCGCGCTTGAGTACCTGGGCACGGGAGGTACCATCCTCGTGGACCACTTCGGGCACACGCGTCTTCCACTCTTCAGCCACTTCGAAGGTGAAGGTCATGAACGGCGCCGGATGATCGACCTTGATCATCTGCGGGGCGACGGTGTCGAGCATCGACGGGCAGAAAGGTCTCCAGCGCTCGCGGAACTTGATCTGGTGGTTGATGCGGTCCGCCACGCCTTCGACGCTCGGGCAGCCGATGATCGAGCGGCCACCCAGGGCGCGCGGGCCGAACTCCATGCGCCCCTGGAACCAGGCCACCGGGTTGCCGTCGACCATGATCCTGGCGATCTGCTGCGGCATGTTGTCGAGCTTGCGCCACTTCGGCTGGTTCGGGTGACGGGCGCAGGCGGCGATCACGTCCTCGTTGGAGTACGACGGGCCGAGGTAGACGTGCTCCATCTTCTCGACCGGTACGCCACGGGCGTGGGACACATAGGCGGCGGCACCGACAGCGGTACCGGCGTCGCCGGAGGCCGGCTGGACGAACAGCTCCTTCACATCGGAACGGGCGATGATCTTCTGGTTGAGCTTGACGTTCAGCGCGCAGCCGCCAGCGAACGCCAGCTTGCCGGTTTCACGCAGGGTGTCGCCCAGGTAGTGGTCGATCATCTGCAGGGCCAGCTTCTCGAACAGTGCCTGCATGCTGGCCGCATAGTGAATGTAAGGCTCGTCGGCGATATCGCCTTCGCGCTTGGGGCCCAGCCATTCGATCAGCTTCGGCGAGAAGTAGAAGCCCTTGCCCTTCTCTTTATAGCGGCGCAGGCCGATCACGTTGGCGTACTCGGTGTTGATCACCAACTCGCCGTTCTCGAAACTGGCCAGGCGCGAGAAATCATACTTGCTGGCATCGCCGTAAGGCGCCATGCCCATGACCTTGAACTCGCCGTCGAGCATCTCGAAACCGAGGAATTCGGTGATCGCGCCATACAGGCCGCCCAACGAATCCGGGTCGAAGAACTCCTTGATCTTGTGGATCTTGCCGTTCTCGCCGTAGCCGAAGAAGGTCGTGGCGTACTCGCCCTTGCCGTCGATGCCGAGGATCGCGGTCTTCTCCTTGAAGCCGGAGCAGTGATACGCGCTGGAAGCGTGGGCCAGGTGGTGCTCGACCGGCTCGATCTTGACCTTTTTCGGGTCGAAGCCGAGTTGCTCCAGGCACCAGACGATCTTCTTGCGGTAGCGCTTGTAGCGACGGTTGCCCATCAGGATGGCGTCGAGGGCGCGATCCGGGGCGTACCAGTAGCGCTTGGCGTAGTGCCAGCGGGCTTTGCCGAACAGGCTGATCGGCGCGAACGGGATGGCGACCACGTCGACATCGGACGGTTTGATGCCTGCCTGCTCCAGGCAGAACTTCGCCGACTCGTAGGGCATGCGGTTCTTCGCATGCTTGTCACGCACGAAGCGCTCTTCTTCGGCGGCGGCAATCAGCTTGCCGTCGATGTACAGGGCCGCGGAAGGGTCATGGCTAAGGGCGCCGGACAGGCCAAGAATCGTCAATGCCAAGGGTTTAGCCTCTTCATTCGGTAGAGATGCGCCAGCGGCCTCGTGGGCGGGTGGCGGCTAAAGGGCGAGATTATAACGCAAACAATTCCAACTGACCCTATCGCCGGCAAGCCGGCTCCCACAGGGACAGCGCCGCACCTGTAGGAGCTGGCTTGCCGGCGATAGGGCCAGTGCAGGCAACCGCTTACTCAGCGATCAGCCAGTCCATCCGGTAGCTGCCCGCCGTCTGCGCCAGCTCCTTGGCCAGCCACGGCAGCAGCTCCTTGAGCTCATCCTCCAGCCCCCATGGCGGGTTGGCGATGGCCAGGCCCGAGCCATTGAGGCCCTGCGGGCTGTCCTGGTGATGCACATAGAGCTCCACACGCAGCAGCTTGGGTGCGCCGGTGCTGGTCAGGTCCTGGTAGAAACGGGTCAGCGAGCGCTGATCCTTGATCGGGTACCAGATGGCCGCGACGGTCTGGCGCATGCGACCGATCGCCTCTTTCATCGACGTGGTGCAGCGCTTGAGCTCATCGGCCTGCTCGAAGGGTGGGTCGATCAGCATGATCGCGCGCTTTTCCGGCACCGGCAGCAGCGCCCGCGGCACGTGCCAACCCTCGCCCAGATGGACCACGACGCGTGGGTCCTTCTTCATGTTTTCCTTGAGCAGCGGGCCGTCTTCAGGGTGCTTTTCGTTCAGCAGCGCACGGTCCTGCTGACGCATCAGGCGACGGGCCAGCTCGGGCGAGCCCGGGTAGTAGCGCAGCTCGCCATCGGCATTGAGGCGCTTGATGATACGCAGGTAGTCGGCGGCCATCGCCGGCAGGTCATCACGGTTCCACAGGCGCGCGACACCTTCGAGGTATTCACCGGTACGGGTCGCCTGATCGCCTTGCAGATCGTACAGACCGAGGCCGGCGTGGGTGTCGATATAGGCGAACGGCTGCTCCTTGCGCGACATCAGGGCGATGAGGCGGGTCAGCACGATGTGCTTGAGGACGTCGGCGTGGTTGCCGGCGTGGAAGGCGTGACGATAGTTCATGGCAACTCCTGCGGGGGCAGCAAGTTTACCTTGTCACGAAGACGGCGTCAGGTACGGCAGTCGACAGTCATGGCACGGGACCAATTCCAGGTCCCTTGATCCACCCGACACCTTGACACTCATGCCTCCATTCAAGCAGGAGCACATGCAATGAAAGCTTCCATCCAGCTGGACAAGAACGGAACGACAGCCAGGCTTCACGGAACCCTGGGCATCATCAACATTCCTTACAGTGCCGTTCTGGAACTGACCAGGCCAACCGGCAAGACCGATGAACTGGTAGTGCCTTCCTCTGGCAATGAAACCTGGGAAGTCACCCTGGAAGACTGCGCCCCGGGGAACTATGACGCCCTGATCCGCCCAAGGGAAGACAAGGCGTTCGAAGCGACCCGCCTGAAGTTCGGGATCACGCTGTAACCCCGGCATACGGCCGGCGGCAGACCCTGCCGCCGGCTCGCAAGGCATCACTTGTCGGCGTGATACGCCGCATCAGCCGTTTCGAAGCGCTGCACCATCGCTTGCGACGGGCTGCCCAGCTTGCTCACCACCACGATAGCGATACTGGCGAACAGGAAGCCCGGGATGATTTCGTACAGCCCGAGGGTGTCGAAGTTCTTCCACAGGATCACCGTCAGCGCACCCACCACGATACCGGCCAGCGCGCCGTTGCGGGTCATGCCCTTCCACAGCACCGAAATCAGCACCACCGGACCGAAGGCGGCACCGAAGCCGGCCCAGGCGTAGGCCACCAGGCCCAGCACGCGGTTTTCCGGGTTGGCAGCCATGGCGATGGCGATCAGGGCCACGGCCAGCACCATCAGGCGACCGACCCAGACCAGCTCGCCCTGGGAGGCGTTCTTGCGCAGGAACGACTTGTAGAAGTCTTCTGTCAGCGCACTGGAGCACACCAGCAGCTGGCAGCTCAGGGTGCTCATCACCGCCGCCAGGATGGCCGACAGCAGCACACCGGCAACCCACGGGTTGAACAGGATTTTTGCCAGCTCGATGAACACACGCTCGTGGTTCTCGGTGACCGGGCCCGCCAGCTCAGGGTGCGCCGAGAAGTAGGCGATACCGAAGAAGCCCACGGCACAGGTACCGGCCAGGCACAGGATCATCCAGGTCATGGAGATGCGACGAGCATTGGCGATCGACTTCACCGAGTCGGCGGCCATGAAACGCGCCAGGATGTGCGGCTGACCGAAGTAGCCCAGGCCCCAACCCATCAACGAGATGATGCCGATGAAGGTCGCACCCTTGAACATGTCGAAGTAGGCAGGGTTCTGCGCTTCGATGGCCAGGAAGGTGGTGTCGAAACCGCCGGTGGAGATCAGCACGATGATCGGCGTGAGGATCAGCGCGAAGATCATCAGCGAGGCCTGCACGGTGTCGGTCCAGCTGACCGCCAGGAAACCACCGACGAAGGTGTAGGCGATGGTCGCCGCAGCGCCTGCCCACAGTGCGGTCTCGTATGGCATGCCGAAGGTGCTCTCGAACAGACGGGCACCGGCAACGATGCCGGAAGCGCAATAAATGGTGAAGAACACCAGGATGACGATGGCCGAGATGATCCGCAGCAGACCGCTGGTGTCTTCGAAGCGGCTGGAGAAGTAGTCCGGCAGGGTCAGCGCATCGCCATTGTGCTCGGTCTGCACGCGCAGGCGGCCGGCGACGAACAGCCAGTTGAGATAGGCACCGACCGTCAGGCCGATGGCGATCCAGGCTTCGGACAGGCCAGAGAAGTAGATGGCGCCCGGCAGGCCCATCAGCAGCCAGCCACTCATGTCGGAAGCACCGGCGGAAAGCGCGGTGACTACGCTACCCAGGCTGCGTCCGCCCAGGATGTAGTCGGAAAGGTTGTTGGTGGAGCGATAGGCGGCGAAGCCGATCAGCACCATTGCCGCGATGTAGATCACGAAAGTGATCGTTAGTGGATTGCCCATGCGTGTGCCCTGGCGTTTGTTTTTATCTCATGCGCACCCGTAGCGAGACGGTTGCACCCAGGCGGCGAATCCTATGCAACAACGCAAAGAAGGTGCAACCATTTTTCATTTGCAAGTTGCACCCGGCCGTGCTTTTTCAGAAATAATACTTTTTTTGCTTCTTTTTGGAGCAAAGGGGGCCACTTTCATAAGAAAACGCACTGAAAAAGTACGGATTTGCCCTGTACGAAATATCGCCAGACGAGTTGCACCTTTTGCAGATAAAAATCGGGTTGCACCTGGTTGCACCCGAATTGTCCTACAGATACTCTTGACGCCAGCTTAGGCCACGCCCGTGGCAACAATGAGGATAAGAAATGGCGACGACCACCCTTGGGGTCAAACTTGACGACCCGACCCGTGAGCGACTCAAGGCCGCTGCGCAGTCCATCGACCGCACGCCGCACTGGTTGATCAAGCAAGCGATCTTCAACTACCTGGAGAAGCTCGAGGGTGGTGCCACCCTGACCGAACTCAACGGTCATGCCAGCAGCGTCGCCGAAGAGGCTGGTGAAGTGCAGCCGGACCACAGCCACCCGTGCTTCCTGGAATTTGCCGAAAGCATCCTGCCGCAGTCGGTGCTGCGTTCGTCCATCACCGCCGCCTACCGCCGCCCCGAGCAGGAAGTGGTGCCGATGCTGCTGGAGCAGGCGCGCCTGAGCGCACCGCTGGCAGAGGCCACCAACAAGATGGCCGCGGGCCTCGCCGAAAAACTGCGTAACCAGAAGAGCGCCGGTGGCCGTGCCGGTATCGTTCAGGGCCTGCTGCAGGAATTCTCGCTGTCGTCCCAGGAAGGCGTCGCCCTGATGTGCCTGGCCGAAGCCCTGCTGCGCATCCCCGACAAAGGCACCCGTGATGCCCTGATCCGCGACAAGATCAGCACCGGCAACTGGCAGCCGCACCTGGGCAACAGCCCATCGCTGTTCGTCAACGCCGCCACCTGGGGCCTGCTGCTGACCGGCAAGCTGGTCTCCACGCACAACGAATCCGGCCTCACCTCCTCGCTCACCCGCATCATCGGCAAGAGCGGCGAGCCGATGATCCGCAAGGGCGTCGACATGGCCATGCGCCTGATGGGCGAGCAGTTCGTCACCGGCGAAACCATCGCCGAAGCCCTGGCCAATGCCAGCCGCTTCGAATCCAAGGGTTTCCGCTATTCCTACGACATGCTCGGCGAAGCCGCACTGACCGAGCACGACGCACAGAAATACCTGGCCTCCTACGAGCAGGCGATCCACTCGATCGGCAAGGCCTCCCACGGCCGCGGCATCTATGAAGGCCCGGGCATCTCGATCAAGCTGTCGGCCCTGCACCCGCGCTACAGCCGCGCCCAGTACGAGCGCGTGATGGAAGAGCTGTACCCGCGCCTGCTGTCGCTGACCCTGCTGGCCAAGCAGTACGACATCGGCCTGAACATCGACGCCGAAGAAGCCGACCGCCTGGAGCTGTCCCTCGATCTGCTCGAGCGCCTGTGCTTCGAACCGTCGCTGGCCGGCTGGAACGGTATCGGCTTCGTCATCCAGGCCTACCAGAAGCGTTGCCCGTATGTGATCGACTACGTCATCGACCTGGCCAAGCGCAGCCGCCACCGCCTGATGATCCGCCTGGTGAAGGGCGCCTACTGGGACAGCGAGATCAAGCGCGCCCAGGTCGAAGGCCTGGAAGGCTATCCGGTCTATACCCGCAAGGTGTACACCGACGTTTCCTACGTCGCCTGTGCACGCAAACTGCTGGCGGTACCAGAAGCCATCTACCCGCAGTTCGCCACGCACAACGCCCACACACTGTCGGCCATCTACCACATTGCCGGCCAGAACTATTACCCAGGCCAGTACGAGTTCCAATGCCTGCACGGCATGGGTGAGCCGCTGTACGAACAAGTCGTGGGCAAGGTCTCCGAAGGCAAGCTGAACCGCCCGTGCCGCGTGTACGCACCGGTCGGCACCCACGAAACCCTGCTGGCCTACCTGGTCCGCCGCCTGCTGGAAAACGGCGCCAACACCTCGTTCGTCAACCGTATCGCCGACCACTCGATTTCCATCCAGGAACTGGTCGCCGACCCGGTCGTCAGCATCGAGCGCATGGGCACCCAGGAAGGCAGCATCGGCCTGCCGCACCCGCGCATCCCTCTGCCGCGCGACCTGTACGGCAGCGAGCGGGCCAACTCGGCCGGTATCGACATGGCCAACGAACACCGCCTGGCGTCGCTGTCCTGCGCCATGCTGGCCACCGCCCACAATGACTGGAAAGCCGCCCCGCTGCTGGCCTGCGCCGCCAGCGAAGCCGCCGCCGCCCCGGTACTTAACCCGGCCGACCATCGCGATGTGGTGGGCCACGTTCAGGAAGCCACTGTCGCCGACGTCGACAACGCCATCCAGTGCGCGCTGAATGCCGCCCCGATCTGGCAGGCCACCCCGCCAGCCGAGCGCGCCGCCATTCTGGAGCGCACCGCCGACCTGATGGAAGCCGAAATCCAGCCGCTGATGGGCCTGCTCATCCGCGAAGCCGGCAAAACCTTCGCCAACGCCATCGCCGAAGTGCGCGAGGCCGTCGACTTCCTGCGTTACTACGCGGTGCAGGCACGCAACGACTTCAGCAACGACGCCCACCGCCCGCTGGGCCCGGTGGTGTGCATCAGCCCGTGGAACTTCCCGCTGGCGATCTTCACCGGCCAGGTGGCCGCTGCCCTGGCCGCCGCCAACCCGGTATTGGCCAAGCCGGCCGAGCAGACCCCGCTGATCGCCGCCCAGGCCGTGCGCCTGCTGCTCGAAGCGGGCATCCCGGAAGGCGTCCTGCAATTGCTGCCAGGCCGCGGCGAAACCGTCGGTGCCGGCCTTGTCGGCGACGAGCGCGTGAAGGGTGTGATGTTCACCGGTTCCACCGAAGTGGCCCGCCTGCTGCAGCGCAATGTCGCCGGCCGCCTGGACAACCAGGGCCGCCCGATCCCGCTGATCGCCGAAACCGGCGGCCAGAACGCGATGATCGTCGACTCCTCGGCGCTGACCGAGCAGGTGGTGATCGACGTGGTGTCCTCGGCCTTCGACAGTGCCGGCCAGCGTTGCTCTGCCCTGCGCGTGCTGTGCCTGCAGGAAGACTCGGCCGACCGCGTGATCGAAATGCTCAAGGGTGCCATGGCCGAAAGCCGCCTGGGCAACCCGGACCGCCTGGCCGTGGACATCGGCCCGGTGATCGACGCCGAAGCCAAGGCCGGCATCGAGAAGCACATCCAGGGCATGCGCGAGAAAGGCCGCTCGGTCTATCAGGTGGCCATCGCCGATGCTGCCGAGGTCAAGCGCGGCACCTTCGTCATGCCGACCCTGATCGAGCTGGACAGCTTCGACGAACTCAAGCGCGAGATCTTCGGCCCGGTACTGCACGTGGTGCGTTACAACCGCCGCAACCTCGACCAGTTGATCGAGCAGATCAACAACTCCGGCTACGGCCTGACCCTCGGCGTGCACACCCGCATCGACGAGACCATCGCCAAGGTGGTGGAGCATGCCAACGCCGGCAACATGTACGTCAACCGCAACATCGTCGGTGCGGTGGTGGGCGTGCAGCCGTTCGGCGGTGAAGGCCTGTCTGGCACCGGCCCGAAAGCCGGCGGTCCGCTGTACCTGTACCGCCTGCTGTCGACCCGTCCGGCCGACGCGATTGGCCGTCACTTCCAGCATCAGGACGGCGAAGGCAAGCCGGACCGCACCCTGCACGAGCAACTGGTCAAGCCGCTGCATGGCCTGAAGGCCTGGGCCGAGAGCAACCAGCTGGCCGACCTGGCCGCGCTGTGCAGCCAGTTCGCCAGCCAATCGCAAAGCGGCATCGCCCGACTGCTGCCAGGCCCGACCGGTGAGCGCAACAGCTACACCATCCTGCCGCGCGAGCACGTGCTGTGCCTGGCCGACAACGAGGCTGACCTGCTGGCGCAGTTCGCAGCCGTGCTGGCCGTCGGCAGCTCGGCGGTGTGGGCCGATGCAGAGCCGGGCAAAGCCCTGCGCGCTCGCCTGCCGAAGGAGCTGCAGGCCAAGGTCAAGCTGGTGGCGGACTGGAACAAGGATGAAGTGGCGTTTGACGCCGTGATCCACCATGGCGACTCGGACCAGCTGCGCGGCGTTTGCCAACAGGTGGCCAAGCGAGCCGGGGCGATCGTTGGCGTGCACGGGCTGTCCAGCGGGGATCACCAGATTGCCCTGGAGCGGTTGGTGATCGAGCGGGCGGTGAGCGTGAATACCGCTGCGGCGGGGGGGAACGCCAGCCTGATGACCATTGGCTGAGGCTGAGGGTTGTTGAAGAAGGAGGAGAGCTTAGGCTCTCCTTTTTTTGTGTGGGATGCGGGCGCTTGTCTTGGGTATTGCAGCGCCGGTGAGATCGAGCGCCGCCCGCGCGGCGCATCGCGAGC
>NZ_BBIV01000009.1 GCF_000730665.1 Pseudomonas plecoglossicida NBRC 103162 = DSM 15088
GTTTTTCGAAGCGACTTTCTTTCAAAAGCCTTTCACCTCAACAACTTACCGCTTGCCTCGTTGCGTTCAACGCTGCGAGGAGGCGAATAATACGCGCTTTGAAATCAGAGTCAACACCTTGATCTGAAAAAACTTTCAATCTTCATTTGCAGCCCCTCAGGCAACTAAATGCACAGGTCATCGCTCTGTTAGAGAAATACCCCTGGAGCGTAACGGCCATGAGCGATGCGCAGAGCGACAAGACCCCCGGCCTGTCGCCGGACGAGGAACAGGAGGTCAGCCATAACCAGCCCCCGCGGGCGGCTGTGCTGCACGAGATCATTCGCGCTCAGGGCGACCAGGAACTGGAGCGCACGCTGGCGGCGTTGTGGTGGTCGGCCCTGGCAGCGGGCTTGAGCATGGGCCTGTCTTTCATGGCCATGGGGCTGTTCTATTCTCGGCTACCCGAGGGTGAAAGCGCCCAGGTAGTCGCCAGCCTCGGCTATAGCGCAGGGTTTCTTGCCGTGATCCTGGCGCGCCAGCAACTGTTTACCGAGAACACCCTGACCGCCGTACTGCCCGTCATGACCACCCCTACCCTGGCCAACCTCGGTCGCCTGCTGCGACTGTGGAGCGTGGTACTGCTTGGGAACCTGGCCGGGACGCTGCTGGTTGCCTGGGTCATGCTCGAATTGCCTATCTTCGACAGCAAGACCGATGTGGCTTTCCTCGAAGTCGGTCGCAAGGTCATGACCAACGACATGAGCCAGATGTTTGCCAAGGGCATCGTCTCGGGCTGGATGATCGCCACCATGGTCTGGATGATCCCGTCCATGGAGCACGCCAAGATCTGGATCATCCTGATGATCACTTACCTGATGGCGCTGGGCGACTTCACCCATATCGTCGTCGGCTCGGTGGAAGTGTCCTACCTGGTCTGGGCCGGTGAGCAAACGTGGCAGGACTTCTGGCTACTGTTCGCGTTGCCGACCCTGGTCGGCAACATCATCGGAGGCAGTTTCATCTTCGCCTTGATCAGCCATGCGCAAGTTCGTAGCGACAGCGGCAAACCACCTTCGCAGCTATTGAAAGATGAGAAGCAGGGTTCACGCCGCCAACAAGACGCTCAAGAGTGACCACTCATTTCATTGCCCCGCCAGCGCGCGTTCGGCCGCCCCGCCCCGCTCGCGCGCTGGCCGCGGCAACCACCAGTTCTGCCCTTCGTGGGGCGAGTCGAGGCTGACCCGCTCGCCCATCTGAGGCGTGCTCAACCGTACTTGCGCTGCGCCGGCCAAGGCGACGATGCGTTCGAACGGTTCCTGCCAGCCATGAATGGAAAGGTCGAAGGTGCCATTATGGATGGGCAGCATCCAGCGCCCATGAAGATCCAGGTGTGCCTGCAGGCTCTGCTCCGGCTGCATGTGCACATTGGGCCACGCCAGGTTGTATGCGCCAGTCTCGATCAGGGTCAGGTCGAACGGCCCGAAGCGCTCGCCGATCTGGCGAAAACCGTCAAAGTAGCCAGTGTCACCACTGAAGAACACACGCAACTGATCGTCGATCACCACCCACGAAGCCCACAGGGTCCGGTTGCTGTCGAACAGCCCGCGCCCTGAAAAGTGCTGGGCGGGCGTGGCGACGAACCGCACACCCTCTACCTGCGTCTCCTGCCACCAGTCCAGCTGTGTCACCTTGCTCGCCGGCACCCCCCATTCGATCAGCAAGTCGCCAACACCCAGTGGCGCGAGGAAGCGTTCGGTGCGCGGGGCCAGGCGGCGGATGGCCTGCTCGTCAAGATGATCGAAATGGTCATGGGAAAGGATGACCGCTGCCAACGGCGGCAACTGCTCCAAAGCCAGGGGCGGTGCATGAAAGCGCAGTGGCCCGGCCCATTGCACCGGCGAGGCGCGTTCGGCGAACACCGGGTCGGTAATGAAGAAGCGCCCCCGCAGCTTGAGCAATACCGTTGAGTGGCCCAGGCGCCATAGGCTATGGTCAGGTGCGTCGAGCACCTGCTGAGGCGTCATCTGCTGCACGCTGATCGCTGTCGCCGGCCGGGTTTGCGGTGGCTTGCGCAGTAACAGGTACTTCAGGCCGATCCGCAGCTTCTTCAGCACCCCATCCTGGGGCAGGCTGGCCTGGTTGTGGAAACGTCCGTCCCGCTGGGGCGCCGACTTGCCGGCGGACTTAGCCATGGGAATCATGAGTAGCAGCACTCCGAGCAAGAGGAAAGCCTTCATGTTACTCCACAGGGATCGCACTAACCGTGAATTGGCTTGTAAGGTCATTTTTCGACGATGAAACACTGTTCAACAATATTCACGCGACTTATGCGATAAACGGTGCTTCAGCAGAAGAACGAAACCATGATGGACAACCGCAGCGGCAAGGGACTTTCATTCGTCAAACGCATCTACTTGCCGCGCATCATCGGCTTGGGCATCGGCCTGCTCAGCGTGGCGGCCGCCTTGGCGCCTTTGTCGCCGGCCGCCTGGGTGTGGATGCTGCTGCTGTTCCATGGCCTGCTCTGGCCGCATGTGGCATACCAGTGGGCTTTGCGTTCCGCGGTGCCTTTCAAGGCGGAGCACAGCGCCAAGCGGTGTGGTCGCGACCAGGTCAACTTTGCCCATGGTGAAAGTACGCCGCTGCGGCTGGCCTACCCTGACTGACACCCTGGTCGACGCTGCGCAGAGGCGCTCAACGCAACGCGCGCTCCGCCACGATTTCCGGCAAATCACTGCGCTGCAGGTAGATGCGCAACGGCTCGCCTATATTCAGCCGTTCATCCACATGCTGCTTCAACAGCAACGCCAGCCGCTCACGGCTCAACGTCATGCGCTGCCTCTGTTCGGGTCGCCAGACGAATTCGTTGCACGGTGTGATGCTGTCGTCCGCCACGTCCATGCCGAACGCGTCCTCGGAAAACCGCACGATATGGACCCCACGCTTTACATGAAAACCGACGAAGCCCTTGAGCTGATCGGCGGCGCTGCAGATGTCCTGGGATGTGATGGCCATGACGTAACCTCGCTATGGAACGAAAGTGACGCACGCCAGGCGGGCAGCGGCTGCCTCTGCTGGGCAACGCGCCCGCTCAGCCTAGCGCAGGTGCCTGCCGTTTCGCCAAGGTTTTTCATCATCCGCGATGGCTGGAGGTGGCGTCACACGCAACGTGAGGTACCCGGTTCAACGTCCATCTGCCCCATCATCTCCAGCCCGATCTTCATGCACCTGCACGCTGGCCGTCATGCCCGCGCTGAGGTTCACCCCCGGGGGGAGCTGGTCCAGCCGTATCCTCACCGGTATGCGCTGCGCCAGTCGCACCCAGTTGAAGGTCGGCTCGACCTCCGGCAACAGCTGGCTGTCGGGGTTGCTGTTGCGGTCGGTGATGCCGCGGCTGATGCTTTCCACATGCCCTTGCATCGCTTCGCCCGCGCCCATCAGCCAGACTTTCACCGAGTCACCCACGCGGATGCGCGGCAGTTTCGTTTCCTCGAAGTAGGCCTGGATATAGAAGGTCGAATCATCCACCAGGGCCATGACCGCTTCACCGGTGTTCACATAGTTGCCCTGGGCCAGGCGCAGGTTGGTGATATGCCCGTCGCGCGGCGCCCGCACTTCGCTGCGCGCCAGGTTGATTTTCGCCACCTGCAACTGGGCTTGCGCCTCGTGCAGTTCACCCCGGGCGATGGCAGCGTTGATCTGGGCGTTCTCGCGCAGCTCGGCACTGATCGCCTCCGGCCCCAACGCCGTGCGCCGGGCCGCTTCGCGCTCGCGCAGGTGCAATTGCTGGGTGCGTGTCTCGGCCACGGCGCTGGCCTGGTCGAAGGCCGCCTGGAAACGTTCGCGATCGATCGTCATCAGCAATTCACCGGCCTTCACGGGCTGGTTGTCCTGGACCTTGAGTTCGCGTACCCAGCCGGACACGTCGGGGGCGATCACCACCACATCGGCGCGCACGCGAGCATCGCGGGTCCACGGGGTCAGCATGTAGTACTGCCAAAGCTTGTAGCCTGCCAGAACAGCAACGGCGACCACACAGAGGGTCACCAGGGTACGGACGACAGCGTGCATCGAATCACTCCTTACAAAGGCCCCAGCAGGCGAACCACCAGGTACAGCACACACACGAACAAGGCCGCATCGAACAGCGCTTCATGCCAGATCCAGCGTCCCAGGTGCGTGGCCTGCACCACCAGGCGCAGCACGCCGGTCAGCGCCAGGGCCAGCAGCACGTAGATCAGAAAAGGGCTGAGCAGCACGCCGCCCAAGGCCCATTCACGCAAGCCCATGGGCTTCCTCCTGCCAACGGCACCATTTGCGCCAGCTCTTCTGCAGCTGCAACACCGCCCCTTCGGCCAGGCGCAGCGGGTCACTGGCGGGCTGGCGCTGCAGTGCGGCGATGAAGTGTTCGCTGGCATCGTCCAGGCGTTGCCCGCGCCCGCCAGCCGGCCCTTGGGCCAGCACCGCCTGCAGCTGCTCGAAGTATTCACGCTCGGCCGCACCCAACGGCGCCTGGGCCACGGCCAGGCACATGCGCAGATGCACCAGTTCATCGCCAATATCCAGCCCATGCAGGCCATCATCCCAGCGCTTGCGCTCGGCCTCTGGCAACTCGCCGGCCTGCCGCGCCAGCTGCATCAGGCGGTCGGCCATGCGCCCACCGAACCAACTGTCGGCACCGCGCAGGTCACGTCGGGTCAGGCGTACCAGATCACTTTGGGTGGCCGCCCGCAGGCGCCGGCCGAGCCAGGCCGGGTGACGGAACACCAGCAAGCGGAACGCCAGCACCGCGGCGCTCACGCCCACGAGCATGGACAAGGCACTGTTGAGCATGCTCGCCACGCCGAATTGCATGGCATTGAGCGGCGCAACCAGAACGATGCAGTGCAGGCAGTACGAAGTTGCCGTGGCACCAATGCGCGGGTGTGCCATGCCCAGCGCGCCAAAAAACAGCGGCACGCCCAGGCCCAGGCAGAGCATGGCGAAACTGCTCCACTGCGGCAGGAGGATCTGCCCGACCAGAAATGCCACCGGGATCGCCAGAAAGATGCCGCGCAAGAAACTCAGGCCAATTTGCGCGCCGTTTTCACGGCTGGCGAACAAGCTGCAGACAACGCAAGTCAACACAAGGCCACCCGGCGCCGAGGGCCAGGCGGTGGCAAGCCAGAAACAGCTCATCACCAGAAACGCCAATGCACTGCGCGAGCCGAACAACAAGGCCAGTGACCAGTCACGGTGCGCCGCCAGGCCCTGGCCGTCATCTTTGGGCGCCCTGCCCGCTTCGACATCCTCGAATGCCTGGGTGGCGGCCATGGCATAGTCGAGCAGCAAGGCCATGCGGGCCAGGCAGAAATGCTCGGCAGAACTGATGTGCTCAGCATGTGCTGCGTCCCAGATGCGCTGGCGCAACAGCAACAGGCTGGCTTGGTCCGGCTTGGCCAACAGCGCCCGCACCTCTTCGAGCCAGGGGCCAAGCGCAGTGGCTTGGCGCTCATCGAGTTGTCGCCACTGCCGGCGAACCGATCGCGAAATGCGCAGCAACACCATCAGTTTCTGGCTCAGTCCGCGAATCGCCCTTGCCCGCTGGCGTCCGCGCGGCCCCTCGAACCAGGCATGCTCGCGCTGGGCATCGATGGCCACGATGCGCCCAAGGATCTCAAGCAGCCCCTTGCGCGCTTCATCCTCGCCGCCGAGCATGGCGCTTGCCGCTTGCAGGCCGCTTTGCCAGGCCTGCCGCGCCTGCCCGGCGAGCTGCTGCTCGACCCGCATCGGCCACAACAAGGCGCTGGTGGCCGTGGCGCAGAAGATCCCCAGGCAGATTTCGGTACAGCGCGCCACGGCCTGGTCAAACACTTGCAACGGGTGGTCTATCGCCGGCAAGGCGATGATCGCTGCGGTGTAGCCAGCCAGCACGAAGGCATAGGCCCAGGCACTGCGCAGTTGCGTGGACGCAGTCGTGCACAACGCCAGCCACAACGCCAGAGTAATCAGGAACAACCAGGGGGTCTGAGCGAACAGGCCGAGGAACACCACCGACATGAAGGTGCCGACCAGGGTCCCGGCCAGCCGCGCCAGGCCCTTCTGCACCACCATGCCCGACATTGGCTGGGCGACGATGAACGCGGTCATCAAGGCCCAGGCGGGTTGTTCCAGCCCCCAGCACATTGCCAACCACAAGGCCAGACCGCCGCCGAGCAAGGTCTTGATGGCGAACTTGAGGGCTAGGCTGCTGGGTGCGAACAGGGCCTGGAGGGTAATGGGCACGAATCGGACCTTGCGGGGAATGGTCAGGTAAACGATAGACAACGCAGGGAGGAATAATGCCGAAACAATAAATAGTTAGCTAATCATTCTTTTGGCGCATTGCGCCGCCAGGACCCAATCGACAGGCAAAAAAATAGGCGACCGAAGTCGCCCAAAATGCCTTGCGTGCTCGTGAATCCGAAAGGTCAGCGCGGCTTGCGCTTGTTCGAGTCCTTCCAGATGAAAATGCCCAGACCGGCAAAGAAAGCGAACATCAACCCGACCGTTACCACACCCGCGATAACCACATTGTCGAAGAACATGTCGGCCTCCCGATTCGTTTGCCGTTGTCCGATGGATGCAAGGTAACGAAAGCGGGAGCAGGAAAAATTGATCGGGGTCAATGGTGCCCGAGACCGGGCACGCGAGGCGGGTGCAGGGTTGACCTGCGTCAAGTTTCAGCGTTTCTTGGGCTTGCCCTTGGGGTTCTTCTTCTTCGCCTTGCCCAGCGGCATGGCTTGCTCGAACGCCTGGCGCACCTCGTTGAGGCGTTTTTCCTTGAGGTCGTGGACGCGCTTGGCGCGTTCGGCATCGAAGTCGATGAGGTTGTCTTGGCTCATGGGCAGGCTCGACGGTCAACAGAGACTTGCATGATGAAGCCAGGCGCCGGCCATGACCAGCCCCGGCTCAGACTTCGATGTCGACCAGCAGCCCCTGGCGCGGGTGCTCGCCCATCAGCGGAGCCACCGGCACGGTGTTGTCGGCGTTGACTTCGTCGCCCGGCACCGCGCTGTAGCGCTCCTGGTCGCCCTTGTTGTTGCGGCGTTGCTGCCGGCGCTGTTCGTCGCGCAGCAACAGGGCCTGCTCCTGCGGGTCGCGATGCTGCTTGAGGTCGATGGCGCCTTCGCCGGACGACGGTTGCGCGGGGACTACCGGCTTGATATCGGGGGCCGGCTTGACCGGGTCTTGTTGCGAAGTCACGGGGGCGGCACTGAGTGGAATGATCGGCGGCAACATGAGCGTTCTCCTGTACCCCTGTATCGGCCAGCCGTCGGCCAGCTTGAGCACCACCAGATGCAGCATGCAGGGCCGGTCACGGCCGCTGCATGCCAGCGACTATTCGGTTTCGTCGTCAGGCGCGTCGTCGACGGGCGGGCTGGCCTCGCTCCAGGGCCGCTTGTAGACCTGTAGCCAGACTGCGTCCATGTGCTCGCGCATCACCTGCGGTGCATTTTTCAGCGAAGCACTGTCTTCACGCTCGCCACCCACCGGCTCTTCGCCCGCCGGCGTGATCAGCGACTGGCCAGTGATGGTGTAGGTGTCCTGCCCCTCGCGCATCTCGATGGCGATATCGTGGGGGTCGATCCCGCCGCCGCAGAAGGCATGGCTGGCTACCGTCACTTCGGCGATACCGTCCTTGTCGAGGTCGCTGACATCGCTGACATCGGTGTAGAAATCGACGTCCAGGTCCAGCCCCGAACAGGTGGTTTCCTGCTCGATCTGCCAGCGTGGCTTGAAGCCGTCACTGTCGTCGCTGCGGCCGTACAGGACGGCCTTGAGCAGGACCTTGTCGACTTCCTGCTCGGACTCGGCATCGACCGCCTGGCCATCGCTGCGGCTGAGCACCAGCAGGCCTTCACCGTCTCGATCACGGAAGTGCACGCTCTTGATCGGTGTCTGCACACCCAGTACCTCGAGCTGCTCGATCGGGATCGGGGGCAAGGATTCGAAACTTTTCTGATCGCAGGCAGCCAGCAGCAGCAAGCTGCCCATGGCCAGCGAGGCGTTCAACCAGCGGTGCTTGAGCGGCATGTCGGTAAGAAGCCCTCGTCAGCAAGACGGTTATCCGTGATGAAACAGCTAGACTGATGATCTTTCTGGTCTATGGTCTGCCCGGCCTATCCGTTAACATAGCCGGCTTTTCATCGCGGGAGTTCAGGCAGTATGGCGCAGCAGTATCAACCGGGGCAACGCTGGATCAGCGACAGCGAAGCAGAGCTCGGCCTGGGGACCATCCTGGCGCAGGATGGCCGCCTGTTGACCGTGCTCTACCCGGCCACTGGCGACACCCGTCAGTATTCCCTGCGCAATGCGCCGCTGACCCGCGTGCGCTTCTCGCCAGGTGACCAGATCACCCACTTCGAAGGCTGGAAGCTGACCGTCCGCGAGGTCGAGGACATCGACGGCCTGATGGTCTATCACGGGCTCGATGGCCAGAACCAGCCGCGCACACTGCCGGAAACCCAGCTGTCGAACTTCATCCAGTTCCGCCTGGCCAGTGACCGCCTGTTCGCTGGCCAGATCGACCCGCTGTCCTGGTTCAGCCTGCGTTACAACACCCTGCACCACACCAGCAAGCAGATGCAGTCGTCGCTCTGGGGCCTGGGTGGCTGCCGCGCGCAACCGATCGCCCACCAGTTGCACATCGCCCGCGAAGTGGCCGACCGTAGCGCGCCACGCGTGCTGCTGGCCGACGAGGTGGGCCTGGGCAAGACCATCGAAGCGGGCCTGGTGATCCATCGCCAGCTGCTGTCCGGTCGCGCCAGCCGCGTTTTGATCCTGGTCCCGGAAAACCTCCAGCACCAATGGCTGGTGGAAATGCGCCGGCGTTTCAACCTGCAGGTGGCATTGTTCGACGCCGAGCGCTTCATCGAAAGCGACGCCAGCAACCCGTTCGAGGATGCCCAGTTGGCGCTGGTCGCCCTGGAGTGGCTGGTCGATGACGAAAAGGCCCAGGACGCGCTGTTCGCCGCCGGCTGGGACCTGATGGTGGTCGACGAGGCTCACCATCTGGTCTGGCACGAAGAACAGGCCAGTACCGAGTACAGCCTGGTCGAGCAACTGGCCCAGGTCATCCCGGGCGTGCTGCTGCTCACTGCCACGCCCGAGCAACTGGGCCAGGACAGCCACTTCGCCCGCCTGCGCCTGCTCGACCCCAACCGCTTCCACGACCTGGCTGCCTTCCGCGCCGAGAGCGAGCACTATCGCCCGGTCGCCGAGGCGGTACAGGAGCTGCTCGACGAAGGCCGCCTGTCGCCCAAGGCCCACGCCACCATCCACGGTTTCCTCGGTGCCGAAGGCGAAGCCTTGCTGGCTGCAGTCAGCGACGGCGACACCCAGGCCAGCGCCCGCCTGATCCGCGAGCTGCTCGACCGCCACGGCACCGGCCGCGTGCTGTTTCGCAATACCCGTGCGGCCATCCAGGGCTTCCCGGAGCGCAAGCTGCACCCTTATCCGCTGGCCAACCCGGAGCAATACCGCGACCTGCCGGCGGGCGAGCATGCCGAGCTGTACCCGGAAGTGGCCTTCCAGGCGCAAGGCGAGGTCAGCGACGACGAGCGCTGGTGGCGCTTCGACCCACGGGTCGACTGGCTGATCGACACCCTGAAGATGCTCAAGCGCACCAAGGTCCTGGTGATCTGTGCCCACGCCGAAACCGCCATGGACCTGGAAGACGCCCTGCGCGTGCGTTCCGGAATTCCGGCCACGGTGTTCCATGAAGGCATGAGCATCCTCGAACGTGACCGCGCCGCCGCCTACTTCGCCGACGAAGAATTCGGCGCCCAGGTGCTGATCTGCTCCGAGATCGGCAGCGAGGGCCGCAACTTCCAGTTCGCCCATCACCTGGTGATGTTCGACCTGCCGGCTCACCCCGACCTGCTGGAACAGCGCATCGGCCGCCTCGACCGTATCGGCCAGAAGCACACCATCGAGCTGCACATCCCGTACCTGCAGGACAGCCCGCAGGAGCGCCTGTTCCAGTGGTACCACGAGGGCCTCAACGCCTTCCTCAACACCTGCCCGACCGGCAACGCCCTGCAGCATCAGTTCGGCCCACGCCTGCTGTCGATGCTCGAAGGCGGCGACGGCAAGGCCTGGACCGCGCTGGTGGCCGAAGCCCGCAGCGAGCGCGAGCGCCTGGAAGCCGAACTGCACAGCGGTCGCGACCGCCTGCTGGAACTCAACTCCGGCGGCGCGGGCGAAGGCCAGGCGCTGGTCGAGGCGATCCTCGAGCAGGACGATCAGTTCGCCCTGCCGATCTACATGGAAACCCTGTTCGACGCCTTTGGCATCGACAGCGAAGACCATTCGGAAAACGCCCTGATCCTCAAGCCGAGCGAAAAGATGCTCGACGCCAGCTTCCCGCTGGGCGACGACGAAGGCGTGACCATCACCTACGACCGCGCCCAGGCGCTGTCGCGCGAAGACATGCAGTTCCTGACCTGGGAACACCCGATGGTGCAGGGTGGCATGGACCTGGTGCTGTCCGGCTCGATGGGCAATACCGCCGTCGCGCTGATCAAGAACAAGGCGCTCAAACCGGGCACCGTGCTGCTCGAATTGCTGTTCGTCAGCGAGGTGGTGGCGCCGCGCAGCCTGCAGCTCGGCCGTTACCTGCCGCCTGCGGCGTTGCGCTGCCTGCTCGATGCCAACGGCAACGACCTGGCCTCGCGCGTGGCGTTCGAAACCCTCAACGACCAGCTCGAAAGCGTGCCTCGGGCGAGCGCCAACAAGTTCGTCCAGGCGCAGCGCGAAGTGCTGGCCAGGCGCATCAGTGGTGGCGAGGAGAAGATCCTGCCGACCCACGTCGAGCGCGTGGCCGAGGCGCAGCGTCGCCTGGCCGCCGAGGCGGATGAAGAGCTGGCACGCCTGACGGCCCTCAAAGCCGTCAACCCAAGCGTGCGCGACAGCGAAATCGACACCCTGCGCAAGCAGCGTGAGGATGGCCTGGCGATGCTGGAAAAGGCCGCGTTGCGCCTGGAAGCGATTCGCGTGCTGGTCGCAGGCTAAAAGGTAATCCCCGGGGGCGCACAGCGTCCCCGGTTCGCTTTATATCCCGCCGTTATTGACCCGATAACCAAATCATAGAACCAAAGTGCCATTACGCAGGAAGGGTTAAACACTCCTTCCTATACTGCCTTGAGTGCCCACTCGACAAAGAGGCAATAATGGAATGGCTGGGTCTGCAACTGTTCGCCGAACTGCCCGTTACGGGACGAATCGTCATTGATTGCCGGCATGAACCCTTACTGATCCTGATCGCTGTCGCCGTCGCCAGCGCTGCCTGCTTCGCCACCCTGGACATGGCCGAACGCCAGTCCCACAGCGAACACCCCGCCGCGCAACGTCAATGGCGCATGCTTGGCGCATGCTGCCTGGCAGGTGGTATCTGGGCGATGCATTTCATCAGCATGCTGGCGTTCCAGGCACCGGTGGAGATGCACTATGACGTTTCGCTGACCGGTATGTCGTTGCTCATAGCACTGCTGGTGGCGTGGATGGCGATGGCCAGCCTCGACCGCATCCACATGCGCCTGCATCACTACCTGCAAAGCGCCTTGCTGATTGGACTGGGCATCGTTCTCATGCATTTCGTCGGCATGGCGGCACTGCAAACGGGCGCGCAGCAGTACTACAAGACCGGCCTGTTGCTCACCAGTGCATCGATCGCCCTGCTCACCAGCCTCGCGGCCTTGCTGCTGGGGCGTTACTTCAGCAATGGCAGCGGCGGTATGCACCAGACCATGAAGTACGGCGCAGCCCTGCTGATGGCCGGCGGCATCGTGGCCACGCACTTCACAGCGATGGCAGCCATGACCCTGGTGATTCCAGATGACACCGCACTGCGCCTGCCCTCCGGCGAAAACGGCCTGCAACTGGGCCTGACCGTCGCCTTCATCACTCTGGTGATCAGCGGCAGCAGCATCAGCGCCGCCCTTGCCGACAAGAAATTGCAGAGCAAGGAACACGACCTGCGTCGTGTCAGTACCCTGCTCACCCAGCTCGACCAGGCACGCGCTTCACTTCAACAAGCCGCCCATTACGACGCACTGACCAACCTGGTCAACCGCCGCGGCTTCAACCAGGTGTTCGCCGAACGCCTGGCCGAACATACCGCCAGCGCCAACCGGCTGGCAGTGATGTTCCTTGACATCGATCACTTCAAGCGGATCAACGACAGCCTTGGCCACGATGCCGGCGACGAATTGCTCAGGGCGATCGCCAGCCACATCAAGGCTGCCACCCGCAGCCAGGACCTGGTCGCGCGCTTTGGCGGCGACGAATTCTGCGTGGTCACCAGCCTGGCCAGCCGCGACGAAGCGCGGCACCTGGCCCAGCGCATCATGCAGCGAATGAAGGAGCCGATCGACCTGGGCGGCCGGCGCATGGTGATGACTACCAGCATCGGCATCAGCATCTTCCCCGACGATGGCCACAGCGCCGAAGAACTGCTCAAGCATGCCGACCTGGCCCTCTATCAATCCAAGGGCAGCGGGCGCAACAGCCTGCACTTCTTCAACAGCAAGCTGAAGAACCGCGCCACCCTGGCATTGCAACTGGAGGAGGAACTGCGCATCGCCCTGCTCGAAGAGCGTGGGCTTTGCGTGCATTACCAGCCCATCTTCGATGTACGCAGCGGCCAGGTCGCCAAACTCGAGGCTTTGGTGCGCTGGCAACACCCGCAGCACGGCCTGCTCGGACCGGACCGCTTCATCGGCATCGCCGAAACGAACGGCCTGATCGTCGACCTGGACCTGTGGGTACTGCGCCGCGCCTGCGATGACCTGGCTCAGCTGCAGCGCCATGCCTATGGCAACCTCAAGGTCACGGTCAATTGCTCGGCGGTGACCCTTGGCCACGAATCGCTGGCCCAAGAGGTAGAGATGGCGCTGCTGCATGCAGGTCTGGCACCCCATCATCTTGAGCTGGAGGTGACCGAAAACGCACTGATGGGGGACCTGCAGCGCACCGTCAGCCTGCTCAAATGCATCCGTGGCCAAGGGGTCAGCCTGTCGATCGACGATTTCGGTACCGGCTATTCATCGCTGGCCTACCTCAAGCGCCTGCCACTGGACGTACTGAAGATCGACCGCACGTTCCTGCAGGACGTGCCGGGCAGCCTGAAGGATCGCGAGATCGTGCAGGCAATCATCGCCATGGCCCATACCCTTCACCTGCAGGTGGTCAGCGAGGGAGTGGAAACCGTCGAACAATACGAATTCCTCGCCAGCAACGGTTGCGACCACCTGCAGGGCTACCTGCTGAGTCGTCCTGTGCCCTTGGCGGAGCTGCGGCCGATCCTGGATCGGCTCGACCGCCGGGCAAGTCCCCCCGTCACTTCTTGCGATACAGCTCTACCAGGGTCGCCGGATCTTTTTGCAGATAGCCCTGGCTACCATGCAAGCGCATCAATTGCGCGGCAAGGCCACTGAGCGGTGTCGCCGCGCCCTGCTCACGAGATAGCTTGACCGCACCGTCGAGGTCCTTGAGCAGCGTGCGCACATGCCACTTGATCGGCTCGTAGTTGCTTGCGGCCATCTGTGGGGCAAGGATCTGTAGCGGTCTGGAGTCGGCAAAACCGCCCGCCAACGCTTCGGCGATCAAGCTGGCATCGACCCCGGACTGTTCGGCAAGAGCCACCACTTCGGCGATGACCAAGGCGTTGCATGCCACGATCATCTGGTTGCAGGCCTTGGTCACCTGCCCCGCCCCCACGCCGCCCATGTGCGTAATGCGCTGGCCGAGCACCTGCAGTACCGGGCGTGCTCGCTCGAGATCGGTGCCATCGCCACCGACCATGATCGCCAGCGTACCCGCCTCGGCGCCCGGCGTACCGCCGGATACCGGGGCATCCAACCAGGCCATGCCGCACAGCGCCGCCAGCTCGGCGGCCATTTCGCGGGTAGCGGTCGGCTCCAGGCTGGAGAAGTCCACCAGCAACTGCCCACTGCGCCCGCCTTCAGCGATACCTTGCTCGCCAAACACCACCTCGCGCACCACCGCCGTGTCGGCCAGGCACAACAGCACCAGGTCACTGTCGCGACACAGGTCGGCAGGGCTGGGCGCCAGGCGAGCGCCTGCTGCGACCAACGCGGCGCATTTGTCCGGGCTGCGGTTCCAGACAGTCAGCGGATAACCCGCGGCCAAAAGCCGCCGGCACATCGGCAGGCCCATCAGGCCAATCCCGGCAAATCCCAGCGAAGGCAGTGCAGTACCCATGAACGACTCCAGACAGAAGATTAAAGAAGCGTGGCGAGCGGACGATGCAATGCCAGCTCTGCAGAAAACCCTTAAAACAAGCAAGGGAAACCCCTATCCCATCCGCAAATTGCGTGCTGGTAAAGTCGCGACGATTCGCGTGATGGCGACATGGTATAACCCTCTGATAATCACTTACACCAGGCAAATGGCGCACTATGACCTCTACGAACACTTCTGCCAATGCGGTCCCCGAGTCTTCGGCTCAACCCAATCTACTGACCGCCAATGGTGTTCGTGACACGCAGCCGACGCGCAGCCCACCGGCACAGCAGTACATGTACTTCACCGAGCAGGACATCCAGCGCATCCTCGACAATCTCGACGGCCTGCGCGACCTCGTGTTCCCCAGGAACCTGCACATCGAGGACGACGACCAACTGCGCCTGGAGCAGCAGTTCCCGTCGGTATGCCTGATCGGCCTGGGCCGCTGCGGCTCGAACATCGCCCTGGACGTGGCCGAGTTGGTCTACAACGCCCGCACCTTCTTCCTCAACGAGTTCAACAACGAAGACCGTTTCAAGGGCGAGTCGGGCTACAGCCCCGCTCGCTGGATTCGCCAGAACCTGCGCCTGGTGCAGAACAAGGGCGTCAAGCCGGTATTTCTGGTCGAGCCGCTGGTGATGCTCGGCGACCTGGACAAGGACATCGCCGGCCGCATTCGCTTCTCGCACAAGGGCGAGCGCGGTGAATTCCTGCGCGACTACAGCAAGATGAAGATCATGGACTTGTCCGAGGTCCACGCAGGCGGTGCTGGCAACGCGCCGATTCTCGGCCAGTACCTGGCCAAGATCATCCTCAACAAGGACACCCAGCGTTTCTCCAGTGCCGACTGGAAGCTGATCCACTCCTACCTGATCGACTCCTGCGGCATCAAGGCCAACCAGTCACGGCTGTACTTCTACATCTTCAGTGCCGGTGGCGGCACCGGTTCAGGCATGGCTTCGGAGTTCGGCCTGGCCCAGCAGTACTCGTACATGAACAAGACCTTCGACACCAAGCCGGCCGACGAGAACGACGGCAAGAGCGGGCATTCGTTCGTCTTCGAGCCGATTTTCACCAGCGGTATCTGCGTGCTGCCAAATGCTTCGGACCATCGCAGCGAAATGTCCGAAGCCTTGCACATCAATGCCGGCCGGCTTTTGTGCAAATACCTGTCTGAAGAATGGGACTTCTCCTATAACTTCGACAACGAGGACAGCAGTGAGGCCAGCGTGATGGGCCGCATCCGCCCGTGGAACGCAATGATGCTGATCTCCAACGACATCATGCGTTACGCCGAAGAGAGCGATGACGGCACCATCCACAACATCGACGTCAATGCCATGGAGAAGCACGCCAACCAGTACATTTCCCAACAGATCTTCAACATCCTCACTGCCCAGGCGGTGACCACCGACTACGACCAGAACTACTTCCGCCGCGCCGGCATCGACATCGGCGAAACCATCCGGCTGGACGCCAACGACCTGTTCATGAGCCTGGCCGGCCCGGTAGCGATTGCCTATGCCGAATCGGTGGTGCCCGAATTGCCCGCGCAGGGGTCGGACAAGTTCAAGGTGTTCGAACGCGAAAGCCCGCGGCTGGACATCGATGACCTGTTCTTCCGCTCCATCGACCTGCCCCACTTCAACAAGCAGACCCAGGCCATCGAGGGCATCAGCCTGTTGCCGATCGAGTCGCGCCGCTACCGCGCCGCCCTGGAGCAATACCAGGCCTCAGGCTACGACGCCGCTGCGCTGCATGACCTGCACTTCTTCAAGAACTGCTCGTCGGTGGTATCGATCGTGTCGCTGCCCAAGGACTACAAGCTGTCGTACATGGACCTCAACCGGCTCAAGACCCACCTCAACAGCTTGTTTCCCAACACCACGCTCAAGCGCTATGCGCTGGTGATCGGCGCCTCGGCCAACCTGTCGCTGACCACCCTGATCGCCAAGAGCCCGTGCCTGTCGGACGACTTCCTGACCTTGATCGTGGCCTTCATCAAGCGCTGCTTCGCCCGAACCCCGTACCGTTTCGATGACACCCTGGACAATGCAATCCTCGAGTTCATCACCAGCGAGCATTTCGAGGAGAAGCGTATCGATGACCTGCTCAGCGAGTTCGAGAACCCGGCGAAGATCCTCGACACCAACTGGTACGCGATCAAGCCGATGTACGAGAAGAAGTATCGCGAGCTGATCAACGACAAGAGCCGCTTCGTGTCGATCAACGATATTCGCCTGTCGCGCGAATGCGTGAAGAAGGCCGTGAAGTACCTGCGCGAGATCTTCCGCCACCGCATCGGCAAGACCCGGGTGATTTCGCTGAACAGCCATACCGGGCGGGTTGATTACTGACCCCAGAGGGCTGCTCTGCCGCCCTATCGCTGGCAAGCCAGCTCCCACAGCGATTGCGCTGTTGCTGGCTCTTTCACTTTGACTGTGGGAGCCGGCTTGCCGGCGATAGGGGCCGCAAGGCGGCCCCATTACGCATCCCGTAAACTGTTACCGCAGCGCCGAATCGACCCGCCACTGTTACCAACCCCTACCTTACGTGAGCGTCAATGAGCACCAGCATGGGGCGGTTGTGTAATTTCACCCACTAAAACAGAGCATCACTATCGCGCTTGTTTGACCTGAATCACGATGAACGGCGAAACCACCACCGCCCAGATCTCTGGATCGCGGCTTTGCAGGTCGAGCGCCTGCTCGGCACTGACCGGTCCGACAGTGCCATCACTACGCCACTTAGCGAAGATCTCGCTGCGATTCTCGGCCATCGCCGCGGCAACCTCGATCAGGTCGAGAGCAGGGTCGACCCAAATCAGGTCACCCTTGGCCCAGAAACGCTCCAAAGCTTTCCACTCGATAGTCGAAGTCTCGCCAAGCAATTTGGCATAGAGGGTGCTTGTTTGATCAGTCATGGGTTCGTACCCGTAAAAATCGGTCAATGAAAAAAGGCCCGCATTTTTGCAGAAAAACCCGGTTTCAAATACGTAATTTGGTCGATTGGCCCCGAACGTGTGGGGTGGGGCCGTAGGTACAGGCAAATTGATGGCGCTTTTCTGTATCTTTGTGTCGATCAAGCGACAACCCTTGAACCAGGCGCTTTTAGCCCGCTTTTCAAGCGCGCGAACAGCGCTCTACACTGTACCGGTACAGTTCCGGGACAAGTTCCGGGGGAAGGTGGGCATGCAGTGTGGCGTGGCCATGCCGCATATCCCGCCCGGTCTGTAGCCCTGGCCGCCAGGACTATAAGAATTACAACAGAATGAGTGGAGCACTATGATCAAGATTTCCAAGCTGTTCGCTGCAATGGTACTGGCCGGGGTAGCCAGCCATTCGTTTGCCGCCGATTCCATCAAGATCGGTATCGCAGGTCCCAAGACCGGTCCAGTGACCCAGTACGGCGACATGCAGTTCATCGGCGCGAAACAGGCCATCAAGGACATCAACGCCAAGGGCGGCGTCGATGGCAAGATGCTCGAAGCCAAGGAATACGACGACGCGTGCGACCCTAAACAGGCCGTGGCGGTCGCCAACAAAGTGGTCAACGACGGCGTCAAGTTCGTCATCGGCCACCTGTGCTCCAGCTCCACCCAGCCAGCGTCCGACATCTACGAAGACGAAGGCGTGATCATGATCACCCCGGCTGCCACCAGCCCGGAAATCACCGCCCGTGGCTACAAGCTGATCTTCCGCACCATCGGCCTGGACAGCGCCCAGGGCCCGGCCGCCGGCAACTACATCGCCGACCATGTCAAGCCGAAGGTCGTCGCCGTGCTGCACGACAAGCAGCAATACGGTGAAGGCATCGCCACCGCGGTCAAGCAGACCCTCGAGAAGAAGGGCACCAAGGTTGCCGTGTTCGAAGGCCTCAACGCCGGTGACAAGGACTTCTCCTCGATCATCCAGAAGCTCAAGCAGAACAACGTCGACTTCGTCTACTACGGCGGCTACCACCCGGAGCTGGGCCTGATCCTGCGCCAGGCTCAGGAAAAAGGCCTGAAAGCCAAGTTCATGGGCCCGGAAGGCGTGGGTAACGACTCCATCTCGCAGATCGCCCAGAACGCCTCCGAAGGCCTGCTGGTCACCCTGCCGAAGTCGTTCGATGCCGATCCTGAAAACAAGGCAATCGTCGACGCCATCAAGGCCGACGGCAAGGACCCGAGCGGTCCGTTCGTGTTCCCGGCCTACTCCGCCGTGGAACTGATCGCCAAGGGTATCGAAGCGGCCAAGTCCGAAGACACCGACAAAGTGGCAGCCGCCATCCACGCCGGTTCCTTCAAGACTCCGACCGGCACCCTGTCGTATGACGAGAAAGGCGACCTGAAAGACTTCAAGTTCGTGGTCTACGAATGGCACTTCGGCAAGCCGAAGACCGAAGTTTCCCCTCAGTAACTGCGTGACTAAATAGCTGACCGTAAGAGCCCACTGTGCGAGCAGTGGGCTTTGTTTTACGAGGTTCATGAGCTCGATTGCCGCGATCCGGCAGCGGGTTCACCTGAAAATCTTAAAACCGTCATCCGCGGTTTCCTGGCCGTCACCCGGCCGGCGAAATGCAAATCAGGTTTTTAGGAGCGCTGTAATGCCTGAGATCTACCATTTCTTCCAACAATTGGTTAATGGATTGACCATCGGCAGCACCTATGCCTTGATCGCCATCGGCTACACGATGGTGTACGGCATCATTGGCATGATCAACTTCGCCCATGGCGAGGTGTACATGATCGGTTCCTATGTGGCCTTCATCGCCCTGGCGGGCCTGGCCATGATGGGTATCCATTCGCTGCCTATCCTGATGACCGTTGCCTTCGTCGCGACGATCTTCGTCACCAGTGCCTATGGCTACAGCATCGAACGGGTTGCCTACCGCCCACTGCGCAACAGCAACCGTCTGATCCCGCTGATTTCCGCCATCGGCATGTCGATCTTCCTGCAGAACACTGTCTTGCTGTCGCAGGACTCCAAGGACAAATCCATCCCCAACCTGATCCCCGGGAGCTTCTCCTTCGGACCAGGCGGTGCTGAAGAAGTCCTGATCAGCTACATGCAGATCCTGGTGTTCGTGGTCACCCTGGTGGCCATGACCCTGCTCACCCTGTTCATCTCCCGTTCCCGCCTGGGGCGCGCCTGCCGCGCCTGCGCCGAGGACATCAAGATGGCCAACCTGCTGGGCATCAACACCAACAACATCATCGCCCTGACCTTCGTCATCGGTGCTGCGCTGGCGGCCGTGGCGGCCGTGCTGCTGAGCATGCAGTACGGGGTCATCAACCCCAATGCCGGTTTCCTGGTGGGCCTGAAGGCCTTCACCGCAGCGGTACTGGGTGGCATCGGCAGCATTCCGGGCGCGATGCTCGGCGGGCTGGTGCTGGGCGTGGCCGAAGCCTTCGGCGCCGATATCTTCGGCGACCAGTACAAGGACGTGGTGGCATTCGGCTTGTTGGTTCTTGTCCTGCTATTCCGGCCGACCGGCATCCTGGGCCGCCCGGAGGTTGAAAAAGTATGAACAGAAATCTCAAACAGGCGTTCTTCGCCGCCCTGCTGGTCTGGGCCGTGGCCTTCCCGGTGCTGGGTCTGAAACTGAGCATCGACGGCATCAGCCTGGTCGTGCATAGCCAGGGCTCCTTCACCATCAGCATCATCGCCGTGTGCTCGGTACTGATGTTCCTGCGCGTGCTGTTCGACAAGCAGTGGAGCTCGGTGATGGGCCGTCGTTCGGACCGCAAGCTGATCCCGCCGGCTGTCAGCAACTACCTGACCCTGCCCAGGACGCAGCGCTACGTGATCCTCGGCCTGATCCTCGCGGCACTGGTGTGGCCGTTCTTCGGTTCACGCGGCGCGGTCGACATCGCCACGCTGATCCTGATCTACGTGCTGCTGGGCCTGGGCCTGAACATCGTGGTCGGTCTCGCCGGCCTGCTCGACCTGGGCTACGTGGGCTTCTATGCCGTAGGCGCCTACAGCTACGCGATGCTCTCGCACTACCTGGGTTGGAGTTTCTGGGTCTGCCTGCCGATCGCCGGCCTGATGGCCGCCACCTTCGGCTTCCTGCTCGGCTTCCCGGTGCTGCGCCTGCGCGGTGACTACCTGGCGATCGTGACGCTCGGCTTCGGCGAGATCATCCGCCTGTTCCTGCGTAACCTCACCGACTGGACCGGCGGCCCGAACGGCATCAGCAACATCCCCAAGCCGGAGTTCTTCGGCCTGACCTTCGAACGCCGTGCGGCCGAGGGGATGCAGACCTTCCACGAGTTCTTCGGGCTGGAATACAACTCGATCAACAAGGTCATCTTCCTCTACCTGGTGGCCCTGCTGCTGGCCCTGCTGGCCCTGTTCGTCATCAACCGCCTGCTGCGCATGCCGATCGGCCGTGCCTGGGAAGCGCTGCGTGAAGACGAGATCGCCTGCCGCGCGCTGGGCCTGAACCCGACCGTAATCAAGCTCTCGGCGTTCACCCTGGGCGCCTGCTTCGCAGGCTTTGCCGGCAGCTTCTTCGCCGCGCGTCAGGGTTTGGTGACACCTGAGTCGTTCACCTTCATCGAGTCGGCCATCATCCTCGCCATCGTCGTGCTCGGCGGCATGGGCTCACAACTGGGCGTGATCCTCGCGGCCATCGTGATGATCCTGCTGCCGGAGCTGATGCGTGAGTTCAGCGAGTACCGGATGCTGATGTTCGGTGCGCTGATGGTGTTGATGATGATCTGGCGTCCGCAAGGCCTGCTGCCTATGCAACGTCCACACATGGAGCTGCGTCGATGAGCCGCGAAATTCTGCAAGTCAGCGGCCTGAGCATGCGCTTCGGCGGCTTGTTGGCGGTCAACGGCGTGGCCCTGACCGTCAAGGAAAAACAGGTGGTGGCGCTGATCGGCCCGAACGGCGCTGGCAAGACCACCGTGTTCAACTGCCTGACCGGCTTCTACAAGCCCAGCGGCGGCACCATCCTGCTCGACGGCCAGCCGATCCAGGGCCTGGCCGGCCACCAGATCGCCCGCAAGGGCGTGGTCCGGACCTTCCAGAACGTTCGCCTGTTCAAGGAAATGACCGCGCTGGAAAACCTGCTGATCGCCCAGCACCGCCACCTCAACACCAACTTCTTCGCCGGCCTGTTCAAGACTCCGAGCTTCCGCCGCAGCGAGAAGGAGGCCATGGAGCGTGCGCAGTACTGGCTGGAGAAGGTCAACCTGACCGAGTTCGCCAACCGTACCGCCGGCACCCTCGCCTACGGCCAGCAGCGCCGCCTGGAAATCGCCCGCTGCATGATGACCCAGCCACGCATCATCATGCTCGACGAACCGGCAGCCGGCCTGAACCCCAAGGAAACCGAGGACCTCAAGGCGCTGATCGCCTACCTGCGCGAGTCGCACAACGTCACCGTGCTGCTGATCGAGCACGACATGAAGCTGGTGATGAGCATTTCCGACCATATCGTCGTGATCAACCAGGGCACGCCCCTGGCCCACGGCACACCGGAGGAGATCCGCGACAACCCTGACGTGATCAAAGCCTACCTGGGGGAAGCGTAAATGCTGAAGTTCGAGAACGTTTCCACCTTCTACGGCAAGATCCAGGCGCTGCACAGCGTCAACGTGGAGATCAACCAGGGCGAGATCGTCACCCTGATCGGCGCCAACGGTGCCGGCAAGTCGACCTTGCTGATGACCCTGTGCGGCTCGCCGCAGGCGCACAGTGGCAGCATCAAGTACCTGGGCGAAGAGCTGGTCGGCCAGCCATCCTCGCACATCATGCGCAAGAGCATCGCGGTCGTGCCCGAAGGCCGCCGCGTGTTCGCACGCCTGACTGTCGAGGAAAACCTGGCCATGGGCGGTTTCTTCACCGACAAGGGTGACTACCAGGAGCAGCTGGACAAAGTCCTGCACCTGTTCCCGCGTCTGAAGGAGCGTTACATTCAGCGTGGCGGCACCATGTCCGGCGGCGAGCAGCAGATGCTGGCCATCGGCCGGGCGCTGATGAGCAAGCCCAAGCTGTTGCTGCTCGACGAGCCATCGCTGGGCCTGGCGCCAATCATCATCCAGCAGATCTTCGACATCATCGAGCAACTGCGCCGCGATGGCGTGACGGTGTTCCTGGTGGAGCAGAACGCCAACCAGGCGCTGAAGATCGCCGACCGGGCCTATGTGCTGGAGAATGGCCGGGTGGTGATGCAAGGCACGGGTGAAGCCTTGCTGACCGATCCGAAAGTGCGCGACGCATACCTGGGTGGTTGATTGAGGAAAGGGCCTACGGGCCCTTTTTTCTGCCTGCAAGGAATCCATCGCCTGTGCTGGCCCAAGGCTTGCACTGTACCTGTAGGAGCCGGCTTGCCGGCGACAGGGCCAGTGCAGATACCCTTGTTAACCTGGCCCAGCCTGAGTAACGTGGCCGGCTCTTTGGCAAAAGATTCCGGAGCCTGTTCCATGCGCCTCACCCCTTCCCTGCTGCTCACCGCCCTGCTGCCCCTGTTCGCCGGCTGCCAGCTGCTGGCCGAGCAGCCACGCGACCCGAACATCGGCACCACGCGCATGCAGGGCGAACTCAGCGCAGGCGGCGGCCAGCTGCTGTTCAAGCCGTGCGGCGAGGCCCGTCACTTCGTGGTCAGCGACGCCGGCTCCACCGCCATCCTGCAGGAAGCCGCCAACCTGGCCGACGACGCCAACGACAAGCTCTTCGCCGACGTGCGCGGCCGCCTCACCGGCAGCAAGCAGGCCACCAACGATGGCCAGCTCGAAGTCAGCCGCCTGTACCGCCTGGAACCGTCCACCCGCGCCTGCGACGACCCCAACTTCAAGCAGCTGACCCTGCGCGCCGGCGGCCATGAGCCGGAGTGGGACATCAAGGCCAGCGGCAAAGGCATGGTGCTCAACCGTGTTGGCAAAGAGCCACTGCCACTGCCCTTCCTTGAAGAAGAAGTCCCTGGCGGCGGCCTGACCCTGACCAGCGAGGCCAACGGCCAGCACGTGGAACTGTGGGTCGCACCGCAGCGTTGCACCGACAGTGCCACCGGCGCCGTGCGCCACCTGCGCGCCGAACTGCGTATCGATGGCCAGACCCTCAAAGGCTGCGGCTACTACGGCGGTGCACGCGACAACTGATCGCCGGGCGCTTTTAACCTGCCAGTCGAGGCGGTGAACAGCTTATACTTGGCGGTTTGTGTAAAGCCGCCGGCCGCCCATGGCCGGGATACTGGACCCTGCCATGCTACGAATCACCGAACTGAAGCTGCCCCTGGACCACCCCGACGAAGCGCTGCGCGAGGCCATCGTCGAGCGCCTGGGCATCCGTGACGAGCAACTGCTCAGCTTCAACCTGTTCAAGCGCAGTTATGATGCGCGCAAGAAGAACAGCGAACTGCTGTTCATCTACACCATCGACCTTGAAGCGAGCAACGAAGCCGAGCTGCTGAGCAAGTTCGCCGATGACCGCAACATCGGTGTCGCGCCGGACGTCAGCTACAAGTTCGTCGGCCATGCGCCGCAAGGCTTGCAGGAGCGCCCGATCGTGGTCGGCTTCGGCCCTTGCGGCATCTTCGCCGGCCTGCTGCTGGCGCAGATGGGCTTCAAGCCGATCGTTCTCGAACGCGGCAAGGAAGTACGCCAGCGCACCAAGGACACCTGGGGCCTATGGCGCAAGAGCGTGCTCAACCCAGAGTCCAACGTGCAGTTCGGCGAAGGCGGCGCCGGGACCTTCTCCGACGGCAAGCTGTACAGCCAGATCAAGGACCCGCAGCACCATGGTCGCAAGGTCCTGGAAGAGTTCGTCAAGGCTGGCGCACCTGAAGAGATCCTGTACATCAACAAACCCCACATCGGTACCTTCCGCCTGACCGGCATGGTCGAGCAGATGCGCCAGGACATGATCGCCCTGGGTGCCGAAGTGCGTTTCCAGGAGAAGGTCACCGACCTGTTGCTGGAAGATGGCCAACTGACCGGTGTGGTGCTGGAGAGCGGCGAACAGCTGCACTCGCGCCATGTGGTCCTGGCCCTGGGCCACAGCGCCCGCGACACGTTCCGCATGCTCCACGCCAAGGGCGTGTACATGGAGGCCAAGCCGTTCTCCGTCGGTTTCCGTATCGAACACCCGCAAACCCTGATCGACAAGGCACGCCTGGGCAAATATGCCGGCCACCCGAAACTCGGTGCGGCCGACTACAAGCTGGTCTACCACGCCAAGAACGGCCGCTCGGTCTACAGCTTCTGCATGTGCCCAGGCGGCACCGTGGTCGCTGCCACCAGCGAGCCGGGCCGGGTGGTGACCAACGGCATGAGCCAGTACTCGCGCAACGAGCGCAACGCCAACTCCGGCATCGTGGTGGGTATCGACCCCGAGCGCGACTACCCGGGTGGCCCGCTGGCAGGTATCGAGCTGCAGGAGCGCCTGGAAGCCCACGCCTATGTGATGGGCGGCAGCAACTACCAGGCACCGGCACAGCTGGTAGGTGATTTCGTTGCCGGCAAGCCGTCTACCGCCCTGGGCAGCGTCGAGCCGTCGTACAAGCCGGGCGTGACCCTGGGCGACCTCGCCCCCAGCCTGCCGGACTTCGCCATCGAGGCGATCCGCGAGGCGCTGCCGGCTTTCGATCGGCAGATCAAGGGCTACAACCTGCATGACGCGGTGCTGACCGGCATCGAGACACGCACTTCTTCGCCGCTGCGCATTACCCGCGGCGCGGATTACCAGAGCCTGAACCTCAAGGGGCTGTTCCCGGCCGGTGAAGGTGCCGGGTATGCCGGGGGCATTCTTTCGGCTGGGGTCGATGGGATTCGCATTGCCGAGGCCGTGGCGCGAGATATGCTCGGGCTGTAAAGCAGTATCGCCTGCCCCGGCCTCATCGCCGGCGAGCCGGCTCCCACAGGTATTGAGATGCTCTCACTGTGGGAGCCGGCTTGCCGGCGACAGGGCCAGGACAGACAACAAAAAACCCCGAACGGGCCAGGCCCGGTCGGGGTTTTGTTTATCGGCGGCTATCAGTGAGCAACGCGACTGGTACCGTCGACTGTCAGGATGCGCACACGCTCGCCCACGCGGAACACTTCGTTCTCCTGCACAGCTTGCACGTAGGCGCGCATGCTGCCGTCGTCTTCACGCACGGTGATTTCCACACCCTGGGTGCGCGTCATGCCTTCTTCGGCGGCCGAACCTGCCAAACCGCCAGCCACGGCACCGATCACGGCGGCGACGATACTGCCGCTACCGCTACCGACGGAGCTACCGGCTACACCACCGACGATTGCACCGGCACCACTGCCGATCGGCGTCTTGGTGCCTTCGATCTTGACCGGGCGCAGGGCCTCGATGGTACCCATGCGCACGGTCTGCACGCGGCGGGCTTCATCACGGGAGTAGCTGTCGCCCGTCAGGCTCGAGGCGCAGCCACCGAGCAACAACGACATGGCGGTGAAGGTCGCCACCAGCAAAGCAGATTTACGCATGGGTAAAGTCTCCATAAATTCAGTTGCACATTAGACGCTGCCCCCAGGCAACTGTCACAACGCAAGCCTAACTAAATCAGATTCATTCAGCGCCAGTACAGCTGACACGGCTGTCTTCCAAGTCTTTGACGTCAGACCAATGATAGCCATGGATTACTGCATCGAGATTGGCAAACAGCGCAGCGCCGGACAGCCGCGATAGGGAAAGGGCCGCAACGCGGCCCCAAAGGTGTCAGGGAGCCAGGCGCTCGCGCAGCCATTGCCCTTCGACGAGGCGGTAGTTCAAGCGGTCATGCAGGCGACTGGCGCGCCCTTGCCAGAACTCGATGCGCTCGGGCAGAAGGCGATAACCCCCCCAATGCTCGGGGCAATGAGGCTGGGTGTCGGAAAAGCGCGTCTCGGTGGCCTTGACCAGCCCTTCGAGCTCTTCACGGTCGGCAATCACCCGGCTCTGCGGCGAAGCCCAGGCACCCAGGCGGCTACCCAGTGGGCGTACCTGGTAATAGTCGTCCGACTCCTTGGCCGTGACTTTTTCCACCCGCCCTTCGATACGCACCTGTCGCTCCAGCGCCGGCCAGAAGAAGGTCATGGCGGCGAAGGGGTTGGTCAGCAGCTGCTGGCCCTTGGCACTGTCATAGTTGGTGAAGAAGGTGAAACCACGCTCATCGAGCCCCTTGAGCAGCAGTACGCGGCAATGGGGGCGGCCTTCGCCATCGACGCTGGCGAGGGTCATGGCATTGGCCTCCACCGGTGGTTGCTCGGTCTTCACCGCATCGGCAAACCACTGGTGGAACAGGGCGAACGGCTCCCCCGGGGCCTTGGCTTCCGCCAGCCCATCACGGGTGTAGTCGCGGCGCATATCGGCCAGGGATTGGGTCATGGCTGCGTTTCCTTGACGATCAGTTGGTCTTCGCAGGGCTGTTGGCGGCTACTTTCTTGTCGGCGCTGGTCTTCTTGGCAACAGGCTTGGCCGGCGCAGTTTTTTTCTTGGCGGTGGACTTGGCAGCCGGCTTGGCCGCGGCCTTCTTCGCGGCTGGCTTGGCTGCGACCTTGGCAGCTGGCTTGCTTTCGGCAGCCTTGGCCGCAGGCGCCTTGGCGTCCTGAACGGCGACCATCGACGCCGGGGTCGGTGCCGAGGCAGGCTGCTGGTACTTGGCCAGCAGTGCAACCATGGTGTTCTGCGGCGTCAGCAGCATTTCCACGCGGCGGTTGAGGGCACGGCCTTCGACACTGTCGTTGGCTGCGCGCGGCATTTCCGCACCCATGCCCTTGAGCGTCAGGCGGTCACGCTTCAGGCCGCTCAGGCGGAAGATCGCCGAAACCGACGCGGCGCGTTCCTGGCTGAGCTTCAGGTTGGTAGCGGCCACGCCACTGGTGTCGGCATGGCCGAGGACCAGAACGGCGGTCTTGGGGTCGCCCTCGACCGACTTGGCCACGCGGGTGATCGGGCCCAGGCTCATCGGCAGCAGCATGTTCGGGCGATCCGGGTTGTACGAACTGTCGACCGGGATGGTGACCACCAGCACGTTGTCGCGGCGCTCGAGTTCCAGCTTGCTGTCCTTGATCGCTTCGCGCAGTTTCGGCTCGTATTCGTCAAGCCAGGCCTGGGTGGCCTTCTGGTCGATCTTGGGTACCGCTGCCGCTTTGGCCTGCTTGCCGTCACCGCCAAACGGCCACCACCAGCGGCTGTCGCTTTCCGACTTGGCCTCGGCCTTGGCGACCTTTTCGTCGACGGCTTGCTTCACTTCCTGCTCGGCAACCTTGTCCGAACCGAAGGGCCACCAGTTGCTGGTGCCGCCCTTCGATGCATCCTGGGAGTGGCTGGCACAGCCGGTCATGGCGGCCAGGCACAGGGCGAGTGCTAAGGATTTGTGTGAAGACATCAGCGATACACCATGATTTAGAAAGAATTTTTACCAACACACCGCAAGGCGTTGGCATTGAGGATATCAAAGGGTCAAGGCAACACCCGAGTTACCCGATCAAAGGCATGTGCCAAGGACCCGAACCAGCTGCTGGGCTCTTGGATCCATGAGCACATAGGGGCCAAGGGTATTGACCACGAAACCGAAGGCCACATCGTGCTCAGGGTCGGCGAAACCAACCGAGCCTCCCGCCCCTGGATGTCCGAAGGCACGGGCGCCGAGACCGAAGGTGGCATTGGCGACGTCGGGCTGGTCGAGCATGCAGCCCAGGCCGAAACGGGTCTGGGTCAGCAGGGTACGGTCCGGGCCGAGGCTGTGCTCGCGGGTCAGTTCGTCGAGCAGTTCGGACTCCAGCAGGCTGCCGTCGAGCAAACCGGCATAGAAGCCCGCCAGGCTACGTGCATTCCCGTGGCCGTTGGCGGCCGGCTGCTGCATGCGACGCCACTCGGGCTTGTTGGTGCTGGTTAGGATCGCCGGAGGGTTGGTGAAGGCACGGGTGGACAATGCCTCCGGCTCACGCATGGTCACCTGCAGCAGGCGCTGGGCGGCGGCATCGCCGGCGTTGCCTTTGCCGCGTGCGATGTGCGCCACCCGATCAAATTCTTCGTCCGCAAGGCCGACGTGGAAGTCCAGCCCCAGGGGGCGTGCAGTACGGGCGACGATCGATTCGCCCGGGCCGCGGCCATCAGCCCGACGGATCAGTTCGCCGATCAGCCAGCCGTATGTGATGGCGGCGTATCCATGCTCGGTACCTGGCGTCCACCAGGGCGCTTCGGCGGCCAAGGCATCGACCATCGTCTGCCAGTCATACAAGGCCTCGGCCGGCAACAATTGGCGAATTGCCGGCAAACCGGCACGGTGGCTGAGCAGTTGGCGAAGGGTGATGCCTTCTTTGCCCGCCTGGGCGAACTCGGGCCAGTAGCGCGCCACCGGGGCATCCAGGGCCAGCTTGCCCTCGCCCACCAGTTGCAGAGCGGTTACGGCAGTGAAGGTCTTGGTGCAGGAGAACAGGTTGGCGATGGTATCGCTGTGCCAGGCTTGCTGGCCGTCCTTGTCAGCACTGCCCGCCCACAGATCGATCACGGTTTCGCCGCCTACCTGGATGCACAATGCCGCGCCGCGCTCCTGGGGATCATCGAACAATGCCGCAAATGCTTCGCGCACCGCCTCGAACTTCAGCTCATAGTGACCCTGGATCTGCACGCGCCTGTTCTCCGTACGACATGCTGAAAAATGGCGTGCATTGTTTCAGTAGTTGAGCGTTTTGCATACTGGGCAAGTCGGGATAGTCATGGGGAAATTTCCACGCCGAGGAACCGGCATGGCTGCCCCTTGTTCCCGCCTCAAGGGGCTGGTTTTTCCAGCTGCGTTCGCAACTGGCCAACGGCCGCCAGGTTACTCTTGCGCACCGCCTCGACAAACCCTGCATAGGGCACATCGGTAATCGCCACAAGGCCCAGGTGACCGTTCTCGCCATCGAGCAAACGCCCGCTGGCAGGCTGGTCAAGGAACTGGAACCAATGCGCGCCAACGATCATCGGCTGGGCCATCGCTGCCTTAAGGAAGTTGCCATACGCCGGCCCGCGATCCTCTTCCCGTGCCACCTCCAACGGCCCGGACCAGAATGGGCCACGGTCACGGGAGCCAAACTGGAATTCCGACACCAGCACTGGCTTGTCCAGTTCGGCCAGGCGGGAGAAGTCATAACCGTCTTCAGGCTTGAGGGTATAGAAGTTGAAACTCAGCACATCGCAGAACTCGGCGCAGGCCTTGACCGCCTCCGGCGTGCTCACCGCATAGCGCCCCCCCAGCAGCAGATGGTTGGGGGCATGCCATTTCAATGAGTCGGCGATGGTCTTGAAATACGTCTGTGCGAACACTTGCTGGAAGTGCTGGAAGTCACGCTCGATTTCCGGGTGCTCGGGGTTGGGCAACGGCGCCTCGAAGCCTGGGTCTTCCATCAGTTCCCAGGCCTGCAGGTCGATCCCCCAGGCCTTGGACAAGCCCTCCTGGTTGCGGTACTTGTCGCGCAACTGCTTGAGGAACGCGCGCTTGGCCGGCACATCGGTGGTCAGACGCAAGGTGCCATAGGCCAGACCGTAACGCGCCTTGGGGTCGTTGCCGGGCGCTGCCCAGGCCAGTTCGTTGTCGGCGAAGTAGCCGATCAGCCAGGGGTCGTCACGGTGATCGCGGGCGGCAATGGCCACGGCACGCTCGGTGGCCATGGCGAAACGCGGGTCGAACGGGTCGGGCATGCGGCCCCACCAGTCCATGCCGGTGCTGATGCTGGCGTAGTCGCCGACGATCGACAGCGGCAAGGTGTACGGCAGACGCTTGGCCTGGCCCAGCGCCGGGTCGCTCCAGTTGCCCAGGGTATTGAAACCCCAGGCCAGCAGGCGGTCGATCGTGTGGGCTTGCCAACGGGCATTGTCCAGCGTGGGTGGTGGGCAATCGGCGGCCGGCTGCCCCTGCGTGCCTTGGCAAGGCTGGCCGTAGGTGCGCTGGATGTTGGCAGCATAGAAGTCGAACCAGCGCCCCTGCTTGAAGCCCCGCCCTCGCGACGATGCATTGCCATCGTCGTTGTTGCCCTCGCCATAGAAGGCGGCCAGCGCGTCGTTCTGGCCTGGCAAGGCAGCAAACATGCTTTCCCGGCCTGCGACATAGGTACGCCCGCCGTCAGCGGCAACGGCGTTGACGCCCAGCGAATAGAACGGATGGCCATCCGGCGTGACCAGGTACCAGCGGCCATCGCGTTTCTCGGTGCGGAAAAAGCCCTTGGCTTCGAACGCAGGCCCGGCCACTACCCCACCGTAGGTGTCCAACGGCTGTTTCTGGCGCTCCTGCAACCAGCCCTTGAGTTGCTGCTGCTCGCGGGTATCGGCGGCCTTGAGCTGTTCGTCGTTGACGATCTTTTCGGGCCAGCGGCCCCGCGTGGACTGGCCATAGGCATCGATCAGCTCGCGGTACGCCGCCTGATAGGCCTGGTCGTCGTCCTGGATGCCGACCTTCTCGATCAGCAGGTTTTGCGCCACCTTCGGGGCAGGAATGGTGAGGCTGACCGAAACCACCTGCTTGAGGTCGACTTCACCTGCGCTGCTGATCAGCAGCAGGCGCTGGCCCTCGAACAGCCAAGGCATCGGCGGGCCGGCACGCATGCCCTGGCTCAAGGGCGAACCGCCCTTGAGCGGCACCATGACGGTTTGCGCGGGCCCGGCCGGCAGGTCGATGCGGCTGGTCAGGGTACGTCCGTCGCTGCCCTGCACCGTGACGTCGACGGTCAACGCCCAATCCATGGCACTCTGCAGTCGCAACGTGAGGAACTGCCCGGCCGACCAGTCCCACACGCCGGTCTGCGGGCTCAGGCGAAGGGTTGGCCGCTCGACCGGGTTGAACACCACGCGCCGCAACACCTCGCCTTCGGTAGTCTGCTCCGCGTTGTACTGCGGCATGCCAGCGCCATCGGTTGCCACATTGACCACCGACGCCGGGCGCACGAAGCTGAACAGCGTCTGTTGCCCAGCCAGCACTGGCGTGCTGAGCAACAGGGTGAGTAGTGCAGGCAAGGTGCGACGGATCATAGGGCTCAGGCTCTCCATGCAGGCCCTGTCGAGCCCGCGACTGAGTGATGGACAACAGACCGCAAACAGGCTCCGGCCGTCAGGAAATTTCCCGCCGGAAGGGCGGCAGCGCATTGAGAATAGCCTTGCCGTAGCGCTGAGTGACCAGGCGCCGATCGAGCAAGGTGATGACACCACGGTCCTGTTCGGTACGCAGCAGGCGACCGCAGGCCTGGATCAGTTTCAGCGAGGCGTCGGGCACGGAAATCTCCATGAACGGGTTGCCGCCACGGGCTTCGATCCACTCGGCCAATGCCGCTTCGACCGGGTCATCCGGTACGGAGAAGGGGATCTTGGCGATCACCACGTGTTCGCAGTAGGCCCCAGGCAAGTCGACACCTTCAGCGAAACTCGCCAGGCCGAACAGCACGCTGTGCTGGCCGTCGTCGACCCGCGCCTTGTGCTTGTTCAGCGTCTCCTGCTTGGACAGGTTGCCCTGGATCAGCACCAGCTTGCGCCAATCGCGGTCCAGGCCGTCGAAGACTTCCTGCATCTGCTTGCGCGAGGAGAACAGCACCAGGGCGCCTCGGGCGTCCTCGACGATAGCAGGCAGCTCGCGAATGATCGCAGCAGTATGAGCAGCCGCATCGCGCGGGTCGGCCTTGAGGTCGGGCACTCGCAGCAGGCCGGCATCACCATGCACGAACGGGCTGGGCACCACACAGGTGACGGCGTCGCGTGGCAAGCCCGAACGCATGCGGAAGCGATCGAACTTGCCCAGTGCGGTGAGCGTTGCCGAGGTCACCAGGGCGCCGTGGGCCACGTTCCACAAGCTGCGGCGCAGCATTTCCGCGGCCAGGATGGGGCTGGCGTTGACCTCGATATCGAACAATGCCCCGCTTTCGGCCAAGGTCAGCCAGCGCGCCATGGGCGGGCTGTCTTCCGGATCTTCGGCGGTGAAGGCGGTCCACAATTCCCAGTTGCCCTGGGCCCGGGTGACCAGGCTGCCGAACAACGGGTACCACTCCTCGGCCTGGTGGCTGGCAATGCCAATGTTGACCTCGCCGTCCATGCCTTCCTTGAGCAGGTCGGCCAGGCGCGTGAACAGGTCGTTGAGGCGGGAAAAGCCCTTTTTCAGCTCGATGCCGATTTCGCGAATCTGCTCCGTCACCACGCCGCCTTCGAAGCGATAACGCGGGCGCTCGCGCCCTTCGGTATCTTCGCTGGGGCGAAAGTCGGCGACTTGCTCGCACAAGGTGAACATGAACTGCTGCTGGGTGCGGATTTCCCGTGCCAGCTCCGGGACCTGTTCGATCAGCTTGCCGAGGTCGCCGGGCAGGGGGTGCTGGGCCAGCAGCTTGGTCAGGTTCTTGGCGGTCTGCTCCAGCCAGTCGGCGGTGGAGCGCAGGCGCGAATAGTGGGCAAAGTGGCCGATGGCCTTGTCCGGCAGGTGATGGCCTTCGTCGAACACGTACATGGTGTCCCGCGGGTCGGGCAGCACCGCGCCACCGCCCAGGGCCAGGTCGGCCAGGACCATGTCGTGATTGGTGACGATCACATCGACCTTGCCCATGCCTTCGCGGGCCTTGTAGAACACGCACTGCTGGAAGTTCGGGCAGTGGCGGCCGGTGCACTGGCTGTGGTCGGTGGTCAGGCGCGCCCAGTCCTGGTCTTCCAGGGCCTCGGACCAGCTGTCGCGGTCACCGTCCCAGCGGTTGCCGGCAAGCTTTTCGATCATGCTGTTGAACAGCTTCTGGCTGCGCTCGTCCACCTCGATGTGGAAGCCCTCTTCCTCGAACAGCTGGGCGGTGGCCGACTGGGCGTGGCCTTCTTGCAGCAGGATGTCGAGCTTGGACAGGCACAGGTAGCGACCCCGGCCCTTGGCCAGGGCAAAGCTGAAGTTCAGGCCACTGCTGCGCATGAGGTCGGGCAGGTCCTTGAAGACGATCTGCTCTTGCAGCGCCACGGTCGCGGTGGCGATCACCAGGCGTTTGCCGGCCGCCTTGGCGGCCGGGATCGCGGCCAGGCTGTAGGCCACCGTCTTGCCAGTACCGGTGCCCGCCTCCACCGCCACGACAGCAGGCTCGCCGGCACGGCGGCCTTCATCGTCGCAGGCTATGTCGCCAAGCACCTTGGCCACTTCGGCGATCATCAGGCGCTGGCCATAACGCGGCTTGAGGCTCTTGGCTTCGAGAAAACGCGAGTAGGCGCCCTGGATGGTGGCTTTGAGTTCGTTGCTGATCATGGTCTGCAGACGCCCGGAGGGCTGGATATATTTTCAGTGTTTCGCATGGGGCGGCTATCATACCCCGCTATTGCCCTTTGTGCCGCATGGAGATCCAGATGCTCGCCTTTGCCTTGCCCTACACACTGCATGTCCTGGCCGCCCTCGTGTGGGTCGGCGGCATGTTCTTCGCCTGGCTGGTGCTACGCCCGGCAACGGTTGCAGCCCTCGAAGGGCCAGCCCGCCTGCGCTTGTGGGTGGAAGTTTTCCGACGCTTCTTCCGATGGGTCTGGCTGGCAGTGGTGATTCTAGCGATAAGTGGTATCGGCATGTTGCACATGCGCTTCAACGGTTTCGAGGCTGCCCCCAAGTACATCCATGTGATGATCGGCGGCGGCATCGCCATGTTCGCGCTGTTCATGCGGATCCAGGCCTTGCTGCTGCCGGAGTTGAAGGCAGCGGTGGAGGCCGGGGACTGGGCGGCGGGCGCCGCCGTGCTGGGCCGGATCCGGCGGATGGTCGGGGTCAACCTGTTGCTCGGGCTGGCGGTGGTGGCCGTGGCCAGCTCGCGACTGCTGATGTAACCCCGTCAGCCACGCGGCGGCGACGCAGGCCGCCGCGGTATCGACATGACGTGGAAGATCCCCGTCAGCAAGATCTGCAATCGATCGAACCAACGGTGGCTGCGCCCACGCAGGCTGCCGTTGAAAAACAGCACTTCCAGCACATGCAGGCTGAGCAGCGTGATGCCCACCGCATTGATCAACAGATTGAACGGCAGCGGTTGCGGCATCAGCCGGTTGAACAGCACCACGCCCCAGAACGCAATCGTCAGGACCTTGCCCAGGCCCAGGATGAATTTCATCTACCGCCCCTCTCGCGTTTTCAGTTGAGGTGCAGGTCGACCCGCCGGTTGTGCGCGCGACCTTCCTCGGTGTCGTTTTCCGCCACCGGCTCGCTGGCCCCGCGCCCTTCGCTGGTGACCTTCTGCGGTGCCAGGCCCTGGCTGATCAGGTATTCGGCAACGCTCGCCGCACGGCGCTCGGACAGTGCCTGGTTGTAACTGGCAGACCCTACGTTGTCGGTATGGCCGACCACCTTGATGCGTGTCACCCCCAACTCGTTGAACCTCGGCAACAGGCTTTGCAGCCGCTGCTGACTACCGGTGGTGAGGTCGGCAGAGTTGAAGGCGAACATCACCTGCCCCTGGTCGTCGAGGGAAATCACCTCTGGCTGCGGCTCAGGCGCGGGCTGGCTGGGCGGGTACTGCGGCAATGGGCAGCCCATGTGGTCGACCGCCGTTTCGGCCGGCGTGTCGGGGCAACGGTCGCGGCGGTCGAACACGCCATCCTCGTCCTCGTCGCCGTCCTGGGCGTAGCAGATCAGCCCGCCGGCAATGGCGCCCAGGGCACCGCCACCGGCGGCCCAGCTCGAACTTTCGATGGCGCCAAGGCCACCCCCTGCCAGCCCCCCCAGCAGGCTGCAGATTGGCCAGGTCCTTTGATTGAGGGGCGCACTGCCATCACTGTTGGTGGCGCAGCCTGCCAGCAGACTGGTGACCACCAGCAACGGCAGCGCCGCCTTTGACATGACACTCATCATGAATGCTCCTGTGTCGTTGGCCGCAACCGGCCTACAGGAGTAAAGACGCGCCCGCGCCACTTCTCAAGGCGCGGGCGCAGGCCGTCAACGCTGGATCTTGATCTCGGTGCGACGGTTCATCGAACGCCCATCGGCCGTGGCGTTGTCTGCCACTGGCTGGGTCTCGCCGGCACCGACCACCGAGACGAAGCTGGCGCGTGGCACGCCGCTTTCGATCAGGTATTCGGTGACCGAGTGGGCACGACGTTCGGACAGTTTCTGGTTGTAGGTGTCGGAGCCAACGCTGTCGGTATGGCCGGTGACACTCAGGCGAGCGCTTGGCGCTTCCTGTTTCAGACGCGTGGAGATGGTATTGAGGCGTTCCTTGTCGGCTGCAGTCAGGCGCGCCGAATCGAACTCGAAGTGCACGTCACGAATGACGATGACTTCTTCCTTCTGAACCACCACTTCCTCGACCACCGGCGCCGGCTCTGGCGGGCAGCCATTGGCGTCGACCTGCACACCGCGTGGCGTGCCCGGGCACTTGTCGCGGCTGTCCGGCACGCCATCGCCATCTTCGTCGCCATCGCCGTGTGCCCAGCAGTAGCCGGCTGCCAGGCCACCGCCAAGCAAGGCGCCCCAACCCGCCCACGACGAACTTTCAATGGCGCCCAAGCCGGCACCGGTCACGCCCCCGACGGCAGCGCACTTCGGCCAGTCGGTCTTCTGCAAACCTGCACAACCAGTCAACACACTGGTGAGCAGTACCAGGGGTATCGCTGTGCGTACTATGCTCATTTTGTTGCTTCTCCTAGGGGGAATCGGCATAAGACCGATCTCTGGGAGTAAAGACCGCGCAATCGATCCCTGCCAGCAATAAGCCACGTCCCGGCACATGCCCCTTTGCCCGCAGGCAATGGCCCGCTAGTCTTGGGCAACCTGAACGAGGATTGGCAATGACCGACGGTTTTTCCCAACGCACCCCGCAGCAGGCCCTGGCGGCCTTGCTCGAACGCTTCACCCCGCAACGGCTGCTGCTGGTAGGCACGCGCTTTCCGGCCCTGGACGCGTTTGCCCAGGCTCACCCCGACGTGACCATCGAAACCACCGCGCCTGGCCCGTTGCCGGCAGCGCTCGCGGCGCAGCGCTTCGATCTGGCGGTGCTGGTGGACTGCCTGGAACACCTGCCCAAGCGCACCGGTCTGGAGTTGCTGGGCGGCATCCGCAACCTCAATGCCAGCCGCGTGGCGGTGCTGGCCGATTTGCCAGCCTGTGGCTGGCAGGACACCGACTTCTTCGCCCTGGCACTCTCAGCCAGCGAGAAATTCCGTCGCAACGAGCAAGTCTTGAGCTTGTTCACCTATGATCTACATGACTACAAGCAGGTCCCGGACTGGCTCAACGCCAGGTTCTGGGCCAACCCTGAAAACTTCGGCAAGTACTGGTGGTGATGATGAGTGTCTCGGTTTGCCCTTGTGGCAGCGGCAACCTGCTCGAAGCCTGCTGCGGGCACTACCACGGCGGCACCCCGGCCCCAGATGCCCAGACGCTGATGCGTTCGCGCTACAGCGCCTATGTGCTGGGCCTGATCGACTATCTGGTCGCCACTACCCTGCCGGCCCAGCAGGCCGGGCTGGATCGCACCGCCATGTCGGCCTGGAGCGCCCAGAGCACCTGGCTGGGTCTGGAAGTGGAAAGCGCCGAGGTACTCGGCGGCCAGCCCGAGCATGCCTTCGTCACCTTCACCGCCCGCTGGCATGACCAGGAGGGCGACCACCAGCACCGCGAGCGCTCGGCGTTCGTGCAGCACGACGGGCGCTGGTACTTCATCGACCCGACCGTCGAGCTCAAGGCCGGGCGCAACGACCCCTGCCCTTGCGACAGCGGGCAGAAGTTCAAGAAATGCTGCGCCAGCTACCTGGGTAACTGAACATGATCGCCCAAGCCCGCCTGTTCCTGCTTGGCGCCTTGTTGGCAATGCTGACGGGCTGCGCGATCTGGGGCGACGATGACTGGCGCGACCCCGAAGTGCACCTGGTCAAGGTCGAGACCGTCAAGGCCCGCCTGCTGGAGCAGGAGTTCCTCTTGCATGTGCGCATCGATAACCCCAACGACAGCCGCCTGTTCATCCGCAACCTGGAATATTCGCTGTGGCTCAACGACCTGCGACTGGTCGAGGACGAGGCGAGCATCTGGCGCAGTGTCGGTGGCCATGCGCGGCGCACCTTCAAGATCACCGCGCGCACCAACCTGTGGCAGCAGTTGAAGCCATTGGCCAAGCTGCTGCGCAGCGAGCAGACGCTGCACTACCGATTGCAGGGTGAGCTGGCAACCGGGCTGATCATCCACCGGGACCTGCACTTATCGCGCAGTGGTGAGATAATCCCCGGCGATTTCATACCGGAGTAACTCTGCAATGACCCAACAGCCTCATGTTCATGGCCCAGACTGCGATCACGGTCATGATCACCACCACGATCACGACCACGGCCATGTACACGGCCCGCATTGCAACCACGGCCACCAGGAGCCGGTTCGCAACGCCCTGAAGGACGTCGGCCGCAACGACCCTTGCCCATGCGGTAGCCAGAAGAAGTACAAGAAGTGCCACGGCGCTTGATTCAGCTTGAGCTCTTCGGTGTCACATAGACCGAGCGCCGCGCGGGCGGCGCTCGATCTCGAAACCGCCGAAAACCTGACGGCATGCTACCTTAGCGCCTTTCCAACCCCGCCACGCCTTGCAGGAGCCCTTGTCATGGCCGCCCCCGTCCTTCCCCCCTTCCGCCCGCGGTTCGCCAGCGCTGCCACGCTGCTTGGCATGCTCGGGCTAGCCGGTTGCCAGATGGGTGGCTACCAGGACAGCGTGCCTCCGACCACCGGTGTGCAACCGCTCAAGGGCCTGGCGCAGAACGTATCGGTACGGCGCAATGCCATGGGCGCGCCGCTGATCGAAAGCAGCAGCTTCCATGACGCCCTGTTCAGCCTCGGCTACGTGCATGCCGGCGACCGCATCGAACAGATGCTCGCCATGCGCCTGCTGGCGCAGGGCCGCCTGGCGGAAATGGCCGGGTCAGATGCGCTGGACGTGGACCACCTGATGCGCGCGGCCAACCTCAAGCAGAATGCCACCCAGCTCTACGCCGATGCCTCGCCACGGCTCAAGCGCTTCTTCGAGGTGTACGCCCGCGGCGTCAACGCCTACCTGTTCCGCTACCGCGACAAGCTGCCGGGCAACCTCGCCAGCAGCGGCTACCGTCCGGAGTACTGGAAGCCAGAGGACTCGGCGCTGATCTTCAGCCTCTATGCCTTCAGCCAGTCGGTGAACCTGCAGGAAGAAATCAGTGCCCTGGCCCTGGCCCAGCAAGTCGGCAGCGACAAACTGGCCTGGTTGCTGCCCGGCGCGCCGGACGAGCCGCTGGCGGACGCCGAGGTCGAGAAGCTCAAGGGTGTCAACCTGAACAGCCAGCTGCCTGGCCTGGCGGCCTTGACCGCCGCCAGCCAGAAACTCGCAGGCCTTGGCCTGCTCGGCAGCCCAGGATCAGCCAACCTGGCCCTGGGCCCGGAGCGCAGCCGCAGCGGCAAGAGCCTGCTGGCCAGCGACAGCCGTGCGGCATGGGCCCTCAGCCCCGTGCAGATCCACACCGGCAAGTACCGGGTGGCCGGCCTGTCGCTGCCAGGGCTGCCCATCGTCCTGGCCGGCTACAACGGCAAGCTGGCCTGGAGCAGCAGCGCGGTAATGGCCGACAACCAGGACCTGTACCTGGAGCAACTGCGCCACTCAGGCAGCCAACTCAGCTACCTGGCCGATGGCAAATGGCTGCCGGCCCGGGCCCGCAGTGAAACCTTCTTCGTACGCGGCCAGCGCCCACTGCGTGAAGTCATGTACGACACCCGCCATGGCACCCTGCTTGCCCAGCCCGGCAACGCCAGCCTGGGCCTGGCCTTGAGCCTGCCACAGCTCAAGGGCGACCGCAGCCTCGATGCGCTGTTCGACCTGACCCGCGCGCAATCGGTGGAACGCGCCTTCGACAGCACCCGCGAAGTCGCCGCGGCGGCGCTCAACTTCGTCTTCGCCGAGCCCGAGCACATCGGCTGGCAGGTCAGCGGCCGCTACCCCAACCGCCGCGAAGGCCAAGGCCTGTTGCCGTCACCGGGTTGGGACGGGCGCTACGACTGGGACGGTTACGCCGACCCGATGCTCCACCCCTACGACCAGGACCCACCGGAAGGCTGGATCGGCCACGCCAACCAGCGCAGCCTGCCGCGCGGCTATGGCATGCAGTTGTCCAATACCTGGTACTACCCCGAGCGCGCCGAACGCCTGGCCCAGTTGGCCGGCAACGGGCGGCACGACAGCCGCAGCCTGATGGCCCTGCAAAACGACCAGGTCACGCTGCTCGCCGACAAGCTCAAGCAGATGTTCGATGCGCCCGGCATGGGCCAGCCGCTCAAGCAGGCGATCGACGCCCTGCCACCCGCCCAGGGCGACAAGGCACGCGACGCCCTGGCCCGGCTCAAGGCCTTCGATGGACGCCTGAGCCCGCTGTCTGCGGATGCGGCGCTGTATGAACTGTTCCTTCAGGAAGTGGCACGCCAGACCTTCCTCGATGATCTGGGCCCGGAATCCGGCCCCGCCTGGCAAGCATTCGTCAGCAATGCCCAGCTGTCCTACTCCGCCCAGGCCGACCACCTGCTGGGCCGTGAGGACAGCCCGTTCTGGGATGATCGCAATACGCCGCAGAAGGAAGACAAGCCGGCCATCCTCGCCCGTAGCCTGGCGGCTGCCATCGATGCCGGCACCGCGCAACTCGGGGCCGATCGCCGCGCCTGGCAATGGGGCAAGCTGCACCAGTACCGCTGGCCTGCCCCGGCCTATCACGGCCTGGGCGATGCCCTCAGCCGTTCGCCACTGGCCGCCGGTGGCGATTTCAGCACCCTGGCGCTGACACCTTATGCCTGGGGCAGCGATTTCGACACTCGCCTGCCGGCGTCGGCGCGCATGATCATCGACTTCGGGCAAGCCGAACCGCTGCAGGTGCTGACCAGCAGCGGGCAGTCCGGCAATCCGGCCAGTGGGCATTACAGCGATGGACTGGAGGCTTGGTTCAAAGGGCGATTCATGAGCCTGCCGCTGCAACCGCAGAATTTTGGTCGGGCTTATGGCAGTCAGCGCTTGACGTTGGTGCCGGGGAAGTGACGACACGGGATTGAGTGTGACTACGACGCGCTCGCCGTTGTTTTTCTGGCGCCCTTGAGATCGCCGAAGGAGCCATGGCGAGCCCCCCCAACACGATCCAAACCTGCCCGAACTTCCCACCCCTGGCACCGCTCCTAACTGGTAACCCCTGCCACCCAGTGCGCTGCCATGGACCTCGTCGTCGCCCGTCCCGAAGGCCTCTACTGCCCGCCCGGTGATTTCTACATCGACCCCTGGCGCCCGGTAGCGCGCGCCATCATCACCCATGGCCACGGCGACCATGCCCGCCGCGGCAACGCACACTACCTGACCGCGGCCCCCGGTGCCGGCATCCTGCGCAGCCGCCTGGGCATGGACATTGACCTGCAGGCCCTGCCCTACGGCGAACGCATCCGCCATCACGGGGTTTTCCTCAGCCTGCACCCCGCCGGGCATGTGCTGGGCTCGGCACAGATACGCCTCGAACATGAGGGCGAAGTGTGGGTAGCCTCAGGCGACTACAAGGTCGAGCCCGACGGCACCTGCACCCCGTTCGAACCTGTGCGCTGCCACACCTTCATCACCGAGTCGACCTTCGGCCTGCCCATCTATCGCTGGCCGAGCCAGGCTGAAGTGTTTGCGGGGGTGAATGCCTGGTGGCGAACCAATCGTGATCAGGGCAAGGCCAGCGTGCTGTTCTGTTATGCCTTCGGCAAGGCACAGCGGATTCTCCACGGCCTGGACCCGGGCATTGGCCCAATCCTGGTACACGGTGCGGTGGAACCGTTGAACCAGGTGTACCGTGAGGCTGGCGTGCACTTGCCGGCGACCCTTTACGCCGGTGATGTTCCACGTAACGACCCGCTCATGCGCCAAGCCCTGGTACTGGCGCCGCCCTCCGCTGCCGGCAGCACCTGGATGCGCCGCTTCGGCGACTACAGCGATGCGTTCGCCAGCGGCTGGATGCTGCTGCGCGGCACGCGCCGGCGGCGCGGAGTGGATCGCGGCTTCGTGCTTTCCGACCATGCCGACTGGCCGGGCCTGCTCTGGGCCATCGGCCAGACCGGCGCAGAGCGGGTCATGGTGACCCACGGCTCGGTCAACGTGCTCGTGCGTTACCTCAGCGAGCAGGGCCTCGATGCCCGCTCGTTCGTGACCGAATACGGCGACGAAGATGACGCGCCCGCCCAGGAACCTCAGGCATGAAAGCCTTCGCCACGCTGTACCTGCGCCTGGATGCGACCACCTCCAGCAATGCCAAGCTCGAAGCCCTGCGCGACTACTTCGCCGCCGCGCCTGCCGAGGATGCAGCCTGGGCAGTGTACTTCCTGGCCGGGGGGCGACCACGCCAGTTGGTGCCGACCCGGGTCCTGCGCGAACTGGCAACGGCGTTGGCCGGTTTGCCCGACTGGCTGTTCGAGGAAAGCTACCAGGCAGTCGGCGACCTGGCAGAAACCATTTCCCTGCTGCTGCCTGAAAACCACCACGGCAACGAGGATGGCCTGGCCCATTGGGTCGAGACCCATCTGCTGCCGCTGCGCGGCCTGCCCGCCGAAACGATCGGGCAGCGCCTGCCACCCCTCTGGGCACAGCTGGACCGACCCAGCCTGATGCTGTGCCTGAAACTGATCACCGGCAGCTTTCGCGTCGGCGTGTCCAAACTGCTGGTCACCCGTGCCCTGGCCCAGTTGGCCGGGCTGGATGCCAAGCGCGTGGCCCAGCGCCTGGTCGGCTATACCGACATCAGCCATCGCCCCACAGCGGCCAGCTATCACCGGTTGATCGCCGCCGAATCGGCCGACGAGCACAACCAGCGTGGCGGCCAGCCCTATCCGTTCTTTTTGGCCCACGCCCTGCAGGCCCCCACCGAACAGTTCGATGGCCTGCTCGGCCCGCCCAGTGCCTGGCAGATCGAATGGAAATGGGATGGTATCCGTGCCCAGGTGGTCAAGCGCGATGGCCAGGTGTGGGTATGGTCACGTGGCGAAGAGCTGATCACCGAGCGCTTCCCGGAGCTGCAGGGCCTGGCCCAGAACCTGCCGGACGGCGTGGTGCTCGATGGTGAGATCCTGGTCTGGAAACCTGGCGCTACAGTCGATACACCGGCCGTACAGCCGTTCGCCCTGCTTCAACAACGCATTGGCCGCAAAACCCTGGGCAAGAAGCTGCTGGCCGACGCGCCTGTGGTACTGCAGGCATACGACTTGCTGGAATGGCAGGGCGAGGACTGGCGCAATCGCCCGCAACATGAGCGCCGCCGGCAATTGCAGCGCCTGGTCGAGGACTGTCCGCTGGCACCGCTACTGCTTTCGCCCCTGCTCGAAGGGCAGGATTGGCGCGACCTGGCCGTTCAGCGCGAACAGTCGCGCAAGCTGGGTGTCGAGGGACTGATGCTCAAGCAGCGCGATGCCTTGTACGGCGTAGGCCGGACCAAGGACATGGGCATCTGGTGGAAGTGGAAGATCGACCCGTTCAGCGTCGATGCCGTGCTGATCTATGCCCAACGCGGCCATGGCCGGCGCGCCAGCCTCTACAGTGACTACACCTTCGCGGTCTGGAACGCACCCGCCGGCACCCCCGAGCGCGCCTTGGTGCCCTTTGCCAAGGCCTATTCAGGGCTCAGCGATGAAGAAATGCGCAAGGTCGATGCCATCATTCGCAAGACCACGGTAGAGACCTTCGGCCCCGTGCGCAGCGTGACGCCGACCCTGGTGTTCGAACTGGGTTTCGAAGGCATCGCCTTGTCCAGACGACACAAGAGCGGCATCGCGGTGCGTTTTCCGCGCATGCTGCGCTGGCGCCAGGACAAACCCGTGGACGAAGCCGATGACCTGGCCACCTTGCAGGCCCTGCTGGCGTGAAAACGTCGCGGTGAGGCACAGTGGCCAAATTTATGCTTCTATCTTTGTCGCAGATTGTTTTCGCCACGCCTCCAGGACCACCATGCACCATTCGACCCACGACCTGCTTTCCCCCGTACCCGGCATCAGCCGCCAGCTGCACAGCTTCCACTTCGGCCCGCGAGGTGGCGCCAAGGTGTACATCCAGGCCTCGCTGCATGCCGATGAGCTGCCGGGCATGCTGGTGGCCTGGCACCTGAAGCGTCAGCTGGCCGAACTGGAGCAGCAAGGGCGACTGCGCCGGGAAATCATCCTGGTGCCCGTGGCCAACCCGGTAGGCCTGGAACAGGTGATGCTCGACGCGCCACTGGGGCGCTTCGAGCTGCAGAGCGGCGAGAACTTCAACCGCAAGTTCGTCGACCTTTCCGACAGCATCGGCGACCAGATCGACGGCCACCTGACCCAGGACCCTGCGCATAACCTGGCCTTGATACGCGAATACCTGCGCCGTGGCCTCGACGCTCACCCGGCACACACCCCGTTGCAGTCGCAGCGCCTGACCTTGCAACGGCTGGCCTGCGACGCCGACCTGGTGCTGGACCTGCATTGCGACTTCGAGGCCGTCGAACACCTCTACACCACGCCCGAAGCCTGGCCACAGGTCGAGCCACTGGCCCGCTACCTGGGCGCCCAGGCCAGCCTGCTGGCCACCGATTCCGGCGGGCAGTCGTTCGACGAATGCTTCAGCCTGGTCTGGTGGCAACTTCAGCAACGCTTCGGCAAGCGCTTCCCCATTCCCCTGGGCACTGTCGCGGTGACCGTCGAACTGCGCGGCCAGGCCGACGTCAGCCATGACCTGGCCAGCCAGGACAGCCAGGCGATCCTGAACTACCTGACCCAGGTCGGCGCCATCGAAGGCGATGCCTGCGACCTGCCGCCACTGCCACGCCCAGCAACGCCACTGGCCGCCGTGGAGCCGATATCGGCACCGTTGGGCGGCTTGCTGGTCTATCACGTACGCCCGGGCCAACAGGTAGAGGCCGGCCAGTTGATCGCCGAAGTCATCGACCCGCTCAACGACCGCGTCACCGCTGTGCGCGCGAGCCAGCCTGGGCTGCTCTATGCCCGCAGCGTGCGCCGCATGGCGACGGCCGGCATGGTCATCGCCCATGTTGCCGGGGAACAGGTGTTGCGAAGCGGCTATCTGCTGGCCAACTGAGCCGGTAAAACCAATTCACCTCGCGGGTGGTCTGTAGAAGCACAGCCTCGCAAGGACCTAGCCGCGCATGCCTGCTTCCACCGACCTCGCCACTGCCTGGTTCGCCGCACGCGGCTGGAAGCCCTTCGCCTTCCAGCGGCAAGTCTGGGCCGCGGTCGGGCGAGGCGAATCCGGGCTGCTGCATGCCAGTACCGGAGCCGGCAAGACCTATGCCGTCTGGCTTGCCGCACTGCGGGCCTTCGCCAAACCCAACTCGCAGCGCCAGAGCGCCGCGCTGCAGGTGCTGTGGATCACCCCCATGCGTGCACTGGCGGCCGATACCGCCCGCGCCTTGCAAGCTCCCCTGGATGACCTGGGTCTGAACTGGAGCGTGGCGGTGCGCAGCGGCGACACCAGCAGCGCGGATCGCGCCCGCCAGGCGCGCCGCCTGCCGAGCACGCTGATCACCACGCCCGAGAGCCTGACCCTGCTGCTGACCCGGGCGCAGGCCAGAAACGACTTCGCCAGCCTGCGCATGATCGTGGTCGACGAGTGGCATGAACTGCTCGGCAACAAGCGTGGCGTGCAGCTGCAACTGGCCCTTGCCCGCCTGCGTCACTGGCAACCGGCGCTGGTGACCTGGGGCCTTTCAGCCACCCTGGGTAATCTGCCGCACGCTCTGGAGGTGTTGTTGCCCCAGGGCGGCCAGTTGATACGCGGCCGCGAGGACAAGCGACTGCTCGTCGACACCTTGCTGCCTGCGGCCATCGAACGGTTCCCCTGGGCCGGCCACATGGGCCTGAAGATGCTCGACCAGGTTGCCCGCGAACTCGATGGCAGCGCCAGCAGCCTGGTGTTCACCAATACCCGTGCCCAGGCCGAACTGTGGTACCAGGCCTTGCTCGATGCACGCCCCGACTGGGCAGGCCAGATCGCCCTGCACCATGCTTCACTGGCCCGGGCAACCCGCGACTGGGTTGAACGGAGCCTCAAGCAAGGCACCCTCAAGGCGGTGATCTGCACCTCCAGCCTGGACCTTGGCGTGGATTTTCTGCCGGTGGAGCGGGTGCTGCAGATCGGCTCGGCCAAAGGCATCGCCCGCCTGATGCAGCGCGCGGGTCGCTCCGGGCACGCCCCGGGACGGCGCTCGCGGGTCACCCTGGTGCCCACCCACAGCCTGGAGCTGGTGGAAGCCGCCGCAGCGCGCCAGGCGCTGGCCGCCGGACATATCGAAGCGAGGTGTTCGCCACGTCTGTGCATGGACGTGCTGGTCCAGCATCTGGTCAGCATGGCCCTTGGCAGCGGTTTTCATCCGCTTCAGCTGCTGGCGGAAGTGCGCGATACCTGGGCGTTTCGTGAGCTGCGCGATAGTCAGTGGCAGTGGGCCCTGGATTTCGTTCGCCACGGCGGCAGCTCGCTGAGTGCCTACCCGGACTATCAGCGCGTCGAGGCGCACCCCGACGGCCTCTGGCGAGTCGCCAGCGAGCGCCTGGCACGGCGCCACCGCATGGGCATCGGCACCATCGTCAGCGACGCCAGCCTGCAACTGAAGTTCTGGAGCAAGGGGGGTGGCGGCAAGACCCTGGGCAGCGTCGAGGAAGCCTTCATCGCTCGCCTGCGCCCAGGCGACACCCTGGTCTTCGCCGGGCGTGTGCTGGAGCTGGTGCGGGTCGAGAACATGACGGCCTATGTGCGCCGCAGCACCGCCCGCAAGGCTGCCGTGGCCCGCTGGAATGGCGGGCGCATGCCATTGTCCAGCGAGCTGGCCGACGCCCTCGTGGAGCAGCTCGATGCGGCCGCCCACGGCAGCTATGCAAGCCCCGAACTGCGTGCTGTGCGCCCACTGCTGGCGCTGCAGGCGCGCTGGTCGGCCTTGCCCACCACGCAGACACTGCTGGTCGAAACCCTGGTTTCGCGCCAAGGCTCGCACCTGTTCCTCTACCCGTTCGCCGGGCGCATGGCCAACCTGGGGCTGGCCAGCCTGATCGCCTGGCGGGTCAGTCGCCGGCAACCGCTGTCGGTATCGATCGCGGTCAGCGACTATGGCTTCGAACTGCTCAGCCCGAGCCCGGTGGATTGGGCGACCTACCTGCCCGACGCACTCTGTGCCGAGCACTTGCTGGAGGATGTGCTGGCCAGCCTCAATGCCGGGGAAATGGCCCTGCGCCGCTTTCGCGAGATCGCCCAGATCGCCGGGCTGGTGTTCGGTGGGTACCCGGCTGCGCAGAAAAGCACCCGCCAGATCCAGGCCTCCAGCGGGCTGTTCTTCGAGGTGTTCCGCAAGCACGACGCCGACAACCTGCTGCTCGGCCAGGCGCGTGACGAGGTGCTGCGCGAAGAGCTGGAAATCCAACGCCTGCAGCGTCAGTTACTGAAGATGGGGCAGTTGCGACTGGACCTGCAGGCGCTGCAGCGACCGGGGCCGCTGGCCTTCACGCTACTGGTCGAAGGCATGCGCGAAACATTGAGCACCGAAAAACTCGCAGACCGCATTGCGCGCATGGTGGCCGATCTGGAGAAGGCTGCCATGAAAGGCGACGCCGCAACATGAGCGGCTATCTTGAGGTCGAACATTGCGGCCAGACACTCTGGCTACTCGCCGACAAAGCCCTCTACTGGCCCGCCCGTCACACGCTGCTGGTGGCCGATGTGCACATTGGCAAGGCCGCCAGCTACCGCGCCCTGCACCAACCTGTTCCGCGAGGAACAACCGATGCGACACTGGCGCGCCTGGATGCGTTGCTGGCGGCCCATGACTGCAAGCAGCTGGTGATTCTCGGCGATTTTCTCCATGCCAGGGCGGCGCGGGCACCCGCTACGCAAGCCAGGCTGCGGGACTGGCGCCGTCGGCACGCCGCGCTACGGATCGTGCTTGTCCGTGGCAACCACGATCGCCACGCCGGTGACCCTCCTGCCGATCTGGCCATGGAGGTGGTCGACGAGCCTTGGTTGCTGGCGCCCTTTGCCCTGCAGCACGAGCCTGTGCCCCACCCTGATCATCCGGTGCTGGCGGGCCATGTTCATCCTGTCTATGTGCTGCGCGGCAGGGCCCGGCAGCGCCTGCGCCTGCCGTGCTTCCTGCTCGATGCCCAGCTCAGTCTGCTGCCGGCCTTTGGCGAGTTCACAGGCGGCTCGACCGTCATCCCTGGCGCGCGCACGCGGGTGTTCGTCACCGGCGCCGGAGAGGTCTGGGCGCTGCGCGTCTGATCACGCCACAGGCGCGGGAGGCGCCTCGTCAGGCAGGGTCGGTTCGCCTGGCTCGATCGGTTGCGTTTCACCCGGCTCGGGCGGTTGCGGGGTATCGGGGTCGGGCTGGTGCGGCACGCCCCCAGCCTGCATCGGCAGCGGGTGGGCCAGCAACGACCATGACAGCAACCCGACCTGATTGGGCTGCAGCACAGCCAGCTTCGCGCTGATCGTGGGATGGAGTTTCATTGGCTGCTCCTGACGAGAGCCGATGCGCCTCATGCACATCGGCACGGTTACCCGTTGGAGTGCCAAAGGCGCGGGGAATTCCCCGCGCTCGTCGGCTCAGGTACGCGGCAGGGTGACCCCGCGCTGGCCTTGGTACTTGCCGCCACGGTCCTTGTAGGAAACTTCACATTCCTCGTCGGACTCCAGGAACAGCATCTGCGCCACACCCTCGTTGGCGTAGATTTTCGCCGGCAGGGTGGTGGTGTTGGAAAACTCCAGGGTCACATGCCCTTCCCACTCGGGCTCGAGCGGCGTGACGTTGACGATGATGCCGCAACGCGCATAGGTGCTCTTGCCCAGGCAGATGGTCAGCACATTGCGCGGAATGCGGAAGTACTCGACGGTGCGTGCCAGGGCAAACGAGTTCGGCGGGATGATGCAGACGTCGCTCTTGACGTCGACGAAGCTGCCGGCGTCGAAGTTCTTCGGGTCGACGGTGGCCGAGTTGATGTTGGTGAACACCTTGAATTCATCGGCGCAGCGCACGTCGTAACCGTAGCTGGAGACGCCGAAAGAGATCACCCGGCTGTCCTGTTCGCCGCGCACCTGGCGTTCGACGAACGGTTCGATCATGCCGTGTTCCTGCGCCATGCGGCGAATCCACTTGTCCGATTTGATGCTCATGGCGGGGTGTGTCCTGAAGGGTTGCGAGGTAAAAACGAGATGCGCATCTTACCGGTCCCCGCGCCCGGGTTAAAGTTCCATGCCGCATCCCGCGCCGGACGGGGCTTGCGGCCGCCGCCGATCTGAATTTCATCAAAGGCCATCTTGGAGATTGGCAGGCTGCGGAAAGTGGGTTAAGGTGACGCCACTGTGCTGCACGTGACACCGAGAATCTCTAGTTTGATGCACGATCCTGATCGGCCCATCGCTGAATTTTCTGCTCTCTTTGCGCTCAGTCCCGGCCAGGGATTTTCCTGACCGTTTTCAACTTTGTCCAAGGAGACAGAAAAATGTCCAACCGTCAATCCGGTGTTGTTAAGTGGTTCAACGATGAGAAAGGCTACGGCTTCATCACTCCTCAGTCGGGCGATGACCTGTTCGTGCACTTCAAAGCCATCCAAGCTGACGGCTTCAAGACCCTGAAAGAAGGCCAGGCTGTTACTTTCGTCGCTACCCGCGGCCAGAAAGGCATGCAGGCTGAAGAAGTTCAAATCGCCTAAGTCGATTTAGCTTCCTAGCTTTCAAAAAAACCCGCCTTCTGGCGGGTTTTTTTATGCCTGGGATTTTTCCTCAGAGCAATGGTTTCCCTGTGGGAGCCGGCTTGCCGGCTCCCACAGGGATCACGCAGGCTTTTCAGCTCAATCCTCGCTGATGGTGATGCTCGGCATCGCCGGCGCTGCCGCTTCCTGCAACACGATGCGCGCGCCCACCTGACGGGCCAGCTCCTGGTAGACCATGGCGATCTGGCTTTCCGGCTCGGCGATCGCCGTCGGCTTGCCGCTGTCGGCCTGCTCACGGATCAGCATCGACAACGGCAACGAGGCCAGCAGCTCGACGCCGTACTGCGCCGCCAGCTTCTCGCCGCCGCCTTCGCCGAACAGGTGCTCGGCGTGGCCACAGTTCGAGCAGATGTGCACCGCCATGTTCTCCACCACGCCCAGCACGGGAATGTTGACCTTGCGGAACATCTCCACGCCTTTCTTGGCATCGAGCAGGGCCAGGTCCTGTGGCGTGGTGACGATCACCGAGCCGGCCACCGGGACTTTCTGCGCCAGGGTGAGCTGGATATCACCGGTGCCCGGCGGCATGTCGATCACCAGGTAGTCGAGGTCGTCCCAGGCGGTCTGGGTCACCAGCTGCAACAACGCGCCGGAGACCATCGGGCCACGCCAGACCATGGGCGTGTTGTCGTCGGTCAGGAAGGCCATGGACATGACTTCCACGCCATGCGCCTTGATCGGTACGAACCACTTCTGCTCGCGGATCTGCGGGCGGGTACCCTCGGCGATACCGAACATCACGCCCTGGCTGGGCCCATAGATGTCGGCATCGAGAATGCCGACCCGGGCGCCTTCACGCGCCAGTGCCAGCGCCAGGTTGGCGGCGGTGGTCGACTTGCCGACCCCGCCCTTGCCCGAGGCCACGGCGACGATGTTCTTGACGTTGGCCATGGCCGGCACCTGGGCCTGGGCCTTGTGCGCGGCCACCACGCATTCGATCGAGACCTGCGCCGAAGCGACGCCATCGAGGTTCTCGATCGCCGTCTGCAGCACCTGGGCCCAGCCGTTCTTGAACAGGCCGGCGGCATAACCCAGCTGCAACTGCACAGCGACCTGTGCGCCCAGGATATCGATGGCGCGCACGCAGCCGGCGCTCACCGGGTCCAGGTTCAGGTAGGGGTCGGTGTACTGGCGAAGCACGCCTTCGACGGCGGCACGGGTGACGGCACTCATGGACACTCCCATTGGCAAACTGAGTACGAAACAGACGCCTATCCTAACCCGTCAATCGTCAGCAGATGCGTGCGCGGGGTGAAATATATTCGCGAGCCCTTTATAGTGGCCGATCACCCTCAATTTACCCGAGCCGAATAAGTAGCCGAGCCACTATGTCCGAGCCACGTCAGATTCTCGTTACCAGCGCCCTGCCCTACGCCAATGGATCCATCCACCTTGGCCATATGCTCGAGTACATCCAGACGGACATGTGGGTTCGCTTCCAGAAGCTACGTGGCAATCAGTGCATCTATGTCTGCGCCGACGACGCCCACGGTTCGGCCATCATGCTGCGCGCCGAGAAGGAAGGCATCACTCCGGAGCAACTGATCGCCAACGTGCAAGCCGAGCACAGCAGCGACTTCGCCGATTTTCTGGTGGACTTCGACAACTTCCACTCCACCCACAGCGAAGAGAACCGTGAGCTGTCGAGCCTGATCTATTCGCGCCTGCGCGAAGCCGGGCACATCGCCACCCGTTCGGTGACCCAGTACTTCGACCCGGAAAAGGGCATGTTCCTGGCCGACCGTTTCATCAAGGGCACCTGCCCCAAATGCGCGGCCGAAGACCAGTACGGCGACAACTGCGAGAAATGCGGTGCCACCTACGCCCCGACCGAGCTGAAGAACCCGAAGTCGGCGATTTCCGGCGCCACCCCGGTGCTGCGCGACTCCCAGCACTTCTTCTTCAAGCTGCCGGACTTCCAGGCCATGCTCCAGCAGTGGACCCGCAGCGGCACGCTGCAGGACGCCGTGGCCAACAAGCTCGCCGAGTGGCTGGATTCCGGCCTGCAGGAATGGGACATTTCCCGTGACGCGCCGTACTTCGGCTTCGAGATCCCGGGTGAACCCGGCAAGTACTTCTATGTCTGGCTGGATGCGCCGATCGGCTACATGGCCAGCTTCAGGAACCTCTGTGCGCGGCGCCCGGAGCTGGACTTCGACGCCTTCTGGAACGAAGGCTCGAAGGCCGAGTTGTACCACTTCATCGGCAAGGACATCGTCAACTTCCATGCCCTGTTCTGGCCAGCAATGCTCGAAGGCTCCGGTTTCCGCAAGCCGACCGCAGTCAACGTGCACGGCTACCTGACCGTCAACGGCGCCAAGATGTCCAAGTCGCGCGGCACCTTCATCAAGGCCCGCACCTACCTGGATCACCTGGACCCGGAATACCTGCGCTACTACTACGCCGCCAAGCTTGGCCGTGGCGTCGACGACCTCGACCTGAACCTCGAGGACTTCGTGCAGAAGGTCAACTCGGACCTGGTCGGCAAGGTCGTGAACATCGCCAGCCGCTGCGCCGGCTTCATCCACAAGGGCAATGAAGGCGTCATGGTTGCCGGCGATGCCGCTCCGGAACTGACCGAAGCCTTCCTCGCTGCAGCCCCGTCCATTGCCGAGGCCTATGAGGCCCGCGACTTTGGCCGTGCCATGCGCGAAATCATGGCCCTGGCCGACCGCGCCAACGCCTGGATCGCCGACAAGGCGCCCTGGTCGCTGGCCAAGCAGGAAGGCAAGCAGGACGAAGTGCAGGCCATCTGCGCCCATGGCATCAACCTGTTCCGCCAGCTGGTGATTTTCCTCAAGCCGGTACTGCCGGTGCTGGCCGCCGACGCCGAGGCCTTCCTCAATGTCGCGCCACTGACCTGGAACGACCACCAGTCGCGCCTGGAAAACCACACACTCAACCCGTTCAAGGCGCTGATGAGCCGAATCGAACCGGCCAAGGTCGAGGCCATGGTCGCTGCCAGCAAGGAAGACCTGCTGGCAGCCGAAGCCAAGGCCCCGGCTGGCAACGGCGAACTGGCCAAGGACCCGCTGTTGGCGGAAATCGAGTTCGACACCTTCGCTGCCGTCGACCTGCGCGTGGCGCTGATCGTCAAGGCTGAAGCGGTGCCTGGCGCCGACAAGCTGCTGCAACTGACCCTGGACATCGGCGACGAGCGACGCAACGTGTTCTCGGGCATCAAGTCGGCCTATCCGGACCCGTCCAAGCTCGAGGGCCGCCTGACCATGATGGTGGCCAACCTCAAGCCACGCAAAATGCGCTTCGGAGTGTCCGAGGGCATGGTCATGGCCGCAGGCCCTGGCGGCCAAGAGATCTACCTGCTGAGCCCCGACAGCGGCGCCAAGCCCGGCCAGCGCATCAAGTAATACCCTCTTGCCCCGGCCATTGCGCCGGGGCTTTCGTATCTGCTCCAGCATGACCGGACATGCAGGCCATTCACGGCTATCGTCAGGTAATGAACGATCAAGTCCTGATCCTGGTCAGCGCTGCGCTGGTCAGCCATCTGTACCTGCAGCAACGCCCACTGACACGCCTGCATGTGCATGTGTGCGGCCTGGCGTGCGCACTGGTGATCGCCCTTGCACTGGCTGGCGCACAGGTACTGGAGTTGGTATTCATTGCACCTTGGCATCTTCAGGACCTGCGCCTGTTCCTGCTGCTGCCGTGGCTAGGCGTGCTGGCTTGGGGCGTACCGCAAGCACTGGCCAGGCTGCGCCCGCAATGGCCCGCCACAGGGCTCGCGCTGCCATTGCTGGGCAACGCCGTGGCGCTCGGGCTGTCGCTGCAAGGGGTCGCTGAACAACGCCACTGGCTGGCGACGCTGGGCAGCGGCGTACTGGCCGGGCTCGGCTTCTGGCTGGCCCTGGCACTGTTCGACGACTTGCTGCAACGCAGCGAGCTTGCCGATATACCGCTGTCGCTGCGCGGACTTCCCATTACCTTGCTGGGAGCCGGCGTGATGGCCATCGCGTTTTCCGGCTTCAACGGATTGTTCTCACAATGAACCCGATCGATCGCGATGCCACCTTGTTGTGCCACGACCATGGCATTGCCTGACCCACGCCTGCGAAATGCCATGGGGCTGCTCCTGCTGGCCTGTATCCCGGGGCTGCTGGCATCATTCTGGCTGCACGGTTGGGGACTGTTGTTCAGCCTGCTGCTGTGCGCCAGCAGTGCACTCTGCTGCGAGGCCGTGCTGCTGACGCTGCGCGGTCAACCTGTAGCTGCCACGCTGAACGATGGCAGCGCCTTGGTCACCGCGCTGTTGCTGGCCGTCGCCCTGCCCACCCAAGCGCCCTGGTGGCTGCCGATGACTGCAGCAGTCATTGCCATCGGCCTTGGCAAGCAAGCGTTCGGCGGGGTCGGCCGCAACCTGTTCAACCCGGCAATGCTGGGCTACGCCTTCGTGCTGCTGAGTTTCCCGCTGCAGATGAACCATTGGCCAGGTCCACCACCAGGGTTCGTCGACAGCCTGCACCTGGTGTTTGGCGGGGGTGAGCAGATCGACGCCTGGGCACGGCCAACCGTGCTCGATGGCCTGCGTCATAACCGCAGCCTGACCATCGACGAACTGTTTGCCAGCCACCCAGGCTTCGGCAGCGTGGGCGGCCGTGGCGTCGAGTGGGTCAACCTGGCGTTCCTGCTCGGCGGCTTGTTCCTGCTGCAGCGCAGGGTGTACGGCTGGCATGCCCCGGCAGGCTTGCTGTGCGGGCTGGCGCTGTTCAGCCTGCTGGCATGGAATGGCTCCGGCTCGGACTCGAACGGCTCGCCCTTGCTGCACCTGTTCTCCGGCTCGACCATGCTGGCGGCATTTTTCATCGCCACCGAGCCGATATCCGGCCCGAAGGCTGCCATGGCCAGGCTGCTGTTCGGATTTGGCGCGGGCATGCTCATCTATCTGATCCGCACCTGGGGCAGTTATCCGGATGGCACGGCGTTCGCCATCCTGCTGATGAACCTCCTGGCCCCCGCCCTCGATCGACTTGCGGTATCACGCCAGCAGGCCACGTCATGACCTCGCGCATTGGCCCTGTCGCCTTGTTGCTGGTGGTAGCCGGGCTGTCCGTTACGGCGACACTGGCATGGCGGCAGTGGACTCGCGCCGCAGTCGTCGAGGCCGAGCAACGGTTGCAAGCGCACCAGTTCCTCGCTGTCCTGCCTGCGCAGCGTTATGACAACCAACCGCTCGCTACACCACTGCAACTGACTGCAGAGCAACCCACGCACAGCCGGATAACGGCCGCCTATCGCGCCACCTTGGCGACGATACCGACGGCCGTCGTATTGGTAAGCCAGGTCCAGGGCTATGCCGGGCCAATCCATCTGGTCATTGCCATCAATCCAGATGGACGGCTGATTGGTACGCAGGTGATCGAACAACGAGAAAGCCCAGGTCTTGGAGCGCGCATCAGCGATCCGCAGCTCAACTGGCTGGGGCAATTCGCCAACCATCGCCTGGAGGACCGCTGGGCCCTCAAGCGCGATCAGGGCGACTTCGACCAACTGGCCGGAGCGACGGTCACTTCGCGTGCCGTGATAACCGCACAACAGGAAGCACTGGTCTATTTCGACCAGCATCGCTCCTTGTGGCTTGGGAGCGCTGCGCATGAATAGACACGGCTTGCTGGTGGCCGGGCTCGCGCCATTGCTTGGCGCGACCCAAGACCTTTCCCAAGCCACTACGCTGGGCCTGGGGATGCTGGCGCTGAGCGTCCTTCACCAAGCACTGCTCAGCCCCCTTCGCAGCAGGCTGAGCGGCGCGACGTACTGGCTGGCAAGCCTGTTGCTGCTGGCTGCCCTGGTCAGCTGCCTGCAGCTGGCGCTGCGCGCCTGGGCACTGCCTGTGGCCTTGTCGCTCGGCTACTTCCCCGCCTTGATCTGCCTGCAATGCCTGGTGGCAGACCAGCTGTTGCCTGAGCATGGCCGCTGGCGCCAGCTGCTGGTGAACCTGGCCGGCCTGCTCCTGCTCTATTTGCTGCTCGGCGCCGGTCGTCAATGGCTGGACTTTGGCTTGGGCGTGCACACCGCCGGCTTGGGTTGCGGTGCACTGCTACTGCTCGGCGCACTGTTGGCCTTGTACAATCGCCTGCGTCCGGGGCACGCCCCCTCTCGTCGTCAAGGAACCCGTTGAGCCCATGAATGCCGCCAAACGCCTGGAGATCTTTCGCAGGCTGCACGAAGACAACCCCGACCCCAGGACGGAGCTGGCTTACACCACCCCCTTCGAGTTGCTGGTCGCCGTCACGCTTTCGGCACAATCCACCGACGTTGGCGTCAACAAGGCCACCGCCCGCCTGTTTCCAGTCGCCAATACGCCGCAAGCCATCTTTGAGCTGGGCGTCGAAGGCCTGAGCGAATACATCAAGACGATCGGGCTCTACAACAGCAAGGCCAAGAATGTCATCGAAGCCTGCCGCTTGCTGATCGAACGTCATGGCGGCGAAGTGCCGCAAACCCGTGAAGCACTCGAGGCACTTCCAGGTGTTGGGCGCAAGACGGCCAATGTTGTCCTCAACACGGCCTTCCGCCAGCCGACCATGGCCGTGGATACGCACATTTTCAGGGTCAGCAATCGCACAGGGATCGCGCCAGGCAAGACCGTACTCGAGGTCGAGAAGAAACTGTTGAAGTTCGTGCCCAAGGATTACCTGCTCGATGCGCACCATTGGCTCATCCTGCATGGGCGGTATGTGTGCCAGGCGCGTAAGCCGCGCTGCGGTAGCTGCCGGATCGAAGACCTGTGCGAGTACAAGCACAAGACTTCCGACGATTGATTCGATAGCGAACGGGCATGGGTTGCGATTGAAAAAATCTTTTTTACCGAACTCCGCTTTCTGGTTATAAGGACGGCTAACGGCCCTTTGGCTTGGAGCGACCCGTGAGTACCGATAAAGACGACCTGCCTATCGAAGATGACTTTGCCACCGCTGAAGACGAAGCAGAACCGCAGGTGGAAACCGCAAAGACCAACCTGAGCAAGCGTCGTACCATTGACAACCTCCTGGAAGAACGCCGCCTGCAGCGGCAACTTGCCGATTTCGACTACGACCTGTAGCCCTGCGCAAAGCCTCCATGCGGAGGCTTTGCGCATTCAGGCTTCACGTCAGGCCATGCCGACGGGCCAGTTCGATCAGATCCACCAGCGAATGCGCGTTGAGTTTCAGTAGCAAGCGGGTCTTGTAGGTACTGACCGTCTTGTTGCTGAGGAACATGCTCTCGGCGATTTCCTTGTTCGACCTGCCCCGCGCCAATTGCTGCAATACCATCATTTCCCTTGCCGACAAGCGATCGACCATCTCCATTTCGCTGCCCGCCCCCACTCGGCCACGAGACTTGTGCAAGGCCTGGTTGGGAAAATAGCTATAGCCAGACAACACGGCCTTGATGGCACTGAGCAGTTCGGTAAGTTCCTGTTGTTTGCACACATAGCCGCAAGCACCTGCCTGCATGCAGCGCATGGAGAAATGCCCCGGCGCCTGCGAAGTCAACACCAGCACTCGGCTCCCAGGGCTGGCGGAAGATAAACGGGCGATCACCTCCAGCCCGTCGAGTTTGGGAATGCCGATATCCAGTACCACGATATCGGGGAGGTATTCCCGCGTAAGCTGCAAGGCTGCTACTCCGTTGTCGGTTTCCGCGACCACATCGTAGCCATGCCGCTCCATCAGCATGCGCACTGCCAGGCGTATGACCGGATGGTCATCCACGATTAGGACTTTATTCATGCGATATCCATTCATTCATTATTTTGCTTTGGCGACGGCCCCACGATAACCGAGCCGCACGCTCGAAGGCGTGTCAAATCCCAAAGCAAATACATGAATAGATGAACCTTACGTCGCTTTCAGAATATTCCTACAAACAAGAATTTAAACCCACTCAGCAAATAGAAGGCCGGCATGGCAAGCCAATGCCTTTCCCAATAGCGTCATTCATTACCGACAAAGGGCAGCGGGATCATTTTCATGGCCCGGAATAAATCCACTATTCCGTTTCAAGGCATGCCCGGGCTATAGATAGAGAAAACCGCAGGAGGCGGCCAACATGACAACGCAACCCGCAGCTCCGCTGACCATCATTGCGATCTTCGCTGGAATCATCGAGTCCTCTGCGCTGGCAACGCTACCCTTCCTGAGCGACGAAAGTCAGACCTTGTACACATGGTTTCTTGTGGGGTTTCCGTTCTTTCTGACGGCGCTGTTTTTTCTGACACTTAACTTCAACTACAAATCGCTCTACAAGCCCGAAGAGATAAAAGACGTCAATGAAGCCACCCGCGCGACGGCAAGTAATTTCAAGCCAACCTCCACGGCCAAGGCAGAACCCATCACTGTCATGCTTTCCGGTCCAGATGTGCAAAAGATGATTACCCAGCAGTTACTTCACGTCATGGAAAACCCTCATGAGTCGGGCCAAGCCTGGTTGTTCTGCAACCTGGAGAATCAGCAATGCTTTCGCTTGTCGATAGGCGATCTTGCGGACAACGCTCAGGAACTGAGCGCAAAAAAAAACCCGACCTGAAGTCGGGTTTTTTAGCCAGCCACTCGACTCATCGTCAGAGCAAGGCACGGCCCTTGTTGGCTGCAATGCGCATGCGCAGTGCATTGAGCTTGATGAAGCCCGCAGCGTCAGCCTGGTTGTAGGCGCCGCCATCTTCCTCGAAGGTCGCGATGTTGGCGTCGAACAGCGAGTCGTCCGACTTGCGGCCGACCACGGTAACGTTGCCCTTGTACAGCTTCAGCCGCACGACACCGTTCACATTGACCTGCGAAGCGTCGATCATCTGCTGCAGCATCAGGCGCTCCGGGCTCCACCAGTAGCCGGTGTAGATCAGGCTGGCGTACTTCGGCATCAGCTCATCCTTGAGGTGAGCGACTTCGCGGTCCAGGGTGATCGACTCGATGGCACGGTGAGCCCTGAGCATGATGGTGCCACCAGGGGTTTCGTAGCAGCCACGCGACTTCATGCCGACGTAACGGTTCTCGACGATGTCGAGGCGACCGATACCGTTGGCACCGCCGATGCGGTTCAGGTCGGCCAGCACGGTGGCCGGGGACTTCTCGACACCGTCGATGGCCACGATGTCACCGTTGCGGTAGGTGAGCTCGATGTAGGTCGCCTGGTCCGGGGCATTCTCCGGCGAGACGCTCCAGCGCCACATGTCTTCTTCGTGCTCGGTCCAGGTATCTTCCAGGACACCGCCTTCATAGGAGATGTGCAGCAGGTTGGCGTCCATCGAGTACGGCGACTTCTTCTTGCCATGGCGCTCGATCGGGATGCCGTGCTTCTCGGCGTAGTCCATCAGCTTCTCGCGGGACAGCAGGTCCCACTCGCGCCATGGAGCGATGACCTTGACGCCTGGCTTCAGCGCGTAGGCGCCCAGCTCGAAACGAACCTGGTCGTTACCCTTGCCGGTGGCGCCGTGGGAAATGGCGTCGGCGCCGGTTTCGTTGGCGATCTCGATCAGGCGCTTGGCGATCAGCGGACGGGCGATGGAAGTACCCAGCAGGTACTCGCCTTCGTAGACGGTGTTGGCGCGGAACATCGGGAAGACGAAATCACGCACGAATTCTTCGCGCAGATCGTCGATGTAGATCTCTTTGACGCCCATAGCCTGGGCTTTGGCGCGAGCCGGCTCGACTTCTTCGCCCTGCCCCAGGTCAGCGGTGAAGGTCACCACTTCGCAGTTGTAGGTATCCTGCAGCCACTTGAGAATCACCGAAGTATCAAGGCCGCCGGAATACGCCAGTACGACCTTTTTTACGTCCGCCATGCCATCACTCCACGGGGTTGTACGGAAAAGGCCCGATTCTACCGACGTTGCGGAAAAATTTACAGTGGGGCGACAGCTTCTGACGACAAAGCGACAGGAATTGTCGAGGGCGCGACGTCCTGTCGCACTCAGGACGCCTTGGCCCCCGGTGCAGCCGAGGGATTGCCCGGCGCCGTCGTCGCGGGGGCTGTGGCCGGTGCTGCAGTGGGCTGCGGAACGGTCTGCTGGGCCGGCTGAACTGCAGGCTTCTCGACCGGGGTGACGCGGTCCAGTTCGATATTCACGCGTCGGTTGCGCGCACGGTTGGCCGCACTGTTGTTTTTCGCCAACGGATACCGTTCGCCATGGAAGCGCACGAGGATCTGATCTTGCGCAATGCCGTGGGCAACCAGGTAATCGGCCACCGCCAGTGCGCGACGGCGCGACATGTCGCGGTTGGTCAGGCGATTGCCGATGTTGTCCGAGTGGCCGTTGAGTTCGATGTGATTCACCGTCGGATCGGCCTTGAGGTAGTCGACGATCAGATCCAGGCGCGCCCGCGCCGCGGCGTCCAGTTCGGTACCTGCGCCCGGAAAGCCGATTTGGGTCTGGCGCACCTGGTCATAGTTCATCGCCAGCATCTTGCCGGCACACACCTGGTAGTCGCTGTAGGCCTTGGCAAAACTCACCGGCAGCACCCGTACTTCCATTGCCCGACCAGCCTCGCCGGCAAAACTGCGCACCACCGTGCTGCGCCCGTCGAGCAAACCATTGATCAGGCGGCTGGCCTGGCCCTGGGAAGAAGTGAACAACACGCCATTGCGGGCCATGCGCACGGCGCCGAGATTGATATCCCCTCGCCCGGGTTGCCACGGCGCCGCTGCCGCCAGCAAGGTGGCCGAGCCGACGCCGAGTACATTGCTGTCCGAACGCAGCTGGAATACAGGTTGCTCACCCGCCCGACGCACGAACTCGCCAGTGCCGAAGCCGTCGATCGGCTGGATCAGGCGACATTCGAACTGGTCACCCTCGACCTTCCAGGCGATGTTCTCCATGCGTGTCTGGAAAGTCAGTGCACCGGCCGGGAGGCTGGCGAACAGGGTCAACAGGGCTAGGTAACGCTGGCGCACAGGCGGCTCCACTCTTTCTGACGGCTTACCTGGAGGCTATCGGACACGCAGCGGAAAACTTGATAGCCGTGCTCCAGCCAGGGTTTTCCGGTAGCATTGACGCCTGAGTTCGACCCGCCTGGAATCCCCAATGTCCGATCGCCTGACCCTCCTGCGTCCCGACGACTGGCACATCCATCTGCGCGATGGTGCCGTCCTGCCTCATACCGTTGGCGATGTGGCGCGTACTTTCGCCCGTGCCATCATCATGCCCAACCTGGTTCCGCCGGTGCGCAATGCCGTCGAAGCTGGCGCCTACCGCGAGCGCATCCTCGCCGCCCGCCCGGCCGGCAGCCGCTTCGAACCGCTGATGGTGCTGTACCTCACCGACCGCACCAGCCCCGAGGACATCCGCGCGGCCAAGGCCAGCGGCATCGTGTACGCCGCCAAGTTGTACCCGGCCGGCGCCACTACCAACTCCGATTCGGGCGTGACCAGCATCGACAACATCTTCCCGGCCATCGAGGCACTGGCCGAGACCGGCCTGCCCTTGCTGGTGCATGGCGAAGTGACACGCAGCGAGATCGACGTGTTCGACCGCGAAAAGCGTTTCATCGACGAGCACATGCGTCGCCTGGTCGAACGCTTCCCGACGCTGAAAGTGGTGTTCGAGCACATCACCACGGCCGATGCCGCGCAGTTCGTCACCGAGGCACCGGCCAATGTCGGCGCGACCATCACCGCCCAGCACCTGCTGTACAACCGCAACCACATGCTGGTCGGCGGCATCCGCCCACACTTCTATTGCCTGCCGATCCTCAAGCGCAACACCCACCAGGTGGCGCTGCTGGATGCGGCCACCAGCGGTAACCCGAAGTTCTTCCTTGGGACCGACTCGGCGCCCCACGCCCGTCACGCCAAGGAAGCCGCCTGCGGCTGTGCCGGCTGCTACACCGCCTATGCGGCCATCGAGATGTACGCCGAAGCGTTCGAGCAGCGCAATGCGCTGGACAAGCTGGAAGGCTTCGCCAGCCTGCACGGCCCTGCTTTCTACGGCCTGCCGGCGAACACCGACACCATTACCCTGGTTCGCGAGGAATGGACCGCGCCGGACAGCCTGCCATTTGGCGAGCAGACGGTAGTCCCATTGCGCGCCGGTGAAAAACTGCGCTGGCGTCTGCTGGAGGGCAACGCGTGAGCGAAGACCTCTACGAAGACGACCAGGACGGCCAGAGCGGCGGCGGTTCGCGCCACCCGATGGCCGAGCGCTTCCGTGGCTACCTGCCCGTGGTGGTGGATGTCGAGACGGGCGGCTTCAACAGCGCCACCGACGCACTGCTGGAAATCGCCGCCGTGACCATCGGCATGGACGAGAAAGGCTTCCTGTTCCCCGAGCACACGTATTTCTATCGCGTAGAGCCGTTCGAGGGCGCCAACATCGAGCCCGCGGCCCTGGAATTCACCGGTATCAAGCTGGACCACCCGCTGCGCATGGCAGTGAGCGAGGAAAGCGCGCTTACCGACATCTTCCGTGGTGTGCGCAAGGCGCTGAAGGCCAACGGCTGCAAGCGGGCGATCCTGGTCGGTCACAACAGCAGCTTCGACCTGGGCTTCCTCAATGCCGCGGTGGCGCGCAACGACCTCAAGCGCAACCCGTTCCACCCGTTCTCCAGCTTCGACACCGCCACCCTGGCCGGGCTCGCTTATGGCCAGACCGTGCTGGCACGCGCCTGCCAGAGCGCCGACATCGACTTCGACGGACGCGAGGCGCACTCGGCGCGTTATGACACCGAGAAGACTGCCGAACTGTTCTGCGGCATCGTCAATCGCTGGAAGGAAATGGGCGGCTGGCGCGACTTCAACGACTGAGTCGAGGGCCAGATCGCCGGCATCGAGCTGCTCTCACGCTCACTGTGGGAGCCGGCTTGCCGGCGATGAGGCCCGAACAGCCACTGCAAGCCCTGAATTGCAGGCACAAAAAAACCGGCCACCAGGGCCGGTTTTTTCATGCGCATGGCAATTACAGCTTGCCAGCGTTCTCGCTCAGGTAAGCAGCAACGCCTTCCGGCGAAGCGTTCATGCCCTTGTCGCCTTTCTTCCAGTTGGCTGGGCAGACTTCGCCGTGCTCTTCGTGGAATTGCAGGGCATCGACCAGACGCAGCAGCTCGTCCATGTTACGGCCCAGCGGCAGGTCGTTGATGATCTGCGAACGAACGACACCGTTGGTGTCGATCAGGAAGGCGCCACGGAAGGCCACGCCGCCTTCGGACTCGACGTCATAGGCCTTGCAGATTTCGTGGGTCATGTCGGCTGCCAGGGTGTACTTCACCTGGCCGATGCCGCCGTTGTTGACCGGGGTGTTGCGCCAGGCGTTGTGGGTGAAGTGCGAGTCGATCGACACGCCGATCACTTCGACGTTGCGCGCCTGGAAGTCAGGGATGCGGTTGTCCAGGGCGATCAGCTCGGATGGGCAGACGAAGGTGAAGTCCAGTGGGTAGAAGAACACCAGGCCGTACTTGCCCTTGATGGCCGAGGCCAGGTTGAAGCTGTCGACGATCTCGCCGTTGCCCAGCACAGCTGGAACGGTGAAGTCGGGGGCTTGTTTGCCAACGAGTACGCTCATTGTAATCTCCTGATGAGGGTGAGAAACCGTTTGCCGGGGCAAGGCAGGCTTGCCCGACATCCAACAAAGGCCGACCATCATACACGGCTTCTGATGACAGGCCGAATCCAACCGCCGGTCGCTCAACGGCAGCGCTTTCGGAAAGTCCTTTGACAAGCATTCTCATTAACATTAAGCTCCAACCCATCGACTCAACCCGCGATGGTCAGCCCTTATGTATGTGTGTCTTTGTGTCGGCGTTACCGACGGACAGATCCGCGATGCGATCTATGAAGGATGCTGCAGCTACAAGGAAGTCCGTGCTGCGACCAATGTCGCCAGCCAGTGCGGCAAATGCGCTTGCCTGGCCAAGCAGGTGGTCCGCGAAACGATCACCGAGCTGCAGGTGAGCCAGCAGGCCGCCCTGCCCTACCCGGTGGAGTTTACCGCTGCCTGATATCACCGAATTTGAAGAACCGGACCTTGCGTCCGGTTTTTTTATGCCCAGATTTCAATAAGTTAGCGCACCAACGCGGTTCACAAACATTCTTATTCCTATTAATTTTCACTTATTATTCAAGAACTTAGGTTTGACACACCTAAGTATCGGGCTCAAACTTCTGTGTATTGGCACACTTCACAGGGCAGGAACCCGAAATGAAAGGCGACGTAAGCGTCATCCAGCATCTCAACAAGATCCTCGGAAACGAGCTGGTCGCGATCAACCAATACTTCCTGCACGCTCGCATGTACGAAGATTGGGGCCTGAACAAGCTCGGCAAGCACGAGTACAAGGAATCCATCGACGAGATGAAGCACGCTGACAAACTGATCAAGCGTATTCTCTTCCTCGAAGGCATCCCCAACGTTCAGGACCTGGGCAAGCTCCTGATCGGCGAGCACACCAAGGAAATGCTCGAGTGCGACCTGAAGATCGAACAGAAGGGCCTGGCCGACCTGAAAGCCGCCATCGCCCACTGCGAAACCGTCGGCGACTTCGGCTCGCGTGACTTGCTCGAAGAGATCCTCGAGTCCGAGGAAGAGCACATCGACTGGCTGGAAACTCAATTGAGCCTGATCGACAAGATTACCCTCGAGAACTACCTGCAGTCGCAGATGGGCGAAGAGTAATTTCCCAGGCAATAAAAAACCCGCCTTGAGCGGGTTTTTTATTGCCTGCCAGATGATCAGGCTTCGGACGCCTTGGCCTTGGCGGCTGCATCCTTGATCAGGGTCTGCAGCTCACCCTTCTCGAACATTTCCAGCATGATGTCGCTACCGCCGACCAGCTCGCCAGCTACCCACAGTTGCGGGAAGGTTGGCCAGTTGGCGTACTTGGGCAGGTTGGCGCGGATTTCCGGGTTCTGCAGGATGTCGACGTAGGCGAACTTCTCGCCACAACCCATCACGGCCTGCGAGGCACGCGCGGAAAAGCCACACTGTGGGGCATTCGGCGAGCCTTTCATGTAAAGCAGAACGGTGTTGTTGGCAATCTGCTCTTTGATCGTTTCGATGATATCCATGTAGCACCTCGGCTGAACTTTGCGACGCGGTCGTCGGACGGTGACGCATTGTAACGGAATCCCAAGCGGCGTGCTCGGCCTCTACATCGCTCGAGCGGCCTCGACCTGCACAGGCACGCCATTGAGCGCAGCATTGCCGGATACCGGGTCGCGCAGACGCTCATCGGTCAGGTCGTTGGCACTCACGCCAGGCTGCGCCTGAGCGATCTGCAGGTGCACGCCAAGGCGACCATGGCCGAAGCCATGGGGCAGGCTGACCACGCCCGGCATCAAGTCCTCGCAGGCTTGCACATCGACTTCCAGGGCGCCGGTGCGCGAGCGGATACGCACCCGCTGGCCATCCTGCAGGTGGCGCTGCTGCAAGTCCTGCGGGTGCATCAACAGCTGATGGCGCGGTTTGCCTTTCACCAGGCGATGGAAATTGTGCATCCATGAATTGTTGCTACGAATGTGGCGACGGCCGATCAGCAGCAGCTCACCAGGCACCGGCGGTACCTGGCTGGCAAGCCGGCGCAAATCGTCCAGCAGCACCTGCGGGGCCGCTTCGACCGCCTTGCTGGCGGTCATCAGCCGCGGGCCGAGATTGCTCCGCAACGGGCCGAGATCAAGGCCATGGGGGTGTTGGTCCAGGGTATCGAGCGAGAGGTTGAAGGCGGAGTCCTCGCCATAGCGCCCTTTGCGCAGGGCCAGATCGATCATCTGAGCGGGCGGTCGAGTCGCCTTCAGTTCCAGCTCGGCTCGCTCGGCAAAAGCCTGCGCCAGGCCAACGAAGATTTCCCAGTCATGCAGCGCTCCATTCGGCTTGGCCAGGATGGCCCGGTTGAAACGCGTGACATTGCGAACCGCCAGCAAGTTGAAGGTGCTGTCGTAATGGTCATTTTCCAGTGCTGAGGTGGACGGCAGGATCAGGTCGGCATGGCGGGTCGTTTCGTTGATATAGAGGTCGATACTGAGCATGAACTCCAGACCCTGCAGCGCCCTGTCCAGCTGACGACCATTGGGCGTGGACAGCACCGGGTTACCCGCCACGGTGACCAGCGCACGCACCTGGCCTTCACCCGGTGTGAGCATCTCTTCTGCAAGGACTGTCACCGGCAGCTCCCCGCCATACTCAGGCAAACCCGACACGCGGCTCTGCCAGGCATTGAAATGCCCGCCCGAGGTGCTTGCCACCAGGTCGACGGCAGGTTCGGTGCACAGCGCCCCACCCTCGCGATCAAGATTGCCCGTGACCAGGTTGATCACTTGCACCAGCCAATGACACAAGCTGCCGAAGGCTTGGGTGGATACCCCCATGCGTCCGTAGCAGACGGCTTTGTCGGCAGCGGCGAAATCCCGTGCCAGTTGACGAATGTCAGCCGCATCGATCCCGCAGTGTGCGCTCATGGCCTCGGCGCTGAATGCCGCGATGGCCTCGCGCACCTGCTCAAGGCCGATGACCGGCAAGTGCGTACCGCGGGCCAGGCCTTCGTCGAACAGGGTGTGCAACAGCCCGCACAGCAAGGCCGCATCGCCACCTGGGCGGACGAACAGATGCTGGTCGGCCATGGCGGCCGTTTCACTGCGCCGCGGGTCGACTACCACCAGCCGCCCACCTCGTGCACGCAGGGCCTTCAGGCGTTTTTCCACGTCTGGTACGGTCATGATGCTGCCATTGGAGGCCAGTGGATTGCCTCCCAGGATCAGCATGAACTGGGTATGGTCGATGTCCGGAATCGGCAACAGCAGCCCGTGACCGTACATCAAGTAGCTGGTCAGGTGCTGGGGCAACTGGTCCACCGACGTGGCGGAAAAGCGGTTGCGGGTCTTGAGCAAACCAAGGAAATAGTTGCTGTGGGTCATCAACCCATAGTTGTGCACGCTGGGGTTGCCCTGGTACACCGCCACGGCGTTGCGGCCATGGGCTTGCTGTATCGCCCAGAGCCTTTCGGCGGCCAGTGCGAACGCCGCGTCCCAGCCGATGGCCTGCCATTGCTCGCCTACCCGGCGATGGGGTTGGCGCAGGCGGTCCGGATCGTTCTGGATATCCTGCAAGGCCACGGCCTTGGGGCAGATGTGGCCACGGCTGAAGGGATCGTCAGGGTCGCCCTTGATCGCGCTGATGCGCGCCGGTCCGTCATGATCATGGCTCACCTCGATGTTGAGCCCGCAGATGGCTTCGCACAGGTGGCAGGCACGGTGATGCAGGGTCTTGGTCATGGCCGCCTCTGCGTTGTCGTTGTCGAAGGCCAACTATGCGCGCCACCCTCATCTGCTGCCATCCGGTTTCGTGGCGTGAATCCTGCGACATCAGGCTGGCGATTCGAGCAAAGCCATTTGCCAAGTCGCCAGCAAGCCGTGTACAACCCGTGTAGCAAATAAAAAACAGCCAGGTGCAAAGCCCCGCGACACCCTTTGCAATAGAGCCGCTGTTTCCCCTCTTGGTTTTAGGCGACATTTAATTATAGTATTGCGCCTTTCCCTATTTCGTCCGCCCCGTGCGGCTTACGCCGCAGGTCACCCCCGTTGTCAAAAAAAACCATACGGTCGACCTGCATACCGTTGCAGATAAGGTAGTCAATCATGAGCGCTAGGCACTTTCTCTCCCTGCTGGACTTCACCACCGACGAATTGCTCGGTGTGATCCGCCGCGGCATCGAGCTGAAGGACCTGCGCAAGCGAGGCGTGCTGTTCGAGCCCCTGAAGAATCGCGTGCTGGGCATGATCTTCGAGAAATCCTCGACCCGTACCCGCGTGTCGTTCGAGGCCGGCATGATCCAGCTCGGTGGCCAGGCCATCTTCCTGTCCCCGCGCGACACCCAGCTGGGCCGTGGCGAGCCGATCAGCGACAGCGCCATCGTGCTGTCGAGCATGCTCGATGCAGTCATGATCCGTACCCATGCCCACAGCACCCTCACCGAATTCGCCGCCAATTCGCGGGTGCCGGTGATCAATGGTCTGTCGGACGAATCGCACCCCTGCCAGCTGTTGGCCGACATGCAGACGTTCCTCGAGCACCGCGGTTCGATCCAGGGCAAGGCCGTTGCCTGGATAGGCGACGGCTTCAACATGTGCAACTCGTACATCGAGGCGGCCCGCCAGTTCGACTTCCAGCTGCGCATCGCTTGCCCGGAGGGTTATGAGCCGGACCCACGCTTCATGGCGCTGGGAGGTGACCGCGTGCAGATCATTCGCGATCCGAAGGAAGCCGTGCGTGGCGCACACCTGGTGACCACCGATGTCTGGACTTCCATGGGGCAAGAGGAGGAAACTGCACGGCGTCTGGCGCATTTCGCGCCTTACCAGGTCACCCGCGAACTGCTTGACCTGGCGGCACCCGACGCCCTGTTCATGCATTGCCTGCCCGCCCACCGCGGTGAGGAAATCAGCCAGGACCTGCTCGACGACCCGCGCTCGGTCGCCTGGGACCAGGCTGAAAACCGGCTGCATGCACAGAAGGCCCTTCTCGAATTCCTTGTAGAACCGGCTTACCACCACGCATGAGTCAACCCCTACTGCTCAACCTGCGCAACCTCGCCTGCGGCTACGGCGACCAGCGCATCGTCCAGAACCTCAACCTGCACCTCAATGCAGGCGACATCGGTTGCCTGCTGGGGTCCTCGGGGTGCGGCAAGACCACCACCCTGCGCGCCATCGCTGGCTTCGAGCCGGTGCACGAGGGTGAGATACAGCTGGCTGGCGAAGTCATTTCCCGTGCAGGCTTCACCCAGGCACCGGAAAAACGCCGGATCGGCATGGTGTTCCAGGACTATGCGCTTTTCCCTCACCTGACCGTGGCCCAGAACATCGCCTTTGGCATTGCCAAGCACCCGCGCCAGGCGCAGGTCGTCGAAGAGATGCTGGACCTGGTGAAGCTCGGCGGCCTGGGCGGGCGCTACCCGCACGAACTGTCAGGCGGCCAGCAGCAACGTGTCGCCCTGGCCCGTGCGCTGGCCCCGGAACCGCAACTGCTGCTGCTCGACGAGCCATTTTCCAACCTCGACGTGGAACTGCGCCGACGGCTCAGCCATGAGGTCCGCGACATTCTCAAGAGCCGCGGCACCAGCGCCATCCTGGTCACCCATGACCAGGAAGAAGCCTTCGCGGTCAGCGACCACGTGGGCGTGTTCAAGGAAGGCCGGCTGGAGCAATGGGATACCCCCTACAACCTCTATCACGAGCCGCAGACACCGTTCGTGGCCAGCTTCATCGGCCAGGGCTATTTCATCCGTGGTCAGATGAGCAGCCATGAAGCGGTCAATACGGAGCTGGGCGAGTTGCGTGGCAACCGCGCCTACATCATGGCCCCAGGCAGTTCGGTGGACGTGCTGCTGCGTCCTGACGACATTGTCCATGCTGCGGACAGTGCCCTGCGTGCCAATATCGTCGGCAAGAGTTTCCTTGGCGCTTCGACCCTGTACCGCCTGCAGCTGCCGACCGGCAGCCAGTTGGAAGCGATCTTCCCAAGCCATATCGACCATCAGGTGGGTGAAGATGTAGGGATTTCCGTCAAGGCCGATCACCTGGTGCTGTTCCCGGTGCCAGGCAGTGTCGCGGCGCAGTTGCCACGGCAAGAGAACGGTGTTCGTCGCTACAGCTCGGCGAGCTGATTCAAGATCCGGGGGCCGCTATACGGCCCTTTCGCGACACAAGGCCGCTCCTACAAGGATCGCTGGGCTGCGCTGCAGCCCTGAAACCTCAGCCCCGCCCGATCCCGGCAAACTTGCCCTGGGTGTGCTCGGCCAGCACCGTCGCTGCCAGTTCGACTTCCAGCCCTCGCCGTCCAGCGCTGACATGGATGGTTGCAAAATTCTGCGCAGAGTCATCGATGAAGGTGCGCAGCCGCTTCTTCTGCCCCAGCGGGCTGATGCCCCCAACCAGGTAACCGGTGGCGCGCTGTGCGACGGCAGGGTCTGCCATTTCGCACTTCTTCACACCTGCTGCATGGGCCAACGCCTTGAGGTCCAGCGTGCCGACCACAGGCACCACAGCTACCAGTAGCTCGCCCTTCTCGCTGCTCGCCAACAAGGTCTTGAACACCTGCTGTGGGTCGAGCCCGAGCTTTTCTGCTGCCTCCAACCCGTATGACGCCGATTTGGGGTCATGTTCATAACTGTGCACACGGTGCTCGGCGCGGGCTTTTTTCAACAGGTCGAGGGCGGGGGTCATGCAGGGCTCCGGTCTGGAACAGGTCGGCGGCTACTTTAGGCCAATTACCACATCCCAGCCAGTTCAACGCTCATGCGCTCGTCTAGCGTGCGGATTTGACCGTGCATCAGGCGTTCAGAACGTGACCGACAGTTCACTTTCGACCTTTGACATAAGCGTTTCTTGTCTATATTTTTTCGTTTCTGAATAAAGTGGTGCACTTTTTAGGTGCGATACCTGTATCTGCCCGGGGTCAACGGAGATCGACACCGGGCCTTGCTGTCGAGCGCCCACGCGCCTCACAACAAAAAAAATCGAGGTCATACATGACGACTGCTCTACGCGAACCCACGCTGTCCAGCCAATGCCTGGCCGAGTTCCTCGGCACAGCGCTGCTCATTTTCTTCGGTACCGGTTGCGTCGCCGCCCTCAAGGTTGCGGGCGCCAGCTTCGGGCTGTGGGAAATCAGCATCATCTGGGGTGTCGGCGTGAGCATGGCGATCTACCTCACCGCCGGTATTTCCGGCGCACACCTGAACCCCGCCGTGAGCATCGCGCTCACCCTGTTCGCCGGTTTCGACAGGCGCAAGCTGCCGAGCTACATGCTGGCCCAGCTCTGCGGTGCATTCTGCGGTGCAGCGCTGGTCTACACCTTGTACAGCAACCTGTTCTTCGATTTCGAACAAGCCCACGCCATGCTCCGCGGCAGCAGCGAGAGCCTGGAGCTGGCCTCGGTGTTTTCCACCTACCCACATCCGTTGCTGTCCACTGGCCAGGCATTTCTGGTCGAAGTGGTGATCACCGCCATCCTCATGGCGGTGATCATGGCCCTGACCGACGAGCGCAATGGCCTGCCCCGCGGGGCAATGGCACCGCTGCTGATCGGCCTGCTGATCGCCGTGATCGGCAGCGCCATGGGCCCTCTGACGGGCTTTGCGATGAACCCCGCGCGCGACTTCGCTCCAAAACTGATGACGTTCCTGGCCGGATGGGGCGAAATCGCCTTCACTGGCGGTCGGGACATTCCTTATTTCCTGGTTCCGATTTTTGCTCCGATCCTCGGCGCTTGCCTGGGTGCCGCTGCCTATCGCGGCCTGATCGCCCGCAACCTGCCAGCTATGCCAATCGCGAACCCGGAGACAAACGACAATCGCCAGGGCGATACTCAAGCCAACTGATGCTGGTGCCCTGACCTCCTTATTTTGCAAGGCCTACGACCATGACAGACACCCAGGACAAGAACTACATCATCGCCCTGGACCAGGGCACCACGAGTTCGCGGGCCATCATTTTCGACCGCGACGCCAATGTGGTCGGTACCTCCCAGCGCGAGTTCGCCCAGCACTATCCACAAGCGGGCTGGGTCGAACACGACCCGATGGAAATCTTCGCGACCCAGAGCGCGACCATGGTCGAGGCCCTGGCCCAGGCCGGCATCAGCCATGCCCAGGTCGCCGCGCTGGGCATCACCAACCAGCGTGAGACCACGGTGGTGTGGGACAAGGAAACCGGTCGCCCGGTCTACAACGCCATCGTCTGGCAGTGCCGCCGCAGTACCGAAATCTGCGCCCAGCTCAAGCGTGACGGGCACGAAGACTACATTCGCGAAACCACCGGCCTGGTCACCGACCCGTACTTTTCGGGCACCAAGCTCAAGTGGATCCTGGACAATGTCGAGGGTGCACGCGAACGTGCCGAACGTGGCGAGCTGTTGTTCGGCACCGTCGATACCTGGTTGATCTGGAAGTTCTCCGGCGGCAAGGTACATGTCACCGACTACACCAACGCCTCGCGCACGCTGATGTTCAACATCCACAGCCTGCAGTGGGACGACAAGCTACTGGAGATCCTCGACATCCCGCGGCAGATGCTGCCCGAGGTGCGCCCGTCGTCCGAAGTCTATGGCCACACCAAGAGCGGCATCGCCATCGCCGGTATCGCCGGCGACCAGCAGTCCGCGCTGTTCGGCCAGATGTGCGTGGAGCCCGGCCAGGCCAAGAACACCTATGGCACCGGCTGCTTCCTGCTGATGAACACCGGCGAACAGGCGGTGCGGTCGTCCCATGGCCTGCTCACCACCATCGCCTGCGGCCCGCGTGGCGAGGTGGCCTATGCACTGGAGGGTGCGGTGTTCAATGGCGGGTCCACCGTGCAATGGCTTCGCGATGAGCTCAAGATCGTCAACGATGCCCTCGATACCGAGTACTTCGCCAGCAAGGTCAAGGACAGCAATGGCGTGTACCTGGTGCCTGCCTTCACCGGCCTCGGCGCCCCGTACTGGGACCCGTATGCACGTGGGGCGCTGTTCGGCCTGACCCGCGGGGTGAAGGTCGACCACATCATTCGCGCCGCGCTGGAATCCATCGCCTTCCAGACCCGCGACGTGCTCGACGCCATGCAGCAGGACTGTGGCCAACGCCTGTCGGAACTGCGCGTGGACGGTGGCGCGGTGGCCAACAACTTCCTCATGCAATTCCAGGCCGATATCCTCGGCACCTGCGTGGAGCGCCCGCAGATGCGTGAAACCACGGCCCTTGGCGCTGCCTACCTGGCAGGCCTGGCCTGTGGCTTCTGGAGTGGCCTGGACGAGTTGCGCGACAAGGCGATCATCGAGCGCGAGTTCAGCCCGCAACTGGACGAGTCACAGAAAGAGAAGCTCTATGCCGGGTGGCGCAAGGCTGTCGATCGTACCCGTGACTGGGAAGATCACGAGGCCTGATGTGATGTGAGTCTTGCGGCCTCATTGCGGCAAGCCGGCTCCCACGCAACCTGTGGGAGCCGGCTTGCCGGCGATGGCCGCATGGCGACCCCAATAGTCTACTGGCCGTCATCCCCTTCGTACGGCATCATTGCAGAATTTGTCCGGCAGCCCCAAAGGACCGCCCATGAATCTGCCCCCACGCCAACAACAAATCCTCGAGCTGGTCCGTGATCGCGGCTACGTCAGCATCGAAGAAATGGCGCAGCTGTTCATCGTCACCCCGCAAACCATCCGTCGCGATATCAATCAGCTGGCCGAACTCAACCTGCTGCGCCGATACCACGGGGGCGCAGCTTATGACTCGAGCATCGAGAACACCGCCTACGCCATGCGCGCCGACCAGATGCGCGATGAGAAACAGCGCATTGCCGAAGCCGTGGCCAGGCAGATTCCCGACCATGCGTCGGTGTTCATCAACATCGGGACCACGACCGAGTCCATTGCCCGCGCTTTGCTCAACCACAACCACCTGAAGGTCATCACCAACAACCTGCACGTAGCTGCGATCCTGGCGGCCAAGGATGACTTCGAAGTGTTGGTCGCTGGCGGCACGGTACGCCGTGACGGCGGCGTGGTGGGTCAGGCCAGTGTCGACTTCATCCACCAATTCAAGGTCGATTTTGCCCTGGTCGGCATCAGCGGCATCGATGAAGACGGCAGCCTGCTGGATTTCGACTACCAGGAAGTGCGGGTTTCCCAGGCGATCATCGCCAATGCACGCCAGGTAATCCTTGCCGCCGACTCCAGCAAATTCGGGCGCAATGCCATGGTTCGCCTGGGTTCGATCAGCCTGGTCGATTGCCTGGTGACCGACCAGCCGCCCAGCCCGGCACTCAGCCAGTTGCTCAACCAGTACAAGATTCGCCTCGACGTGGTCTGAGCCCAGGCGGGCCATTCCAGGCCCGCCATTTTCGATAATGTTCACTTTATTGTCATCCGATCAGTTTTTTCTATAAAGACTGACTGGCGACCCGCATTGTGTTGCGCTAGTATTTTCGGAAACGAACATAAATGTTCATATTCGAGGAGGCTTTGCCTGTGTCCCAACCCGTTTCGTCCCAGCTCCCACTCGCCGACTGCTACGACCTCGCCGTGATCGGCGGTGGCATCAACGGCGTGGGCATCGCTGCCGACGCCGCCGGGCGCGGTTTGAACGTGTTCCTTTGTGAAAAGGACGACCTGGCCCAACACACCTCCTCGGCCAGTAGCAAACTGATCCATGGTGGTCTGCGCTACCTCGAACACTATGAATTCCGGCTCGTGCGCGAGGCGCTGGCCGAACGCGAGGTGCTGCTGGCCAAGGCCCCGCACATCGTCAAGCCGATGCGCTTCGTGCTGCCGCACCGCCCACACCTGCGCCCGGCGTGGATGATCCGTGCCGGCCTGTTCCTGTACGACCACCTGGGCAAGCGCAAGCGTCTGGGCGCCTCGCGCGGCCTGCGCTTTGGCCCGGGCTACCCGCTCAAGCCGTCGATCACCCGCGGTTTCGAATACGCCGACTGCGCCGTCGACGATGCGCGCCTGGTCGTCCTCAATGCCATGGCCGCCCGCGAGAAGGGTGCACATATCCAGACCCGCACACGCTGCCTGCGCGCCGAACGCAGCGACGGGCTGTGGCAGGTCGAACTGCAGCATGCCGATGGCAGCGTGCAGACCATCCGTGCTCGCGCTTTGGTGAATGCCGCCGGCCCATGGGTCGCCAGCTTCATCAAGGATGACCTCAAGCTCGACGCCCCCTACGGCATCCGACTGATCCAGGGCAGCCACCTGATCGTTCCGCGTCTCTATGAGGGCGAACACGCCTACATCCTGCAGAACGAAGATCAGCGCATCGTCTTCTGCATTCCCTACCTCGATCGCTTCACCCTGATCGGCACCACCGACCGTGAATACAGCGGCGACCCCGCCAAGGTCGCGATCACCGAAGAGGAAACCGACTACCTGCTCAAGGTGGTCAACGCCCACTTCAACCAGCCGCTGAGCCGCGCCGATATCCTGCACACCTACTCCGGGGTGCGGCCACTGTGCAATGACGAGTCGGACAACCCTTCGGCCGTTACCCGCGACTACACCTTGGCGCTCTCCGCCAGCGAGGGCCAGGCACCGCTGCTGTCAGTGTTCGGCGGCAAGCTGACCACCTACCGCAAACTGGCCGAATCGGCCATGGACGAGCTCAAGCCCTACTTCACCCAGATGCGCGGCAGCTGGACCGCCAGCGCACCGCTACCGGGTGGTGAAGACATGACCACCGCGCAAGCGCTTGCCGGCGCCGTGCTGGCCCGCTGCAGCTGGCTGCCCGTGGATATCGCCAAACGCTGGGCGTTGACCTACGGTAGTCGCGTATGGCACCTGCTCGAAGGCGTACAAGGGCCACAAGACCTGGGCCAGGCCATCGGCGGTGGCCTGTTCGGTCGCGAAGTGGATTACCTGCGAAACGAGGAATGGGCCATCAGCGCCGATGACATCCTGTGGCGCCGGACCAAGTTGGGCCTGTTCACGACTGATGCCGAACAGCAAATCCTGCGCGATTACCTGCAACGGCTTCAGGCACAGGATCGCGCCGCCTGATCGACGCGAGCGCCCCAAACGGGGCGCTCGCTTGATTTACCGCTGGGATCGCTCGTAAGCCTCACGGGCCAGGGTCCGGATCAGCTCACGCTCAGCCACATGCAGTTCATGCATCAAGGCATTGCTGGCCTCCAGATAGGCCTGCTCACCTCCCGTGCTCGCCGCGTTTTCGGCTTCGACCAGACGCTGGTGGAAACCCTCCACCAGCACCTCGAAACGCAGGTTTTCGCGCTCGCGCACGTGGTTCTGCCAGAACGGCCGCTCGGCCAGCGAATCACTGACTGCCTGCGCAGTTTCCGCAGCCTGCACCGCACGCAGCGCACGCTTCAGATCGCTGCTAGTCACCTGGGCAAAACTTTCGTAGTGCATCGTGTCGGGCTGCGCCGGCAACTCCAGTGCGGGGGCCAGCTTGACCCGATAGCACAGACGCACCTCGATATCATCAATGGCTGACGCCCCCCGCTCGTGCAGACGAACAATGTGCCGGGCCGCCTCCTGGTCGACCTGGTCGAGACGAAACAACGTGGTGCCCAACCGTACCAGCCGTCGTTCGAGATCGGCGACACTGACGTTGTCGATGCCCCGTTGGACCAGCACGCTGATTTCCATCTGGCTGAGCATCAGCAGCAGCCGATCGTCACAGGTGCGCGGTCCGCCGGCTTCCCTGAACAACGAAGTGCGCACCGACTCGTGCTGCTCGCAGGTTTCCAGCAAGCGCCAGATGCGCATGCGGTAATGGCCCGGATGCTCCTGGAAGTCGTCCGACACGGCAAAATCGGCAAGAAAGCGGAACAGGTCGGCCGACCCTGGCTCGCCGTGCAGGGTGTCCCACAAGGCCTCCCGGTCGCTGCGCAGGTCGTCGCGAACACTGCCAATCCATATCTCGCGCACTGTCGCATCCGGGCTCTGGTGACGATAGCCGGCACTGCCCCTCGCGGCGCCGTGGTCGTTTCCGCGAGCTTGATCCAGGCGCCGGGCGCTGGGCTCGTCCAGCGGGTTGTCATGTAGGTGCAGGCGCTGCACGCGCAAGCGCAGGCCGTCGACATGCTCACGGATCTGGCGGATATGGTTTTCCCGCAAGTCGGCCAATGACTGCCAGCCCAGGCTACTGGGCGCAGGCAGCTCGGCGAGTGCCGTAGCCCTCAGATGCAGATGACGCAAATGAATCAGGCTTGAGACATCGGGTGTCTCGCCCAACTGGCTGAAGCTCAGGTCCAGCCTTTGCAAATGCGTCAAGGCGCCGAGGCGCCGATTGCCATCGGCATCCATCACGATCCGGTTGCTACTGAGGTCCAGCAGCCTTAACTGGCTCAGATTCTCCAGGCCCGGAGGTATTGCAGTGAGCTGATTGCCACGCAGGTCGAGTTCGACCAGGTTGCCGAATCTGTGCAGGAAATCAGTGCCCAGTGTGCTCAGGTCCATACCGCGCAATGTCATGCGCCTGACATGGCCGTAATCCACACCCTCGGGCAGTACTGGAAGCTCCCCTGTGCGCTCGCCATCGATGAACAGCACATACTCATCGGCCAGGTTGACCACTTTGCGCCGCCAGCAACGTCGCAAGGCCTCCGCCACGCGGCGCCGCCTGAGCATCTGCCGCAAGCCACGGCCCTGCTCCTGCCAGCTGTCCAGCGCTGCGCGCAGGCTGGACAGCTGGGCTTGCAGTTGCTGGTAGTGATCCCAGAGGTTCACTTCGCGATTCATCAGGTCGAGCAGGTAGACCTCCATCTCAGCATCCTGCAATGTCGGAAAAATCTGCTGAATACCCCGCCGGATTGCCTGACGGCTGCTCTCGCCGCGCCCACTGAGCGGGTATCCCAGGCGACCATCGGCAAAGCGTCGTGGCGGACGAATGCCGGCCCCGACCGGTGCCATGCCAAGCAGCGCGGCCGCCTGTTCGCGATGCTCGCTGGCATGGTTTGCCTGCCAGATGCGCAAGTCCTCCACTGCCTCGGGTAACGGCGCAGTCGGACCGGTCAGTCCCAGGGCCAATCTCTGCGTATCGGCATTGCTCGCCTCTGCCATGTGCAACCCCAGACAGGCGCGATCGAGACGACTGTCACGCACATACCAGCGCGCCTGCTCCGCCAGTGCCAAGGGCACCCGCCCCTGGTCGAGCAGGCTGTCACGCTGGGCAGTACTTGCCTGCTCGAGGATTTGCGCTGCACCACGCACGCTCAGGCCAGGGAAATCCCGCAGCAGCACCGCCTGCTCCGCTGACGGCATACCCTGCAGGCTGGCAAGGTGCAGCTCCAGCGCATGCGCCTGCAGCGCCGGGCTCTGGTGCAGGACAAGGTAACGATCACGAAGGTCGAGCAAGCGCGCCGGGGCGGGTGCACCGTCATGATGCAGACGGCGTAACTGGTCGAGGCGCATCCCGGTGCTCTGCAGCAGCACCTCGGCGGTCCCGTCGGTGTCATCGGCCAGCGCCCCGCCCCATCGACGCAACAGGGAGCCATGATCTTGCAGGTCATGCACGGGCGCCTCACCCTGGGCCAGCTTCAAACGGCTCGCTCCGCGCGGCTCCGGCACCAGCTCATCGACGAACTCGACGCGCTTGAGCACGGCCTTGCCCGCAACCATCGCCCCCCCCAGCAACAGGCTCTCGGCCACGCCCAGCGCCACGCCGAAGACATGATCGAGCGCACCTTGCCTGTCACCCAGTTGCCAGTCCCGATAGCCTTCGTAGACCTCATCGGCAACTTGCACGGCAGCCACCGCGAACATCACCTCGCCCAATACCGGGACAAACAATGCCGCCAGGTTGAGCAGGTCAAGGCCAGCGCCGACCATCGCTTGCAGGCGAAGGTGGCGTTCAAGCAGGTCCTCTTGCGCGGTGGGCACCGCCAGCATGCCGGCATCGTCCAGAAGCTTGTCGAGCTGACGGTTGCGCAAGCAGGCAAAGACTTCCGACTCGATGGCAAAGTGGCGAATATCCAGCTCGGCATTCTCCAGGCCCAGTTGCACGCCAAGGGCAACGTCGAAGGCTGGCCGATCCCGTTCACGGATAAAGCGCGCGAAATGGCGCCGGTACCCGCTGCTCCGTAAGCGCTGCGCCAGGGCAGCCTGCAGGTCCTCCCAGCTGGCATGCTGGGACAAGGTTGCAAGCGGGTCTTGTGGCAGCCACAACACGATGCAGCTCGGTGTGTCGGCCTGCGGCGCGTGTATCCCCAGGGCCAGCGCCCCAACGATCGGCTTGCCCAGCAGATTCAGATGATGGGCAGTCACCCGTCCTGGCAGCGCTGGCACGGTCGGCACGGCGGCGATCAGTGGAAGCAGATGCAGGTAAGCGGCATGGCTGAGCATACCTTTCAACGCAGCCAGGCGCACGGCGGCTTCCAGTTGCAAACGCAGATTGGTTTCCATCAGTCGCTCGATGCCTGCGCCAGCCATCCCTTTCGGGCTGCCAGGCCGATCCTTGGGCCGCAAGATCTGACCGATCAGCGTCTGATAGCGACCGCCGAGATCCAGTTGCCTGCAGCAGCGTGCGAATGACTGAAAGTCGAGCGACAGCGGTTGGCCGTGCGCATCCACCAGCATCGCCTGTCGTCGCAACATGGGCTGCGTGTCATCAGCATGAAAATTGTGCAGCGCCGCTGCCAACAGGCTCTGCCGGGACCTGAACGTCTGAGTGGGCACTGGCAAACGCGGCGCAGCCGTGGGCAGGTCGAGCTCCTGAGTGATACGCACCTGCATGCGGCGTACATCAGGTACTTCGACACCCAGGTCGCGCAACGCCTGATCGAGCAAGGGCATGGCGAACTGGTCGAGCGCAGGAAGGCGCGCGAAGACTCGCTTGAGCCGTTCCGCGCACTCCTGCTGTTGGCTCAGCGCCCGATGCAGCTTGCGCAGGTGTTCTGGCTGGGCCAAAGTCAGCCAACCGGGCAGTTGACGGGCGATAAGCGCATCTACAGAGTCGGGGGGGAAAGTCATGGCGGGCACTCCTGGGGATGGGAGGCCAGCTCAACGCAGATCGCCAAAGCAGCGGTATTAGTTAACTGCCACTTCAGCGGTCACTCATTCGGATTTCCGAACGGGCGCAATGCAACTCATTCGGAAGCCCGTCCGCCCTGCGCAGTTGTAAAAACACCGCAATTCCTTCAGCCCCAGTATTTTCGGGGGGTTATGATCGATGTCAGGGCTTGGCACGAGTCATGCTCTACACTTGGAAGTCGAATGCACACCGCTTCTTGCTGTATTCGTTGAACGAAAGAGTCCGCCAACGGCTCCATAAAAAAAACAAACACGTCGAGGAAAATTTGATGCGCATCGTTCGTCAATTGCTGGGCGCCGCCATCGCGGCTGCAGTCATCGCTTCGCCGGCCATGGCCGAGGAGCTGACCGGCACCCTGAAGAAGATCAAGGACTCGGGCACCATCACCCTGGGGCACCGTGACTCCTCCATTCCGTTTTCCTACCTGGCCGGCAAGCCCGAGCCCGTGGGCTATTCGCACGACATCCAGCTGGCTGTCGTCGACGCCCTGAAGAAGCAACTGGGTACGGACATCAAGGTCCGTTACAACCTGGTCACCTCGCAAACCCGCATCCCGCTGGTGCAGAACGGCACCGTCGACCTGGAGTGCGGCTCCACCACCAACAACGTCGAGCGCCAGCAGCAGGTCGGCTTCTCGGTGGGCATCTTCGAAGTCGGTACCCGCCTGCTGACCAAGGTCAAGGACGGTCAGCCTTCCTACAAGGACTTCCCTGACCTGGCCGGCAAGAACGTCGTGACCACCGCCGGTACCACCTCCGAGCGCATCCTCAAGGCGATGAACGCCGACAAGCAGATGAAGATGAACGTGATTTCCGCCAAGGACCACGGTGAAGCCTTCAACATGCTCGAAAGCGGCCGCGCCGTGGCCTTCATGATGGACGACGCCCTCCTCGCCGGTGAAATGGCCAAGGCCCGCAAGCCGGCCGACTGGGTCATCACCGGCACCCCGCAGTCGTACGAAATCTACGGCTGCATGGTGCGCAAGGATGACGCAGCGTTCAAGAAAGCGGTCGACGACGCCATCGTTGCCTACTTCAAGTCGGGCGAAGTCAACAAGAGCTACGACAAGTGGTTCCAGCAACCGATTCCGCCAAAAGGCCTGAACCTGCAGTTCCCGATGAGCGACGAGCTGAAAAAACTGATCGCCGAGCCGACCGACAAGGCCGCGGACGAGAAGAAGTCCTGATCCTCAGATAGTGGCCTGGTGCGCAAGCGCACGAATCAATCCTGCAGGCCACTCATTAGTGTCTAACCTTTCATCCGAGGGCGCATGCCGCCCTTGGATGCTCGAAGGTGCCCGTGAAACAACCGTCTGAGGGGAAATCCCGATGAATTACAACTGGGACTGGGGCGTGTTCTTCAAGTCCACCGGCGTGGGCAGCGAAACCTATCTGGACTGGTACATCACCGGTTTGGGCTGGACCATCGCCATCGCCATCTCCGCCTGGATCATCGCGCTGCTGCTGGGCTCTGTGCTCGGCGTCATGCGTACCGTGCCGAACCGACTGGTCTCGGGCATCGCCACCGCCTATGTGGAACTGTTCCGCAACGTGCCGCTGCTGGTGCAGCTGTTCGTCTGGTACTTCCTGGTACCGGACCTGCTCCCCGAAGGCCTGCAGGAATGGTTCAAGCAGGACCTCAACCCGACCACTTCGGCGCTGATCAGCGTGGTCATCTGCCTGGGCCTGTTCACCGCCGCCCGCGTTTGCGAACAGGTGCGTACCGGTATCCAGGCGCTGCCCAAAGGCCAGGAAGCCGCCGCCCGTGCGATGGGCTTCAGCCTGCCGCAGATCTACAACAACGTGCTGCTGCCGCAGGCCTACCGGATCATCATTCCGCCGCTTACCTCCGAGTTCCTCAACGTGTTCAAGAACTCCTCGGTGGCATCGCTGATCGGCTTGATGGAGCTGCTGGCACAGACCAAGCAGACTGCCGAGTTCTCGGCCAACCTGTTCGAGGCCTTCACCCTGGCCACGTTGATCTACTTCACCCTGAACATGGGGTTGATGCTGCTGATGCGCATGGTCGAGAAGAAAGTCTCGGTGCCGGGCCTGATTTCCGTGGGAGGCAAGTAAATGGACATGGATTTCAGCGAAATCATCCCGGCTTTGCCAGCCCTCTGGGAAGGCATGATCATGACCTTGCAGCTGATGGTCATGGGCGTGGTCGGCGGTATCGTCCTCGGTACCCTCCTGGCCTTGATGCGCCTGTCGTCGAACAAGCTGATGTCGAACCTGGCGGGTGCCTACGTCAACTACTTCCGCTCGATCCCGTTGCTGCTGGTGATCACCTGGTTCTACCTGGCAGTGCCATTCGTGCTGCGCTGGATCACTGGTGAAGATACCCCGGTGGGGGCCTTCACCTCCTGCGTGGTGGCCTTCATGATGTTCGAGGCCGCCTATTTCTGCGAAATCGTGCGGGCTGGCGTGCAGTCGATCTCGAAGGGCCAGATGGGCGCCGCCCAGGCCCTGGGCATGACCTACGGCCAGACCATGCGCCTGATCATCCTGCCCCAGGCCTTCCGCAAGATGACCCCGCTGCTGCTGCAGCAGAGCATCATCCTGTTCCAGGACACCTCGCTGGTGTACACCGTCGGCCTGGTGGATTTCCTCAACTCGGCACGCTCCAACGGCGACATCATCGGGCGCTCCCATGAGTTCCTGATCTTTGCCGGGGTCGTCTACTTCCTCATCAGCTTCTCCGCTTCGTGGCTGGTCAAGCGCCTGCAAAAAAGGATCACCGTATGATTTCCATCAAGAACGTCAACAAGTGGTACGGCGACTTCCAGGTACTGACCGACTGCAGCACCGAGGTCAAGAAGGGTGAAGTGGTGGTGGTCTGCGGCCCCTCGGGCTCTGGCAAGTCCACGTTGATCAAGTGCGTCAACGCCCTGGAGCCGTTCCAGAAGGGCGACATCGTGGTCGATGGCACTTCGATCGCCGACCCGAAGACCAACCTGCCCAAGCTGCGCTCGCGGGTGGGCATGGTGTTCCAGCACTTCGAGCTGTTCCCGCACCTGACCATCACCGAGAACCTGACCATCGCCCAGCGCAAGGTACTGGGCCGCAGCGAAGCGGAAGCCACCAAGAAGGGCCTGGCCCTGCTCGAACGTGTCGGCCTCAGCGCCCACGCCAAGAAGCACCCCGGCCAGCTGTCCGGCGGCCAGCAGCAGCGCGTGGCCATTGCCCGCGCGCTGTCGATGGACCCGATCGTCATGCTGTTCGACGAACCGACCTCGGCGCTGGACCCGGAAATGGTCAACGAAGTGCTCGACGTGATGGTCGAACTGGCCCACGAAGGCATGACCATGATGTGCGTGACCCACGAAATGGGCTTCGCCCGCAAGGTGGCCAACCGTGTGATCTTCATGGACAAGGGCAGCATCATCGAGGACTGCCAGAAGGAAGACTTCTTCGGCAACCCGACTGCTCGTCACGAACGCACCCAGCACTTCCTCAGCAAGATCCTGCAACATTAAGTCGTCCACAGCATCCGCTGCCCTGCCCTGTACCGGGCAGTGGATGCTGGTGGTGACAAGGCCACTGTGATGAAATGCGACCCCTCGCTTCTTCGCCCTGCCCAGCCTGCCGTGAAATCCCGCCTGATCCGCCAACTGCTGCTACCCCCTCTGATCATCCTGCTGATGCTCGGCCTTGGCCTGGCCGGCTTTTTGATCAGCGAGAACAACGGCATCCGCACCCTTAGCGAAAACGGCGAGCGCCAGCTGGAGCTGCACGCGCGCACGGTCGAAAGCGAAATCAGCAAGTACACCTACCTGCCAAGCCTGCTGGAGCTGGAAGACAGCGTCTCGCTGTTGCTTACCGACCCCGACGGCGCCAACCGCCAAACCGTCAACGAATACCTCGAAGGCCTGAACCGGCGCAGCCGCAGCCGGGCGATCTTCGTCCTGGATACCAACGGCCGCGTCCAGGCCACCAGCAACTGGCGTGATGCCGACTCGTTCCTGGGTGAAGACCTGTCGTTCCGTGCCTATTTCCAAAGTGCCGTGCGCGGCGAACCGGGGCGCTTCTACGGCATCGGCAGCACCACCGGCGAAGCCGGCTACTACCTGGCCCACGGCCTTGAAGAACACGGCAAGATCATCGGTGTGGCGGTGATCAAGGTACGTCTGGACACCCTGGAGGAGCGCTGGCAACGGGCGCGCCTGGAAGCCTTCGTCAGCGACGAGAACGGCATCATCATCCTCTCCAGCGACCCGGCCCGGCGGCTGAAATCGGTGCGCCCGCTGACGCCACAGATCAAGGAACGCCTGGCCCGCAGCCTGCAGTACTACTGGTGGCCGCTCAACGAATTGCAGCCGCTGGCCCGCGAAACCCTGGCCGATGGCGTGGAAAAGCTCACCTTCCCGGCCAACAGCGAAACCGCTCAGGGCAAACCCCACGAGGTCGCCTACCTGGCGCAGACGCGGCGGCTGGCCGATACACCGTGGCATTTCACCTTGCTCACGCCCCTGCAGGACCTCAAACGTGAATCGCTGGTGCAAGGCATCCTCGCAGGTGTGGCGTTTGCCCTGCTGGCGATCCTCGGCATCGCCTGGAACGAGCGGCGCAAGGTGATCGCCACCCGCCTGGCCGCTCGCGAAGCGCTGGAGGAAGCCAACAGCCAGCTGGAGCGGCGGATTGCCGACCGCACCGCCGACCTGCGGGCAAGCAACGAGCGACTCAAGGGCCAGATCCGCGAGCGTCGCCACGCCGAACAGACCCTGCGCCACGCCCAGGACGAACTGGTGCAAGCCGGCAAGCTGGCGGCCATCGGGCAGATGTCCACCAGCATTGCCCACGAGCTCAACCAACCACTGGCGGCACTGCGCACCTTGTCCGGCAACACGGTACGCTTCCTCGAGCGCGGCGCGCTGGAAACCGCCAGCACCAACCTGCGCACCATGAACGACCTGATCGACCGCATGGGCCGCATCACCGCCAGCCTGCGCTCGTTCGCCCGACGCGGCGACGACACCGGCCAGGCATCGCTGGCCAAGGCCGTCGACGCCTCGCTGCAGGTACTGGCCAACCGCATCAGTGCCTGCCACTTGCAGTTGCACAGCCAGTTCGACGACCATCAACTGGCCATCGACCAGACGCGCCTGGAGCAGATCCTGGTCAACCTGATCGGCAATGCCCTCGATGCCATGACCACCCAGCCGCTGCCCGAGCTATGGCTGGAAGGCGAGCTGCAAGGCGACAAGTACCGCCTGCAGGTACGCGACAATGGCCACGGCATCGACGCCGAAGCACGCAAGCACCTGTTCGAACCTTTCTTCACCACCAAACCCGGCGAACACGGCCTGGGCCTGGGCCTGACCCTGTCGGCGAGCCTCGCCGCCGCCGCCAAGGGCAGCCTGAACGTCGAGCATCCCGCCAGTGGCGGCACCGCCTTCGTGCTTGCCCTGCCTCTGGTCACGCCCCCTAGCGAAACGGCAGAGCATCCATGAACCCAGCACCCCTTACCGTCCTGATCGTCGAAGACGACCCGCATGTGCTGCTCGGCTGCCAGCAAGCCCTGGCACTCGAAGACATCGCCTGCGAAGGGGTCGGCAGCGCCGAGCAAGCCCTGGAGCGCATCGGTGACGACTTCGCTGGCATCGTCGTCAGCGATATTCGCCTGCCAGGCATCGACGGCCTGGAGCTGCTCAACCGCCTCAAGGCCCGCGACCGCAGCTTGCCGGTGGTGCTGATCACCGGCCACGGCGATATCGACATGGCCGTCGGCGCCATGCGCAACGGCGCCTACGACTTCATGGAAAAACCCTTCTCGCCCGAACGCCTGGTCGACGTGGTCAGGCGCGCCCTGGAACAGCGCGGACTGTCGCGCGAGGTGTTCGCCCTGCGCCGCCAGCTCGCCGAGCAGAGCAGCCTGGAGGGGCGCATCATTGGCCGCTCGCCGGCGATGGAACAGTTGCGCGAACTGATCGCCAACGTGGCCGACACGTCGGCCAACGTACTGATCGAAGGCGAAACCGGGACAGGCAAGGAGCTGGTCGCGCGATGCCTGCACGATTTCAGCCGTCGCCAGGGCCAGCCTTTCGTGGCGCTGAACTGCGGTGGGTTGCCGGAGAATCTGTTCGAGAGCGAGATTTTCGGCCACGAGGCCAATGCCTTTACCGGGGCAGGCAAGCGCCGCATCGGCAAGATCGAGCATGCCAACGGCGGCACCCTGTTCCTCGACGAAGTCGAGAGCATGCCGATCAACTTGCAGATCAAGCTGCTGCGCGTCCTTCAGGAGCGCACCCTGGAGCGCCTGGGCTCGAACCAGAGCATCCCGGTGGACTGCCGGGTGATCGCCGCGACCAAGGCCGAGCTGGCCACCCTGGGCCAGAGCGGCCAGTTCCGCAGTGACCTCTACTACCGCTTGAACGTGGTCACCCTCGAATTGCCCCCCCTGCGTGAACGGCGCGAAGACATTCGCCAGCTGTTCGAGCACTTCCTGCAGCAATCGGCACTGCGCTTCGACCGGGAACTGCCGCAGCTGGACAGCCAGACCCTGTCCCGGCTGATGTCCCACGACTGGCCGGGCAACGTGCGCGAGCTGCGCAACGTCGCCGAACGTTTCGCCCTGGGCCTGCCTGCCTTCAAGAAGGGCCCGACCGGCGGCGCCAGCCAGGGGCTGGGTTTTGCCGAGGCGGTCGAGGCCTTCGAGCGCAATCTGCTCGGCGACGCCCTGCAACGTACCGGCGGCAATCTCAGCCAGGCCAGCCAGGAACTGGGCATGGCCAAGACCACGCTGTTCGACAAGGTGAAAAAGTACGGGCTTGGCTGAAATCGGCAAGGGAAGCGTTGCTCGCCTGCTGAAAGCTGACGCAACTCCTGTGGGAGCCGGCTTGCCGGCGATAGCGCAGGCCTTTCGATCTGAGCCCCTACAGGCCGGCGATATGCGTCACGTTCTGTCGGTGTGATTGCAGGTACGGCAACACCGCCCCGAGCAATGGCGCCTTGAACGGCTCCTGGAAGCGGTGCGCCAACCCCGGAATCAGGCGCAGCTCGCTGCCGCGGATATGCGCCGCCAGGTGCACGCCATGCATGACCGGCAACAACGGATCGGCCGTGCCATGCACCACCAGGGTTGGCACCCGCAGTCGATCGAGCAGCGCCACCCTGCTCGGCTCGGCCAGGATCGCCATGATCTGGCGCTTGGCCCCTTCGGGATTGAACGCTCGATCATAGGCCGCTGCAGCCTGCTGCAACAGCACTGCCCGATCGTCTCGCACCTGCGGGCTACCGAGCGCCGCCAACAGGTCGGCCTGCTGCTCGATGGCGACCTCCCGGCTGGGTGCACTACGCCGCGCCAGCAACTGCACCAGTGCCGGGCTTGGCGCGGGCAGACCGGCCGCCCCCGAGCTGGACATCACCAGGGTCAGGCTGCGCACCCGCTCCGGCGCCATGGCCGCCAGGTGCTGGGCGATCATGCCGCCCATGCTCACGCCCAGCACATGGAACTGACGGATGCCCAAGGCATTCATCAACCCCAGGCCATCGTCGGCCATGTCGGTCAAGGTGTAAGGCGCCGCCACCGGCAAGCCCAGCTTGTAGCGCAGCAACTGGACCGTGAGGTTGGCCGTGGGCGGCAACCGGTTCCAGCGTGACAGGCCAACATCGCGGTTGTCGTAGCGGATTACCCGGAAACCCTGGTTGCACAAGGCCTCGACCACATCGTCCGGCCAGTGGATGAGCTGGCCGCCCAGGCCCATGACCAGCAACAAGGCCGGATCGCGCGGCGACCCGACGCTCTGGTAGACCAGGCTCACGGCGCCGATCTCGGCCCGTTGCACCGGCACACTGGCGTCGCAGCGGTTGTCGGCCAGGCTCGCCGACACGCTGAACAGGAAATAGAAAACGACCCAAAAAACACGCATGAAAGAAAACCAGAATGCAGATCCCCAGTAGAGCGCGAGTCTGATGACTTTCATTCAAGCGCGCTGCCACAGTTCGGTGACAGTTTGATGAACCCTGCCGAGCGGTTGGCCCAACGGTGTGTCGACATGCAGGGCCAACATGAGGGAAACTCAACTCATTCCCTGTTTCCTCACCATTTTTTCTCGGAGTCAGCCGTGCTGGAGATCCGCCACCTGAAAACCCTTCATGCCCTGCGCGAAGCGGACAGCCTCGTCGAGGCTGCCGAACGCCTGCACCTGACGCAATCGGCGCTGTCGCACCAGTTCAAGGAACTGGAAGAGCGCCTGGGCTTGCCCTTGTTCGTGCGCAAGACCAAGCCGATCCGCTTCACCAGCGCCGGCCTGCGTCTGCTGCAACTGGCCGACGCCACCCTGCCCCTGCTGCGCGGCGCCGAACGCGACATCGCCCGCCTGGCCGGTGGCACGGCTGGACGCCTGCACATGGCCATCGAGTGTCACAGCTGCTTCCAGTGGCTGATGCCGACCATCGACCAGTTCCGTGATGCCTGGCCGGAAGTGGAGCTGGACCTGGCTTCGGGGTTCGCCTTCGCCCCGCTGCCGGCCCTGGCCCGAGGCGACCTCGACCTGGTGGTGACCTCCGACCCGGTGGACCTGGCCGGTATCACCTACGTGCCGCTGTTCACCTACGAAGCCATGCTCGCCGTGGCCAACCAGCACCCACTGGCCAGCAAGCCTTACATGGTGCCGCAGGACCTGATCGACCAGACCCTGATCACCTACCCGGTGGAACGCGATCGCCTGGACATCTTCACCCGCTTCCTGGAACCGGCCGACATCGAGCCGGCGGCCGTGCGCACTTCGGAGCTGACGGTGATGATGATGCAGCTGGTGGCCAGCGGCCGCGGTGTTTGCGGCATGCCGCACTGGGCGCTGCACGAATACAGTTCGCGCGGCTATGTGAAGGGCAAGCGCCTGGGCGAAAAGGGCCTGTTCGCCACCCTTTACGCGGCGGTGCGCACCGACATGCTCGATGCGCCATACATGCGCGACTTCCTGCTGACGGCCAAGGACACCTCGTTCGCCACCCTCGATGGGGTCAGTGCGGTGCGCTGACCGCCTGGCGATACAGCGGCAGGATCAGGTCGCGGGTCAGCGGCGCCAGCTGCAGTTCAGGTGACTGATCAGCGGCCAGCCACACCACTTCTTCGATTTCCGCCGCAGGCGCCACGGCCTCGGCGCAGTCGACCCGAAACAGTTGCGCTTGCACCTCGAATCCTGGTTCGTTGGCGGCCGGGGCACTGAACTGGCCCAGCGCGATGGCCTGCGCCGGGTCGATATGCAGGCCCAGTTCCTCGTGCAGTTCGCGCACCAGCGCGGCGACCGCCGACTCGCCGGCATCGATCTTGCCGCCCGGCTGCATGAACGCCTGGGTGCCGCGTTTGCGCACCAGCAAGGTGCGGCCTTGGGGGTCGATCAACAGGGCGGCGGCGATGCGGATGATGTTGGGCATGGAATAGGCTCGCGGGCAAAGGCAGGGAGGATCCCATGGGCTCCTGGGCCTGACAAGGACAGTGCTGACTGTACCGGCCCTGTCGCCGGCTTGCCGGCGACAGGGCCCTCGCAGACGAACGGCCCCTTGCCAATCCGCCGTCCACCCTCCATAACCAACACATGAACCTGCCAGCCCACCAGCACCCGGTGCTCGAGCTGTTCCATCCCGCCGTCGGTGCCTGGTTCCGTCGCCATTTCGCCACGGTCACCGATGCCCAGGCCAAGGCCTGGCCGCTGATCCATGCCGGCCAGTCGATGCTGCTCGCCGCGCCGACCGGCTCGGGCAAGACCCTCAGCGCCTTCCTTGCGGTGCTGGACGAACTGTTCCGCCAGGGCCTGGAACACCACGGCGTATTGCCCGCCCAGACCCAGGTCATCTACGTATCGCCCCTCAAGGCGTTGTCCAACGACATCCGCCTGAACCTCCAGGCACCGCTCGAAGGCATCAGCCAGACCCTCGCAGCGCAGGGCCTGAAGGCACCGCACATCACCACCGCCGTGCGCACCGGAGACACGCCACAGAAGGAGCGCGCGGCCATGCGCAAGCTGGCCCCGCACATTCTGGTGACCACACCCGAATCGCTCTACGTGCTCATGGGCTCGGCCTCCGGACGCGCAGGCCTGGCCAGCGTGCACACCGTGATCGTCGACGAAATCCACGCCTTGGCCGGCAACAAGCGTGGCGCCCACCTGGCGCTGACGCTGGAACGTCTGCAGGCGCTTTGCGGGCAACCGTTGCGGCGCATCGGCCTGTCCGCCACGCAACGCCCGGTCGAGCGTGTGGCGCAGTTTCTGGTCGGCTATCAGCGGCCCTGCGCGATCGTCGATATCGGCCATGCCCGCCAGCGCGACCTGGCCATCGAGGCGCCCCCCGTGCCACTGGGTGCGGTGATGGCCACCGATGTGTGGGGCCTGGTCTATGACCGCCTGGCCGCGCTCGCCCGCGAACATCGAACCACGCTGGTGTTCGTCAACACCAGGCGCCTGGCCGAACGCCTGACCCGCCACCTCAGTGACCGCCTGGGCAAGGAAGCGGTGGCCGCGCACCACGGCAGCCTGGCCAAGGAGTTGCGCCTGGATGCCGAGCAGCGGCTCAAGAACGGGCAGTTGCAGGTGCTGGTGGCCACCGCGTCGCTGGAACTGGGCATCGACATCGGCGATGTCGACCTGGTCTGCCAGATCGCCTCGCCTGGCTCGATCGCCGCCTTTCTGCAGCGCGTCGGGCGCTCCGGGCATCAGGTCGAAGGCGTGCCCAAGGGGCGGTTGTTCGCCACCTCACGAGACGACTTGATCGAATGCGTCGCCTTGCTCGACTGCATCCGCCAGGGCGAGCTGGACGAGCTGCACATCCCCAGGGCGCCGCTGGACGTGCTGGCCCAGCAGATCGTTGCCGAGGCCAGCAACCAGGCCTGGCCGGAACAGGCCTTGTTCGACTGCCTGCGCCAGGCGACGCCCTACGCAGAACTCGACGCCAACCACTACCAGGCGCTGCTGCGCATGCTCGCCGAAGGCTACAACGGCCGCCTGGGGGTACGCAGCGCCTACCTGCACCGCGACGCGGTCAGCGGCACCTTGCGCGGGCGGCGGGGCAGCCAGCTGACCGCGCTGACCAGCGGCGGCACCATCCCCGAGACCGCCGACTACACGGTGCTGCTCGAACCCCAGGCGCTCAGCATCGGCAGCGTCAACGAAGACTTTGCGGTAGAAAGCATCGCCGGCGATATCTTCCAGCTAGGCAATGCCTCCTACCGCATCCTGCGGGTCGAGCCGGGCCGGGTGCGGGTCGAGGACGCCCATGGCCTGCCACCGACCATTCCGTTCTGGCTCGGCGAAGCGCCGGGGCGCAGTGACGAACTGTCCGCCGCGGTGTCCCGCCTGCAGGCGCGCATCGACGAGCAGTTGGGGCGGCACGATGGCGATTTCACCCCGGTATTGCAGTGGCTTCACGTCACATTCGAGTTGAACGAGGCCTGCGCCAGCCAGTTGCTGGACTACCTGGGCCGAACCCGCGAAGTGCTGGGCGCCCTGCCGTCCCAGCAGACCCTGGTGATGGAGCGCTTCTTCGACGAGTCCGGCGGCACCCAGCTGATCATCCATTCGCCCTATGGCAGCCGCATCAACCGCGCCTGGGGCCTGGCCTTGCGCAAGCGCTTCTGCCGCACGTTCAACTTCGAGTTGCAGGCTGCGGCCAGCGAGGACGCCATCGTACTGTCGCTGTCCACCAGCCACAGTTTCGAGCTGGATGAAGTGTGGCGTTACCTGTCCAGCCGCAGTGCCGAGCAGATCCTGGTGCAGGCCTTGCTCGACGCGCCGCTGTTCGGTGTGCGCTGGCGCTGGAACGCCGCCGTGGCCATGGCCCTGCCGCGCTTCGTCGGGGGTCGCAAGGTGGCCCCGCAGATCCAGCGCATGAAGAGCGAAGACTTGATTGCCGCAGTATTCCCCGACCAGATCGCCTGCCTGGAAAACATCGCCGGCGAACGGCAGATCCCCGATCACCCGCTGGTCGAGCAGACCCTCGACGACTGCCTGCACGAAGCCATGGACAGCGAAGGCTGGCTGGCCTTGCTCAAGCGCATGGAGCATGGCGAGGTAAGGCTGCTGAGCCACGACTTGCCGGCACCCTCCCCACTGGCCTCGGCCATTCTCAATGCCAGGCCCTATGCCTTTCTTGACGATGCCCCGCTGGAGGAGCGGCGCACCCAGGCGGTACTCAACCGGCGCTGGAACCCCGTGCAAAGCGGCGATGACCTTGGCGCGCTGGATGCCGATGCCATCGCTGCCGTCGAGGCCGAGGCGTGGCCACACCCGGGCAACGCCGACGAAATGCACGAAGCCTTGATGAGCCTGGGTGCCATCAGCCAGCACGAAGTGCACGTCAACGCCAGTTGGGACCTGCTGCTGCGCCAACTGGCCAAGGCCGGACGCGCGCTGCAATTGCCCACGCAACAGCTGTGGCTGGCCCGCGAGCGCCTGAACCTGTTGCTGGGGCTGTATCCACAAGCGCGCCGCAAGCCTGCGCTCGACGTACTACCCGGGTTCGACCAGGCCATCGACCCGGACACGGCCCTCGGCGAGCTGCTGCGGGCCCGCTTGAGCGGCTATGGTCCGCTGACCCTGGCCCAGATCGCCAGCCCGCTTAGCCAGCCAGACGCGGCGGTCGAGCAGGCGCTGGCCCGGCTGGAAGCCGAAGGCTATGTGATGCGCGGGCACTTCAGCCCTGGCCAGACCGAAACCCAGTGGTGCGAACGTCACCTGCTGGCGCGTATCCACCGCTACACGGTCAAGCGCCTGCGCCGGGAAATCGAGCCGGTCAGCCTGCAGGATTTCACCCGTTTTCTGCTCGACTGGCAGCACCTGGCGCCTGACGAACGCCTGCGCGGGCCGCTGGCCGTGACCGAGGTGCTTGGCCAGTTGCAGGGCTTCCCCAGCGCGGCTGCAGCCTGGGAGGCGGAACTGTTGCCGGCACGAATCGCCGACTACAGCCCGCATTGGCTGGATGATGCCTGCCGCAGCGGGCAGTTCGCCTGGAGCCGGCTGGCGGCAACGGCGGCCAGCAATACCCTGTCCAGTACCCCGCTGGTGCTGCTGCCGCGGGAAAACCTGAACACCTGGCGCAGCCTGGCACCGGCCACTGCGGTAGACACCCTCGGCCCGCGTGCGCAGCGGGTCCATGAAGTGCTGCAAGCGCAAGGGGCGTTGTTCTTCGACGAGCTGACGCAGGAGGCCCATCTGCTGCCCAGCGAGCTGGAAACTGCCCTTCAGGCCCTGGTAGGCGCCGGGTTGGTGGGGGCCGACAGCTTCATCGGCCTGCGCAGCCTGATCACCCCGGCGGCAAAGCGCACTTCGCGCAACAGCAGGCGTGGCCACCCACCGCTCTCGAGCAGCATGGCCCATGCCGGACGCTGGGCCTTGTTGCGCCGCAGCAGCGGTAATGCCGATGACAGCGAACGCCTGGAACACATCGCCCGGGCCCTGCTGCGCCGCTATGGGGTGATGTGCTGGCGCTTGCTGGAACGCGAGAGCGATGTGCTGCCGCCCTGGCGCGAGTTGCTGCGTTGCTATCATCGCTTGGAGGCGCGTGGCGAGATCCGCGGCGGGCGCTTCATTGCCGGCCTGGCAGGTGAGCAGTTCGCCTTGCCGGAGGCGCTCGGCCTGCTCAGGCAAGTGCGACGGCGAGCGCTGGACGGCGCGCTGGTGGTGGTCAGTGCCAGCGACCCGCTGAACCTGGTGGGCTCGCTGCTGCCTGGGGCGAAAGTACCCGCGGTCAGTGGCAACCGCCTGCTCTACCGCGATGGAATGCCGGTGGCAGTACGGATCGCCGGGCGCTACAGCTATCTGGTCGAGGCGTCGAGCCTGGAACAGGAAAGCTGGCGGCAAAAACTCTTGCGCGAATGATTTTCTTTAACTCGATTTTCATTTTCTCCGCCGGCCAACCGGGCTATGGTCGGGGTTTGTTCCAGGCCCTGAGCCTGACCGAGCCATCGCAAGGACCCCGTATGAGCCTGTCACTTCTCAGCCGCTACGCCTTTTTCGCCGCCTGTGTACTGTTCACCTTGGCGAGCCTGCCGTTTCTCCATCACGAATGGCTGTGGCCATTCACCCTGGCCACCGCGCTGCTCAGCCTGATCGGCGTGATCGACCTGCTACAGCAGCGTCACGCGGTGCGCCGCAATTACCCGATCCTTGGCAACATTCGCTACCTGGTCGAAGGCATTCGCCCGGAAATCCGCCAGTACCTGCTGGAAGCCGACAGCGATGCCCTACCCTTCTCCCGCGCCCAGCGTTCGCTGGTGTACGCACGGGCCAAGAACGAGGCGTCGGACAAGCCCTTCGGCACCCTGATCGACGTGTATCAATCCGGCTTCGAGTTCATCGGCCACTCCATGCGCCCGGCGCCGCTGGCCGACCCGGCGAGTTTCCGCACCATCATCGGAGGCCCGCAGTGCAGCCAGCCGTACTCGGCGTCGATCTTCAACATTTCCGCCATGAGCTTCGGCTCGCTCAGTGCCAATGCCATCCGCGCGCTGAACCAGGGCGCCAAGCTGGGCAACTTCCACCATGACACCGGAGAAGGCAGCATCAGCCCCTATCACCGCGAACACGGCGGCGATCTGGTCTGGGAGCTAGGTAGCGGCTACTTCGGCTGCCGCACGGCAGATGGCCGCTTCGACCCCGAGCGCTTCGCGGCCCAGGCTCGCACCCCGCAGGTGCGGATGATCGAGATCAAGATGAGCCAGGGCGCCAAGCCCGGCCACGGCGGCATCCTGCCCAAACACAAGGTGACCAAGGAAATCGCCGATACCCGTGGCGTCCTGATGGGCGAGGACTGCATCTCGCCATCGCGCCACAGCGCGTTCTCCACGCCAGTCGAGATGATGCATTTCATCGCCCAGCTGCGCGAGCTGTCGGGCGGCAAGCCGGTGGGCTTCAAGTTCTGCCTTGGCCACCCGTGGGAATTCATGGGTATCGCCAAGGCCATGATGGAGACTGGCATACTGCCCGACTTCATCGTCGTCGACGGCAAGGAAGGCGGTACCGGTGCCGCGCCGGTGGAATTCACCGACCACATCGGGGTGCCGCTGCGCGAGGGCCTGCTGTTCGTGCACAACACCCTGGTCGGCCTGAACCTGCGCGACAAGATCAAGCTCGGCGCCAGCGGCAAGATCGTCAGCGCCTTCGATATCGCCAGCGTGCTGGCCATCGGTGCGGACTGGGCCAACTCGGCACGCGGCTTCATGTTCGCCATTGGCTGCATCCAGTCGCAGAGCTGCCACACCAACAAGTGCCCGACCGGCGTGGCCACCCAGGACCCGCTGCGTCAACGGGCGCTGGTGGTGCCGGACAAGGCCCAGCGGGTGCTGAACTTCCACCACAACACCCTGCGTGCCCTGGCCGAGATGCTCGCCGCGGCGGGCCTGGAGCACCCGGCGCAACTGGAAGCCAAGCACCTGGTACGGCGTGTGTCGGCCACCGAGATCAAGCTGTTCTCGCAGATGCATGTGTTCCTCAAGCCGGGGGAGCTGCTGACCGGCGAGGTGGATGGCCAATTCTATTCGCGCATGTGGCAGATGGCGCGCGCGGACAGTTTCGAGCCGCACAGCGAAGTGGCGGCCTGAGATGGCTAACGATTGACTCACCCAGGCGCTGCGAAGAGCAGCGCCTGGGTCGAGCCCTCGATTATCTCGTCGATTTTTACCCACCCATCGAGCGGCACGTATGGCGTGTTACTGGCCGTTGGGCTGTTCACCAGCCACAGCCGCTTGAATCGCCGGGTCAGTGCCTGTGGGTTTGCAACGTAAAGCTCATCAGAGCGTTGATACAACAGCGTCAACGTGCCGTAAGTGGTTGCTGCCTTGCCGGTGGCATCGGGCTCGATCCGGGTATAGAGAAATGCCGGGCGTCCGGTGGCGTTGTAGTACTCGATCGAGAAGTAGGACCTTTTGCGATCAGCCAGCAATGCATCACCGGTGCGCCATTGCTCATTGACCTGGGCCATGACAGTGGCCAGTTCACCACCCGGTTTGCCCTGATAGCTGAAGAAAAAGGTCAACCCGGTCAGTTCCATGAGCAAACAGCCGACAATCGCTAACCACAACGCTCGCGTTGGCAATGTATCTGCAGCAATTGCCACCACCAGCGGTAGTGCCAACAGTGCAAAGAACAGATACCGATTGATGTACAACGGCATGAAAATGGAGACCAGCCAGACCACGCAGACAGGCACAAAGCAGTAACACAACAACAGAACACTCGGCTTGCCGGGCTTCGAATCCCGGCGCAGTACATGGAGCGACGCAAGCAGAAGCAAAACCGACAACAGCACGGCGTACACATCGGTGTGTGCGGTGCTGGTGTTCATGGTAAAGGCTTTCCAGAACGTTCGCGGCAGGCTCATGACCGAGGTGGGGTAATGAACGATCCATCCCACCAGCTCGCGATGTTCCAGTTGGCTGAACAAGGTCGGCAGCCAGGGCAGATAGGCAATGGCCACCGCTGCATTCGCCACCCACCACGCGCGCGAGAGTGCCTGCACCTTGCCCCGTGCATCCCTTGTCAGCGACAGATAGACCCAATTGGCCAATGCACACAGCAGTGCAAAATAATGCGTGTACAGTGCAGCGACCATCAACACGGCATAGGCAACCAGGTAGAGGGTTCTCTGCTTGTTGACCCACAGCCAGAGCATGTAGACGGCCGTGATGAGCAGCAAGCCCAGCAATGCGTACATACGCACTTCCTGGCTGTACCGTATCGCGATGGGAAAGAAGGCCAGTAACAGGCCGGCAAGTACTGCGGCGCGGCGCGACGCCAGTTGCCGAGTCAGCAGCATGGCCACGCCAACGGTGGCGATGCCGGCGACAATGCTCAGACCACGAGCCGCGAGGGGGGCGCTGCCGAACCCGTTCATCCAGTAATGCAAGATCAGGTAGTACAGAGGCGGGTGAACGTCCCGGGCGGTATGGAACAGGATTTCCTCGACCGACAGCCGACTGAGCATGACGCTGAACGCTTCGTCATACCAGATCTCAGGCATGGTTGCCTGATGCAGTCGCACCGCCGCGCTCATCAGCAGGATGATCACCGTTAGGCCCACGGTTGCGCCCTTCGGCTGCCATCGTGGCGAAACGGTCATCGTTGTTCCTTGAACACGCTGCGACCACCTTGAGTCGCATTGCGCCCCAGCGTGCGTTTGACGACATAACGCGGCCGGTGCTTGGACTCCATGTAGATGCGACCGATGTATTCCCCCAGGACACCGATTCCAACCAGCTGAACCCCGCCCAGGAACAGGATGGCCGTCATGAGCGAGGGATAGCCTGGCACGGGGTTGCCCAGGATGAGCTTGTCCATGACCAGCAGCGCCGCATAGGCAAACGCCATGATGGCGATGGCGCCCCCCACGTAGCTCCACAGCCGCAGTGGCACGGTGCTGAACGAGGTGATGCCATCGAGCGCCAGGTTCCACAGTTTCCAGGCATTGAAGCGGCTGCCGCCCAATGTTCGCGGCGCCCGCTCGTACTCGACGACCGTCGTGCTGAAGCCCGCCCAGGACAACATGCCTTTCATGAACAGTTGCTGCTCTGGCATCGACTTGATCACGTCCACGACCTTGCGATCGAGCAAGCGGAAGTCGCCGACATTTTCTTCGATGTGTACTTGCGAGATGCGATTGAGCAGGAAGTAGAACCCCCCGGCCGAGATGCGCTTCAGGTAGGTATCACTGGATCGATCGCGGCGCTTGGCAAGTACCACATCGTAGCCGGCGCGCCACTCTTCGATCAGCAACGGAATGACCTCCACCGGGTCCTGCAGGTCTACATCGATCGGAATGATCACGTCGCCCTCGGCCATTTCCAGGCCGGCGAACAGTGCAGCCTCCTTGCCGAAGTTTCGCGACAGGTCGACCAGCATGACATCCGGGTCGCCGGCAACCAGCTGACGAATCTGCCACTCGGTATCGTCCTGACTGCCATCGTTGACGAAGATCACCTCGACCCTAGCGGTTTCGCCGCCCAATGCCTGGCGAACCGCGTCATAGAAAGGTCGGATCGCCAGTTCTTCATTGAATACCGGTACGATCAGCGAAATAACCATCCGCGCCGCTCCGTGAAGATCCATCGAGACAGCAGGAAACCCAGCAGCAGGCTGAGCGCCGAATACACAACGACAGTGGCCATCGGGCGCCAGCTCTGAAGATCGGCAATAGACCCCACTGCCACACTCAGGCTGCCCATGCCTGCCACGAACGTCAGGTAGCGCAGGAGCGATACCGGTGCCCTGAAGGTGTACCGGGCATTGGCCATGAACGAGAACGACAGCGCCACGAAGAAGGCTGTCAGGTTGCTGATCGCCTGATCAGTACCGGCCAACAGCTGCATTGCCGTGAACACGGCGGCGTGAATGGCGGTATTGAAACAACCTACGAGCAGGTACTTGAAGAACGTCGGCGTTGTGAATCGCATGATCGGTCATGCCCTTCCTTGCCCGGCATGAACGCCACGTTAGGCGAGATGGGGAAGGTGTTCTACTGACAAAAATGCCAGTTGACGATCACATCGACCTGGAGGATAGAAGGGTGAAAGGGCCGCAGCAGCGGCCCTCTTGCACTGTCAGAGCGCTGGGCTGACCACGCCCTGCGCTTGTTTCGGCGCGAGCCGGAACACGTGATACAGCACCGTCAGCAGCACCAGGAACGCCGGGCCGATGTACAGCGCCACGCGGGTGTCCTCGAAGTACGCCATCAGGCCCACCACCAGCACCAGGAACGCCAGGGCCAGGTAGGAGCTCAGCGGCCACAGCCACATGCGGTACTTCAGGGCCTTGCGCTCGGCGCTCGACAGCCCGGCGCGGAATTTCAGCTGGGCCAGCAGGATCATCACCCAGGTCCAGATCGCGCCGAAGGTGGCGATCGAGGTGACCCAGACGAACACTTTCTCCGGCACCAGATAGTTGGCCAGCACCCCCAGCAGCAAGGCCCCCATCGACAGCAGCAGTGCGTTGCGCGGCACGCCGTTTTTCGAGGTCCGGGCGAAGGCCGCCGGGGCCTGGCCATTCTGCGCCAGGCTGTAGAGCATGCGCCCGGTGCTGAAGATACCGCCGTTGCAGGACGACAGCGCGGCAGTGATGACCACGAAGTTGATGATGCCGGCGGCGGTCTTTATCCCTAAGCGCTCGAAGGTCATCACGAATGGACTGCCCTGGCTGCCGATCTCGTTCCACGGGTAGATCGACAGGATCACGAACAGTGCACCGACATAGAACAGCAGGATGCGCCAGAACACCGAACCGATGGCTTGCGGGATGGTTTTCTGCGGGTTGCGTGCTTCACCGGCGGTCAGGCCGATCATTTCCACGCCCAGGTAGGCGAACATCACCATCTGCAGCGACATCAGCACACCGGTCACACCGTTCGGCATGAAGCCGCCATTGCTCCAGAGGTTGGAAATGCCCACCGCCACGCCGTCATTGCCGAAACCGAAGGCAATGATGCCGATGCCGCCCAGGACCATGGCGACGATGGTGACGATCTTGATCAGGGCGAACCAGAACTCGAACTCGCCGAACGCCTTGACCGCGATCAGATTCACCGCACCCATGCTGCCCAGTGCCGCCAGGGCCCAGATCCAGCGCGGCACGTCAGGGAACCATATGCCCATGTAGATGGCCACGGCGGTAATTTCCGCGACGCAGGTCACCAGCCACAGGAACCAGTAGTTCCAGCCGGTGAGAAAGCCCGCGAGTGGGCCAAGGTAGTCTTGCGCATAGCTGCTGAACGAGCCGGCGACCGGGTTGTGCACGGCCATTTCGCCGAGCGCGCGCATGATCACCAGGATCGCCAGGCCGCCAATGATGTAGGAAAGCATGATGGCAGGGCCGGCCATTTCAATGGCCTTGGCCGAACCGAGGAAAAGACCGACACCGATACAGGCGCCTAGCGCCATCAGACGGATGTGCCGTTCGCCCAGTTCACGCTTGAGTGGGCCGCCCTGGGCGGTCTCGGCATGGGCAGGGTGGTTGCCGACTGGCATAGCAATACAACCTCATTTTGTTATTGGATTTGACCTTCGTGCAGCCGAGGCCCGCCGATAGGCGTGGCGTTGGCTCGCCAGGCTGGCCTTGTGGGCCGGCCTGCATGCCGGTGTAGAGCGGCCGGCAGGGCGAAGGGGCCGAGCAGTATAGGAAGCCCGACGTAGGGCTTTTCACTGTAAATCTCGAGAAATTTGGCGAGAACTCGGGCTGGAAACCTGTGCCTTGTGTCGCCATGCAGCCACCCTAGCAATATCGTCGCAGGAAAAAACCCACACCAAAGCCGCATATCCCACTTCTGTTTTCTGCACTTCCTACAAATTTTTCACCTCTTTCCGTCAACGTCTAAGCTTCAGGCAAAGCAATACGAAAATACCTGGCCGGATTGAAGACTATGGGCGCACTGTGGCAATCGGAACCAACCAGAACGGAAGCACCCGAAACACCTCTGGCCGAGACGCCACAGCCAAAGTCACCCCGTCTACGTCGGCTTTGGTGGCGGCTGATCCTGCTGATCCTGCTGGTGGCGATCATTGCCATCGGCTTCGCTGCCTATGATGAATTCCGCACCTCCGAGTTGCAGTCGCGGGAATTCAGCAAGCTGGCCACCACCCTGACCTACTCGCTGCAGCCCGGCCCCAGCGATGCCATCGTCTATCCGGGCGAAGGCCCCTTCGACAAGCGCCTTGGCTACAGTGCCCTGGGCGAATTCCTGCCGCGGCTGCTCAAGCGCGACTACCTGATCAGCGAACAGGTGAAATTCTCCCCGGCCTTGATGAACTACGTGGATCACGGCCTGTTCGCACCCTACATCGAGAAGATCCAGGCGGGCCTTGCGATCACCGACTGCCGCGGCGACATGCTGTACCAGTACAACTACCCGCAACACCTGTACCCCAACTTCGCGGCGATCCCGCCGGTGATGGTCAACAGCCTGCTGTTCATCGAGAACCGCGACCTGCTGGACCCCAAGGACCCGAAGAACAACCCGGCGGTAGACTGGCCGCGCTTCGCCAAGGCCGCCTACAGCCAGGTGGCCAAGTACCTGGCCCTGCCCGGCCAGTCCGCCGGCGGCAGCACCTTGGCCACCCAGCTGGAAAAGTACCGCCACTCGCCCGACGGCCTGACCGTGTCAGGCGCCGAAAAGATTCGCCAGATGATGTCCGCCAGCGTGCGCGCCTACCAGGGCGGCCCGGACACCACCGAAGCCCGCCAGCGCATCGTGCGTGACTACCTCAACAGCGTGCCGCTCTCGGCAGTGCCCGGGCATGGCGAGGTGCACGGCATGGCCGAAGGCCTGCGGGTGTGGTACGGCGCCGATTTCGACCAGGTCAACCAGGCACTGACCTCCACTGCCAGCGATCCGGACAGCATGGCCGCGCGCGGTCTGGCCCTGCGCCAGGTGCTGTCGTTGATGATCGCCCAGCGGCGCCCCTCGCACTATCTGTCCAAGGGACGGGTGGAGCTGGCCGAGCTGACCGATTCGCACATTCGCGTACTGGCCGCCAACAACATCATCGAACGCCCGCTGGCCGACGCAGCGCTGGCCAGCAAAGCGGTGTACCGCGACTGGGTGGCGCAACCGACCATCGTGCCGATCATCACCAACAAGGGCATCAGCCTGGCGCGCAACCGCCTGGCCGCCATGCTCAACCGCCCCCTGTACGACCTCGACCGCCTCGATGTGTCGGCTACCAGCACGTTGCAGGCCGACCTGCAGATGCAGGTCAGCCAGTACCTGAAGAACCTTTCCGATCCCGAGTTCGCCGCGCAGATCGGCCTGATCGGCGAGCGCCTGCTGACCTTGAAGACCACTGACCAGGTGCGCTACAGCTTCACCCTGTTCGAGCGCACCGCCGACGGCTCGCGGGTGCGGGTGCAGACCGACAGCACCGACCAGCCCTTCGACATCAACGAAGGCAGCAAGCTGGAGCTGGGCTCGACCGCCAAGCTGCGCGTGCTCACCACCTATCTGGAAATCATTGCCGAACTGCACGACAAGTACGCCGGCAAGCCTGCGGCCGAGCTGAAGCAGGTCGAAGTCGCCGAGCTCGACCGTATCACCCAGTGGTCGTTGGAATGGCTGCAGCAGAACAGCAAGAACCAGAGCCTGGACGCCATGCTCGACGCCGCGCTGGAGCGCAAGTACTCGGCCAATACCGGCGAAGCCTTCTTCACCGGCGGCGGCATGCACGTGTTCAACAACTTCCGCAAGGAAGACAACAGCCGCAACCCGACCTTGAAGATTGCCCTGCGCGAGTCGATCAACCTGCCGTTCATCCGCCTGATGCGTGACCTGGTGCGCTACGTGACCTACCAGCAACCCTTCAACCGGGTACCGCTGCTCAAGGACGATTCGGACCCGCGCCGCCAGGAGTACCTGGCGCGCTTTGCCGACAAGGAAGGCACCAACTACCTGATGCGCTTCTGGAAGAAATACCAGCGCAAGACCTCGCAGCAGCGCCTGGATACCTTCCTCGACAGCATGCGCGTTACCCCGCAGCGCCTGGCGGCGGTGCACCGCTACCTGTTCCCGGAAGCGGGCCAGGAAACCTTCAACGCCTTTGTCCGCGCGCACAGCAAGGACGACAAGATCGCCCTGGGCAAACTCACCGACGGCCGCCTGGCAGAAATGTACGAAGCCTACGGCCCTGGCAAGTACGACCTGCCCGACCAGGGCTATATCGCCAAGGTGCACCCGCTGGACCTGTGGTTGCTCGGCTATCTGCTGAAGAACCCGAGCGCTTCGCTGACCGAGATGGTCAATGCCAGTCGCTTCGAGCGCCAGGAAGTCTATGGCTGGTTGTTCAAGAGCCGACACCAGGGCGCCCGTGACAGCCGCATCCGTACCATGGTCGAGATCGAGGCCTTCACCGACATCCACCAGCGCTGGAAGCGCGTGGGCTACCCGTTCGATCACCTGGTGCCGTCGCTGGCCACCGCCATTGGCAGCTCGGGTGACCGCCCGGCAGCGCTATCCGAACTGGTCGGGATCATCCAGAACGACGGGGTACGCCTGCCGACCCTGCGTATCGACACCTTGCACTTCGCCGCCGACACGCCTTATGAAACCAAGCTGGTCAGCGACCCCGACCGCGGCCAGCGGATTCTTCCGGTGGAAGTGGCCCGGGCGCTCAAAGGGGCCATGTCGCAGGTGGTCGATGCCGGTACGGCGCGACGCATCTCCGGCAGCTTCAAGCTGCAGGACGGTACGCCAATGGTCATGGGGGGCAAGACCGGTACCGGCGACAACCGCATCGAGAGTTTCGGCGCGGGCGGCCGGCTGATCGGTTCGCGCTCGCTGAACCGCACCGCGACCTTCGTGTTCTTCCTCGGCGACAACCACTTCGGCACGCTCACGGCATTCGTACCAGGGCGCTCCGCCGAAGCGTTCAAATTCACTTCGGCGCTGCCGGTGCAAGTGCTCAAGGGTATGGCGCCGATCCTCATGCCGTATCTGCAACCCGGTAACGGAAATGCCTGCAAACCGCCTCAGGTGGCGATGCAGCCAGGAAATCCATCGAGCACTTAGATGATAATCATCTGCATTTGAGGGGTTGTCTTTAGATATATCTTGCGTAATATCTTTCGATATATCTAAACGATGGAGCCCCCCAATCATGCGCGATCATCACGCCCATGACCCCTTTGAACGCAGGCCCGGCCGTGGTGAGCGCGGCCCACGGGTATTCGCCCCGGGCGACCTGAAATTGCTGATGCTCTCACTGCTGGCCGAGCAACCGGGCCACGGCTACGACCTGATCCGCAAGATCGAGAACCTGTTCGAAGGCAGCTACACGCCAAGCCCCGGGGTGATATACCCGACCCTGAACTTCCTCGAGGAAGCCGAGCTGATCAGCGGCCAGGTGCAAGGCAGCAAACGCCTGTACGCCATCACCGAAGCCGGCCGCCACGCCCTCGCCGAACAGGCGGTGGCCCTCGACGGCATGCGCATGCGCATCGAAGTCAGCAAGCGAGCCCTGCGTGGCCACGACCGTCCGCCCGAGATCCATGAAGCGGTCGGCAACCTGCGCCACGCCCTGCACATGCACAGCGGCCACTGGACCCCGGAAGAAATCCAGCGGGTACGCAACCTGCTCAACGATACGGCCAAGGCCATCGCGTCAGGGCCGGCCGCCCCCGTTACGGAGACCACCCATGAGTGACAGCATTCACCGCGTCAACCACGAAATTCGCCAACGTTCCCTGCAGGTCCTGCGCGTGACCGAGCTGACCCCACGCATGCGCCGCATCACGCTGGGTGGCGCGCAGCTTAAGGGCTTCACCAGCCTCGGCAGTGACGACCACATCAAGCTGCTGTTCGCCGAAACGGCCGAGCAGCAGGCCATCGAAGCCGGCAACCTGCGCCGCGACGGCGCCGTGCGACCGACCATGCGCGAGTACACGCCACGGCGCATCGACCTGAGCGCCAACGAAATGGACATCGACTTCGTGCTGCACGGCGATGGCCCTGCCTCGACTTGGGCGGCGCAGGCTGCCCAGGGGCAGATACTGAACATCGCCGGGCCGCGCGCGTCGATGGTGGTGCCAGATATCTTCGACAGCTACCTGCTGGTGGGTGACGAGACGGCCATTCCGGCCATCGGCCGCCGTCTCGAGGAACTGCCGGCGGGTCGCCAGGTATTGGCGGTCATACAGATCGAGGATGAGCAGGAGCGCCAGCCGCTGCCGAGCCGGGCACAGGTCGAAGTGATCTGGGTGAAGCGCGATGAGGATTTGCTGGGGTTGCTGAAGGGGCTGGGCTTGCCTGGAGGGAAGCTTTACAGCTGGGTTGCCCTGGAGAAATCGCTGACCCGGCAGGCCAAGGCACTGTTGCTGGAGAAGGGAGTTGCGGAAGATGCGCTCAAGGCTGCGGCTTATTGGCGCGTGGAAGGTACTGCGGACGATGAGTGATCTCGTCTGTCTGCTCTGGCCCTATCGCCGGCAAGCCGGCGATAGGGCCACTACAGGCTATGCAAAGGTGTGCCCCCGCCGCCCTTTCCACCGATCCAGCCCCAGCAGCACCAGGCTGATTGCCCAGAACCCCGCCAGTATTCCCAGCGCGTTGAGCATCACCTGCCCATACCCCAATTCCGCCACATCGATGAACGGATAGGGGTAGACCCCGATCTCATCGCCCCGCCACAGCGCGTAGGCGAAATACGCCGCCGGGTACAACGCCCACGCCGCCAGGTGCCGAAGCCTCAGGTTGCCCTTGGGCACCACGAACCACCAGAACACCACATACAGTGTCGGCATCACATCGTGCAGCAATTCGTCCGCCAGCCATTGCCAACCCTCGGGTTGCCAGAGATGCCGCAGCAACACGCTGTAGGCCAGGGCCACCAGGACAATGCTGGCAGCCACTGCCGAACTGACCGCAGGCGACAGGAAAAAACGCCTGGCGCTCGACTCCCGCCCGAACGCCGCATAGCTCACGACGGTCGCCACCAGGGTATTGGTCAGCACCGTGAAGTAGCCGAACACATTGATCAGGCCACCGATGAGGCTGGCCTGTTCCTGCCAACGCGCGAGCAACACCAGGTAGACCTGCACCGTGAGGCCCAGCCAGCCCAGCACGGCCACCAGCGCCAACCAGGGACGATGCGGCATGTCAGGCCTGGCGCTGCAGTTTCACGTAGAGCTGCTCGACCTTCTCCCGCGCCCAGGGCGTCTTGCGCAGGAAGGTCAGGCTCGACTTGATGCTCGGGTTGCTCTTGAAGCAACGCACGTCCACACGCTCGGCCAGCCCCTGCCATTGGTAGTGCGCCACCAGCTCGGTGAGGATCTGTTCGAGGGTCTTGCCGTGCAGCGCGTTGTGTTGGCCCGTGCTCATGCCAGTGCTCCAGCGTGGAAAAAGATGCGCACCTTACACGAGTGTAGTGCTGGGCGGGCCTCCCGCAGCCTGCAAAAAACCGCTGGCCAGGGGCAAAAGCTCTGTGCTGAAATAGTGACGTTATATTGTAACAACACAAAAGCAACTGCCAAGGAACGTCACAGCCCCATGCTGCACATCCCGCTACGCCTCTCCCCCTTCACGGTCGCCCTGTGGCTTGCCAGCTCGCCCAGCCAGGCCGTCGAACTCGAACCCCAGGTCATCACCGCCAACCCCTTGGGCAGCCGCCAGTTGGCTGCGCCGAGCAGCGTGCTGACAGGTGACGATCTGCTGCAACAGCAACACGGCAGCCTCGGCGAAACCTTGAACAAACAGCCCGGTGTCGCTTCCACCTGGTTCGGCCCTGGCGCCAGTCGCCCGGTCATCCGCGGCCTTGACGGCGATCGCATTCGCATCCTGCGAAACGGCGTGGGCGCACTGGACGCCTCGTCGTTGTCCTACGATCACGCCGTAGCGCTTGACCCGGTGACCGTCGAGCGCGTGGAAATCGTCCGCGGCCCTGCCGCCTTGATGTATGGCGGCAACGCCATCGGTGGCGTGGTCAACACCTTCGACAACCGTATTCCGGACGCGCCGGTGGAGGGCATTCAAGGTGCGGGCGAACTGCGTTACGGCGGTGCCGATACCACCCGCAGCAGCGCCGGCAAACTGGAGGTCGGCGACGGTGCCTTTGCCCTGCACCTGGACGCCAACAGCCGCCAGTTCAACGACCTGCGCATCCCAGGCCATGCACGCAGCTCGAACGTGCGCAGTGCCGACGAACCGGGTAGCAAGCACCGCCTGGAAAACAGCGACGGTCGCCAGGATGGCGGCGCGATCGGTGGCGCCTACCACTGGGATCATGGCTACACCGGCATGTCCTACAGCCGCTACGACAGCAACTACGGCTCGGTCGCCGAACCCGGCGTGCGCCTGGACATGCAGCAGGACCACTATGGATTCGCCTCGGAACTGCGCGACCTGGACGGCCCGTTCAGCTCACTCAAGGTCGATGCCGGCTACACCGACTATCAACACCGCGAGATCGAAAGCGGTGAGGTCCACACGACCTTCAGGAACAAAGGCTACGAGGCCAGAATCGAGGCCCGCCATCAACCGATGGGCCCCCTCGAGGGCGTGATCGGCGCCCAGGTCAGCCGCAACGAATTTTCGGCGCTGGGTGAGGAAGCTTTCGTTCCACATACCGATACCGACAGCCTTGCGCTGTTCCTGCTGGAGCAATGGCAAGCCACAGAACGCCTTGGCCTGAGCCTTGGGGCCCGGTTGGAACACACGCGGGTGGACCCGGATGCCAAGGGCAACGAAAATTTCAGCGACGCAAGCAGCGCCAGCAGTTTCAACGCCTACAGCCTGTCTTCGGGGGCGGTGTACCAGCTCGACCCCGTCTGGTCGCTGGCCGCCAACCTTGGCTACACCGAGCGCGCGCCAACCTTCTACGAGCTGTACGCCAATGGCCCTCACGTCGCCACCGGGGCGTTCGAGGTCGGCGATGCGAACCTGGGCAAGGAAAAGGCCCTCTCTGCCGACCTGGCCCTGCGCTTCGACAACGGCGCACACAAAGGCAGCGTAGGCGTCTTCTACAGTCATTTTCGCAACTACATCGGGCTGATCGGCACCGGCAATCTGCGTGAAGGTCACGAGCATGGCGACGAGGATCACGACCATGATCACGGTGATTTGCCCGAGTATCAGTATCAAGGCGTGCGGGCACAGTTCTATGGCATCGAAGCCCAGGACCGCTGGCAGCTGCTGGAAAACCGTCTTGGCAGCTTTGCCCTTGAACTGTCTGGCGATTACACCCGGGCAAAGAACCTCGACAGCGGCGAGCCTTTGCCACGCATCGCGCCGCTACGCGTGAACAGTGGCCTGGTCTGGGCGCTGGAGCGCTGGCAGGCGCGGATCGATGTGCAACATGCCGCTTCGCAGCATCGCGCGCCAGCCAACGAGACCGATACCGAGGGCTACACCACGCTGGGTGCTAGCGTCGGTTACCGCTTCGACGTTGGCCAGAGCCAGTGGCTGGCCTTCGTGCGCGGCGAGAACCTGACGGACCAGACCGTGCGCTATGCCAGCTCCATCCTGCGAGACATCGCGCCAGCGCCTGGGCGCAGTGTCGAAGTAGGGTTGCGGACTACCTTCTGATCACCTTTGAAGCCGATCGCCGGCAAGCCGGCTTCCACGGTCATGTGGGGTACCTGTGGGAGCCGGCTTGCCGGCGTTGGGCTGTAGAGACAGTTGATTGTTACTCCCTCGGCAACAATGAACTGCGACAATCTGTCTTTTTTTCTTACAATTTCCCCTATATCCTCCCCATTGCAAGCTGAAACGCTTCACTTCAACCATCTTGTCGCCATATTCATTGAAGGCCCAACCTTCGATGCGCTTGCCGTTTTTTCAATAATCAGAAGATAGCGCTACCTCATGCTCCAACTGCCCAAACCCTGTTACATCGGCCTTGCCCTCGGCGCGCTGACGACTGCCGCCGCTGCCAGCGAACCCTTCGCCAGCGATTCCCCCTGGATGCTGGGCGACTGGGGCGGAACCCGCAGCGAACTGCTGGAACAAGGCTACGATTTCACCCTCGGCTACACCGGCGAAATGGGCAGCAACCTGCACGGCGGCCATGACCACGATCGCACTGCGCGCTACAGCGACCAATTCACATTCGGCAGCCACCTGGACTTGGAAAAGATCCTCGGCTGGCAAGACACCGAACTGCAGCTGACCATCACCGAGCGCCACGGCGACAACATCAGCAACGACCGCATCAACGATCCGCGTGTCGGGGGCTTCACCTCCGCCCAGGAAGTCTGGGGCCGAGGCGAAACCTGGCGACTCACGCAGATGTGGATCAAGCAGCAATACTTCGACGGCACCCTCGATGTGAAATTCGGCCGTTTCGGCGAAGGTGAGGACTTCAACAGCTTCCCCTGCGACTTCCAGAACCTGGCCTTCTGCGGCTCGCAGGTGGGCAACTGGGCCGGCAGCGTCTGGTACAACTGGCCAGTCAGCCAATGGGCCCTGCGAGTGCGCTACAACCTCGATGACACACTCTACGCGCAGGTCGGCGTATTCGAACAGAACCCCTCCAACCTCGAATCCGGCAATGGTTTCAAGCTCAGCGGCAGCGGCACGCAGGGCGCCGTGATGCCGGTCGAACTGGTCTGGAGCCCGACGGTCAATGGCCTGAAAGGGGAATATCGCACCGGCTACTACTACAGTAATGCCAAGGCACAGGATGTGCTGAAGGACAGCAACGGCCAGCCGGCCGCCATCAGTGGCGCCGCCTACCGCAGCAGTTCGAGCAAACACGGCCTGTGGATCGGGGCACAGCAGCAGGTCACATCGCTGGCATCCGACCGATCGCGCGGGCTGAGCCTGTTCGCCAACGCCACGGTGCACGACAAGAAGACCAATGCCATCGACAACTATGTTCAGGCAGGACTGCTATTCAAGGGCCCCTTCGACGCCCGCGCCAAGGACGATATCGGCTTCGCCCTCGCCCGCGTGCACGTCAATCCCGCCTATCGCAAGAATGCCCGCCTGGCCAATGAGGCAGCCGGGCTCGACGACTACGACGATCCGGGCTACCTGCCGGTGCAGGACACCGAATACAGCGCTGAACTCTATTACGGCATTCACCTGGCCGACTGGTTTACCGTGCGTCCGAACCTGCAGTACATCCGCCATCCGGGTGGGGTGTCGCAGGTCGATGATGCCGTGGTCGGCGGCCTGAAGATCCAGAGCACGTTCTGACAATTTTCAACCTAACGGAGAACATACGATGAGCACTGACGGTGCCGAGAATGGAAGCCGCTGGCTACCGCGCCTGATGGGCGTACTGCTGTTGCTGATGGGCCTGGGCCTGGTAGCCGGCGGGATCAAGCTGAGCCAGGTCGGCGGATCGCTTTACTACCTGATCGCCGGCATCGGCTTTGCCCTGTCGGGCATCCTGCTGCTGGCCCAGCGCCGCATCGCCCTTGGCCTGTATGGCCTGGTGCTGCTGGGCAGCACCGCGTGGGCCTTGCTGGAAGTGGGCCTGGACTGGTGGCAGCTGGTGCCGCGCCTGGCCCTGTGGTTCGCCATTGGCGTGGTCCTGCTGCTGCCCTGGGCACGGCGCCCGTTGATCGGCCCGGCCAACAAGGCCAACACGGCGCTGCTCAGCGTGGCTGTCCTGGCGTCCGGCGCCTGCGCGCTGGGCAGCCAGTTTACCCACCCCGGTGAAGTGTTCGGCGAACTCGGCCGCGAAAACAGCGAAATGGGCAGCGCCGCGCCGGCCATGCCTGACGGCGACTGGCAGGCCTATGGCCGCTCCGAACATGGCGACCGTTATTCACCGTTGCGCCAGATCACCCCGCAGAACGCCTACCGCCTGGAAGAGGCCTGGCGTATCCGCACCGGTGACCTGCCGACCGATAACGACCCGGTCGAGCTGACCAACGAAAACACCCCGCTCAAAGCCAACGGCATGCTCTACGCCTGCACAGCCCACAGCAAGGTGCTGGCACTCGACCCGGATACCGGCGCCGAGATCTGGCGCTTCGACCCGCAGATCAAGACACTGGTCGGCACCTTCAAAGGCTTTGCCCACATGACCTGCCGCGGGGTCTCGTACTATGACGAGAACGCCTACGTCAGCCGCGACGGCAGCCCGGCACCGAAAGTCTCCGACGCAGGCCAGGCCGTGGCCCTGGCCTGCCCACGCCGCCTTTACCTGCCCACCGCCGATGCTCGCCTGATCGCCATCAACGCCGACAACGGCAAGGTCTGCGAAGGCTTCGCCAACCAGGGCGCGATCGACCTGACCACAGGCATCGGCCCGTTCACCGCCGGCGGCTACTATTCCACCTCACCCGCGGCGATCACCCGCAGCCTGGTGATCATCGGCGGTCATGTCACCGACAACGAGTCGACCAACGAGCCCTCCGGCGTGATCCGCGCCTACGACGTGCACGATGGCCGCCTGGTCTGGAACTGGGACAGCAACAACCCGGACGACACCAAGCCATTGGCGCCGGGCAAGACCTACAGCCGCAACTCGGCCAACATGTGGTCGCTGGCCAGCGTCGATGAAGACCTCGGCATGGTCTACCTGCCGCTGGGCAACCAGACGCCCGACCAGTACGGCGCCGACCGCACTCCAGGTGCCGAGAAGTACAGTGCCGGCGTGGTCGCCCTGGACCTTGCCACTGGCAAGGCCCGCTGGAACTACCAGTTCACCCACCACGACCTGTGGGACATGGACGTCGGCAGCCAGCCGACCCTGGTGCACCTGAAGGCCAAGGACGGCGTCAAGCCGGCGATCATCGTGCCAACCAAGCAGGGCAGCCTGTACGTGCTCGATCGCCGTGACGGCACGCCGATCGTGCCGATCCGCGAGATCCCGGTGCCACAGGGCGCAGTCAAGGGAGACCGCACCGCGCCGACCCAGGCCCGCTCCGACCTCAACCTGCTCGGCCCGGAACTGACCGAACAGGCCATGTGGGGTGCGACCCCGTTCGACCAGATGCTGTGCCGCATCCAGTTCCGTGAACTGCGCTACGAAGGCCAGTACACGCCGCCATCCGAGCAAGGCTCGCTGGTCTACCCGGGCAACGTCGGCGTGTTCAACTGGGGCAGCGTGTCGGTCGACCCGGTTCGCCAGCTGCTGTTCACCTCGCCCAACTACATGGCGTTCGTGTCGAAGATGGTGCCGCGTGAACAGGTGGCCGCTGGCAGCAAGCGCGAAAGCGAGACCAGTGGCGTGCAACCTAACACCGGCGCACCTTACGCGGTCACCATGCACCCGTTCATGTCGCCGCTGGGCGTACCGTGCCAGGCGCCGGCCTGGGGCTACGTGGCAGCCATCGACCTGTTCACCAACAAGGTAGTGTGGAAGCGCAAGAACGGGACCACCCGTGACAGCACCCCGGTACCGATAGGCCTGCCCGTGGGCGTGCCGAGCATGGGGGGTTCGATCGTCACCGCCGGTGGCGTCGGTTTCCTCAGCGGCACCCTCGACCAGTACCTGCGCGCCTATGACGTGAACGACGGCAAGGAGTTGTGGAAGGCGCGCCTGCCTGCGGGTGGCCAAGCGACGCCGATGACGTACGCCGGCAAGGACGGCAAGCAGTACGTGCTGATCGTCGCCGGCGGCCATGGATCGCTGGGGACCCGCATGGGCGATTACATCATCGCTTACAAATTGGCTGAGTAACCCTTAGCTGCGGCGCTGAAGCCACCGCCGCCATCGCCGGCAAGCCGGCTCCCACAGGGTCCTCCACTGTTTTCAAGGCAAGTGGAGAACCTGTGGGAGCCGGCTTGCCGGCGGTGAGGCCGGCCCAGACGACCCGCACTGCCCCTCCTGCGCCCTTCGTCTACCATTGAAACCCATCCCCCCGCGCCCCATCTAAGCACCATAGTCATTCACGCAGGTGCCCCATGAGCGACCAGCAGGATTTCCCGGAACAACCCGAACAGCACAGCGAAGCCGAACATCTCGATACCCAGACCGAACCCGGCCACGCCCTCGCCCTGCCCGGCCAGCAGTTGCCGGACAAGGTCTACGTGATCCCGATCCACAACCGCCCGTTCTTCCCGGCCCAGGTGTTGCCGGTGATCGTCAACGAAGAACCCTGGGCCGAAACCCTCGACCTGGTGGCCAAGACCCCGCATCACTCACTGGCGCTGTTCTTCATGGACACCCCGCCGGAAGACCACCGTCACTTCGACACCTCCGCCCTCCCGCAGTACGGCACTCTGGTCAAGGTGCACCACGCCAGCCGCGAGAACGGCAAACTGCAGTTCGTCGCCCAGGGCCTGACCCGAGTGCGCATCCGCACCTGGCTCAAACACCACCGCCCGCCGTACCTGGTCGAAGTCGAGTACCCCCGCCAACCGGCCGAGCCGACCGACGAGGTCAAGGCCTACGGTATGGCCCTGATCAATGCGATCAAGGAACTGCTGCCGCTCAACCCGTTGTACAGCGAAGAGCTGAAGAACTACCTCAACCGCTTCAGTCCCAACGACCCTTCACCGCTCACCGACTTCGCCGCCGCACTGACTTCGGCCACCGGCAATCAGTTGCAGGAAGTGCTCGATTGCGTGCCCATGCTCAAGCGCATGGAGAAAGTCCTGCCGATGCTGCGCAAGGAAGTCGAAGTCGCGCGCCTGCAGAACGAGATCTCCGCCGAGGTCAACCGACAGATCGGCGAGCACCAGCGTGAGTTCTTCCTCAAGGAACAGCTCAAGGTCATCCAGCAGGAGCTGGGCCTGACCAAGGATGACCGCAGTGCCGACCTCGAACAGTTCGAGCAGCGCCTGCAGGGCAAGACCTTGCCGGACCAGGCCAAGAAGCGTATCGATGAAGAAATGGGCAAGCTGGCGATCCTCGAGACCGGCTCGCCCGAATACGCCGTTACCCGCAATTACCTGGAATGGGCCACCGTCCTGCCCTGGGGTATTTACGGCAAGGACAAACTCGACCTCAAACACGCACGCAAGGTGCTCGACCAGCACCATGCCGGCCTCGACGACATCAAGGAACGTATCCTCGAATTCCTCGCCGTGGGCGCCTGGAAGGGCGAGATCAGCGGCTCCATCGTCCTGTTGGTAGGCCCGCCCGGGGTGGGCAAGACCAGCATCGGCAAGTCCATCGCCGAATCCCTTGGCCGGCCTTTCTACCGTTTCAGTGTCGGCGGCATGCGCGATGAAGCTGAGATCAAGGGCCATCGTCGCACCTACATTGGTGCCCAACCGGGCAAGCTGGTGCAGGCGTTGAAGGATGTCGAGGTGATGAACCCGGTGATCATGCTCGACGAAATCGACAAGATGGGCCAGAGCTACCAGGGCGACCCGGCTTCGGCGCTACTGGAAACCCTCGACCCGGAACAGAACGTCGATTTCCTCGACCATTACCTGGACCTGCGCCTGGACCTTTCCAAGGTACTGTTCGTGTGCACCGCCAACACCCTGGACTCGATACCCGGGCCCTTGCTCGACCGTATGGAAGTGATTCGCCTGTCCGGCTACATCACCGAAGAAAAGCTGGCCATCGCCAAGCGCCACCTGTGGCCCAAGCAGTTGGACAAGGCCGGTGTCGCCAAGACCAGCCTGAGCATCAGCGACAGTGCCCTGCGCACCGTGATCGAGGGCTATGCCCGCGAGGCCGGCGTGCGGCAGCTGGAGAAGCAGCTGGGCAAGCTGGTGCGCAAGGCCGTGGTCAAACTGCTGGAAGACCCGGATGCCAAGCTCAAGATCGGCACCAAGGATCTCGAATCCGCCCTGGGCATGCCGGTGTTCCGCAGTGAACAAGTGCTGGCCGGCAAGGGTGTCATCACGGGCCTGGCCTGGACCAGCATGGGCGGTGCCACCCTTCCGATCGAAGCGACCCGCATTCACACCTTGAACCGCGGCTTCAAACTCACCGGCAAGTTGGGCGACGTGATGAAGGAGTCTGCTGAAATCGCCTACAGCTACGTCAGCTCCAACCTCAAGCAGTTTGGCGGTGATCCTGTCTTCTTCAACGAGGCGTTCATTCACCTGCACGTCCCCGAAGGCGCCACGCCCAAGGACGGCCCGAGTGCCGGCATCACCATGGCCAGCGCACTGCTGTCACTGGCCCGGGACCAGGTGCCGAAGAAAGGCGTGGCCATGACCGGCGAGCTGACCCTCACCGGCCAGGTGCTGCCCATTGGCGGGGTGCGCGAGAAAGTGATTGCGGCACGTCGACAGAAAATCTTCGAGCTGATCCTGCCGGAGCCGAACCGGGGGGATTATGAGGAGTTGCCCGACTACCTGCGCGAAGGCATAACCGTTCATTTCGCCAAGCGCTTTGCGGATGTCGCGAAGATCTTGTTCAACTGACCCATCTGGCGGGCCTCAGCGCCCGCCAGGCTCACACTTGTCGAGTTGAATCAAATGCCGAAAGCTGTTCCTGCGCAAACGTCTTGATACCAGCCCATTGCACCAGAAAAATCTTGTATCGAATCATGAAATCGGCAAGTTCCTCTTGGGTTTGCATGCTCACCAAATGCTGCTCCGATTGTTCAAGGTACGCATCCATTCCTTGCCAGGCCGAGTGAATGGAAGCGGTTCCGGATATATTGATGGAAAGACTCGCTTCCAATTTATGAAAGGTCACTTTCAATTGCGCGCCGGGGAGGCCAGCGGCCACACGCCCATAGCTTACGGAGTTGGGGTCATCCGCCAATCTTTGCTCTGATTTATAGGCACGTACCAGACGATCAAGCGCTCTGATTTTCTCCTGCACTGCTGGTCTCAGTTTGAATCTCGCCTCATCTCGAAATGCGGCCAAGTCGGAGTAGACGTGTTCAAGGGAAGCCTTGAAATGCTCCACAGGTGCCCTGAGCGCCTCAAACGAAGACGCCATCTTCAACAAAATAGCTTTATCCTGAACTTCAATCGCCGCGGGGGACCCGGATAGCTCCCATTTTTCCGCGTTCGGCCCCAGTGCGCTGGTTTTTCCCGCATAACCCATTACCTCAGTCCCTTGAGTCTGAATACTGTCGGCAAATACGATCAGGTCTTGAGCGACAGCTTTACTACCCACCCGCACGCGGGACCAACCACCGGCGTGCTCTTTCAATGCTTTAAACAATTCAAGCATCTTTGCCGGAAGCAGCTCAGGCTCTTCTATATAAGTGTAAGCCAGGTACTGCTCAGTCTGCGGCACCGTATCCGGTAACATCGACACCGTTAGTCCATAGCCATCCAACAACCACAACGTTTCTTGCGCCACCAGAAATGGCACATCTTTCCTGCCACCAAGCTCTCGCAAGGCCTCGACGATCTTCTGATGTTTTCCTGCCCAAGCGTCATCAAACGCGTCAGATTCACCTGCCATACCGTCGCCCCATGGAACTGTAAGAATCCCCCCGCCACCGGGCTGTTACCCGGCAGCTGGAGAGCGGTTCATCACGCCTTGCTTATCAGGCCCAACAGGCTTTTGTTATAGTTTAGAATCTCGGCGAAGAGTGCATTCAGTTTATTAACATCCTGAACATCCGCGATTGACGCTCCTTTCAGTCTTGCGCACTGGCCTTCCAGCGATCCAATGATTGCCCGCACAGTGGAAACCCAACCCGCGGCATATGCCAAAAGCTCCGGAATTACATCCAGCATTGTCTGTTGGCGCTCAATTTCTTTTATTTGCCTGGATTTATCGCTCACTTCACGTTCGAGATCAGCCACCCTTTTTATCACTTCACGGCGGCGCTCCTGCAGCTCCGAATACTGCATACCCTCAAGGAGGGACCCCATCATTTTTTCAAGGTCCTTCATCGCTTTGGTTGCAGCATCAAGCGCCAATTTTGCCTCGGCGCCGGGAACTGCAAGCGCGCTCAACTGTTCCGACGTAGGAACGAGACCACTGAGGTCAAGCTTTACCTCCTTAGCCTCCAGAGCCTCGATCGCATCCGACAAGGTTGCACGCTTTTTTTGTTCGTCCTCTACCAGCTTGCTCAAGCGGCCAATCTCTTCTTGAAGCGCTGTCCCGTTCTTTTCCAGACGACTACGCTCCGTGCTGCCATCAATCGTTGGCAGAGAGGAAAAACCGTCACAATCCGCTTTCAAACAGTTGATCACACTCGCCAGCGGCGTCAGCACGTCATCGCGCAACTCTTGTGCAAGGCTCAGCAAGTCGGCATCGTCACCCTTTTCCAAGCCTTCGAGGACGAGTTGAAGCGGTTCATCAGAAAGTTGCGCAAGCAGCGCTTTCAAACCCAACCTTACGTTGTTCTGATTTTCATCCAGGAGGCTGGCATGGCGCTTGATCAAATCATGAAGCGTAGGTTGGAATGCGAATTGCTGTTTTTGAAACACACCAAGAAATGCACTGACTGCCATGTTCATGGCTTGTACGTCTGGCAATTTTCCACCCGACAGATAAGATACATTGTCGTTCATTTTTAACGCCTCTTATTTAGCTGCTGCCGCTTCATCAAAAATAACAGTCAGTTGCCTTGACGTTTTCTCGATACTGCTCCACTGCCCAAGAAACTGTCGAAAATAAATCATGAACCGCGCAAGCGACTGATTATCTGTCAACTTACCGAGCTTATCGATGGACGCGACAATGTAACTATCCACTGTATCCCAGGCTGTCTGTAGATGAGCCGCGGCCGTCAGCACACTGGCCAAACGAAAATCCAGGTCATCTACAAACTGGTCCAACTGCCTGAGGCTGCCCTCCATTTTTACGCGGGCTTCCAGTTTCCTGGCCACCGCCTTGCGCTCGTCTTCTCGTTTCTTGCGTTCCTTCCTGGCTTTCTCAGCCTTGGCACCATATATGGCACCACCGACAAGAAGCCCGATCGGCCCCGCCGCGGCGCTCCCTATCACACCCTTGATGTAATTGTCATACTCTTTGCGCAGGGTCGCTATCTCCTCATCCAGGTCTGCCAGATCTTTTCGCAGTTGCTGAGTTTCACCACTTGCCAACTCCCTCTCTAGCGCATTGTTTTTTTGCGCCAGCTCCGGAATCAGCTTGAATTTTATTTCGTTGCGCCACTCGCTGGTCTGCGACTTTACGCTGTCCACTCGACTTGCATATCTGACAACATCTTCTCTCAGCACTTCCATGTATTCGACCAGCTGGGTTACCGTCCGCTTGTCATCACTGCTAAGCGCCACCGGCGTTTCCAGTGCCACTTTTTCCCAGGTTGCAACCTCATTGCCCAACGCTTTGATACGTTTGCACTCTTCGGTGATGACCTTGCCACTGGCATCGATCGAGACCGCCGTACTCGCCAACTCACTGGAAAGTTTCTTGCTGTTGTCGGAAAGCGCTGACCATTGACCCGCATGGGTACGCAGCAACTGGAAAAGCGCCTCCCATTTGCTGGGCATCAGCTCTGGATCTGCGATTTTCTTGTACCCTAACCAACGTTCAATATTTTCAAGTTCGCTGGGCAGCGCGAAAACATGATTGACGTATTGATTGATGGTGATGATGTGCTCTCGAGTAAGTGTCAAGCCGCCCTCATTCGGCCCATCACGCTCGGCCATGGCGGAGACCAAGTCACCGGGCAAACTTGCTGCTTGCTCCGACAACGCCTCATAGTTGACGTGTTCTGCACTCATGATTGTTACCTCTCGCTTAGTGACCGTACAGCTCGGTTCCGAGAGGCAAACTTAAGGTACGCCTATCAACGCCGTCAGACTGCAAGCTTTCCCGCCCTGCCCAGTGCAACAAGTTCATGAGTTGATGGGAGCAGGACAACCCGCGGCAACACAAAACCCCGTTCCCTTCAGTTATGCTCTGGCCATTGTCAGCCCCAGGAGCCACCATGACTGCCCATCGCCTGCTCATTCCCTTGTCCCTTTCCCTGCTCTCTGCCTGCGCCCAGCACCCCAGGCAGCCTGTAGAACTGGATGCGGAAAGCGAATGCCCCACGCGCCTGGAAGTGGGCCAGCCCCTTACCCTGAGCCTGCCCAGCAACCCTTCCACCGGTTACCGCTGGCTGGTACAGAACCCGGCTTCACCTATCCTGCGCAGCATCGGCTCCGAGGTTTACAGTTCGCCAGAAGAGGCCGGCATCGTCGGTAGCGCAGGCGTTTCCACCTGGCGTTTCGAAGCCAGAGCCAATGGTGAAGGCCATCTGGTGCTGGTCTACCAGCAACCTTGGGCCCCGGAAGTACGCCCGGTGCAGACCTTCGATTGCGCCATCCGGGTCAATTGAACGCACAGCGCTGGTCAGCCAACCATGCATCCTGGGCGCGGTTTGGCTAGAATGCCGGCCCTGCCTATTGTCAGCCGCCTGGATTCACCGTGAGCAAACAACCCGACCGCCTTTTCGCCCAGCCTCTGGAGCAAGTGCCCGACTTCGTGTTCAACGAAGATGTGGTGCGCGTGTTCCCGGACATGATCAAGCGCTCGGTGCCCGGTTACCCGACCATCGTCGAAAACCTTGGTGTACTGGCTGCGCGCTTTGCCCAGCCGAACACGGCGCTGTATGACCTGGGCGCGTCGCTGGGCGCCGTCACCCAGTCGCTGCGCCGCCATGTACGCATTGATGGCTGCCGGGTCATCGCGGTGGACAATTCGGCGGCCATGGTCGAGCGCTGCTGCCAGTACCTCACCGCACAAGATTCGATGTTCCAGGAACTGCTACCGGTGCAGGTCCTGGAAGCCGATATCCTGGCCCTGCCGTTGGAGCCTGCCTCGGTGGTGGCAATGAACTTCACCCTGCAGTTCATCGCACCCGAGCAACGCCTGGCGCTGCTCGGCCGCATCCGTCAGGCCCTGCTGCCTGGTGGCGCGCTGATCCTGTCGGAGAAACTGCGTTTCGCCGACGAAGAGGAACAGACCCTGCTCAATGAACTGCACCTGGACTTCAAACGTGCCAATGGCTACAGCGAACTGGAAATTGCCCAGAAACGCAGTGCCATCGAGAACGTGATGAAGCCCGACACCCTGCAGGCCCACACCGAGCGATTGCGCGCAGCAGGCTTCAGCAAGGTGGTGCCGTGGTTCCAATGCCTTAACTTTGCCTCGTTGATAGCCCTGCCATGATCGATCTGTCCCCCCTCGTCCGCCGCCTGGCGGGCACGCCCCTGGCTTCCTGGTCCCAAGGCCTGCAAGCGCAACTGGACGCCAAGCTGGAAAAAGGCCACGGCGACCTCGACCGCTGGCGCGGCGCGCTCGACGCCTTGCCTGATCTGCAACCCAGCCAGGTCGACCTGGTCGATGGCCTGCGCCTGGACTGCGACTGCGACGCCACCACCCGCGCGCGCATGCGCGATGCGCTGATGGGGCTTTCGCCATGGCGCAAGGGGCCCTTCGACCTGTTCGGCGTGCATGTCGACACCGAATGGCGTTCGGACTGGAAGTGGTCGCGGGTAGGCCCGCATCTCGACCTCAAGGGCAAGCGCGTGCTCGATGTCGGCTGCGGCAACGGCTACTACCAGTGGCGCATGCTCGGTGCCGGTGCCGACATGGTCATCGGCGTCGATCCCAACTGGTTGTTCTTCTGCCAGTTCCAGGCGGTGCAGCAGTACCTGCCCGAGCTGCCTGCCTGGCACCTGCCGTTCGCCCTGGAAGACCTGCCCGCCAATCTCGAAGGCTTCGACACGGTGTTCTCGATGGGCGTGTTCTATCACCGCCGCTCGCCAATCGAACACCTGCTGGCGCTCAAGGATTGCCTGGTCAAAGGGGGCGAACTGGTGCTGGAGACATTGGTGATCGAGGGGGACGAGCAACAGGTGCTGGTCCCCGAAGACCGCTACGCGCAGATGCGCAATGTCTGGTACCTGCCCTCGGTGCCTGCCCTGGAGCGCTGGCTGCGGCGTGCGGGCTTCAGCGACGTGCACTGCGTGGATGTCAGCGTGACCAGCGTCGAGGAGCAACGCAGCACCGAGTGGATGCGTTATCAATCGCTCGGCGACTTCCTCGACCCGAACGACCACAGCAAGACCGTCGAAGGCCTGCCTGCCCCCCGCCGGGCGACGCTGCTGGCGCGCAAGTGAGCAAAGGCGCCCCAAGGGGCGCCCGTACCCAGCTGTGCTGAAATTCATGCCCAAGCGAACACCCAGATAACGGCTGGATTACAAATCCGTTATCTGCGCCACCCTGCCGCGTTCCTGACGTAAGCTCTTGACCCTGAAGCCCCTACAGGGTCGAAAATCTTCCCTTTTCATACACTCCGAGCCCCCATGCGCCTGCTGATCATCGAGGACGAACTGCGTACTGCCGACTACCTGCAACAGGGCCTGCGCGAAAACGGCTACGTGGTCGACTGCGCCCACACCGGCACCGACGGCCTGCACCTGGCACGCCAACAGCCTTACGACCTGATCATCCTCGATGTGAACCTGCCGGAACTCGATGGCTGGAGCGTGCTGCAGCACCTTCGCGCGGAGTCGCCCACCCGCATCATGATGCTCACTGCCCACGGCCGACTGGCCGACCGGGTCAAGGGCCTGGACCTCGGTGCCGACGACTACCTGCTCAAGCCGTTCGAGTTTCCCGAACTGCTGGCACGCATTCGCAGCCTGCTGCGCCGCAACGACCAGCAGTTGCAGCCCACCACCCTGCGCGTCGCCGACCTGGAACTGGACCCAGGCCGCCACCGCGCTTACCGCGCCGGGCAACGCATCGACCTGACCGCCAAGGAGTTCGCCTTGCTGCACCTGTTGATGCGCCAGAGCGGCGAGGTACTGTCGCGCACACAGATCATCTCGCTGGTGTGGGACATGAACTTCGATTGCGACACCAATGTGGTCGAAGTTTCCATACGACGTCTGCGCGCCAAGATAGACGATCCGTTCGACGACAAGCTCATCCACACGCTGCGCGGTGTGGGCTACGTCCTGGAAGCACGTTGATGCATCAGGCCAGCCTGTCCCTGCGCCTTGGCCTGGGCGTCACCCTGATGGGCGCGGCGCTGGTGCTGTTGCTGGCCTGCCTGGCCGTGTTCGCCCTCGAGCACGAGCTCGACAGCCGCGCCCGCAAGGACTTGGCGCGCAAGATGTTGCAAGTGGAGCACAACCTGCGGGTCGACCTGCGTAGCGAAGACCTGGGCAGCCGCGCCCATCCGCTGCTCGACCTGGTGATGGGGCACGACAACCTGAGCCTGAGCGTGCTCAGCCTGGATGGCCGTCACCCGCAACTGCTCAGCCTCGGCCCGGCCCTGGAATCACAGGTGGGCGAGCTTTCCACAGACGCCCGTCTTGGCTTCCACGAGTGGCGGGACAGCACTGGCCAGCAGATGCTCACGGCAACCCGGCAAATGCGCTTGCGCGACGACACCCCGGTGCGGGTGATGATGTCGCTCAACCGCGCAGACGACAATGACCTCCTGCAGGCTTACCTGCATTCGACCTTGCTGGCCCTGCCGTTGCTGCTGATGCTTATCGGTGCAGGGGCGTGGTGGTTGATGCAACGCGGTTTGAGGCCGCTGCGCCACTTCAGGCGCATCGCCGGCAGGGTTTCCGCCCAGGACCTGCAGCACCGGCTGCCCGCGCAGGGTTTGCCCTTGGAACTGGCCGAGCTGGCCACCGGCATCAACGTGATGCTCGACCGCCTGGATCAGGGCGTACGCCAGCTCTCGGAGTTTTCCGATGACCTGGCCCACGAGCTGCGCACGCCCTTGAGCAACCTGATGGGCAAGGCCCAGGTGACCCTGGCCCGTGAGCGTGACAGCGAGAACTATCGGGAGGTCCTGGCGGACAGCATCGAAGAGCTGACCCGCCTGAACCGCATCATCAACGACATGCTCTTTCTCGCCCAGGTCAGCCAGCCCCAGGCGCAGTTGGCACTCAAGCCGCTAGCTTTGGCTGACGAAGCGCAGCAGGTACTCGAGTTGTTTGCCTTCAGCGCCGAACACAAGCGGCTGACGCTGCAGCTCAAAGGCTGGGGGACTGCCCTGGCCGACCGGCTGATGTTCCAGCGCGCGCTGTCGAATCTGTTGAGCAATGCCATCCGCCACAGCCCGGCGGGCCGTGAGGTCAATCTGGGCATCGAGCGGCGCGGCGATGAGGTCTGGCTTTGGGTAGCGAACGAAGGGCCGGGAATAACCGATGAGCATCTGCCTCGGTTGTTCGAGCGGTTCTACCGGGCGGGGTCGGGGCGTTCACGACTGGAAGGCGGGACGGGGTTGGGGCTGGCGATCGTGAAGTCGATCATGGAACTGCACGTGGGGCGGGTCGAGGTGAACAGCAGCCCCACCGGGCCTACTCGCTTTTCCCTGGTGTTTCGCGCCGAATAGGTTGTTGTCTGTACTGGCCTCATCGCCGGCAAGCCGGCTCCCACAGAGGGCGATGAGGCCGGTACAGACCAGCAATGATCAGCGCGAAGCCGCGACGATCAGCGCCTTCATCTCGGCCACCGCCGCCTTGAAGCCGACGAACAGCGCATGGGCCACCAGCGCATGACCTATGTTCAGTTCATTGATGCCCTTGATCGCCGCCACCGCTTCCACGTTGTGGTAATGCAAACCGTGACCAGCATTGACGATCAGCCCCTGCCCTACACCAAACGCCACGCCATCGACGATGCGCTTGAGCTCTTCAGCCACCTCGGTTGGGGTTTCGGCATCGGCATAGCGACCGGTATGCAGCTCGATCGCCGGCGCGCCGACCCGGCGCGAGGCCTCGATCTGCCGCTCGTCTGCATCGATGAACAGCGACACTTCGGCGCCGGTGCGCGACAGGCGCTCCACCGCGGCCTTGATCCGTGCCTCCTGGCCGGCCACATCCAGGCCGCCCTCGGTGGTCAGCTCCTGGCGGGTCTCCGGTACCAGGCAGATGTGCGCCGGGCGGATCTTTTCGGCAAAAGCCATCATTTCTTCGGTGACGCCCATCTCGAAGTTCATGCGCGTCTGCAGCACGTCCTTGAGCAGCACCACGTCGCGCTCCTGGATGTGCCGGCGGTCTTCGCGCAGGTGCACGGTGATGCCGTCTGCGCCCGCCTCTTCGGCATCCAGCGCGGCTTTCACCGGGTCGGGGTAGCGTGTGCCGCGGGCCTGGCGCAGGGTCGCCACGTGGTCGATGTTGACGCCAAGAAGCATGCGGTTGCTGTGAGTCACGAAAGGCTCTCCTGAGGATTTAGCCACACAGCATACGACGAGCTCAGCGCTTGCGAAACAGTTCGCGGCTGACCAGGGGTTTGGACCCCAGGTGCACCGCCAGCGCCTGGCGCATCAGGCGTTTGGCCGCGAGCAAGGCGCCGGGTGCTGCCCAGTCGGCCTGGGCCAGGGCCAACAGCTCGGTACCATTGAACAGGCCAGGCTGGGCCAGGTACACGCGCTCGAGGCCGGCATCGACCCGCAAGCGGTACAGGCCTTCGGCCTCGACCGGGTCGTCATTGATGTCGTGGCTGAGCGAAAAGGTGTAGCCCAGGTCTTCCAGCAGCCGCCACTCGAACGAACGCAGCAGTGGCTCCAGTGGCCCGCCCTCGGCCAATGCCTGCAGGGTCAGGGCGTAATGCTCGAACAGCTCTGCCTGCGGCGCCTCGGCGGGCAACAGGCGCATCAGCAGTTCATTGAGGTAGAGGCCGCTGAACAGCGCGTCGCCATGCAGCCAGGCGGCAATACCGACGGTGTCCAGGCGCCTGACGTTCTTCAGCTCACCTTTGCCGAACAGTTCCACTTCCAGCGGTACGAACGGTCGCACAAGGCTGCCACCCTTGCCCCGCGCACGGCGCAGCACCGCCCGCAGGCGGCCCTGCGGCGTGAAGAAGTCCACCAGTGCACTGGTTTCCTTGTAGGCACGGCTGTGCAGGACATAGGCCGGCTGGCCGACAGGTTGTTCCATGGGAAATGGCCTGGAAAGGCAAAGGTCCGGAGAAATCCGGGCCTTTGGGGGGATTACAGGTCGCCGTAGCCCAGCGAACGCAGTGCGCGCTCGTCGTCGGACCAGCCGCCCTTGACCTTGACCCAGAGGTTGAGCATGACCTTGGAGTCGAACAGCACCTCCATGTCCTTGCGCGCTTCAGAACCAATGCGCTTGATACGCTCGCCCTTGTCACCAATGATGATCTTCTTCTGGCCATCACGCTCGACCAGGATCAGTGCATGGATATGCAGGACGTGGCCCTGCTGCTTGAACTCTTCGATTTCCACGGTGATCTGGTACGGCAGCTCCGCACCCAACTGGCGCATGATCTTCTCACGCACCAGTTCGGCGGCGAGGAAGCGGCTGCTGCGGTCGGTGATCTGGTCTTCCGGGAAGAAGTGGTCGTTTTCCGGCAGGTGCTTGGCGATCTGGGCTTCCAGCGCTTCCAGGTTGTGGCCCTGCTGCGCGGAAATCGGCATCACTTCAGCGTTCGGCAGTTGTTCCTGCAGCCACTGCAGGTGCGGGATCAACTCGGCCTTCTCTTCCATGCGGTCGGTCTTGTTGACGGCGATGATCAGCGGGCCGGTCACGTACTGCACGCGCTCCAGCACCAGCTGGTCCTCGTCGGTCCACTTGGTGCGGTCGACCACGAAGATCACCACGTCGACGTCCTTCAGGGCCGCCGAAGCGTTACGGTTCATGTAACGGTTCAAGGCCTTGTCGTTGGCCTTGTGCATGCCCGGGGTGTCGACGTAGATCGCCTGCACGTCACCCTCGGTCTTGATGCCGAGCATGTTGTGCCGGGTGGTCTGCGGCTTGCGCGAGGTGATCGCCAGCTTCTGGCCGAGGATGTGGTTGAGCAGGGTCGACTTGCCCACGTTGGGACGGCCGACGATGGCCACATAACCGCAGCGGGTCGAATTGTTCTCAGTCATTGCCATTCTCCACGCCCAGGGCGATCAATGCGGCGGCGGCAGCGACTTGCTCGGCGATACGCCGGCTAACGCCCTGGCCACGGCTCTTGTTGTTCAGCAGCACCACTTCGCATTCGACGAAGAAGGTGCGGCAGTGCGGTTCGCCCTGGATGTCCACCACCTCGTAACGTGGCAGCTCGCAGCTACGCGACTGCAGAAATTCCTGCAGGCGGGTTTTCGGGTCCTTGTTGGTGTCGACCAGCGTCAGGCTGTCGAACTCGTCGGTCAGCCAGGCCAGGATGCGCTCGCGCGCGGTCTGCATGTCGGCATCCAGATAGATGGCACCGATCAGCGCTTCCAGGGCATCGGCCAGGATCGATTCACGGCGAAAACCGCCGCTCTTGAGCTCGCCGGAGCCCAGGCGCAGGTATTCGCCAAGGTCGAAGCCCCGGGCCAGGCGGGCCAGGGTCTCGCCTTTGACGAGGCGGGCACGCAGGCGCGACAGCTGGCCCTCACGGGCCTGCGGGAAGCGCTCGAACAGCGCCTCGGCGGCGACGAAGTTGAGGATGGAGTCACCGAGAAACTCCAGGCGCTCGTTGTTGCGCCCGGCATAGCTGCGGTGGGTCAGGGCCAGCAGCATCTGGTCCTGGTTCTTGAAGGTGTAGCCGAGCTTGCGCTCGAGACGGGCAAGGGGAGCAGTCATGCAGCCACCCGTGGGTTATTCAACGCGTTGTTCAAATCAACATCCTGAAAGACTGTTGGGCTGTGGTCCGACGCAGCGAGCGGCGAATCTCTCGGTCCTTGAGAACACAGCCTATGTCAGAAATGCATTCGGCGCTGTCTGCAGGACAGCGCCGATAGGTATCAATGGATCAGGCCAACCCGCGACAGGTTGGGCAGGTGGCTGAGTTTTGGCTCTGGCCAGCTCATCCACACCGCGAAAGCCTTGCCGACGATGTTCCGGTCGGGAACCATGCCGTGCAGTTCCTTGGGAATGTTCGGGTCATCCCAGTAACGGCTGTCGTTGGAGTTGTCGCGGTTGTCGCCCATCATGAAGTAATGGCCGGCCGGCACGGTCCATTGCTGGTCCGGCGGCATGCGATAACGGGTCATTTCCTTGCGGATCAGGTGCTCGGCTTCGCCGAGTTTCTCCTTGTACAGCTGGGCACTGCCCAAGGTGCCCGGCTCGGCGCCGATCAGTTGCTCGGCAATCGGCTGGCCATTGACGAACAACCGCTTGTCGCTGGTATAGCTCACCTTGTCACCCGGCAGGCCAACCACACGCTTGATGTAGTTGACGTTCGGGTCGCTCGGGTAGCGGAACACCATTACATCGCCGCGTTGCGGGTCACCGACCTCGATGACCTTCTTGTCGATCACCGGCAGGCGAATGCCATAGGAGAACTTGTTCACCAGGATGAAGTCGCCCACTTCCAGGGTCGGTTTCATCGACCCCGACGGAATCTGGAACGGCTCGACCAGGAACGAGCGCAGCACCAGCACGATGAACAGCACCGGGAAGAACGACTTGCCATACTCCACCAGCAGCGGTTCCTTGCTGAGGCGCTCTACCACGGCCATTTCTGGCTGGTTGACGCTACCCTGGTAGGTGGCGATCGCCGCCCGCCGGCGCGGGGCCAGGAACAGCAGGTCGATCAAGCCCAACAGGCCGCAGACGGCTACGGCGATGACAAGCAACAGCGGGAAATTTAGCGACATAGGACCTAGCTATCCAACCTGAGCACGGCGAGGAAGGCTTCTTGTGGAATTTCCACGTTGCCGACCTGTTTCATGCGTTTCTTACCGGCCTTCTGCTTCTCCAGCAGCTTCTTCTTACGACTGACGTCACCGCCGTAGCACTTGGCCAGTACGTTTTTTCTGAGCGCCTTGACCGTGGTCCGCGCGATGATCTGGCCGCCAATGGCTGCCTGGATCGCCACATCGAACATCTGCCGAGGGATCAGTTCCTTCATCTTTTCGGTCAACGCGCGGCCTTTGTACGCCGCGTTGTCGCGGTGCACGATCAATGCCAAGGCATCGACCTTGTCGCCGTTGATCAGTACATCCAGCTTGACCAGGTTGGCCGACTGGTAGCGATCGAAATGATAGTCCAGCGAAGCATAGCCGCGACTGGTGGACTTCAAGCGGTCGAAGAAGTCCAGCACCACTTCGTTCATCGGCATGTCGTAGCGCACCTGCACCTGGCTGCCGAGGAACTGCATGTCGCGCTGGACGCCACGTTTCTCGATGCACAGGGTGATGACGTTGCCCAGGTGCTCTTGCGGCACCAGGATGGTCGCAGTGACGATAGGCTCGCGGAAATCGGCGACTGCCGACACATCCGGCAGCTTCGACGGGTTGTCGACGATGATGGTTTCACCGGTCTTGAGTTCGAGCTCGTAGATCACGCTCGGCGCGGTGGTGATCAGGTCCAGGTCGTATTCGCGCTCCAGGCGCTCCTGAATGATCTCCATGTGCAGCATGCCGAGGAAGCCGCAACGGAAGCCGAAGCCCAGAGCGTCGGAGCTTTCCGGCATGTACTGCAGCGACGAGTCGTTCAGGGTCAGCTTCTGCAGGGCATCGCGGAAGTCCTCGAAGTCGTCGGAGCTGACCGGGAACAGGCCGGCGTAGACCTGCGGCTGGATCTTCTTGAAGCCCGGCAGCACTTCGACTTCAGGGGTGGTGGACAGGGTCAGTGTGTCACCTACCGGTGCACCGTGGATGTCCTTGATGCTGGCGATGATGAAGCCCACTTCACCGGCTTTCAGATCGGCGGTCTGGGTGTGCTTGGGCGTGAACACGCCGACGCTGTCGACCAGGTGCAGCTTGCCAGTGGACTTGACCAGGATCTTGTCGCCCTTCTTGACGCGGCCGTGACGCACACGCACCAACGAGACGACGCCCAGGTAGTTGTCGAACCAGGAATCGATGATCAGCGCCTGCAACGGCGCGTCGATGTCGCCTTCCGGCGCAGGGATGGTCTGTACCAGGCGCTCGAGCACCTCGTCCACGCCCATGCCGCTCTTGGCGCTGCAGGCCACGGCGTCGGTGGCGTCGATGCCGATGATCTTCTCGATCTCGTCCTTGACGCGGTCCGGGTCGGCCTGCGGCAGGTCCATCTTGTTCAGAACCGGCATGACCTCCAGGCCCTGCTCGATGGCGGTGTAGCAGTTGGCAACGGACTGGGCTTCGACGCCCTGGCCGGCATCCACCACCAGCAAGGCACCCTCACAGGCCGCCAGCGAGCGCGAGACTTCATAGGTGAAGTCGACGTGGCCGGGGGTGTCGATGAAGTTGAGCTGGTAGACCTTGCCGTCCTGCGCCTTGTAGTTCAGCGTGACACTGTGGGCCTTGATGGTGATACCGCGTTCACGCTCAAGGTCCATGGAATCGAGGACCTGGGCTTCCATTTCGCGTGCCGACAGGCCACCGCACATCTGGATGAAACGGTCGGCCAGCGTCGACTTGCCATGGTCGATGTGGGCGATGATGGAGAAATTGCGGATATGACTCAAATCACTCACGGGTCAACACTCGAAAAGGCTGCGAGCCGGAACGCCCGCCGAAAAATAGCCGGGAATTGTACCTCAAGCCGCAAGGATATGGGAGATTCCTCTGTCGCACAGTACACAGCGATTACCCAGTGGAATTGTGAAATCTCATGAAAAAGGGCAGCCGAAGCTGCCCTTTCCTCCCTCGAAGCCGCTTATTCAGCCAGCTTGAAGGTGATGAAGCTCGCGCGCCCTTGACGCAGCACGCGCATCGACACCGAACGGTTCTTCGGCAAGTCCTTGGCGATTTCGGTGAACTGCTTGGCCGAAGCGATCGCCTGGTTGTTCAGGTGGCTGATGACGTCACCCGGACGCAGGCCGATCATCGCCGCCGGGCCATCCTGGACTTCCTTGATGACCACACCGCCCTTGAGTTCCAGCGATTTCTTCTGCTCGGCGGTCAAATCCGAAACGGAGACGCCCAGGCGGTTGCTGCTGCGCTCGGCGCTGCCTTCGGCACTGCTGCCGGTGCCGATATCGGCGTCGTCATCGGGCATCGCGCCAATGGTCACATCCAGGTTCTGGCGCTTGCCGTTGCGGATGATCTCCAGCTTGGCCTTTTCGCCATCCTTCAGCGTGCCGACCAGGTGCGGCAAGTCGGCCGACATGACGATCGGCTGGCCATTCATGCTGAGGATCACGTCGCCCACCTGCAGGCCGCTCTTGGCTGCAGGGCCGTCTTCCAGCACCTGGGCCACCAGCGCGCCGGCCGGCTTGTCGAGGCCGAAGGATTCAGCCAGGTCCTTGTTGACCTCCTGGATCACCACGCCCAGCCAGCCACGGCTGACCTTGCCGTCTTTCTTCAGCTGGTTGGAAACATCGATCGCCACGTCGATCGGAATGGCGAAGGACAGGCCCATGAAACCACCCGACCGGGTGAAGATCTGCGAGTTGATCCCCACCACTTCGCCGTTCATGTTGAACAGCGGGCCGCCGGAGTTGCCCGGGTTGATGGCTACGTCGGTCTGGATGAACGGCACGTAGGTGTCGTTGGGCAGGGTGCGCCCCTTGGCACTGACGATACCCTTGGTCACCGAATGGTCGAAGCCGAACGGCGAGCCGATCGCCAGCACCCACTCGCCCACCTTGAGCTTCTCGGAGTCGCCCAGCTTGACCGTCGGCAGGTTCTTGCCCTCGACCTTGAGCAAGGCCACGTCGGTGCGCGGGTCGGTGCCGACCAGCTTGGCCTGCAACTCGCTGCGGTCGGACAGACGGACGATGATTTCGTCGGCGTCGGCGACCACGTGGTTGTTGGTCAGCACGTAACCGTCGCTGGAAATGATGAAGCCCGACCCCAGCGACTGCGCTTCACGCTGGCGATCGCCGCGCGGCGAACGCGGCTGCTGCGGCATGTTGCGCTCGAAGAACTCGCGGAACATCGGCGGCAGGCCTTCGAGGTCCGGCATCTGCCCGGAAGCGATGCGGTCTGGCAGCTTCTGCTTGGTACTGATGTTGACCACGGCCGGCGAGGCCTGCTCGACCAGCGTGGTGAAGTCCGGCAGGGCTTCCTCGGCCTGGGCGCTGAGCACCTGGCCGAGCATCAGCACGGCGGCGAACATCGATAGGTAGGATTTCAAGCGTGGTATTGACATACGGCTCCCGTCACAACGAGCGTAGTTAGCAAGAGGCCCCTGCAAAAGCAGGAAAGGCCAGACTCCAAGAAGCCTGACCTATAGAAAATTTACCGATGGATTGCAAATGACAATGCTTTAATTTCATTTCAGGCGCATGTCCGCAAGCCTTGGCACGGGCCGAAAAAGCGCGCCATCACTGGCGCGCCTGCGCATCCAGGGGCCGCATCGACAACGCGATGCGCTCTGCGGTACCCAGGGGGATTTCCCCGACCACGGTGACCATCACCTTGCCCTTGGGCGTGTTCAGGCGACGCGAAACCGCCACGGTCGGGCCGAGTTGAGTGCGCACGTCAGCACCGGAGTCGTCCTTGATCGGTTCCAGGAACACCGAAAAACGTGCCAGGCCATCGTCATACATCAGGCTGCTGATGGTGCTGTCACGGGAAGGATCGCGGCGAACGGAGCTGTTGATCAGCTCGAAACCTGCCGGCAGCCAGTCCGAACGCCAACCGGCGACGGCCTCGGTCTTGGCGGCTGCCACATGCTCCACCGGCTTGCAAGACGCACTGGGGCGCAGGTCCTGGTCGGTAGGCAGGTCCTCGGTATCCAGCCGCGTCATCTGGAAACGCTCGAGAAGCTGACCTTTGTCATTGAGCATCAATGAACGCAAGGGCAGGCCCGTCTGGCGATCGAGGTGCAATTCGAAGGCGTAGCGGTGCTGATCGCGTGGAGTCAGGGTGACGATCACGGCATCGCGTCCCGCGACGCGCGCCCTGCCCGCCAGGCGCAGGTCATACCAGCTCATCAGCTTGAGAGGGTCAAGCACGCGCGCACGAGCGTCGGGGGGCGTGCCTACACCGCTGACCAGGGCACCACTGACGCACTGCACCTGGCCATCCACGCGCACGATTTCCTGGGCGGCGCCATCGAGCTGCAGTAGCCGCTCGCTGACTTTGCCGTCCTGAACCCGGTGCGAGATATCGTGGGAAGAGAAGCTGCCATTGCGTTCGTAGACGAAGGAGCCCTGGTAACTCTGCTTTTGCTCGGCCTGTGCCAGCTTGTTCAGCCACTCACTCGCCTCGGGCGAGGAATTGGCCGCCAACGCTGGCACCATCACACAGCTGCCAATCAGCAGCGACAGGAGAGGTAGCGCGCGCATGATCCTCCTTACTTAACGATTTTCCAGGCTGGCGGCGCGAGCATAAGGCAATGCGGTTTCAGTGCCCTTGAGCGCAGATTCCTGGGCATGCTGGCGCAGGTACCCTGGCAGACGCTGATCCCAGCCGGCCTGGTTCTGCAGCACGCCGTTGGCCATCGGCCCGGTCGGTTGCTCACTGCTCTCACTATAGCCTGCCAAAACAGCCGGGCCTTGAGTTTGTGGCATGCTCAGGCCTTGTTGTGCAGGTTGCTGGGAAGCCAGCTCGGCACCGGTGATCTCGTCCTGGTTGTACATACGCACACCGGCCAGCACCGCGACCGTCACCGAGGCGGCGACCGCCAGGCGACCAATGCTGCGCCACGGGCCTTGCTTGACCTTGGCCGGTACGGCTTCGTCGGCCAAGGCGGCAGACACCGCCGAGGCGATATCAAGCTTGGGCAGCAGCAGCTCCTTGTGCATGGCTGCACGGGCAACCTGGTAACGCGACCAGGTGGCACGTGTCTCGGCATCGTCGACGGCGTTCAACACGCGACGCAATTCCAATTCGTCCGCTTCGTTATCCATTACCGCGGACAGCGATTCCTGCAAAGCTTCACGACTCATGGCGGTTCCTCTCTTGGCTGTCGCCGCTGTCTCAGGTTTCCTGCAACAACGGTTGCAGGGCTTTGTCTATGGCCTCCCGAGCGCGGAAGATTCGGGAGCGCACGGTACCCACCGGACATTGCATGACACTGGCAATGTCTTCGTAACTCAACCCATCGAACTCGCGCAGGGTCAGGGCCGTGCGCAAATCTTCGGGCAGTTGCTGGATGGTGCGATGGACAGTGCCTTCGATTTCATCCCGCAACAGGGAGCGTTCTGGGGACTCGAGATCCTTGAGACCATGATCGCCGTCGTAAAACTCCGCGTCCTCGGAGCTCACATCACTGTCTGGTGGCCGTCTTCCACGGGACACCAGGTAGTTCTTCGCCGTGTTGATGGCGATGCGGTACAGCCAGGTATAAAACGCACTGTCTCCGCGGAAATTGCCAAGCGCACGGTAGGCCTTGATAAAGGCTTCCTGCGCCACATCCTGGGCCTCGTGGGTATCGTGAACGAACCGCACGATCAACCCGAGAATCTTGTGCTGATACTTCAGCACCAACAGATCGAACGCTCGCCTGTCGCCGCGCTGCACGCGCTCGACAAGCTGCTGATCCTCTTCCTGGGTTAGCATGAACACTCCTCAGTGAACTTGAAGGAGCGTTGCAAAAGCCATCGTTCAGGCTTGCAAACATAGACTCGGGCTTTTCGCAAAAGTTCTCTCCTCCAAGCAAGTTTCCTGCGGCCCTTGGTCGGCTCGCACGGAAGACGCGGCGCGGGCACGGCCGGCTGCGTCGATAATCAGGTTTCGGATACGCAGGTGTCAGCCCGGATAGAGCTGCCGCCACGCGTCGCCGCGCGAAAATTAGGCGCACGGGCAGCCTTCATAGGATTTCCAGGCGTACAGGAAAGTTCCCGCGAAGATTGCCTCAACCTCGCAGGTGGCATGGAAATTGGCTACCGCAGGCTGCTATAAAGGCAGCCCGGCCTGCGTTCACCATAGTTTCACAATGCCATCTGCGCGTGACTATTGTGCCGTGCCCCTTTCAAAGATTACTAGTGTCCCGACATGAGCCAACAATTCCAACATGATGTCCTGGTGATCGGCAGCGGCGCCGCCGGTCTCAGCCTGGCACTGAACCTTCCCGGCCACTTGCGCATCGCCGTGCTGAGCAAGGGCGACCTGGCCAACGGATCGACCTTCTGGGCCCAGGGTGGCGTCGCCGCGGTGCTGGACGACACCGACACCGTGCAATCGCATGTCGAGGACACCCTCAATGCCGGCGGCGGCCTGTGCAATGAAGAGGCGGTGCGTTTCACCGTCGAGCACAGCCGCGAAGCCATCGAATGGCTGATCGAACAGGGCGTGCCGTTCACCCGCGACGAACACCACGGTGTCGATGACGGTGGTTTCGAGTTCCACCTGACCCGCGAAGGCGGCCATAGCCATCGGCGGATCATCCATGCCGCCGATGCCACAGGCGCTGCCATCTTCACCACCTTGCTGGCCCAGGCACGGCAGCGGCCGAACATCGAGCTGCTCGAGCAGCGCGTGGCGGTCGACCTGATCACCGAACGACGCCTGGGCCTGCCCGGCGAGCGCTGCCTGGGCGCCTATGTGCTGAACCGCAACAGCGGCGAAGTGGACACCTTCGGGGCGCGCTTCACGGTACTGGCCACCGGTGGTGCGGCCAAGGTCTACCTCTACACCAGCAACCCCGACGGCGCCTGCGGCGATGGTATCGCGATGGCCTGGCGGGCCGGCTGCCGGGTGGCCAACCTGGAATTCAACCAGTTCCACCCGACCTGCCTCTACCACCCCCAGGCCAAGAGCTTCCTGATCACCGAGGCCTTGCGTGGCGAAGGCGCCCTCTTGCGCCTGCCCAACGGCGAACGTTTCATGCCACGCTTCGACCCTCGCGAGGAGCTGGCCCCACGCGATATCGTGGCTCGAGCCATCGACCACGAGATGAAGCGCCTGGGTGTGGATTGCGTGTACCTGGACATCACCCACAAGCCGGCCGACTTCATCAGGAATCACTTCCCCACGGTCTACGAGCGTTGCCTGACCTTCGGCATCGACATCACCCGCCAGCCGATTCCGGTGGTGCCGGCTGCCCACTATACCTGTGGCGGGGTGGTGGTCGACGAGCGCGGCCATACCGATGTGCCAGGCCTGTACGCCATCGGCGAGACCAGCTTCACCGGCCTGCACGGGGCCAACCGCATGGCCAGCAATTCGTTGCTCGAGTGCTTTGTCTATGGTCGCTCCGCAGCAGCGGACATCCAGGCGCACCTGGCGCAAGTCGACATGCCCAGCGCCCTGCCCTGCTGGGACGCAAGCCAGGTCACCGACTCGGACGAGGACGTGATCATCGCGCACAACTGGGATGAGCTGCGGCGTTTCATGTGGGACTACGTGGGCATCGTGCGCACCAGCAAGCGCCTGCAGCGTGCCGAGCACCGCATTCGCCTGCTGCTCGATGAGATCGATGAGTTCTACAGCAACTACAAGGTCAGCCGCGATCTGATCGAGCTGCGCAACCTGGCTCAGGTGGCCGAGCTGATGATTCGCTCGGCGATGCAGCGCAAGGAAAGCCGTGGCTTGCACTACACCCTGGATTACCCGGGGATGTTGCCCGAGGCCAAGGACACCATCCTTAGCCCAGCCTGAAATCAGTGGCGCCCTGATCACTGCACCGATGCCTCGGCCCACCGGCGGCGACTGAACTTCAGCCTTACCCGAAGCCGCCGATGCTGATCAGCCCCCAGGGCATCCCTGGGGATACATTGACTCTCGCCAAACCAGCCCCCCGCTCGCACGAAGCGCAACACCACCAGTTCCGGCAGCGCCATGCTGTCCCGACACAAGCGTACCGGCTGCCACCCCTGCGCACGACTGAACACCCGCCAACCCAGCACATCGCGGCGCAGGCCGGTAACGGCACGCGGATCAGTCAACAGGATACGTCGGGGAATGGCCCAGCAAGCGTGGGCAAAACAGGCGGCCAGCACGGCCAGGCAGATCCACCAGGGCAGCGCACTCGACCCCAAGGCCAACTGCGCCAGTACCTGGCAGAGCAGGTAGGCCGTCAGCAGCAGGCGCGAGCCCTGCCAACGGCACTCGAAACATTCACTTGGGCTGGACACGGTCCAGGATGATGCGAACCATGCGCTGCAGCTCCGGGTCTTCGGACTCGGTGCGCTCCATGAACCAGCCGAACATGTCCTGATCCTCGCAGCTCAACAGGCGAACGTAGAGTTCGCGGTCGGCTTCGCTCAGGGTCGGATAGACTTCCTGCGTGAATGGCACCAGCAGCACATCCAGTTCCAGCATGCCACGGCGGCTGTGCCAGAAAAGCCGGTTGAGTTCAGTTTGTTCGACCATGGGGCCCTCCTCGAATGGTCGCGCAGTATACCGCGGGAAGCCGCGAGCGACACCGGGCGTTGGTCTAGTCACCTACCTATTTTGTTACTGGCGTTCTATGATGGCCGCCAGACTTTAGCCACCGCGAAGACCCATGGCCGATTCCGCTTTCTTCAGCCCCCTGTCCCACGAGGGCATCCTCGCCGTCCGCGGCTCCGACGCCGGCAAGTTCCTGCAGGGCCAGCTGACCTGCAACATCAACTACCTCAGTCAGGCGCATTCCAGCCTCGGCGCCCGGTGCATGGTCAAGGGGCGCATGCAGTCGAGCTTCCGCATCCTCCCTGAAGGCAACGGCTACCTGCTGGCAATGGCCAGCGAGTTGCTCGAGGCGCAGCTGGTCGACCTGAAGAAGTACGCCGTGTTCTCCAAAGCCACGCTCAGCGATGAAACGGTTGCCTGGGCCCGTTTTGGCGTGCACGGAGGCGATGCCGCGCTGCAGGCGCTGGGCCTGAGCGTGCCAGCCGCCGCCGGTGCCACCGTGCGTCATGAAGGGCTGATAGCGGTTGCCGTCTCGCCGGGTCGCATCGAGCTGTGGGTGCCAGCGGAACACGCCGCCAGCGTGCAACGGACCCTCGCCGCGAGCTTGCCTGAAGGCAGCCTCAACGACTGGCTGTTGGGCCAGATCCGCGCCGGTATCGGCCAGGTCATGGGCCCGACCCGCGAGCTGTTCATCCCGCAGATGATCAACCTTCAAGCGGTCGACGGGGTAAGCTTCAAGAAAGGCTGCTATACCGGCCAGGAAATCGTCGCCCGCATGCAGTACCTGGGCAAGCTCAAGCGCCGCCAATATCGCCTGGCCCTCGTTCAGCAAGAGATCCCGGCTCCGGGGGCGGAAATCTTTTCGCCCACCCATGGCTCTTCGGTCGGTGAGGTGGTCCTTGCCGCCAGCACGGACCAGGGCTGCGAGCTGCTCGCGGTACTGAGCGCCGACGCAGTGGAAGACGACAACCTGCACCTGGGCAGCCTTCAAGGCCCTCGCCTGCAGCTGTTGAGCCTGCCCTACGAACTGGACCGCGACCGGGAAATCCAGCGCTGACCAGCACGCCACCCTTGCGGTAGAGACGTTCATGAACAAGCTGGCCGAGACGGTTCAAGCACAGTTGCTGGCTGCCATCGACAATGATGACCTGGTCTTGCCGACCCTTCCGGAAGTGGCCCTGAGCATCCGCGAGGCCGCCGAGAACACGGAAATCAGCGTTGCCGCCCTGAGCAAGGTGATCGGCCGCGACGCTGCGCTCTCGGCTCGCCTGATCAAGGTGGTCAACAGCCCGCTGTTGCGTGCGTCGATCGAGGTCACCGACCTGCACACCGCCATCACCCGCCTGGGGATCAACTACAGCTGCAACCTGGCCATCGGCCTGGTGATCGAGCAGATTTTCCATGCCCGATCATCAGCCGTGGAGCAGAAGCTGCGCGATATCTGGGCCAACAGCCTCGAAGTGGCCGGTATCAGCTACGAATTATGCCGTCGCTACACCCAGCTGAAGCCGGACCAGGCAACCCTGGGCGGGCTGGTCAACCAGATTGGCGCGCTGCCGGTACTGATCTATGCCGAGGAGCATAACGAGCTGCTCTCCGATCCGGTCTGCCTGCATTACGTGATCGAGCAGATCCAGCCGGTGCTGGGCGACAAGATCCTGACTTCCTGGGAATTTCCCGAGCAACTGGTGAAACTGCCGAGCCAGATACAGGACCTGGAGCGCTGCACGGCCAAGGTCGACTACATCGACGTGGTACAGATTGCCCGTTGCCTCAGCCAGCGCGGGCGCAGCCGACCGTTGTCGACGCTGCCGGCCTATCGGCACCTGGGGTTGCCTCCTGGTGTGGAGCTGGAGATTGGCGAGTTGCTGGAAGCGCGGAGCATGTTGCGCTGAATCGCTGTAGCGCATCAATCGGCGATGAAACTCACCCGTACCTTCAACCCGCCCCGCTCACCATCATGCAGGCTGATCTGCGCCAGATGCGCACGGCAGATCTCGCCGACGATGGCCAACCCCAGGCCACTGCCGTGGGCGCCGCGCCGGTAGAAGCGCTCGAAGACCCGCTCACGCTCGTCCAGGGGAATGCCTGGCCCATCATCCTCGACCTCCAGCACCGCCGGCGCCAGCACTCGCAGGATCACATTGCCTCCTGCAGGCGTATGCGCCAAGGCGTTGTCCACCAGGTTGCTGAGCAGCTCATTGAGCAAGGTCGGCTCACCCTTGAGCCAGACCGGCGCTTCGGCCTCCAGCGCCAGTGCCACGCCGCGATGGTGCGCCAGGGGCGCCATGGCCATGCCCAGCTCGCGTGCCAGCTGACTCAGGTCGAGGCGCTGCGCCCCGCCTTCGGCAATGGCCCTGGCACCGTTTTCCACCCGCGCCAGCGACAGCAACTGATTGGCCAGGTGAGTCAGGCGGTCGGTGCCCTGGGCCGCTGACTCCAGGGTCTGACGCCACTCCTCGGGCGCCTGCGAACGCAACCCCAGCTCGACCCGCGCCTTGAGCGCCGCCAGCGGTGTACGCAACTCGTGAGCGGCCTCGGCGATGAACTGCGCCTGGCGCTCGAACTGCTCGCGCAGGCGCTCGGTGAAGTGGTTCAGGGCACGCACCAGCGGCCCCAGCTCCCGTTGCACCTGCACCACCGGCAGCGCTCGCAGGTCGTCCGGCTGACGCTCTTCCACGGCTGTGCGCAAGCGCTCCAGTGGGCGCAGCGCCGCGCTCACCGCGAACGAGACCAGCACCAGCGCACCGAGTGCCAGCATGCCCAGGCGCAGCAGGGTGTCGGTCATCAGCCCACGGGCCATGCGCACCCGCGCCTCTTCGGTCTCGGCCACGCGGATCTCCGCCATGCCGTTCATGTTCGGTTCGCTCACCGCCTTGAGCAGGCTGACCACGCGCACGTCCTGGCCCTGATAGGTGGCGTCGTAGAAGCGCGCCAGCGCCGGGTAGTCATCGGTACGCGGCGTGCCAGGTGGCGGTGGTGGCAGGTTCTCGTAGCCAGAGATCAGCTTCTGGTTGATGTCCAGCACCTGGTAGTAGATACGCCCGGCACTGTCGTAGGCGAAGGTGTCCAGCGCAACGTAGGGCACGTCCGCGCTCAGCGTCCCGTCGCGCTGGGACAGGCCGGCGGCGATAGTCCTCGCCGACGCCAGCAAGGTCCGGTCGTAGGCGGTATCGGCGGCTTCGCGCCCGTTCCAGTAGGCGCTCAGGCCGCTGGCCAGCATCAGCACCACCAGCAACAGCGCCAGGTTGCCCAGCAACCGCCCGCGCAGGCTGCCATTGTCACGCATCACGGTGCTCGAGCAGGTAGCCCAGACCTCGGAAGGTGACAATGGCCACCGGGTGGCCGTCGAGCTTCTTGCGCAGCCGGTGGATGTAGATTTCGATGGCGTCGGGGCTGGCTTCTTCATCCAGGCCGAACACCTGGGCGGCCAACTGCTCCTTGCTCATCACCCGCCCCGGCCGGGCGATCAGCGCTTCGAGCACGCTCTGTTCGCGCGAGGTCAGGGTGAGGTTGTCTTCCCCCAGGGTGAATCGGCGGGTATCGAGGTCGTATACCAATGGCCCGCAACGCTGCTGGCGCTCGCCGCCGAGCACGCTGCGCCGCAACAACGCCTTGACCCGCGCCTCCAGCTCGGTCAACTCGAAGGGCTTGGCCAGGTAGTCGTCAGCGCCAAGGTTCAGGCCGTGCACGCGGTCCTTCACATCGCTGCGCGCGGTGAGCATCAGCACCGGCACCGTCTTGCCCCGGCCACGCAGGCGCGCCAGCACCTCGAAGCCATCCATGCGCGGCAGCCCCACGTCGAGCACGGCAACGGCGTACTCCTCGCTGGCCAGGGCCAGATCGGCAGCCACGCCATCGTGCAATACATCCACGGTCAGGCCATGGCTCTTCAGGGCCTGGGCCACGCTTTCGGCCAGTTGCAGGTGGTCTTCGACCAGCAGCACACGCATCGGATTCTCCCTGCTCGGGTGGGGCGGTGGCGCGGAGTGTACCGCTGTCGAACGGCCTGTGAAGCCCCTTGTAACAAACCTTTCACGCTGAAAGGTTAGCGAAAGGTTCGTTACCTAGCATCGCACCACGGCCGCCCCGTGCGCCGAAAAAAAGCACCAGCAAGGTGCAACGAATAAGAACAATAAGTGGAGCCACCCCGATGCTGTCAGCGCAGCCGCAGGCATTCGCACCTGCCCGTTCCTTGTCCGCACGCCCCTCGGCCGTCGTCAGTGCCCTCGCACTTGCCGGTGTCGCCCCGATCAGCCAGGCCGCCTTCTTCGAAGACAGCTCGGCGACCTTCGAAACCCGCAACATGTACTTCAACCGAGACTTCCGCGACGGCACCAGCGCGCAGCAATCCAAGCGTGACGAATGGGCCCAGGGTTTCCTGCTCAATGTCGAATCGGGCTATACCGACGGCACCGTCGGCTTCGGTGTGGATGCACTGGGCATGCTGGGCATCAAGCTCGACTCCAGCCCCGACCGCACTGGCACCGGCCTGCTGCCTACCCATGACGACGGCAAGGCCGCCGACGAATACGCCAAGCTGGGCCTGACCGGCAAGGTGAAGGTGTCGAAGACCGAACTGAAGGTCGGTACCCTCATCCCCGAGCTGCCGACCCTGCAGCCCAACGACGGCCGCATCCTGCCACAGACCTTCGAGGGCGGCCTGCTCACGTCCAGGGAGATCAAGGGCCTGACGTTCACCGGTGGGCGCCTGGACAAGGCCAAGGACCGCGACGACACCAACTGGGAAGACCTGGCCCTCAACAACAAGAACGGGCGTTTCGGCGGCAGCTTCAGTGCCGACAACCTGGACCTGGCCGGCCTGGACTATCAGTTCACCGACCGCATCACCGGCAGCTACCACTTCGCCCAACTCGACGACATCTACCGCCAGCACTTCCTCGGCATGCTCGCGACCCAGCCCTGGGGCCCGGGCACCTTCGGCGCCGACCTGCGCCTGGCGGTAAGCGACGACCAGGGCGCGGCCAAGGCCGGCAACATCGACAACACGACCGTCAACGGCATGCTCAGCTACGCCCTGGGCGGGCACAAGGTCAGCACCGCCTACCAGCATCTGTCCGGCGACAGCGCCTTCCCCTACGTCGATGGCGCCGACCCGTACCTGGTCAACTTCGTCCAGATCAACGACTTCGCCGGTGCCGACGAGCGCTCCTGGCAGGTGCGCTACGACTACAACTTCACCGCGCTGGGTATCCCCGGCCTGACCTTCATGACCCGTTACATCAACGGCGACAATGTCAGCCGTGCCGATGGCAGCGAGGGCAAGGAGTGGGAACGCAACACCGAGTTCAAGTACGTGGTACAAAGCGGCCCGTTGAAGAACGTCGCCGTGCGCCTGCGCAATGCCACCTTCCGCTCCAACTTCACCCGCGACGCCGACGAAGTGCGGCTGCTGGTGAGCTACAGCGTGGCCCTGTGGTAGCCCATTACAACAACAACGCTCACGGAGATAGACGATGACCTTTTCACTGCGCCGCCTCGTCCTGGCTACCGCTTGCCTGCTGCTGGCCGGCAATGCCCTGGCCGCCGAACCGAAACGTCCCGAATGCATCGCCCCGGCATCGCCCGGCGGCGGTTTCGACCTGACCTGCAAGCTGGTGCAGAGCGCCCTGGTGCAGGAAAAGATCCTCAGCAAGCCGATGCGCGTGACCTACATGCCCGGCGGTGTCGGCGCAGTGGCCTACAACGCCGTGGTGGCCCAGCGCCCGGCCGATGCCGGCACCCTGGTGGCCTGGTCCAGCGGTTCGCTGCTGAACCTGGCCCAGGGCAAGTTCGGCCGTTTCGACGAAAACGCGGTGAAGTGGCTGGCAGCGGTCGGCACCAGCTACGGCGCCATCGCCGTGAAAAGCGATTCGCCCTACAAGACCCTCGACGACCTGGTCGCCGCGCTGAAGAAGGACCCGAGCAAAGTGGTGATCGGCTCCGGCGGAACCGTCGGCAGCCAGGACTGGATGCAGACCGCGCTGATCGCCAAGGCCGCCGGCATCAACCCGCGCGACCTGCGCTACGTGGCCCTGGAAGGTGGCGGCGAAATCGCCACCGCGCTGCTCGGCGGACACATCCAGGTGGGCTCCACCGACATTTCCGACTCCATGCCACACATCCAGAGCGGCAACATGCGCATCCTCGCGGTGTTCTCGGAAAACCGCCTGGACGAGCCGAAAATGAAGGACATCCCGACCGCCAAGGAGCAGGGCTACGACATCGTCTGGCCGGTGGTGCGTGGCTTCTACCTCGGGCCGAAGGTGAGCGACGAAGAGTACGCCTGGTGGAAGGACTCGTTCGACAAGATGCTGGCTTCTGAAGACTTCGCCCAGCTGCGGGACCAGCGCGAGCTGTTCCCGTTCGCCATGACCGGCGCGGAGCTGGACGGCTATGTGAAGAAGCAGGTGGCCGACTACAAGGCGCTGGCCAAGGAATTCGGCCTGATCCAGTAAGCCCGGTTTGCCTGTGCCGGCGATGAGGCCAGCACGGCCTCTACCTGCCCCAACGAGGATTCCCCAATGATCCTGCAACGTATCTTCGCCCTGGCCCTGCTGGCGATCTGCGCCGTCCTGGCCGTGATGGCCTGGCCCTACCAGGCCGCGTTTTCCTATGAACCGGTGGGCCCACGCGCCTACCCGCTGCTGATGCTCGGCCTGATGAGCCTGGGCCTGCTCTACCTCGCCATCCGCCCGACGCCGATCGTGCGCAAGGACGATGAGCCTGAACTGGACCGCGAGACCCTGACCAAGATCGGTTTGTGCATCGGCCTGCTGATCGTCTTCGCCGCCACCTTCGAGGCCTTGGGCTTCATCCTCAGCGCCATCCTGGTCGGCATCCCCATGGCCCGCCTGTATGGCGGTCGTTGGCTGCACAGCGCCATCGTGGTGGTGGGCATGAGCCTGTTCCTCTACTGGCTGTTCGACCGCGTGATGGATGTGCCCCTGCCCCTTGGCCTGCTGAGCGTACTGGAGAACTGACACATGGATACCTTGAGCTACCTGGGCCAGGGCTTCGGCGTCGCCCTGAGCCCCTACAACCTGGTCACTGCCCTCTCGGGCACCTTGATCGGCACCGTGGTCGGCCTGCTGCCGGGCCTTGGCCCGATCAATGGCGTGGCCTTGCTGATCCCGATCGCCTTCGCCCTTGGCCTGCCACCGGAGTCGGCACTTATCCTGCTGGCCGCGGTGTACCTCGGTTGCGAGTATGGCGGACGGATCAGCTCGATCCTGCTGAACATCCCGGGCGAGGCCTCGACCGTGATGACCACCCTCGACGGCTACCCGATGGCCCGCAATGGCCTGGCGGGTGTGGCCCTGTCGCTGTCGGCCTGGAGTTCGTTCATCGGCGCGCTCATCGCCACCTGCGGCATGGTGCTGTTCGCCCCGCTGCTGGCCAAATGGGCGATCGCCTTCGGCCCGGCGGAGTACTTCGTGCTGATGGTGTTCGCCATCGTCGCCCTGGGCGGCATGGCCGGCGACAAGCCGCTGAAGACCTTCATCGCCGCGCTGATCGGCCTGTTCCTGTCGGCGGTCGGCATCGATGCCAACAGCGGCGTGTACCGCTTTACCGGTGACAGCGTGCACCTGGCCGATGGCATCCAGTTCGTGGTGCTGGTGCTGGGCCTGTTCTCCATCAGCGAAATCCTCCTGCTGCTGGAAAAGACCCACCATGGCCATCAGGCGGTCAAAGCCACCGGGCGCATGCTGTTCAACTTCAAGGAAGCCGCCTCGGTGTTCGTGGTCAACCTGCGCTGCGGCCTGCTCGGCTTCATCATGGGCGTGCTGCCAGGTGCCGGCGCCACCCTGGCCAGCGCCGTGGCCTACATGACCGAGAAGCGCATCGCGGGCGAAAGCGGCAAGTTCGGCAAGGGTGATGCCCGTGGCCTGGCTGCCCCGGAAACCGCCATCGGCGCCTCCTGCTGCGGTGCCCTGGTACCGATGCTGACCCTGGGCGTACCGGGCTCGGGCACCACTGCGGTGATGATCGGCGCGCTGACCCTGTACAACATCACCCCGGGGCCGCTGTTGTTCGAACAGCAGCCGGACATCGTCTGGGGCCTGATCGCCTCGCTGTTCATCGCCAACATCATGCTGGTGATCCTGAACATTCCGATGATCCGTATCTTCACCCGCATCCTCGCCGTGCCGAACTGGGCGCTGGTGCCGGTGATCGCGATCATTACCGGGATCGGCGTGTATGCCGTGCATGCCACCACCTTCGACCTGTTCCTGATGGTCGGCATCGGCATCATGGGCTACATCCTGCGCAAACTGGACTTCCCGTTATCGCCGATCCTGCTGGGCTTCATTCTCGGCGGCCTGATGGAGCAGAACCTGCGCCGTGCGCTGTCGATCTCCAACGGCGAGTTGGGCATCCTCTGGTCCAGCCCGATCAGCATGGGCGTGTGGGTACTGGTGGTGTGCATGCTGGGCCTGCCACTGCTGCGTATCTGGCGTAAACGCAGCCAGCAGCGCCGGGCGCTGGCCGATGCCTGATCGGTCATTGCCGCTGTTCTGGGCAACCGGGCTGGTCGGCCTTGCGGGCGGGTATCTCGCCAGCAAGGTCGGCTGGCCTTTGCCATGGATGGTCGGTTCGCTGCTGGCGATCATCCTGGTGCGCTGCCTGACGCCATGGCAGCTGTGGGAAATCCCCCATGGCCGCAAATGCGGCCAATGCATCATCGGCCTGGGGATCGGCCTGCACTTCACCCCGGCAGTGATCGAACAGGTGGCCAGCCACTTCGTACTGATCGTCTGCGCGGCATTGCTCACCACCCTTTCCAGCGTGATCGGCGTGTGGTTGCTGCGGCGTACCGGTGAAGACCGGGCCACCGCGTTCTTTGCCAGCATGCCTGGCGGTTCGGGGGAGATGGTCAACCTCGGTGCGCGCAATGGTGCGGTGCTCAGCCAGGTGGCGGCGGCGCAGAGCCTGCGCGTGCTGGCGGTGGTGCTGTGCGTGCCGGCACTGTTCAAGTTGCTGATCGGTGATGGCGTGGCCCTGAATCACGCAGGCAGTGTCAGCTGGGCCTGGCTTGCGTTGATCGTGCCACTGGGTGTGCTGGCCGGCTTCATCTGGCAGCGTGTGCGTCAGCCCAACCCCTGGCTGTTCGGGCCCTTGCTGGTGGCGGCGGCGGTGAGCCTGACTGCCAACCTGCAGATCGCCTTGCCCAACGGCGCCAGCCAGATCGGCCAATGGTTGATCGGCAGCGGCCTGGCCTGTCACTTCAACCGCGCGTTCTTTCGGCGGGCGCCGTCGTTTCTGGGGCGTACGCTGGTGGCCACGGCACTGTGCATGCTGATTGCCGGCGGTGCGGCCTGGGGGCTGAGCGTGATGACCGGGCTGGACCTGCGGTCGCTGACCTTGGGCATGATGCCTGGCGGTATTGCCGAAATGAGCCTGACGGCGGAGACCTTGCAGTTGTCGGTGCCACTGGTGACGGCGCTGCAGGTGATGAGGCTGTTGTTCGTGCTGTTTCTGGCAGAGCCGCTGTTCAGGCTGTGGCGCGCTGATCAGCAGTGATCGTGGCGCCTTCATCGCCGGCAAGCCGGCGATCGGGCCAGCGCTAGAGCGGCGGCAGTGCCCAGTTGATCGGCGCCAGCCCACGCTGTTCGAGGAAGCCATTGGCCCGGCTGAAATGTCCGCAGCCAAGGAACCCTCGATAAGCCGACAACGGCGACGGATGCACCGACTTCAGCACCAGGTGCCGGGTGCCATCGATCAGCTTCTGCTTGCTCTGGGCATGCGCTCCCCACAGCAGGAACACCACGTTCGGGCACTGCTCGCTGACCACCTGGATGACTCGGTCGGTGAAGAACTCCCAGCCTTTCTTGGCATGCGAAGCGGCATTGGCGCGCTCGACCGTCATGGTCGTGTTGAGCAGCAACACCCCCTGCTCGGCCCAGCTTTGCAGGTAACCATGACTGGCGATGGGGATATTCAGGTCGCGCTGCAGTTCCTTGTAGATGTTCACCAGCGACGGCGGCGTCGGCACCCCTGGCTGCACCGAGAAACACAGGCCGTGGGCCTGGCCGGGGCCGTGATAGGGATCCTGGCCGAGAATCACCACTTTCACCTGCTCCAGCGGCGTGGAGTTCAGCGCATTGAAGATCATCGGCCCCGGCGGGTAGATCTCTTTGCCGGCAGCGTATTCCTGGCGCAGGAATTCGCGCAGCTGGTGCATGTAGGGCTGGTCGAACTCGGCGCGCAGAGCAGCCTTCCAACCGGGTTCGAGTTTGATGCGATCGTCGTCAGTCATGGGGCCATCCGTAAACAATGGCGCGACACTAGGTAAGCGCTCCCCCCTTGTCAATCGATCCGACCGACGACCGGCATGTTCAGCCAGGCAAGCCATACTTGTGCGATGACTTGCGCGAGGTAGTCCATGGCCATTCATTGCGAGGTACTCACCGGCGCCGACGGCGCCCGCATCGGCATTGCCACCCTGGATGCACCCAAGGCACTCAATGCCCTCAACCTGCCGATGATCGAAGTGCTCGGCGAGCAACTGCACAGCTGGGCGCGCGACCCGGGCATCGTCTGCGTGCTGTTGCGTGGCAATGGCGCCAAGGCGTTCTGCGCCGGGGGCGATGTGCGGGCGCTGGCCCAGGCCTGCCGCGAGCACCCTGGCAGCGTACCGCCGCTGGCGGCCACCTTCTTCGCCGCCGAGTATCGCCTCGACTACCTGCTGCATACCTACCCCAAGCCCCTGCTGTGCTGGGGGCATGGGCATGTGCTGGGCGGCGGCATGGGGCTGCTGCAGGGGGCTGGCGTGCGCATCGTCACGCCCAGCAGCCGGCTGGCGATGCCTGAGATCAGCATCGGGCTCTACCCCGACGTCGGCGCCAGTTGGTTTCTCGCCCGCCTGCCGGGCAAGCTTGGGCTGTTTTTCGGGCTGACGGGGGCGCCAATCAATGCCCGTGACGCGCTCGATCTCGACCTGGCGGACCGTTTCTTCGGCGAGCACCAGCAGGAAGACCTGATCGATGAATTGCTGCAACTGAACTGGCAGGAGCAGACCGACTTGCAGCTGAACAGCCTGCTCAAGGCCGAGCAGCATCGGGCCAGCGAAGAACTGCCCCAGGCGCAATGGCTGCCACGGCGTCAGGTGATCGACGAGCTGCTCGATGTCGCCGACCCGGCAGCGGCATGGCATGCACTGGAAGGTTTGAAGCACCACAGTGATCCGCTGCTTGCCGCAGCGGGCGAACGCCTGCACGAGGGTTGCCCGCTGACCGCGCACCTGGTCTGGGAACAGATACGCCGGGCCCGGCACCTGTCACTGGCGCAGGTGTTCCAGATGGAGTACAGCATGAGCCTCAATTGCTGCCGTCATCCGGAGTTCAGCGAAGGCGTGCGCGCCCGTTTGCTGGACAAGGACAACCAGCCGCACTGGCATTGGCCGGATGTGGGGCAAGTGCCGGCGGCGGTGGTCGAGGCGCATTTTGCCAAGGTCTGGGAGGGACGGCATCCGTTGGCGGACCTGGCCTGAAGGGGCTGCTTTGCAGGACTGGCCCAATCGCCGGCAAGCCGACTCCCACAGGGACCGCACGACTTCTGACTTGAGTGATTTTCCTGTGGGAGCCCTTCAACCTTCACTGCTGCCGGTTGCGATCCCCTCCGCGCCCGCTGGAATGCCAGCGGTCATTCTGATAACGCTGGCTGCCATTGCGATAGTCGTGACGGTCGCGATCGCGCCCATAGTCATAACGCTGGCGATTGCCATAGTCGTAACGCGGGTTGCCGTGCCACTGGTTCATGCCCGGCTGCGGGTGGGGTTGGTAATGCGGCACTGGCGCCGGTCGGTAGTAATGCGGTGCGGGTGGGTAGTAACGCGGTGCCGGCTGGTAGTAGTAGCGCGGTTGCGGCGTTATATAGTAGCGGTCGTAGCGGTAATATCCCGGCGCCACGTAGCGATCGGTGGTGTAGTAATCCGAGCGATAATAGCCGCCGCCCTCTTGATAGGGCACGCAGGCGCCAATCATCAAACCCGCAAGGGCGGTCAACAGCATTCGATAGGACATGGCGGCCTCCTGGACCGCTAGGGTGCCCGAACAGCGGCGCTGGCGAGCGTCGACGCGAAAAGCGTTCATCGACATTGAATAAGACCGTCGCGCCAAGGTGCAGTGCCATTTTTGCAACAATTAGAAACAGCTCGACCAACCGAAAGATGCCACCCCGGAACCGATCATGAACGACCAACAGCACTGCCCCGCGTGCGGCGCCCTCAACCAGTGCGCCCTGGCCGATCCGCGCAGTGCCACGCAAGCCTGCTGGTGCTATGCCGTGACCATCGCCCCTGCTGTGCTGCAGGCCCTGCCTGCCGAGTTGCGCGACAAGGCCTGCCTGTGCCCTCGCTGCGCCCAGGTGCTGGATCAACTTCAGCAGACATCCAGCGATCAAGGGTAAACTGCGCGCCCATCGTCCGACTGCCTTGCCGCCATGCGCCTAGACCGCTTCCTCGCCAACCTGCCCTGCTACAACCGCCAGCAAGTGCGGCTGCTGCTGGTGCAACGACGTGTGCGCGTGGACGCTGCGGTGGTGACCGACCCGAAGGCCGAAGTGCGCGAATTCAGCCGAGTCGAAGTGGACGATCAGTTGCTCCAGGCGGGCCGCCCAGCCCGTTACCTGATGCTGCACAAGCCGACCGGCTGCGTCAGCGCCACCCACGACCCGCAGCACCGCACGGTGCTCGACCTGTTGCCCGCCGAGCTGCGCGACGACCTGCACATCGCCGGGCGCCTGGACTACAACACCACCGGCCTGATGATCCTGACCAACGATGGCCAGTGGTCACGGCGGCTGACCCAGCCGACCACCAAACTGCCCAAGCATTACCTTGTGCAAACCGAGGACGAAATCGGCGAGCACTATGCCGCGAAGTTCCGCGAAGGGTTCTACTTCGCCTTCGAAGACCTCACTACCCTGCCCGCCCAGCTCGACATCCTCGGTCCACGACGGGCGCGGCTGGCGATCGTCGAGGGGCGTTATCACCAGGTCAAGCGCATGTTCGGGCACTTCGACAACAAGGTGGTGGGGTTGCACCGGGAAAGCATGGGGGCGATCACGCTGGATCCGGGGCTGGCACCGGGGGAGTTCAGGGCATTGACGCTTGATGAGATAGCCACGGTCTAGGCTGTCTGTTCCGGCCCTATCGCCGGCAAGCCGGCTCCCACGGATTCGCCACAGAGTCGTCATACGACCGCCCAGCGGCAAAAGTCACATATTTGCGCAAACGGCACTTGCGGGAACCCCAACCCACTGCTTGAATCCTAACTCGTCAGTCTGCACGTGACTCATGAGTCACACTTGCAGTCGAAGACACCTTTTCGCCGGCTACCCAATGCCTAGATGCCTTGGGGCACGGCGAATTGCCCGCCAAAACAATACCGTCGACACGTGTACGAAGGATCGACACAGGGCCCCGCTTTTTTCTTCAGGCAAATGCCTACCTGTCATATAGAACGTGCACCCTAGGTGACGCGAATACCCTTTTTGCGCCAGGAGTCGATGACATGAGGCCAGAAATCGCTGTGCTTGATATCCAAGGTCAGTATCGGGTTTACACGGAGTTCCATCGCGCGGATGCGGCCGAAAAAACGATCATCCTGATCAATGGTTCGCTGGCCACCACGGCCTCGTTCGCCCAGACGGTGCGTAACCTGCACCCGCAATTCAACGTGGTGCTGTACGACCAGCCCTACGCTGGCAAGTCCAAGCCCCACAACCGCCAGGAGCGCCTGATCAGCAAGGAGACCGAGGCGCACATTCTTCTTGAGCTGATCGAGCACTTCCAGGCCGACCACGTGATGTCGTTCTCCTGGGGCGGTGCGGGCACGCTGCTGGCGCTGGCGCACCAGCCGCGGCGGCTGAAGAAGGCGGTGGTCAGCTCGTTCTCGCCGGTGATCAACGAACCGATGCGCGACTACCTCGACCGTGGCTGCCAGTACCTGGCCGCCTGCGATCGCTACCAGGTCGGCAACCTGGTCAACGACACCATCGGCAAGCACCTGCCATCGCTGTTCAAGCGCTTCAACTACCGCCACGTGAGCGGCCTGGACAGCCATGAATATGCGCAGATGCTCTTCCACATCAACGAAGTGCTGCAACACGACCTGGAGCGAGCGCTGAAAGGGGCACGCAACATCGACATCCCGGTGCTGTTCATCAACGGCGACCGTGACGAGTACACCACCGCCGAAGACGCACGCCAGTTTGGGCAACATGTCGACAAGAGCCACTTCACGGTGATCCGCAACGCGGGCCACTTCCTCGACATGGAGAACAAGACGGCCTGCGAAGAGACGCGCAGCGCACTGCACAGTTTCCTCAAGCCAACCGCGCGCGAGCCCCGGCCGCGTAATCCCTACGCCGCCCAAGGTCAACATGCATGGGCGATCTGAGTGAATCGGCGCCCTCTGGCCATCACCCGCAGGCCATGGGCGCCGACAGCCTTTTTATAACTGGGGCTTCTAATTCGATGAGGGTTCTGGTAAAAAGTCGAGCGCAGACGCGGGTATAGTTTAGTGGCAAAACGAAAGCTTCCCAAGCTTTAGTTGAGGGTTCGATTCCCTCTACCCGCTCCACACCGCATTCCCCGCATGGCGTTCCAGCAACGTCATCGCTGTCAAAAGGAGCCCAGGCTCCTTTTTTCGTTTTTAATGACTTCGCTCAATTGCCACCCGCTCGACTTGTAGCGCATATGCTCTAAGCATTTCTGCGAAACATTTCGAAAGGACCGTGCATGTTTCTGTCACGCTGGCTCCCTGGCCTTGCCAACCTGCTTCATTACCGCCGCGAGTGGTTCCACGCCGATCTCCAGGCTGGCTTGTCGGTAGCCGCCATCCAGATCCCGATCGCCATAGCCTACGCACAGATCGTCGGCCTGCCACCCCAGTACGGCCTGTATGCCTGCGTGTTGCCGATGATCGTCTACGCCCTGGTCGGCAGTTCCCGGCAACTGATGGTCGGCCCGGACGCGGCCACCTGCGCGATGATCGCCGGTGCCGTGGCGCCGCTGGCCATGGGCGACCCGCAGCGTATCGCCGAACTGGCAGTGATCGTCACCGTGCTGGTAGGCGTGATGCTGATTGCCGCCGGCGTGGCGCGTGCCGGGTTCATTGCCAGCTTCTTCTCGCGGCCGATCCTGATCGGCTACCTCAACGGCATCGGCCTGAGCCTGATCGCCGGACAGCTGTCCAAGGTCGTGGGATTCAAGATCGAGGGCGATGGCTTCATCCTCAGCCTGATCAACTTCGTGCAGCGGCTGGGCGAGATCCACTGGCTGACCTTGGCCATCGGCTTGGCCGGGCTGGCACTGCTGATCTGGCTGCCGCGACGCTACCCACGCCTGCCTGCCGCCCTGGTCACCGTCGCAGTGTTCACCTTGCTGGCAGGCCTGTTCGGCCTGGACCACCTTGGCGTTGCCGTCCTCGGGCCGGTACCGGCAGGCATCCCGCACCTGGCCTGGCCACAGAGCAACCTTGCGGAAACCAAGAGCCTGCTGCGCGATGCCGTGGGTATCGCCACGGTCAGCTTCTGCAGCGCCATGCTCACGGCGCGCAGCTTCGCCGCTCGCCACGGTTATGCGATCAATGCCAATCATGAGTTCGTCGCCCTCGGCGTGAGCAACCTGGCAGCCGGCATTTCCCAGGGGTTTGCCATCAGTGGCGCGGACTCGCGCACCGCGGTCAACGACATGGTCGGTGGCAAGAGCCAGCTGGTGGGCATCATCGCCGCCCTGGTAATCGCCATGATCCTGCTGTTCTTCACCGCGCCCATGGCGTGGATTCCTCAGGCAGCGCTGGGAGCAGTGCTGCTGATGGCCGGCTGGGGACTGATCGATATCAAGTCGCTGGGGAGCATCCGGCGCCTGAGCCGCTTCGAGTTCTGGCTGTGCCTGCTGACCACTGTCGGCGTGCTCGGGCTAGGCGTGTTGCCGGGCATCATGGTTGCCGTGACCCTGGCGATCCTGCGCTTGCTCTACAGCATCTACCAGCCCACCGACGCCGTGCTGGGCTGGTTGCCGGGCACCGAGGGCCAGGTGGACATCCGCAAGCACCCCGAGGCGCGTACCGTCCCGGGCCTGGTGGTGTATCGCTTCGACGACGCGATCCTGTTCTTCAATGCCGACTACTTCAAGATGCGCCTGCTCGAAGCCGTGCAGAGCCAGGCACAACCCAAGGCGCTGCTGTTCGATGCCGAGGCGGTCAGCAGCATCGACGTGAGCGGTATTGCTGCCTTGCGCGAAGTGCGCGACACCCTGGCGGCGCAGGGTATCTACTTCGGTATCGCCCGCGCACGCGGCGCGTTCCTGCGCATGCTGGTGCGCTCCGGGATGGCGCGGGAGATGGAGGAGAAATTGCTGTTCGGTTCGGTACGGGCGGGGATTCGGGCGTATCGAGTATGGCGCAACAGGAGCAGCAAAGTACCGGCGCAGGAGTAAGAAAAAGCAGCCGCGGGTTCGCCGAGGTTATCGACCGGTACGACGGCAGCCCGCGCACGCCTTGCCTGCCATGCTAAAGTCGCCCCCATTTGCGCCCCACCGAATGGACCCAGCATGCCTGCACTCGACGCCCACCTCGCCACCTGGCCGGACCTCGCCCAGCGCCACCCCTGCGACGCCCTGCTGCTGGGCAACGGCGCCAGCCGTGCGCTGTGGAAAACCTTCGGCTACTTCTCGCTGTTCGAAGAAGCGCAGCGTGCCGGGCGCAAGAAAGGCCTGGCGATCAGTGACCAGGCCTTGTTCAAGTCGCTGGGCACGGAACTGTTCGAGCCTGTGCTGAGCACCCTCAACCATACCGTACGCGCCAACGCCGCCCTGGCCATCAATTCCACCGCACCGCTGAACCGCTACTACTCGATCAAGGAAGCGCTGATCCACGCCATGCGCACCGTGCATCTGCCCTGGTCGCTGATGCCGGCAGCTACCCTGGCTTCGATCAACCAGGCCCTGCGCGGCTACCGCAGCGTGTACACCAGCAACTACGACCTGATCCTGCCCTGGGCGGTGCAACATGCCCCCAACGGTTTCGCCAATCTGTTCGACGAGCAGGGCTACTTCGACGTGCGCCGCACTCGCAGCGAGGGTACCCGGGTGTTGCACCTGCACGGCGGCCTGCACCTGCTCAAGCTGCCCGACGGCACCACCCGCCAGCGCAGCGCCGACAGCGCCGAGCTGCTCGACGGTTTTGCCGTGAACATTCCCGGTGAGGTGCCATTGTTCGTCAACGAAGACCGCAGCGACGAGAAACTGCGGGCAATCCGCAATTCGGATTACCTGGCGTGGAGCCTGGGCCAGCTGGCCCAGGAGAACGAGGGGTTATGCCTGTTCGGGCAGCATCTGGACGCCAGCGATCAGCATTTGCTCGAGGCCATTCGCCAGGCGCGGCCGACGCATCTGTCCATTGCCATTCGGCCGTTGAGCGAGGCCTCGGTGATCAACCAGAAACGGCATTTCGTCGAGCGCTTTGCCGACCTGCCGGAGACCGAGCTGCATTTCTTCGATGCGAGCAGTCATCCGTTGGGCAGGGTTGCAGCCATCGATTGGGTCAGCGGGCGCGGTTGAAGAAGCGTCGTGAAAGGCTCGCCTTGAGCCTTTCAGCGCTCTTGAGATCGAGCGCCGCCCGCGCGGCGCATCGCGGGCAAGCCCGCTCCTACATTTGTTGCAACGTACCTATGCCTGATAGGCCATGGTTGCAAGCCCGCGACTCAGGCGGGAATCAACCCATCCCCACGCAACAACGTCTCCAGGCAATGCTCCTGCACCCCGTAGAACGCCTTGAGCTGCGCAATCTTCTCGAGCAATGCGTCTGCCGCCACCGGCTGCCTGCGCTTCACCGCAAGAATCATCTTGTTCTTGTTGGTGTGCTCCAGCGAGATGAACTCGAACACCTTGGTCTCGTAGCCGCAGGCTTCCAGGTACAGGGCGCGCAAGCTGTCCGTCAGCATCTCCGCCTGCTGGCCCAGGTGCAGACCGTATTGCAGCATCGGTTGCAGCAGCCCCGGGCTGTGCAGTTGCGGGCGGATCTGCTTGTGGCAGCACGGCGAGCACATGATGATCGCGGCGTTGCAACGGATGCCGGTGTGAATGGCGTAGTCGGTGGCGACGTCGCAGGCATGCAGGGCGATCATCACCTCGATGGCCTCGGGCACCACGCTGCGCACGTCCCCACACTGGAACTCCAGGCCCGTGTGCTCCAGTCGCGCGGCGGCGGCATTGCACAGGTCGACCATGTCCTGGCGCAATTCGACACCGGTCACTTGCGCCTCGCGGCCTAACGTGTTGCGCAGGTAATCGTGCATGGCGAAGGTCAGGTAGCCCTTGCCAGAGCCGAAGTCGGCGACCCTCAGCGTCTGCTGTGCAGGCACCGGGGCATTGGCCAGGGCGTGGTCGAAGACTTCGATGAATTTGTTGATCTGCTTCCACTTGCGCGACATCGACGGGATCAGCGCACCCTGCGCGTCAGTGACGCCCAGATCGCGCAGGAACGGTCGCGACAATTCCAGGTAGCGCTTCTTTTCCCGGTCATGACCGGTATTGGCGGCCGCCTCATGCGGCGCTTGCGCGCCATGGCGCTGCAGCATCGGCTTGCCCTTCTTGCTGAAGGTCAGTTGCACTTCGCCGTCGGCATCGAACAGGTGGGCGTTGCGAAAGCTGCCCGGCAGCAGTTCGGCGACCAGCGCCTGGGCCTGGTCCAATGGCAGGTTGCGGGTGATGTCACGGGTCTGGTGGCGATACACCAGCGACAGGCTGGCCTGCCCTTTCACCTGCAACGGCTTGGCGATGATGCGCTGCAAGGTCTGGTCGCTGCCGACATGGCGCGCCAGCACCAGCTTGACCAGGGTGGTGCCGTGCAGGGCGGCATTCAGCAGGTCGAGAAACTGGGCGCGCGCATCCGGCGCAGAAGAAGCGGAAGAACTGGCGGACATGGAAAACAGGTGCCTCGAATCACAGGGGCGCGTTGCGCAATGCCGCGCATTCTACACCCTGCTGCCACCGGTTCAGTCGAGAATCACCAGGCGGTTGGGCAGCTCGTTACGCGCATGGGTGCGCGGCACATGCTCGCAAAGCAACTCCCCACACGCCTCGATGCAGTCGACGAAGCCTTGCAAGGTCCGGCCTTGACGTACCTGCTCGGCAAAACGCGCAACGATCACCGCCCGGGCCCGGGCATCGAGGTGGCAGTCGATCCCTTGGTCGACAAGGATCTCGACATGCCGCTCGGCTTCGGCAACGAAGATCAGCACGCCTGTGCCACCGGCCGTGCCCTTGAGGTTCTGCTCACGAAACTGCTGGCGCGCCAGCCTCGAGGCGCGCCAACGGCGCAGCGTAGCGGGAATCAGCGCTGCCGCAAGGCGCGGGCTGCGCAGTAGCAGGCAAAAGGCGATGAACAGCAGCACGTTGGCCACCAGCAGTCCACGCACGCCGGGCCAGCCAAGCAAACCCTGCACCACGCCCGGCACGGCCAGCGCCAGCACGGCGGCCCAGAACAATGGCAGGTAGGCGTAGTCATCGGCTCGCCGCGCCAACACCGTCACCAGCTGGGCATCGGTGCGCCGCTCCACGCGGGCGATGGCCTCGGCGACCTGGCGCTGCTGGTATTGGTCAAGAGGGGTCATGCCTTGGGTCTCCGAAGAGTTTTCTTATAGTTGTGGTCCCGGCACTCGGGTGCTCCTCCGCAGGCGACATATTCAGGCATAATCCGCCGCTGGAAGCATTACCTGCGAATCGTACAACAATAGCCGCCTGAAAACTTCGGCCACGCGCGTATCACCGTAGGTACGGCACAGGCCTCGACAACGGAATTCATGATGAAACTGTCTTTGCTGGGCCTGGCCATGGGCCTTGCCAGTCAGGTGGCCCTCGCCGCCCCCTCCGCCCCGCCCCTGCAGGACAAGCAGGCATTCATCGAGCACCTGATCAGCCAGATGACCGAAGCCGAGAAAATCGGCCAGCTGCGCTTGATCAGCATCGGCCCGGAAATGCCCAAGGAAAAGATCCAGGAGGAAATTGCCGCCGGGCGTATCGGCGGCACCTTCAACTCGCGCACCGCCCCCGAGAACCGGCCCATGCAGGACGCTGCGATGCGCAGCCGCCTGAAGATTCCGATGTTCTTCGCCTACGACACCATCCATGGCGAACGCACCATCTTCCCGATCGGCCTGGGCCTGGCGTCCAGCTGGGACATGGACGCCATCGCCAAGGTCGGGCGCACCTCCGCCATCGAGGCTTCCGCCGATGCCCTCGACATGACCTTCGCGCCGATGGTCGACATCGCCCGCGACCCACGCTGGGGCCGCACCAGCGAAGGTTTCGGCGAGGACACCTACCTGACCTCGAAAATCGGCCAGGTCATGGTCCGCTCGTTCCAGGGCAGCAGCCCGGCCAACGCCGACAGCATCATGGCCATCGTCAAGCACTTCGCCCTGTACGGCGCAGTGGAGGGCGGGCGCGACTACAACACGGTCGATATGAGCCTGCCGAAGATGTACAACGATTACCTGCCGCCCTACCGCGCCGCGCTCGACGCCGGTGCCGGCGGGGTGATGGTGGCGCTCAACTCGATCAACGGCGTACCGGCCACCTCCAACACCTGGCTGATGAACGACCTGCTGCGCAAGGAGTGGGGCTTCAAGGGCGTGACCATCAGCGACCACGGCGCCATCCAGGAACTGATCCGCCATGGCGTTGCCCGTGATGGCCGAGAGGCTGCCAAGCTGGCGATCAAGGCCGGCATCGACATGAGCATGAACGACTCCCTCTACGGCCAGGAGCTGCCTGGGTTGCTGAAGTCCGGCGAAGTGACCCAGCGCGAGCTGGACCAGGCCGTGCGCGAAGTGCTCGGGGCCAAGTACGACATGGGCCTGTTCAAGGACCCTTACGTGCGAATCGGCAAGGCCGAAACCGACCTGAAGGATTACTACAGCGACGACCGTCTGCACCGCGAAGCCGCCCGCGACGTGGCGCGCCGCGGCCTGGTGCTGCTGGAAAACCACAAGCAGACCCTGCCGCTGAAAAAAGCCGGCACCATCGCCTTGGTCGGCCCGCTGGCCGATGCACCGATCGACATGATGGGCAGCTGGGCCGCCGACGGCAAACCGATGCACTCGGTGACCGTGCGCGAAGGCCTGCGCCGCGCCGTCGAGGGCAAGGCCAAGCTGGTGTATGCCAAAGGCTCCAATGTCACTGGCGACAAGGCGATCTTCGACTACCTGAACTTCCTCAACTTCGACGCCCCGGAAATCGTCGATGATCCGCGCCCGGCTGCCGTGCTGATCGACGAAGCGGTCAAGGCCGCCCGGCAATCCGACGTGGTGGTCGCCGTGGTCGGTGAGTCCCGCGGCATGTCCCACGAATCGTCGAGCCGTACCACGCTGGAGATTCCTGCCAGCCAGCGTGAGCTGATCAAGGCCCTGAAAGCCACCGGTAAGCCGCTGGTGCTGGTACTGATGAACGGCCGCCCGCTGTCGATCGGCTGGGAACGCGAACAGGCAGACGCCATCCTCGAAACCTGGTTCGCCGGCACCGAAGGCGGCAACGCCATCGCCGACGTGCTGTTCGGCGACTACAACCCTTCGGGCAAGCTGGCCATCACCTTCCCGCGTTCGGTCGGGCAGATCCCGATGCACTACAACCACACCCGCATCGGCCGCCCCTTCACGCCGGGCAAGCCGGGCAACTACACCTCGCAGTATTTCGAGGAACCCAACGGCCCGTTGTATCCGTTCGGTTACGGCCTGAGCTACAGCAGCTTCGAGCTTTCGGGGCTGGACCTGTCGAACAAGGCGCTCAAGCGGGGTGACAGCCTGCAAGCCAAGGTGACGGTGAAGAACACCGGCAAGGTCGACGGCGAGACCGTGGTGCAGCTGTACCTGCAGGATGTCTCGGCATCCATGAGCCGCCCGGTCAAGGAGTTGAAGAACTTCCAGAAACTGATGCTCAAGGCTGGCGAATCGCGGACCCTGACCTTCCACATCAGCGAAGACGACCTGAAGTTCTACAATGGCCAACTGCAGCACGTGGCCGAGCCTGGCGAGTTCAATGTGCAGGTCGGGCTGGATTCCGAGGCCGTGCAGCAGCAGAGTTTCGAACTGCTGTAAGCGATTCGCAGGCAGGACCGGTCCCATCGCCGGCAAGCCGGCTCCCACAGGTACTGAGGTGCTCTCACTGTGGGAGCCGGCTTGCCGGCGATGAGGCCGTTACTGACAACCCCTCATTCGGACCCGCCGATGCCCTTTTCCCTTCGCGCCCTGCGTCTGGGGCTGATCACCCTGCTGATCCTGGCCGGCACCGCACTCAGCGCCGGCTTTGCCATGCACAAGGCCAAGCGCCAGGCGATGGAAGACGACGCCCGCCGTGCCAGCCAGCAGTTGGGGCTGTACGCCAATTCACTGCACACCCTGATAGAACGCTATCGCGCCCTGCCCGCCGTGCTGGCACTGGACCCTGAATTCATCGAAGCCCTGCGCGGGCCGGTCAGCGAGTCGGTCCAGGACACCCTCAACCGCAAGCTCGAGCGCATCAACGGGGCCGCCAATTCCTCCACCCTCGAGTTGCTCGACCGCACCGGGCTGGCAGTGGCCGCCAGCAACTGGCGCCTGCCGACCACCTACGTGGGGTCCAACTACGGCTTTCGCCCCTACTTCAAGCAAACCCGCAGCCAGGGCAGCGGCCGGTTCTACGCGGTCGGCGTGACCAGTGGCGTGCCGGGCTACTTCCTTGCCAGCGCGGTCAGCGATGAACATGGGCGCTTCCTCGGCGCCATGGTGGTCAAGCTTGAGTTCCCCGAGCTGGAACGCGAATGGCGCCAAGGCAGCGATATCCTGCTGGTCAGCGATGCGCGCGGCATCACCTTCATCGCCAACCAGGACGGCTGGCGTTATCGTGAGCTGCTACCGCTGACCAGCGCCGACCGCGCCGAGCTGGCCGAAACCCGCCAATACGACAAGCAGCCGCTGGTGCCACTGCAACATCAGGTACTGACCCGTTTCGCCGAGTACAGCCAGCTAAGCCGCGTGCAAGGCCCCGACGGGCCGGCCGAGTACCTGTGGGAAAGCCTGCCGCTGGAAGGCGAAGACTGGACCTTGCACCTGCTGCGCAAACCGCAGATGGCTGCCGACGGCCGCAACGCCGCACTGGGCGCCGCCGCCGTCTGGCTGAGCCTGGTATTCGCCGCACTGCTGGTCAACCAGCGCTGGCGCCTGGCTCGCTTGCGCCAGCGCAGCCGCGACGAGCTCAAGCGCCAGGTCGAAGAGCGTACCCGCGAGCTGCGCACCGCCCAGGAGGGCCTGGTGCAATCGGCCAAACTGGCCGCCCTGGGGCAGATGTCGGCGGCCATGGCCCACGAGATCAACCAGCCGCTGACCACCCAGCGCATGCAACTGGAAACACTGCGCCTGCTGCTCGATCATGGCCGCTACGAGGAAGCGCGCAAGGCCTTGGAACCGCTGGAGCAGATGCTCACGCGCATGGCCGCGCTGACCGGCCACCTGAAGACCTTCGCCCGCAACAGCCCAGGCGGTCTGCGCGAACGCCTGGACCTGGCGAAGGTGGTCGACCAGGCCCTGCAGCTGCTGGACACCCGCATCCGTGCCGAAGAGGTCGAAGTGGCCCTGTACCTGGCGCGACCGGCGTGGGTGCGCGGTGATGCGATCCGCCTGGAGCAAGTGCTGATCAACCTGCTGCGCAACGCCCTCGACGCCATGGCCGACAAACGCTACAAGCGCCTGGAGATCCGCATAGAGCCCGACCACGCGCAATGGCGCCTGAGCGTGCTCGACTCGGGCGGCGGCATTGCCGACGCCGACCTGGCCAAGGTCTTCGACCCGTTCTTCACCACCAAGCCGGTAGGGGAAGGGCTCGGGCTGGGCCTGGCCATCTCCTATGGCATCATCGTCGAGGCCGGTGGCCAGCTGCAGGCCGAGAACCTGCCGGGCGGTGCCCGCCTGAGCCTTACCCTGCCCCGTGACCTGGAGCCTGTATGTTGAATTCGGTGATCGTCGTCGATGATGAAGCGAGCATCCGCAATGCCGTCGAACAATGGCTGAGCCTGTCCGGCTTCAGCGTGCAATTGCATGCCCGCGCCGAAGACTGCCTGGCACACCTGCCACGGCATTTTCCTGGGGTGGTGATCAGCGATGTGCGCATGCCGGGCATGGACGGCATGCAGTTGCTCGAACGCCTGCAGGCGGATGACCCGGACCTGCCGGTGATTCTGCTGACGGGCCACGGTGATGTGCCGATGGCAGTGGAGGCCATGCGCAACGGCGCCTACGAATTCCTCGAAAAGCCCTTCAGCCCGCAGCATCTGCTGGGCAGCCTGCGCCGCGCACTGGAAAAACGCCAGCTGGTGCTGGAGAACCGCCGGCTGCATGAGCAGGCCGACCTCAAGTCCCGCCTGGAAACCACTTTGCTGGGCATGTCCCAGGGCTTGCAGCAGCTGCGAAGGCAAGTGCTGGACCTGGCCAACCTACCGGTCAATGTGCTGATTCGCGGTGAAACCGGCAGCGGCAAGGAACGGGTAGCGCGCTGCCTGCACGATTTCGGCCCGCGGGCCGACAAGCCCTTTGTCGCCCTCAACTGCGCCGCGATCCCCGAACAGCTGTTCGAGGCCGAACTGTTCGGCCACGAAAGCGGTGCCTTCACGGGCGCGCAAGGCAAACGCATCGGCAAGCTGGAGTACGCCAACGGCGGCACGGTGTTTCTCGACGAGATCGAAAGCATGCCTCTGGCTCAGCAGGCCAAGCTGTTGCGCGTGATCCAGGAGCAGAAGCTCGAACGGCTGGGGGCCAACCAGAGCATCAGCGTCGACCTGCGGATCATCGCCGCGACCAAACCCGATCTGCTCGACGAAGCGCGCGCCGGGCGTTTTCGCGAAGACCTGGCCTATCGATTGAACGTGGCGGAGCTGCGCCTGGCGCCATTGCGCGAGCGGCGTGAAGACATCCCGCTGCTGTTCGAGCACTTTGCCCAGGTTGCAGCGCAAAAGCTTGGTCGTACTGCGCCGCCGCTGGCCGGGGTGCAATTGGCCCAGCTGCTGTCGCACGACTGGCCGGGCAATGTGCGCGAGTTGGCCAATGCAGCGGAGCGGCATGCCCTGGGCTTGGGGTCGCCGAACCTTGAGGATGCACCTGCCGGGCAGTCGTTGGCCGAGCAGATGGAAGCATTCGAGGCACAGTGCCTGCGCGCGGCGTTGCGTGCGCACAAAGGTGAGATCAAGGGCGTGATGGAAGCGCTGCAACTGCCACGGCGGACATTGAACGAGAAGATGCAGCGCCATGGCTTGGCGCGCGAAGATTTCGTTTCGCGCGAATAAGCGGAAATCCGCCTATTGGATGCATTTGATGAGCGGGAAACCGCTTATCTTCCGGTTTTCTGGGGCTGCTTTGCAGCCCATCGCGGGCAAGCCCGCTCCTACAGAGTACGCGTCGTACCTGGGTTGATGCCCTCGAATGGATCGCTGCGCACTCATTTGGCACAGCTCGTGCAAAACCCTTCTCAAGCTGCGCCCCGGCGCGCTCCACAAAAACAACGAGAAGGTATCCCTGATGGATAACGCCACCTCCCTGCCAACAGGGGCGGCCATCGCGCCCGCCGCTGAAAAAACCACCGCCAGCCGCCTCAAGTCGATCTTCAGTGGTTCCATCGGCAACATGGTCGAATGGTACGACTGGTACGTCTACGCCGCATTCTCGCTGTACTTCGCCAAAGCCTTCTTCCCGGCAGGCGACTCCACTGCACAATTGCTCAACACCGCCGCGATCTTCGCCGTGGGCTTCCTCATGCGCCCGATCGGTGGCTGGCTGATGGGCCTGTACGCCGACCGCAAAGGCCGCAAGGCGGCACTGATGGCCTCGGTCCTGCTGATGTGCGCAGGCTCGCTGGTCATCGCCCTGACCCCGGGTTATGAAACCATCGGCGTCGCCGCCCCCATCCTGCTGGTCATCGCCCGCCTGATGCAGGGCCTGTCGGTAGGTGGCGAATACGGCACCTCGGCCACCTACCTCAGCGAAATGGCCAGCAAGGACCGTCGTGGCTTCTTCTCCAGCTTCCAGTACGTGACCCTGATCTCCGGCCAGCTCATCGCCCTGGCGGTGCTGATCGTGCTGCAGCAGACCCTGACTACCGAGCAGCTGTATGCCTGGGGCTGGCGTGTACCCTTCGTGATCGGCGCGCTGTGCGCGGTGGTTGCCCTGTACCTGCGCCGCGGCATGGAAGAGACCGCCTCGTTCAGCAAGAAGGAAAAGGCCAAGGAAAGCCTGATGCGCACCCTGATGCGTCATCCCAAGGAACTGATGACCGTGGTCGGTCTGACCATGGGCGGTACCCTGGCCTTCTACACCTACACCACCTACATGCAGAAGTACCTGGTGAACACCGTAGGGATGAGCATCAGCGACTCGACCACCATCTCGGCGGCCACACTGTTCCTGTTCATGTGCTTGCAACCGGTGATCGGCGGCCTGTCGGACAAGATCGGCCGTCGTCCGATCCTGATCGCCTTCGGTGTGCTCGGCACCCTGTTCACCGTACCGATCCTCAGCACCCTGCACACCATCCAGTCCTGGTGGGGCGCGTTCTTCCTGATCATGGCGGCGCTGATCATCGTCAGCGGCTACACCTCGATCAACGCCGTGGTCAAAGCCGAACTGTTCCCGACCGAGATCCGCGCCCTGGGCGTCGGCCTGCCGTATGCACTGACCGTGTCGATCTTCGGCGGCACCGCCGAGTACGTGGCCCTGTGGTTCAAGAGCGCCGGCATGGAAAGCGGTTTCTACTGGTACGTCACCGCGTGCATCGCCTGCTCGCTGTTGGTGTATGCGACCATGAAAGACACCAAGCAGCATTCGCGGATTACGACTGACTGACAGTGATCCAGCGGTTCAAAACGAGGGGCGTCCAGACGATGGGCGCCCTTTTTTAATTATCTTCGCCGTCCAGTGAGCCGAATAATAACCCTATTCGGCTCATTCCATGAGCCGAATAGGGTTATTATTCGGCTCACTGGACACCTCGAGGCGATCATGAACACTCCTTACTGGATCTGGCAGCAACCCGATTGGCCCCATTTCCGATGGCAACAAGACCAGCTCGCACCCTTGCTTCGCAGCTGCGTCCAGGCTCAAGGGCGTCTACTGGGCAGGATGGGTGCGGTTGATGAGCTCAGCGAGTGCGAAAACAGGCTCGACACTCTGCTGCAGAACATCATCACTTCGTCGGCAATCGAAGGTGAACAACTGAATGCCAGCTCTGTACGTTCGTCCCTGGCTCGACGATTGGGCATGCACGAGCAAGGCGCCACCACGGCCCGCAGTGAAGGGCTCGCGGAGCTGATGCTGGATGCAACGCAAGGATTTGAGCAGCCACTGACGTTGCAACGACTGTTCACTTGGCACCAATGGTTGTTCCCTGACCACAGCGACCTGCTGACAAAAGCGATAAGGGTTGGGCAACTGCGCGACGAAGCACCAATGCAAGTGATTTCTGGCCGCCTTGACCAGCCAACCGTGCATTTCGAGGCCCCGCTCCGCGCCGGCCTGGAAGGTCAACTCGGCAGCTTTCTCGACTGGTTTGCCAACAGCCAGCATGCCGCAGAACTCGATCCTCTGCTTCGCGCAGGCATCGCGCACTTCTGGTTTGTCACGCTGCACCCGTTCGATGATGGCAATGGTCGCCTGACCCGCGCGTTGACTGACCTGGCGCTCGCTCAGGGCGAACGCCAGGTCATTCGTTTCTACGCCATGTCCGCGAGCATCCTCGACGACCGGGCGGGTTACTACCGGATCCTGGAAAGCAGCCAGAAAGGCGATCTGGACATCAGCCAATGGCTGATCTGGTTCCTCGAAACGCTGTTGCGCAGCCTCGAACAGGCACTGCTGCGCATCGACCGGGTGCTGGTCAAGGCCCGGTTCTGGAACGCCCACCGTGCCGATGGACTTTTCCCAGAACAGGTAAAAGTGCTCAACCGCCTGCTGGATGGCGGCCCTCGCGGGTTCGAGGACGGCGTCAATGCGGCGCAATACCAGGCAGTAGCCAAGGTTTCCAAGGCTACCGCAACCCGTCACCTTGCAGACCTCCTGGACAAGGCCTGCCTGGTCCGGCTACCCGGTGGGGGACGCAGCACGCGCTACCAGGTCAATATTCAGGACATCTCCAACGCCTGACGCGGCTCACGCCGCTGGTACCAGGTCGCCAGCAGCACCAGTACCAGCAGCACGCCACCGAGTACGGCGGAAGAGCCGATGGTGCCGAAGTCCAGGCCGCCTTTCTCGTGCGGTTTGGTCAGGAAGTCGCCAAGGGTGGCGCCGAACGGACGGGTCAGCACGAATGCCACCCAGAACAGCACCACGCTCGGGATCCGCGTCCAGTAGCGAGCCACCACCACCAGCGCGATGGCACTGCCGATCAGCAGTGCGCCACCGGCAAAGCCAAGCCCCGAATCGTCCGCAAGGTAATCACCCAGAGCAGTACCGAGGGTGTTGGAGAACAGGATCGCCACCCAGTAGAAAATCTCGCCCGTGCGGTTCTTGATGCGGGTAACGTCCAGCGGGTTGCCGCTCAGGCGCCAGACCAGGAAGGTCAACAAGAGGATGCCGATGAGGATGGCCGAACCCGCTGCATAACCCAGGCCGAGGGTACGATCCATGAAATCCGACATGGTCGTGCCGGCGGTGCTGGTGGAAAGGATCACCAGCCAGTAAAGCATCGGATGGTAACGGCGCGAGTAAAGCTGGCCGAGCAAGGTCAGCAGGAACACGCTGATCAGCAGCATCGAGCTGACCGCATAACCTACGTCAAGGGTCATCGATAGCAGATCCCCGGCCGTCTCGCCCAAGGTAGTGGCGCAGATCTTCATGACCCAGAAAGCCAGTGTGATTTGCGGAAGTTTGTTCATTGTTTTGCCGCTCCGGAATAGGTGCGGCGATGGTGATCAGCGGTACCTGAAAAATCGGTTGGCGGTTCATGAAAAAACCGTTCATCCCTCGAAGAGCGATCATTCGCAGGTCTTAACCCTCGATTAATGACACCTCGTCAGGCTGCAATCTCTGGCGAGGCCTTGTCACTCGCTGGCAGGTTGGCCCTCACACAAGGTGGCCGACACAGGTGGGATCACGATGAGCGCACCCACTAACATCTATTAAATCGATTGTTTAACGCCATTTTTTGCGCTTTTTAATCAAATTAATCGGCGTAGCATGGAACCCATAGAAACAAGCAACCACTCAAACCCAACGGAGCAACGACCATGAACAACAAACTGATCCTCAGCCTTGCCTTCTCGGTTTTCGCCACTGGCGCGTTCGCCGAAGATGGTTTCGACCGCACCGGTGCTCACAGCTTCGCAGCAGCACAAAGCCAGACCGCCACCTACGCTGAAGATGGCTTCGATCGCACCGGCGGCCTACGCTTTGCCGAAGACGGCTTCGACCGCACCGGTGGCCAACGCTTTGCCGAAGACGGCTTTGATCGCACCGGCGGTCAACGTTTCGCTGAAGATGGCTTCGACCGCACCAACGCCCACCGCATCAGCTGATCCCTGATGCGTGCAACCAGCCCGGCCTCGGCCGGGTTTGATCATTTCCAGGCGGGCTCAGGCTTGGCACACTAGCCACCTTGTCCACCAGGAGGTAGGGCCAGCAGGCCCAACAGATGTACTACTACGAACCCGCCAAAGGCCACGGCCTGCCCCACGACCCGTTCAATGCCATCGTCGGCCCGCGCCCGATCGGCTGGATCTCTTCCCAGGACAGCGAAGGCCGCTTGAACCTCGCGCCCTACAGCTTCTTCAACGCCTTCAACTACATTCCACCGATCATCGGTTTCTGCAGCGTCGGGCGCAAAGACAGCCTGAACAATATCGAGCAGACCGGCGAGTTCGTCTGGAACCTGGCCACCCGCCCCCTGGCCGAAGCCATGAACCAGAGCTGTGCAGCGGTGCCGGCGCAGGTGAACGAGTTCGAGTTGAGCGGGTTGACGGCGACCCCATCGCGCGTGGTGAGCGTGCCGCGTGTGGGTGAAACGCCGGTGGCATTCGAATGCAAAGTGAGCCAGATCGTCCAGCTCAAGCGTGCCGATCAGGCGCTGGTGCCGAGCTGGCTGATCCTTGGCGAGGTGGTCGCGGTGCACATCGCCGAGCACCTGCTCAAGGACGGTATCTACGATACCGCCGCCGCCGAGCCGATCCTGCGCGGCGGAGGCCCTGCGGACTACTTCGAACTGGGCAACCTGTTCAAGATGAGCAGACCCCTGGTGTGATCACCAGATCAGCTCACCGTCTTCGCCAACGCCCTTGAGGCGTTCCAGCTCGGCGCAAGCGGCCTCGTCGGCCGCCACGGCCCCCTTGAACACCTGCCCTTCGAGCACCTTGTGAAAGCGCGGGGCGCCGCCCATGCCCAAGGCCTTGACCGCGATGGCAGCGTTGTAGCCGCCACCTTCCACCGGGACCATTGCCGAAACCGCTTCGAAGTGCGGGAATTCTCTACGTGCCATGTCGCTATCCGCGTCGTTGATCGAGGGGCGGCATTCTACCCCGTGTAGTCCGGCATTCAATCGAAGGTGTGCAGGTCCAGGCTGCTGACGACCTGGTCCTGGACCAGCTCGCCGAACACGTCCAGCGTCGGGGAAGCGAAATAGCCACTCATTGCCTGCTGGTCGCACCAGCTACCGCTGAGCAACCACAAGTCGGCATCGGCCTGCGAACGCTGCACGCTGAAACTCAGGCAGCCAGGCGTGCGCAACGAAGGTTCGAGCAAGTCGCGCAGGCGCGCGCCAAGCTCCGCAGAGCGGCCGCTGCTGGCCCGAATGAAAGCCAGGTGGGTGACCGGTTGTGGTAGGGTCATTGCACGATCTCCTTGAAGCACGCGGGCGGTTAACCAGGCTGCCAAGGTTAGGGGCTGGCCCGCGCGGCGCGTTAGGCCATTACTGCACGCCGCTTGCCTGATCCTGCGGCGCGGCAGGATCAGGCAAGCGACGTGCAGCTTTCGACTAGCGCCCGGCATTGCCCAAACCTATGCTGCGACGGTCAGCAGAGGAACGCCACCATGACTACCGCCCCGACCCTCGATCCGGCCCTGGAGGTGCAACGTCAGGAGCTCGCCGAACTGATCGGCCGGCATGCCGGCGAAATCCACGGCCCGGCATCGGCCATCGACGCGCTCTACCTGGTGCGCTACACGGAAAATGTCCGCTCGGTACCGACCTTGGCCCAGCCGGCCCTGTGCATCCTCGCCCAGGGCAGCAAGAGCCTGTTCCTCGGTGATGAGCAGTACGCCTACGACCCGCTGCACTACATGGTGGTCTCGGTTACCCTGCCGTTGAGCGGCGTGAAACTCGATGCCAGCCCGGAGCACCCAAGCCTTGGCCTGCGCCTGGACCTCGACCCGGCCGAGATCAGCCAGTTGATCGCCGAGAGCGGGCCGATGCTGGTACCCAACCTGCCTTCCGGCCGTGGGCTGTATGTGGAACGAACCGACCCACAGCTGCTGGACGCTCTGTTGCGCCTGGTGTGCCTGCTGGACACGCCGCGCGACATCGGCATGCTGGCACCGCTGATTCGTCGGGAGATTCTCTACCGTTTGCTGCGAGGGCCTCAAGGCTACCGTTTGTACGAGATTGCCCTGGCCAACAGCCAGACGCACCGGGTTTGCCAGGCCATCACCTGGCTCAACCAGCACTTCCAGCAACCTCTGCGCATCGAGGACCTGGCGCGGGAGGTCAACCTCAGCACCTCGACCTTGCATCATCGTTTCAAGGCCGTGACCTCGATGAGCCCCTTGCAGTACCAGAAGCAATTGCGCCTGCAGGAAGCACGGCGGCTGATGCTCAATGACGGGCTTGAAGCGGCAGTGGCGGGCTATCGGGTGGGGTACGAAAGCCCGTCGCAGTTCAGCCGGGAGTACAGCCGACTGTATGGCGCGCCGCCGATCCGCGATGTGGCGCGCCTGCGCGCCAGCGCGGGCTGATTTGCGTCACCACCTGTGGGAGCCGGCTTGCCGGCGATAGGGCCCTGACAGGTAATGCAACGTTGCCTGTCCCGACCTCATCGCCGGCAAGCTGGCTCCCACAGGGGTTTCGCATCAGTCTTCAAGACTTGCTCCCCGAGTGACCGCGCATCAACCTGCCACGGCCGCCTGCCACCGGTTCTGGTCAACTTCGATCAAGGTCGGCCCCTTGCGCTCCACTGCCCGCCCCAGGGCAGCCTGCAGTTGCTCCACGTCGACGACATGTTCAGCTTGCGCCCCCAGCGCCCGGGCTACGCCGATGAAGTCCGGGGTGTGGATATCCACCCCGACCGGCTCGATTGCCCGGTTGACCATGTACTTCTTGATCTCTTCATAGCCCTGGTTATTCCACAACAGCACGATCAGCGGCACCTGCGCCTCGACTACGCTCGCCAGTTCCGGCAGGGTGAATTGCAAGCCACCATCACCGATCAGGCACACCGCCGGCGCACGCTCGGCCAGCCGCTCGGCACTGCCCAGCCAGGCGCCCATCGCCGCAGGCAGCGCGTAGCCCAAGGTGCCGTAGCCCGTCGAGGCATTGAACCAGCGGCGCGGGTGGTCCATGTCCAGGGTCAGGTTGCCGGTGTAGACCGGCTGGGTCGAATCCCCCACCAGGATGGCGTTCGGCAGGCGCTCCAGGATGCTCGTCAGCAGGCGCGTCTGGCTCAGGGTCGGCTGATCCCAGCTCGCCGCCAGCGATTGACGCAGACGCTGCGCGCGAACCGCACCCCAGCTGCTGTCGCGGGTCGGCGCTGGCAGATCCTGCAAGGCGTCGAACAAGGCTTGTGCGGCCAGTTCCGCATCAGCCACCAGAGCCAGTTCCGGCAGGTAGTTGCGCACGGTCTGGTCCGGGTCGATGTCGACCCGCAGCAAGCTGCCCGGGATTTCGAAACCGCCCTTGAACGTCACGTCATAGTCGGTTTCGGCAAGCTCGGTACCGATCGCCAGGACCACATCGGCTTCGGCCACCAGCGCCCGGGTGGCGACCAGCGACTGGGTCGAACCGATCTGCAGCGGGTGCCCGGCCGGCAACAAGCCCTTGGCGTTGATGGTCAGTGCCACCGGAGCCTGCAGGTGCTCGGCCAGGCGCACCAGCGCCGAGCCCGCGCTCAATGCTCCACCGCCTGCCAGAATCAGCGGTCTGCGGGCCTTGGCCAGGCGTTCAGCCATGCCGGCCACGGCCTGCGGCGCGGCGCCTGCACGACTGCTGCGCACCGGGCGGCCCGGCAGCAGGTGGTCGGCCGGCTCGACCAGCACGTCCAGCGGGATCTCGATATGCACCGGGCGCGGCCGGGCGCCATCGAACACGGCAAAGGCGCGGGCCAGAACCTGCGGCAGGTCGTCGGCGCTCATCAAGGTCTGCGAGAAGGCTGCCACGCCGGCCACCAGTGCGCCCTGGTTGGGCAACTCGTGCAGCTTGCCACGGCCACCGCCCAGCTGGTCACGCGACTGCACGCTGGAGATCACCAGCATCGGGATCGAATCGGCGTAGGCCTGGCCCATGGCCGTGGTGATGTTGGTCATGCCGGGGCCTGTGATAATGAAGCACACGCCCGGCTTGCCGCGGGTTCGCGCATAGCCATCGGCCATGAAGCCAGCGCCCTGCTCATGGCGCGGGGTGATGTGGCGGATGGACGAGGCCGCCAGGCCACGGTACAGCTCCACGGTGTGCACGCCGGGAATGCCGAAGACATGGTCCACGCCATAGCCTTCAAGGAGTTTGACCAGTACTTCGCCGCAGGTTGCCATGGGTTTCACCTTGCATCTTGTTGGAAATCTAGGCTCATTGGACCCAAGGCACGGCTATCGCCACAATGCAAAAAAACACATACTAGCCATGTCCTGAGATCATGGCTCGACTTGATGAAACGACTCCCGCCCCTCCCCGCCTTGCACACGTTCCTGGTGACCGCACAGCACTGCAACTTCACCCGTGCCGCGCAGCAGCTGCATATCACCCAAGGTGCGGTCAGCCGGCAGATCGCCGGGCTCGAGGAGCACCTTGGCTACGCCTTGTTCAAGCGCCAGGCCCGTGGCCTGAGCCTGACTCGGGAAGGCCAGGACTGGCTGCCGCGGGTGCAACAGGTATTCGCCTTGATCGAACAGGGCGTGCGCGAAGTGGGTGGGCGCAGCGCCGCCTTGCAGCTCAAGGCCCCTACCTGCGTGATGCGCTGGTTGCTGCCGCGGCTGATGGAATGGCAGGCATTGCGCCCCGACGTGCCGGTGGAGCTGACCACCACCGTGCAACACGGGGTGGATTTTCGTCATGAAGGCTTCGATGCCGCGGTGGTCTATGGCAATGCGCCGAACCATGGGCTGCATGTGCGTAAGCTGTTCGATGAACAACTCACCCCGGTGTGCGCGCCATCGCTGCTGGCGGGGCCGGTACCGCTGAAGACCAACGAAGACCTCAAGCGTCACATGTTGCTGCACCCCTCTCGTGACGAGCATGACTGGCGCCTGTGGCTGCTGGCCGCTGGTGCGAACCTCGAAACCCAAGGGCCAAGGCAGCATTTCGAAACATTGGACATGGCCATGGCGATGGCCTCGCAAGGAACTGGAGTGGCCATTGGTGACTGGGCATTGATCGGTGATGACCTGAAAAGCGGCAGGCTGTGCATGCCCTTCGGGCTGAAGGTGCTGACAGGCAAGGGTTACTACCTGGCCTGCCAGGCCAGGAACATGCCGCCTGGATTGGTCGAGCTGATGGATTGGTTGCAGAGTCGGGTTGAGCCGTGAGGGCCTCTCGCGGATGAATCCGCTTCTACGCGCTCGATGCAGTCTTTGCAGGAGCGGATTTATCCGCGAGAAACACGACTCAGCAACCGGGGCAACCGCTCACTCCTCGACGCTCATGTATTCCTTGGCCCAGCGGATGTAGTCCTCAGGCTGGGTGTAGGTGTGCGAGAGCTCGGTGGCGCTGAGGTTTTCGGACTTGTTCTGCTGCCCACGCTGCAGGCGCAGGCAGTCGTAGGTGGCCTTGATCGCGGCGAAGTACGCAGCGTGGCCATCGACCACGATACGCACGCCAAGGCGCGCCAGGCGCTCGTCGTCACGCAGGTTGGGGTTGGCGTAGGTCACCAGCATCAACGGTACGGTCAGGTGCTCGGCGATCTGCTCCAGTTGCTCGAAGTCCTTCACGCCGACCATGCAGATGCCGTCGGCACCCGCTTTCTGGTAGCTCTGGGTGCGCACGATGATTTCCTCGGTGCTGAGCACGCCGGCGTTGGTCCGGGCAATGATCGACAGCGAGGAATCCACCCGCGCCTCCAGCGCCGCGCGGATCTTGCCCACGCCCTCGTCGACCGGAATCAGGTCGGTGGACTTGCGCCCGAACTGGGCTGGCAGCAGCGTGTCTTCGATGGTCAGCGCCGCCACGCCGGCGCGCTCGAGTTCGATGACCGTGCGCATCACATTGAGCGCATTGCCGTAGCCATGGTCGGCATCGGCCAGCACCGGCAGCTGGGCGATACGGCCGATACGGGTGGCCTGCTCGACGAACTCGCTCAGGGTGATCAGGGCGAAGTCCGGCGCCGCCAGCACCTGCAAGGACGCGACCGAACCGCCAAGGATCCCGACTTCGAAACCCAGGTCGGCGGCAATGCGCGCCGACATCGGATCGAACACGGAAGCGGTGTGATAGCAGGAACCTGAAGCGAGCAGCTCGCGGAAGGCAAAACGCAGATCTTGATGGGAAGCCTTGGGCATGATCACTCCGCTAATAGGTAAAAATAGAACGGTTGCTACCGACCCCTGAATCGGTTCTACCTGACCTGTTCCAACCGTCGCCATCTGGGCGGTCATGCTCGACATGCAGGCAGAGGAATAAAAGGTGTGGGAGACAGCGACAAAAAAACCGGTGGCTTTTAAATGCACCATGCTGGTGCAAGCCCCGGATTTCAGCTTCTGCGGTACAGCCACGATATCACGCGGCCATGCAGCACTGGATGAATGCGCCAATGCCGATCTTGCATAGGGGATGCAGATAGTACATAGGAAGCTACCTAAGTCGCGTTACAATCCTTGCCATCCGCTCCAGCCCTGACAAGGTAAGCCCCGTGACCGCCGCCCTGCCCCCCACCGACCTGCGCAACGTGCTCACGGCCCTGATGCTGGCCATTTTCCTTGGCGCCCTGGACCAGACCATCGTCGCCGTTTCACTGCCCGCCATCTCGGCCCAGTTCAACGATGTCGGCCTACTGGCCTGGGTGATCTCCGGCTACATGGTGGCGATGACCGTGGCCGTGCCCATCTACGGCAAGCTGGGTGACCTGTATGGCCGCCGGCGTATGATCCTCACCGGTATCAGCCTGTTCACCCTGGCCTCGATCGCCTGTGCGCTGGCCCAGGACATGCAGCAACTGGTGGTGGCGCGGGTGCTGCAAGGCATCGGCGCGGGCGGCATGGTTTCGGTAAGCCAGGCGATCATCGGCGAGTTCGTCCCGCCGCGCGAACGTGGCCGCTACCAGGGCTATTTCAGCAGCATGTACGCCGTGGCCAGCGTGGCCGGGCCAGTGCTTGGCGGCTGGCTGACCGAGTACCTGTCGTGGCGCTGGGTATTCTGGATCAACCTTCCGCTGGGGCTGGTCGCCTTGTGGGCCATTCGCCGGGCCCTGGCCGGCGTGCCAACGCAGCGCCGAAACGCCCAGGTCGACTATACGGGCGCGCTGCTGCTGATCCTCGGCCTGGGAAGCCTGCTGCTGGGTATCACACTGGTGGGCCAGGGCCAGGGGTGGACCGCGGCACCCGTGCTGGCCCTGTTCATCTGCGCCGGCCTTGGCCTGGCGCTGTTCATCGGCCATGAGCGTCGCTGCCAGGAGCCCCTGCTGCCGCTGGACCTGTTCGGCAACCGGGTCGCCGTGCTGTGCTGGGGGGTGATCTTCTTCGCCAGCTTCCAGTCGATCTCGCTGACCATGCTGATGCCCCTGCGCTACCAGGGCATTACCGGTGCCGGCGCCGACAGCGCCGCGCTGCACCTGTTGCCGCTGGCCATCGGCCTGCCCATGGGGGCCTTTATCGGCGGGCGGATGACCACCTTCACCGGTCGCTACAAGCCGCAGATCCTTGCCGGTGCGATATTGATGCCGATGGCCATCTTCGCCATGGCCATCACCCCAGTGCAGTCCGTTCTGCTCAGCGGCGTGTTCATGCTGTTGACCGGGTTCGCCTGCGGCTTGCAGTTCCCGACCTCATTGGTGGGCACGCAAAGCGCAGTGGGCATCAAGGACATCGGCGTGGCCACCAGCACTACCAACCTGTTCCGCTCGCTGGGCGGGGCCTTGGGGGTGGCGTGCATGTCCAGCCTGCTGCTGGCGCTGCTGCATCAGGGCGGGCTTGAAGTGCTGGGCAATCCATTGCTAGGGAGTCTGCAGACGGGTGAGCCGGAGCCGGCGATGCAGGCGCGGCTGGTGGAAACGTTCCGTCATCTGCTGATGGGCAGTGCTGCGGTGGCCGTTGTAGCGTTGTTGGCAGCGGTGGCGTTGCCGGACCGGCAGTTGCGTGGGCGCTAGGTCTTGGGGGCGCTTTGCGCCTCAATCGCCGGCAAGCCGGCTCCCACCGAAGACGGGTTTAATCCCTGCTTAATGAAGAAGGGAAACACTTCCTCACAAACCTTAACAAAGTGTCATTTGCGCAGCGCGGGGCTCAAGCGCAGCATATCCAGCCCGGTGTCGACCCATTGCTCGGCACCGCCCAGCAGGTCGAAGCTGTCGGGCAGCAGCAACCAGCGCCCGATCAGGCCATCGACATAGGCAAACAAGGTGACCGCCGCGCGCTCGACATCCAGCCCGGCCGGCAACTGTTCACGGCGCACGGCATTGGCCAGCGCCAAGGTAATGCCCTCGTGGCAGTCCAGCACCGCACCCTGGCGCTGCTGGCGAATTTCACACATGTCGTCGGTGAACTCGCACTTGTGATGCAAGATCTCATTGATACGCCGCGTTCGCGCGTCGAGCACCAGCTCGTTGAACACTTGCAGCAACAATTTGCGCATGCAGCCCAGCGGGTCCAGTTCGTCTTCGCTTTCGCTAGCGCGCGCCAGGTGGTCATGGGTTTCGTGCAGGCTGTCCAGCAAGGCCTGCACCAGCTCGGCCTTGTTGTTGAAGTGCCAGTAGATAGCCCCCCGGGTCACGCCCGCCAGCTCGGCGATTTCGGCCAGCGTGGTACGCGCGACCCCGCGCTTGTAGAAGGCCCGTTCCGCGGCCTCGATGATCTGGGCGCGGGTCTCCTGGGCTTCTTCTTTGGTTCGACGGACCATGGCAGTACGACCTCATCTGGGCCCGCAGGCACTGCGCCTGGGGGAAATCCGCCGGGGGCACCTCTTCTGGGCGCCTGCCGGATGGGCTAATCGACGGCTGGGGTGGTCATCTACTACCACCCAGCGCTATTTACAAACAACCGTGAATGTAAGTATATTCGTTAGTAAGCTACTCCGATAAAGACTCTTCCATTACTCTTGAGCGCCTCCCTGCTCCAGCGACCCGAGGATCACATGCAATTCAAGCCAGCCGTTACCGCTCTGGTTTCCGCCGTCGCCCTGGCAACCCTGCTAAGTGGCTGCAAGAAAGAAGAAGCCGCGCCCGCAGCGCAGGCTCCTCTGGTCGGCGTCGTCACCTTGCAAGCGCAAGCCTTCACCCTGACCTCGGAACTGCCGGGGCGCACCAGTGCCTACCGCGTCGCCGAAGTGCGCCCGCAGGTCAATGGCATCATCCTCAAGCGCCTGTTCAAGGAAGGTAGCGAGGTCAAGGAAGGCCAGCAGCTCTACCAGATCGACCCTGCGGTGTACGAGGCCAACCTGGCCAACGCCCAGGCCAACCTGCAGGCGACCCGCTCGCTGGCCGAGCGCTACAAGCAACTGATCGTCGAGCAGGCAGTCTCCAAGCAGGAATACGACGATGCCAATGCCAAACGATTGCAGGCCGATGCATCGCTCAAGAGTGCGCAGATCGACCTGCGCTATACCAAGGTGCTGGCGCCTATCAGCGGCCGCATCGGCCGCTCCTCGTTCACCGAAGGTGCACTGGTGAGCAACGGCCAGACCAACGCCATGGCCACCATCCAGCAGCTCGACCCGATCTACGTCGATGTCACCCAGTCCACCGCCGAGCTGCTCAAGCTGCGCCGTGAGCTGGAAAGCGGCCAACTGCAGAAGGCCGGCAATAACGCCGCGTCGGTACAGTTGGTGCTGGAGGACGGCAGCCTGTTCACCCAGGAAGGTCGCCTGGAGTTCTCGGAAGTCGCGGTCGACGAGACCACCGGTTCCGTGACCCTGCGCGCCATCTTCCCGAACCCCGATCACACCCTGCTGCCAGGCATGTTCGTGCATGCGCGGCTCAAGGCCGGGGTCAACAGCAATGCCATCCTGGCGCCGCAGCAAGGCGTGACCCGTGACCTCAAGGGCGCCCCTACCGCGCTGGTGGTCAACCAGGCGAACAAGGTCGAACTGCGCCAGCTCAAGGCCAGCCGCACCCTGGGCAGCGATTGGCTGATCGAGGAAGGCCTGAACCCGGGCGACCGCCTGATCACCGAAGGCCTGCAGTACGTACGCCCAGGTGTCGAGGTCACGGTCAGCGATGCGACCAACGTCAAGAAGCCGGCCGGCCCTGATCAGGCCAGCGCGGCCAAAGCAGACGCCAAAGCGGAGTAAACCATGTCGAAGTTCTTTATCGATCGCCCGATCTTCGCCTGGGTGATCGCCTTGGTGATCATGCTGGTCGGCGCCTTGTCGATCCTGAAGCTGCCGGTCAACAGTACCCCAGCATCGCGCCACCGGCCATCGCCATCTCCGTGACCTACCCGGGCGCCTCGGCGCAGACCGTGCAGGACACCGTGGTGCAGGTCATCGAGCAGCAGCTCAACGGTATCGACAACCTGCGTTATGTGTCTTCGGAGAGCAACTCCGACGGCAGCATGACCATTACCGCCACCTTCGAGCAGGGCACCAACCCTGATACCGCGCAGGTCCAGGTGCAGAACAAGCTGAACCTGGCCACCCCGCTGCTGCCGCAGGAAGTGCAGCAGCAAGGTATCCGCGTCACCAAGGCAGTGAAGAACTTCCTGCTGGTGATCGGTCTGGTGTCCGAAGACGGCAGCATGACCAAGGACGACCTGGCGAACTACATCGTTTCCAACATGCAGGACCCGATCTCGCGTACCGCCGGTGTCGGTGACTTCCAGGTGTTCGGTGCACAGTACGCCATGCGTATCTGGCTCGATCCGGCCAAGCTGAACAAGTTCCAGCTGACCCCGGTCGACGTCAAGACCGCCGTTGCCGCGCAGAACGTCCAGGTATCCTCCGGCCAGCTCGGCGGCCTGCCTGCCCTGCCCGGTACCCAGCTCAACGCCACCATCATCGGCAAGACCCGTCTGCAGACCGCCGAGCAGTTCGAGAAGATCCTGCTCAAGGTCAACAAGGATGGCTCGCAAGTACGCCTGAGTGATGTCGCCCAGGTTGGCCTGGGTGGCGAGAACTACGCCGTCAGCGCCCAGTTCAACGGCAAGCCGGCCTCGGGCCTGGCAGTCAAGCTGGCCACCGGCGCCAACGCCCTCGACACGGCCAGGGCCCTGCGCAAGACCGTCTCCGACCTGGAGCCGTTCTTCCCGCCGGGCGTGAAAGCAGTGTTCCCGTATGACACCACGCCAGTGGTCACCGAATCGATCAGCGGGGTGATCCACACCCTGATCGAAGCCGTGGTCCTGGTGTTCCTGGTGATGTACCTGTTCCTGCAGAACTTCCGTGCCACCGTCATCACCACCATGACCGTTCCGGTGGTATTGCTCGGCACCTTCGGCATCCTCGCCGCCGCAGGCTTCAGCATCAACACCCTGACCATGTTCGCCATGGTTCTGGCCATCGGCTTGCTGGTGGACGATGCCATCGTCGTGGTGGAGAACGTCGAGCGGGTCATGTCCGAGGAAGGCTTGCCGCCCAAGGAGGCGACCAAGCGTTCCATGGAGCAGATCCAGGGAGCGCTGGTGGGTATCGCCCTGGTGCTGTCGGCGGTACTGCTGCCCATGGCCTTCTTCGGCGGCTCCACCGGTGTGATCTACCGCCAGTTCTCCATCACCATCGTCTCGGCCATGGGCCTGTCGGTGCTGGTGGCCCTGATCTTCACCCCGGCGCTGTGCGCCACCATGCTCAAGCCGCTGAAGAAGGGCGAGCACCATGTGGCCAAGCGCGGCTTCTTTGGCTGGTTCAACCGCAACTTCGACCGCAGCGTGGAAGGCTACGAGCGCAGCGTCGGCACCATCCTGCGCAACAAGCTGCCGTTCCTGCTCGCCTACGCCCTGATCGTGGTCGGCATGATCTGGCTGTTCGCCCGTATCCCCACCGCGTTCCTGCCCGAGGAAGACCAGGGCGTACTGTTCGCCCAGGTACAGACCCCGGCCGGCTCCAGTGCCGAGCGCACCCAGGTGGTGGTCGACCAGATGCGCGAGTACCTGCTCAAGGAAGAAGGCGATACCGTTGCCTCGGTGTTCACCGTCAACGGCTTCAACTTCGCCGGTCGTGGCCAGAGCTCGGGCATGGCGTTCATCATGCTCAAGCCATGGGACGAGCGCTCCAAGGAGAACAGCGTGTTCGCCCTGGCCCAGCGTGCCCAGCAGCATTTCTTCACCTTCCGCGATGCGATGGTGTTCGCCTTCGCCCCGCCTGCGGTACTCGAACTGGGTAACGCCACCGGCTTCGACGTGTTCCTCCAGGACCGTGGCGGTGTCGGCCATGAAAAACTCATGGAAGCGCGCAACCAGTTCCTGGCCAAGGCCGCGCAGAGCAAGGTGCTCAGTGCCGTGCGCCCGAACGGCCTGAACGATGAGCCGCAGTACCAGCTGACCATCGATGACGAGCGTGCCAGCGCCCTGGGCGTGACCATCGCCGACATCAACAACACCCTGTCGATTGCCCTCGGTGCCAGCTACGTCAACGACTTCATCGACCGCGGTCGGGTCAAGAAGGTGTACATCCAGGGCGAGCCGAATTCGCGGATGAGCCCGGAAGACCTGCAGAAGTGGTACGTGCGCAACGGTAAAGGCGAGATGGTGCCGTTCTCCTCCTTCGCCAAGGGCGAGTGGAGCTACGGATCGCCGAAGCTGTCGCGCTACAACGGCGTCGAGGCGATGGAAATCCTCGGTGCACCGGCCCCGGGCTACAGCACCGGTGAAGCCATGGCCGAGGTGGAGCGCATCGCTGGCGAGCTGCCTGACGGCATCGGCTTCTCCTGGACCGGCATGTCCTACGAGGAAAAACTCTCCGGCTCGCAGATGCCTGCGCTGTTCGCCCTGTCGGTACTGTTCGTGTTCCTCTGCCTGGCAGCCCTGTACGAAAGCTGGTCGATCCCGATCGCGGTCGTGCTGGTGGTGCCACTGGGTATCATCGGTGCACTGGTCGCCACCAGCCTGCGCGGGTTGTCCAACGACGTGTACTTCCTGGTCGGCCTGTTGACCACCATCGGCCTGGCGGCGAAGAACGCGATCCTGATCGTCGAATTCGCCAAGGAACTGCACGAGCAGGGCCGCAGCCTGTATGACGCAGCGATCGAAGCGTGCCGCATGCGTCTGCGCCCGATCATCATGACCTCGCTGGCGTTCATCCTCGGCGTGGTACCGTTGACCATCGCCAGCGGCGCGGGCGCCGGCAGCCAGCACGCCATCGGCACCGGTGTGATCGGCGGCATGATCAGCGCCACCGTGCTGGCGATCTTCTGGGTACCGCTATTCTTCGTCGCAGTGTCGTCGCTGTTCGGCAGCAAAGAGCCGGAAGCACACGCCACCCCTGAAACTCCACGTTATGAGGCTGGGCAATGACCAAGTCCTTGCTGTCCCTGGCGGTAACCGCTTTCATCCTGGGCGGCTGCTCGCTGATACCCGACTACCAGACTCCGGAGTCGCCGGTGGCTGCGCAGTGGCCGCAAGGCCCTGCGTACTCGCCGGCCCAGTCGGCCGACGTGGCCGCCGCCGAACAAGGCTGGCGCCAGTTCTTCCACGACCCGGCGCTGCAGCAGCTGATCCAGACCTCGCTGGTCAACAACCGCGACCTGCGCGTCGCGGCGTTGAACCTCGAAGCCTACCGTGCCCAGTACCGCATCCAGCGGGCCGACCTGTTCCCGGCCGTTTCGGCCGATGGCAGCGGCAGCCGTCAACGGGTCCCGGCGAACATGTCGCAGACCGGCGAATCCGGCATCACCAGCCAGTATTCGGCCACTTTGGGCGTCAGTGCCTATGAGCTGGACCTGTTCGGCCGGGTGCGCAGCCTGACCGAGCAAGCCCTGGAAACCTACCTGTCCAGCGAGCAGGCGCGCCGCTCCACGCAAATCGCCCTGGTGGCCAGCGTGGCCAACGCCTACTACACCTGGCAGGCCGACCAGGCGCTGTTCAAGCTGACCGAAGACACGCTGAAGACCTACGAGGAAAGCTACAACCTGACCCGCCGCAGCAATGAGGTGGGCGTGGCGTCGGCACTCGATGTCAGCCAGGCGCGCACCGCCGTGGAAGGCGCGCGAGTCAAGTACTCGCAGTACCAGCGCCTGGTCGCCCAGGACGCCAACAGCCTGGCTGTGCTGATCGGTACCGGCATTCCTGCCGACCTGGCCAAGCCCCTGGAACTCAATGCCGACCAACTGGCCGAAGTACCGGCCGGGCTGTCGTCGGACGTGCTCCAGCGCCGCCCGGACATCCAGGAAGCCGAGCACCTGCTCAAGGCCGCGAACGCCAATATCGGCGCTGCGCGCGCAGCGTTCTTCCCGAGCGTGAGCCTGACCGCCAACGCCGGCAGCCTGAGCCCCGACATGGGTCACCTGTTCTCGGGTGGCCAAGGCACCTGGTTGTTCCAGCCACAGATCAACCTGCCGATCTTCAACGCCGGCAGCCTGAAGGCCAGCCTGGACTACTCGAAGATCCAGAAGGACATCAACGTCGCCCGCTACGAAAAGACCATCCAGACAGCCTTCCAGGAAGTTTCCGATGGCCTGGCGTCGCGCAAGACCTTCGAGGAACAGCTGCAGGCGCAACGCGACCTGGTGCAGGCGAACCAGGATTACTACCGCCTGGCAGAGCGTCGCTACCGCATCGGCATCGACAGCAACCTGACCTTCCTCGACGCCCAGCGCAACCTGTTCAGTGCCCAGCAGTCGCTGATCACCGACCGCCTCTCGCAGCTGACCAGCGAGGTCAACCTGTACAAGGCGCTCGGCGGTGGCTGGTACGAGCAGACCGGGCAGGCCAACCAGCAGGCATCGGTGGATACGCCGAACAGCTGATCGTTCTGTCGGTCACTCAAGCCCACCCTCGCGGTGGGCTTTTTGTTTTCAGCTGTCTGAAAAAATCCTAACGCTTGCACGATCCCTCTGTGGGAGCCGGCTTGCCGGCGATAGGGCCCTGACAGGCTATCCAAGTCTGCCTGCTCCTGCCTCATCGCCGGCAAGCCGGCTCCCACAGGGATCGTGTACGGCAAACAATTAACCAACTGGAACATTCCGTTCGATTATCGCCCTGTTCCGCTTGCGGCGAATTGCCTCCTCAGCGCCCTACCCCGCACCATCCTTCTTGCAACGTTGCCCTGGTTCATCAAACAGCCCCGCCCTGCAGGCCGCACCCTGCAGCGCACCGGCTCGCCAATAAAAACAAGAGATCCACCACCGATGAGCACTTTGCAACCCGCACGCCAGCTGCTGCCCGGCTTGTTGGCCATGTCCTGCGCCCTCCCCGTGTTGGCCGCCGAAGGCGGTTTCATGGAGGACGCCAAGGCCAGCCTCAACCTGCGCAACTTCTACATCAACCGCAATTTCGTCGACCCGGCCCATCCCCAGGCAAAGGGTGAGGAATGGACCCAGAGCTTCATCCTCGATGCTCGCTCGGGCTTCACCCAGGGCGCCGTCGGCTTCGGTGTCGACGTGCTGGGCATGTACTCGGTCAAGCTCGATGGCGGCAAAGGCACCACCAACACCCACCTGCTACCGGTGCACGACGATGGCCGCCCTGCCGACGACTTCGGCCGCCTCGGCGTGGCCTTGAAGGCCAAGCTGTCCGAGACCGAACTGAAGGTGGGCGAATGGATGCCGGTATTGCCGATCCTGCGCTCGGACGATGGGCGCTCGCTGCCCCAGACCTTCCGCGGCGGCCAGCTCACCTCCAGGGAAATCGACGGCCTCACCCTGTATGCCGGCCAGTTCCGCGGCAACAGCCCGCGCAATGACGCCAGCATGGAAGACATGTCGCTCAACGGCCGCGCGGCCTTCACCTCCAACCGCTTCAACTTCGGAGGCGGTGAATATACCTTCAACGACAAGCGCACCCTGATCGGCCTGTGGGATGCCCAGCTCAAGGACATCTACCGCCAGCAGTACCTCAACCTGGTCCACAGCCAGCCATTGGGCGAATGGACCCTCGGCGCCAACCTGGGCTACTTCATCGGCAAGGAAGACGGCGCCGAGCGCGCCGGCCAGCTCGACAACCGCACGGCTTCGGCGATGCTGTCGGCACGCTACAAGGGCAATACCTTCTACGTCGGCCTGCAGAAAGTCAGTGGCGATGACGCCTGGTTGCGGGTCAACGGCACCAGCGGTGGCACGCTGGCCAACGACAGCTACAACTCAAGCTTCGACAACGCCAAGGAACGTTCCTGGCAGGTGCGCCATGACTTCAATTTCGTCAGTATCGGCATTCCCGGGCTGACCCTGATGAACCGCTACATCAAGGGCGACAATGTGATGGCGGGTGGTATTGAAGACGGCAAGGAATGGGCGCGGGAGACGGAGCTTGCCTATGTGGTGCAATCGGGGTCGTTCAAGGACTTGTCGGTGAAATGGCGCAATTCCACGATGCGTCGGGATTTCAGCACCAACTCGTTCGATGAGAACCGCTTGATTGTGAGTTATCCGTTGAATCTGCTGTGACGTTGCCGGCCTCATCGCGGGCAAGCCCGCTCCTACAGGGTCCGGGTTTGCCCGCGATGATGCTAAATAACCAAAAGGAATAGATGCTAAATTAATCCTTCGTTGACGGCATAAATGGTATGCCGCTTAAATCGACCTCTGTTCCAACCGCAGAGCCTCGACATGGATCTTCGTCAACTGCGCTACTTCATCGCCCTCACCGAATACCGCAGTTTCGTCCGCGCCGCCGAAGCCATGGGTATCACCCAACCTGCCTTCAGCCGGGCCATCCAGGGCCTGGAGCAAACCTTCGGCTGCCCACTGGTCGACCGCGCCAGCAAGGCCCTGCCCCCGACGCCTGAAGGCCTGGTGGTGTTGCAGCACGCACGGCGGCTGGTCCAGGGTGCTGCGCAGCTGAGCAACGATGTGCTGCAGATGACCAAGCTCGACGCGGGCGAACTGCATTTCGGCAGCGGCCCTGCCCTGGCGGTGCGCCTGGTACCCGATGCCTTGCAGCACTTCATCGCCCGCCACCCCGGGATCCGCACCTCATTGCTGGTCGACAACGGCGAACGCCTCGGCCAGGCGCTGCGCCGGGAGCAGATCGAATTCTTCGTCGACGACGTTCGTCCCTTCGAAGCCGACCCCAACTTCCACACCGCCCCCCTCAGCCCGCGCCCGGGCCTGTTCTTCTGCCGCCCCGGCCATCCCCTGCTGGCCAAGGACAGCTTGTCGACCAACGACCTGTTCGCCTACCCCCTGGCCAGCGCCCTGCTCACACCGGGTGTACGCAAGCGCCTGGCCAATCTGAGCGGGCGCAGCGACTTCACCCCGCACCTGCAGACCGAACACCTGGCCGTGCTGCGCAGCGTCGTGCTGGCCAGTGATGCGATAGGCACCGCCAGCGAGGAAGCGGTGGCCGACGACCTGGCCGAGGGAAGCCTGGTACGCCTGCACTGGCGCAACCTGCCACCGGCGCTCGAGGTGCTGAGCGTGCGCTGCGGCGTGGTCAGCCGCAGCGGATACCGCCTGTCACCAGCCGCACGAGCGATGATCGAGACCCTGGTGGGGCTGGATGCGCCGCTGCGAGCTGCTGCCATTCACTGAACTGATGATGGTTCGACTGCAAGCTATTCTCAGCAATAGTGGGCTTTCGGCTGCCCCGGGAGGAACAACAATGAAAAACCTCGTCGAACACTTGAGCCAATACGCCGCCTATCACCGCGATCCACGCAACATTGCCACCCACTTCGTCGGTATTCCGCTGATCGTGCTGGCGGTCACCGTATTGCTCTCACGCCCGGGCTGGGATGTGGCAGGCATGTGGCTGTCGCCGGCCTTGCTCGCTGCTGCGGCTTCAGTCTGGTTCTACCTGCGCCTGGACCGACGCTTCGGGCTGGTGATGGGTTTGCTGCTGGGGCTGTGCCTGTGGGTTGGCCAGGTGCTGGCAGTGCAAAGTACCGCGCTGTGGCTCAGTGCCGGGCTGGGGGCTTTCGTGGTGGGCTGGATCATCCAGTTCGTCGGCCACTATTACGAAGGGCGCAAGCCGGCATTCGTCGACGATGTCAGCGGGTTGATCATCGGGCCGCTGTTCGTGGTGGCAGAAGCCGGGTTCATGCTTGGGCTGTGGCCTGACCTGAAGCGGGCGGTGGAGGCCAATGCCGGGCCGGTGGCGCTGCGGCAGAAGAAAGCTGCCTTGTAGGATTCACTGGCCCTATCGCCGGCAAGCCGGCGATAGGGCCCGAAAAGCCCAGCGAATCTCAACCCTGGCGCGACTCCACACCCAACTCATCCCACACCGACTCCGCCAGGTGGAAGGTGGCATTGGCCGCTGGAATGCCGCAATAGATCGCGCTCTGCATCAGCACTTCCTTGATCTCGTCGCGGGTCACGCCGTTGTTGGCTGCCGCACGCAGGTGCAGCTTGAGTTCATCGTTGCGGTTCATGCCGATCAGCATGGCGATGGTGATCAGGCTGCGGGTGTGTCGCGGCAACCCTGGGCGGGTCCAGATATCGCCCCAGGCATGGCGGGTGATCATTTCCTGGAACTCGCCGTTGAAGTCGTTGAGCTTCTCCAGGCTGCGGTCCACATGGGCATCGCCGAGCACCGCGCGACGCACCTGCATGCCGGCATCGTAACGTTGTTTCTCGTCCATGGCGGACTCCTCAGCGGGCCAGCAGGAAGTCGAGCACGCGGCGGCTGAACGCCTCGCCGACCTCGACGTTGGACAGGTGCGCAGCCGGGAACTCGGCATAGGTGGCGCCGACGATGTTGGCCTGCATGAAGCGGCCATGCTCAGGCGTGGTCACCGCGTCTTCAGTCCCGGCGACGATCAGCGTCGGCACCTGGATGCGGTTCAGTTGCTCGCGGAAATCGGCATCACGCACGGCTGCGCAATTGGCGGCGTAACCCTGGGGCGAAGTCTGCGCGAGCATCTGGCAGATGCGCTGCGCCTGCTGCGGCTGGGCCTGGGCAAAAGCGGGGGTGAACCAGCGGGCGATGGACGCATCGCGCAGGTCGGCCATGGCTTGCTGACCGCCTTTGAGCACCGTGTCGATACGGCTGTTCCAGACCTCGTCGTTGGCGATCTTCGCCGCCGTGTTGCACAGGGTCAGGCTGTGCAGGCGCGGGCCGGCATGGATCCCCAGCCACTGGCCGATCAGGCCACCCATGGACAGGCCGACGAAGTGTGCGTGGGGAATATCCAGCGCATCGAGCAGGGCCAGCACATCGCGCCCCAGTTGCCCGATGCTGTACGGGCCCTCGGTCACCAGCGAGGCGCCATGGCCACGGGTGTCGTAGCGCAGCACGCGCAGGTACTCGCTCCACAGCGGAATCTGGCTGTCCCACATGCCCAGGTCGGTGCCGAGCGAGTTGGACAGCACCAGCACCGGGGCATCTTCCGGGCCATCGATTTGATAATTCAGTACGCCATCGGCCAGTTGCAATTGCGCCACAGCGGTCTCCTTCAGGCAGTGAAACGTTGATGTTCAGCCACCGCCCGCGCCACCCAGACGCGGGCCTGGCCGAGGTAATGGGCAGGGTCGAGCAGGCGATCGAGTTCTTCTGCCGAAAGCTCGGCGCTGACCTGCGGCTCGTCGCCCAGCACAGCGCGCAGGTGGCGCTGTTCGGCCACGGCGCGCTGGCAGCATTGCTCCAGCAGATGGTGGGCACGGTCACGGCCCAGGCGCTGGGCCAGGACGATGCTCACCGCCTCGGCCAGCACCAGGCCCTGGGTCAGGTCGAGGTTGCGGCGCATGCGCTCGGCGTCAACCTCCATGCCTTCGGCGATCACCTGGGCCTGGCGCAGGGCCCCGGACACCAGGCAGCAGATATCCGGCAGTGTTTCCCACTCGGCATGCCACAACCCCAGGCTGCGCTCGTGCTCCTGGGGCATGGCGGCGAACAGGGTCGAAAGCAGGCCCGGAACACGGGTGGCGGCACCGATCAGCACCGCCGCACCCACCGGGTTGCGTTTGTGCGGCATGGTCGATGAGCCGCCCTTGCCGGGCGCGGAAGGCTCGAATACCTCGCCCGCCTCGGTCTGCATCAGCAGGCTGATGTCGCGGCCGAACTTGCCCAGGCTGCCGGCGATCAGGCCGAGCACCGAGGCAAACTCCACCAGGCGATCGCGCTGGGTGTGCCAGGGCTGTTCCGGCAGGCTCAGCCTGAGGTGTTCGGCCAGGGCTTCGGCGACCGGCATGGCCTTGCTGCCCAGGGCCGCCAGGCTGCCGGAGGCGCCACCGAACTGCAGCACCAGCAAGCGCGGGCGCAGCTCCTGCAACCGTTGGCGGTGGCGTGTGAGGGCACCGAGCACACCCGCCAGCTTCATGCCCAGGGTGACCGGCGTGGCGTGCTGCAGCCAGGTACGGCCCACCAGGGGCGTGTCGGCGTGTTGCAGAGCCTGGTGCGCCAATGTGTCGGCCAGCTTGGCGAGGTCGGTTTCGATCAGTTCGAGCGCTGCGCGCAGCTGCAGGACCAGACCGGTATCCATGGCATCCTGGCTGGTGGCGCCAAGGTGGACGTAGCGCTCCGCTTCCGGTACGCCGCTGGCAATCACCTTGCCCAATGCCTTGACCAGAGGGATGGCCGAATTGCCCGCCGTGGCGATGGCATCGGCCAGCGCGCGGACATCATAGCGCTCGGCCTGGCAAGCGGCCTCGATGGCTGCCACCGCACTGTGCGGCACCAACCCGGCACCGGCCTCGGCACGGGCCAGCGCCGCCTCGAAGTCGAGCATGCCCTGCAGGCGACCCCGGTCGGAAAACACCTCGCGCATGGCCGGGGCGGTGAAGTAGGCGTCGAACAGTTGGTTGCTCATGCAGCGTCCTTAGTCGTCATGGTGCAGGTACGCCGCTTGTTTCGGCAGCCGCAGGCTGAACAGGAAGGCAATCGCCATCATGGCGGTCACGTACCAGTAGAAGGTGTTCTCCATGCCCATGGTTTTCAAGCCCAGGGCCACGTACTCGGCCGAGCCGCCGAACAGCGCGTTGGCCACGGCGTAGGCGAGGCCCACACCCAGCGCGCGCACCTGCGGCGGGAACATCTCGGCCTTCACCAGGCCGCTGATCGAGGTGTAGAAACTGACGATGCACAGCGCCAGGGTCACCAGCACGAAGGCCATGAATGGGCTGCTCACGGTTTTCAGGGCCATCAGCAGAGGGACGGTGAAAATCGTACCCAGGGCGCCGAACAGCAGCATCGAGTTACGTCGGCCGATGCGGTCTGAGAGCATGCCGAAGAACGGCTGCAGCACCATGAACAGGAACAGTGCACCGGTCATCACGAAGCTGGCGTTCTTTGCCGTCATGCCGGCGGTATTGACCAGGTACTTCTGCATGTAGGTGGTGAAGGTGTAGAAGATCAGCGAGCCACCGGCGGTGTAGCCGAGCACGGTGATGAAGGCCGCAGCGTGGTTGCGGAACAGGCCCTTGATCGAGCCGGCGTCCTTGTCCTTGCGGGTTTCGGCGCTGCTGGTCTCGTGCAGCGAACGGCGCAGCATCAGCGAGATCAGCGCAGCGATGGCGCCGACCACGAAAGGAATGCGCCAGCCCCAGGCGCGCAGCTCGTCCTCGCTCAGCAGTTGCTGCAGGATCACCACCACCAGTACCGCCAGCAACTGGCCGCCGATCAGGGTGACGTACTGGAACGAGGCGAAGAAGCCGCGCTGGCCGCGCAGGGCCACCTCACTCATGTAGGTGGCGGTGGTGCCGTACTCGCCACCGACCGACAGGCCCTGGATCAGGCGGGCCAGCAACAGCAGCGCCGGTGCCCAGGCGCCGATGCTGGCGTAGGTCGGCAGGCAGGCGATCATCAAGGAGCCGAAGCACATCATCAGCACCGAGATCATCAGCGAATTCTTGCGCCCGTGGCGGTCGGCCAGGCGGCCGAAGATCCAGCCACCGATGGGGCGCATCAGGAAGCCTGCGGCGAACACACCTGCGGTGTTGAGCAATTGCACGGTGGGGTCGTCGGAGGGGAAGAAGGCTGGGGCGAAGTAGATCGCGCAGAAGGCATAGACGTAGAAGTCGAACCACTCCACCAGGTTGCCTGACGAGGCACCGACGATGGCGAAGATACGCTTACTGCGTTCTTCACCGGTGTAATAGGCTGAGGTCATGACGGTTTTACTCCTGGAGGGTCGTAGGTAAGTCTAGACATACCTAGTAACACACTCGTTCCGCTGGCAGGCTGGCAATTGGCCTTGTGTCGTAGCTACTGGCCTCATCGCGGGCAAGCCCGCTCCTACAGAGAATGCGTGGTTCCTTGTAGGAGCGGGCTTGCCCGCGATGAGGCCGGTAAGGATCAAACCCGCTCGATGGCCAACGCCAACCCTTGGCCAACCCCGACACACATGGTCGCCAAGCCTTTGCGCCCACCACTTTTCTCAAGCTGATGCAGCGCAGTCAGCACCAGGCGCGCACCGCTCATGCCCAGCGGGTGCCCCAGGGCAATCGCGCCACCATTGGGGTTCACCTGCGGCGCATCGTCGGCCACACCCAGCTCGCGCAGCACCGCCAGGCCCTGACTGGCAAACGCTTCGTTGAGCTCGATCACATCGAAATCACTCACCGCCACACCCAGGCGCTCGGTCAGCTTGCGTACCGCCGGCACCGGACCGATGCCCATGACGCGGGGTGCAACACCGCCGCTGGCCATGCCCAGCACACGGGCACGTGGGGTCAGGCCGTGTTTCTTCACCGCCTCCGCCGAAGCCAGGATCAATGCCCCAGCACCGTCGTTGACGCCCGAAGCGTTGCCCGCGGTGACGGTCTTGTCCGGGCCATTGACCGGCTTGAGCTTGGCCAGCGCTTCCAGGGTGGTTTCCGGGCGCAGGTGCTCATCGCACTCGACCACGGTTTCGCCCTTCCTGTGGGCAATGCGCACCGGCACGATCTCTTCGGCGAAGAAGCCGGCAGCCTGGGCCGCGGCGGCTTTCTGCTGGCTGCGCAGGGCGAAGGCGTCCTGGTCGGCGCGGGACACCTGGTAATCGTCAGCGACGTTGTCTGCCGTCTCGGGCATCGAATCCACGCCGTACTGGCTCTTCATCAGCGGGTTGATGAAACGCCAGCCGATGGTCGTGTCTTCGAGCTTCATGTTGCGCGAGTAGCCACTTTCGGCCTTGCCCATGACGAACGGCGCACGCGACATCGACTCGACGCCGCCGGCGATCGCCAGCTCCATCTCGCCGCTGGCGATGGCGCGGAATGCCGTGCCGATGGCGTCCATGCCCGAAGCGCACAGGCGGTTGAGGGTCACGCCCGGCACGCTCTCGGGGAGACCGGCCAGCAGCAGGGCCATGCGCGCCACGTTGCGGTTGTCTTCGCCGGCCTGGTTGGCGCAGCCGAAGAACACCTCGTCGAGCTGATCCCACTGCACGCCCGGGTTACGCTCGATCAGCGCCTTCAGCGGCACCGCTGCCAGGTCATCGGCACGTACACCGGCCAGGGCGCCGCCGAAGCGGCCGATCGGGGTGCGGATGGCGTCACAGATAAATACGTCGCGCATCAGGCTTCTCCTGCCACTTGGCCATGGGCGGCTGCGGTGCGGGCTTCGAGGTCGCGCAGCGCGCCCAGTTCCACCTCGGTGGGTTCGGCGGTGGTCTGTACAGTGTCGGCGAAGCGGATCGCCCAGCCGGTGGCGGCGATGATCTGCTCGCGGGTCACGCCCGGGTGGATGGCGGTGACGACGAACTCGTGGGTGCCGGCTTCCGGCTCCATGATGCACAGGTCGGTGATGATGCCGACCGGGCCTTCGCCCGGCAGGCCCAGGCGCTTGCGTGAATCACCGCCTTCACCGTGGCCGACCGAGGTGATGAAGTCGAGCTTGTTGACGAAGGCACGCGGCGACTGCTTGAGGATGATCAGCACCTGCTTGGCGGAACCGGCGATTTCCGGCGCGCCACCGGCACCCGGCAGGCGGGTTCTGGGCGCGTGGTAGTCACCGACCACGGTGGTGTTGATGTTGCCAAAGCGATCGACCTGGGCTGCACCGAGGAAGCCGACGTCGATTCGGCCACCTTGCAGCCAGTAGCGGAAGATCTCGCCGGTCGGCACCACGGTGTCGGCGGTTTCGGCCAGCTCGCCGTCACCGATCGACAGCGGCAGCACGCTCGGCTTGGCACCGATCGGGCCGGACTCGTAGATCAGCACCACGTCGGGCGACGAGGTCAGGCGCGCCAGGTTGGCGGCCTTGGACGGCAGGCCGATGCCGACGAAGCAGACAGCGCCGTTGCGCAGGCGGCGGGCGGCGGCAACAGTCATCATTTCAGAGGTGGAGTAGCTCATTGTGCAGCCTCCGCAGTGCTGGCCAGCTTGGCCTTGAATGCGTTGAAGTCGGCGGTGCCACGGATGTAGGTGTCGATCCAGGCGGTGAACGAGTCGCGGTTGCGCGCGATCGGGTCCCAATCCTGGTAGAAGCGGTTGTCACGCTCGTAGTAGCCGTGGGCATAGGACGGGTGGGCGCCACCCGGTACCAGGCACACCGCGCTGAGGGCCCAGGTCGGCAGGACGCAGGCGTTCATCGGCGCCTGCAGGTCATCGACGATTTCCTCGACGGTGACGATGCAACGCTTGGCCGCCAGGGCCGCTTCCTTCTGCACGCCGAGGATGCCCCACAGCAGCACGTTGCCTTTGCGGTCGGCCTTCTGCGCGTGGATCACGGTGACGTCCGGCCGGACCGAAGGCACGGCCGCCAGCACTTCGCCGGTGAACGGGCAGGTGACACTCTTGATCAGCGGGTTGACCTTCGGCAGATCGGAACCTGCGTAAGCGCGAAGCACCGCGAACGGCAGGCCGGATGCACCGGCCACGTAGGCGTTGGCAAGGTCGGCGTGGCTGTGCTCTTCGATCTCGATCGCGTGTGGCCACTGCTTTTCCACGGCATCGCGCAGACGGTGCAGCGAGCCGACACCCGGGTTGCCACCCCACGAGAAGATCAGCTTGCGGGCGCAACCGGCACCGATCAACTGGTCATAGATCAGGTCCGGGGTCATGCGCACCAGGGTCAGGTCGCGTTTGCCCTGACGGATGATCTCGTGGCCGGCGGCGGTCGGGATCAGGTGGGTGAAGCCTTCGAGGGCGACGGTATCGCCGTCCTGGATGAACTGCTTCACGGCCTCGTGAAGCGGGAGAATTGCAGCCATTGGGAGACTCCTGGTCAGGGTGCTACGTTGCGTTCAGATTAAGGAGAGAGGTGGGTGGCTTACAATCCGATAATCGACTATTGGTGCGATTATCGAACGATTTGTTGTCCTTTCTCTGATGCCTGCTACAGGCCCCCTACGTCGCGTCCGCGTGGCTCACCAACCCCTTCACGATCACACCCACTGTCGCCAGTGCCGCCGGCACCAGCAACGCAGTCAGCACCTGTTCGAAGTTCCAGCCCAGGCCCAGCAGTGTCGCCCCGCTCCAGGCGCCCAGAATGGCGCCAAAGCGGCCTATACCCAGCATCCAGGACACCCCTGTGGCGCGTCCCTGGGTGGGATAGAAGCGCGCCGCCAGCGAAGGCATGGCCGATTGCGCGCCGTTGACGCACATGCCGGCGATCAGTACCAGGGTGGCAAGCACGGTGATGTTGCCCAGGCTCTGGCCGACCGCATAGGCGAACACACCCGCCAGCAAGTAGAAGACGCCAATGACCTTGTGCGGGTTGAAACGGTCCATCGCCCAGCCCACCGCAACCGCGCTGAGCACGCCACCGAACTGGAACAATGCACCGATGAATGCGGCCTGTTCCATGCTCGCGCCACTGTCGCGCATCAGGGTCGGCAGCCAGCTGGTCAGCAGGTAGACGATCACCAGGCCCATGAAGTAGGTCAGCCACAGCAGCAGCGTGCCCAGGCCATAGGTGCCGGAGAAGATCACCGCGAACACATTGCGCGCCGCCACGACCTTCTGCTCCGGCACACTGAAGCTGGCCGCCTGGGCCACCACGGCAGGGGCAATCGGCGAGAGAGTCTTGCGGACCTTGTCATTGCCGCGGTTGCGCACCACCAAGAAGCGCGCCGACTCCGGCAGCCAGAACAGCAGCACCACCGCCAGCAGCAGCGGCAGCACGCCACCGATCACCAGCAGGCTATGCCAGCCATACGCCGGGATCATCTTGGCCGAAATGAAGCCGCCACCGGCCATGCCCAGGTTGAAGCCGCAGAACATGCTGGTGACCAGCAACGACTTGAGGCGCTCCGGGGTGTATTCGGACAGCAGCGTGGTGGCGTTGGGCATGCCGGCACCCAGGCCCAGGCCGGTGAGGAAACGCAATACCAGCAACGGGTCGACGTTGGCGGCGTAGGCCGAAGCCAGGCTGAAACCACCGAACACCAGAACCGCTGCCACCAGTACCCCCTTGCGGCCAAACCGGTCTGCCAGCGGCCCCGAGCCCAAGGCACCGAACACCATGCCGATCAACGCGGCACTCATCACAGGGCCCAGGCTGGCGCGGTCGATGCCCCACTCCTGGGACAACGCCGGCGCGATGAAGCCCATGGCGGCCGTGTCGAGGCCGTCAAGAAAGACGATCAGAAAACACAGGATCACCACGCGCCATTGATAACGCGACAGTGGTTGTTGGTTGATGAAGGACTGTACGTCGAGGCAATGCCCGACAGCGTGGGGTTTGTTCATTGTTGTTATCCAGGAGTTGGGCACGGTCGGGCCGCTGCGGCAAGGAAACAAGCGCAGGGGTAACTATCAGGAAGTGCGAACGGTGTTCAGCCTGGAAACAACAGCACTGCGAGCGGGTGCGGCCGCGGCAGCGAAGGGACAGTGGTCATTAATGTGCGCCTCATATGTTGTTCTTGTTCGGTCGGCAAGGCCGACCGTTGCGAAAACATTAATCAGCGAATGAGGGGGGTGCAATTGACCGGGCACGACACTGTGCGTTTATCGCACAGGAAACGGGGTAAAGGGGCGCATTGCGCCCCTTTCGCCGGCAAGCCGGCTCCCACAAGGGCCCCGCTGTACGTGAAAAATACCTGTCAGCCAAACAACTGGTGGCACAGATCGCGGCTGGCCGCCAACAGGATCGGCAGGAACCGCTGCTCCAGTTCGCTGCGACTGACTCGGCCCACGTGTGTGCTGACATTCAACGCCGCCAGCACCTGCCCCGAGGCGTCATAGATCGGCACGGCAATCGACCTGAGCCCTTGTTCGAGCTCCTGGTCGACCACGCACCAGCCCTGCGCACGCACCTGCTGGATGCAGGCGAACAGCGATTCGGCGTCATGCAGGGTACGGCTGGTGCGCGCCGTGAGATCTGCACGATCCAGGTACTCGCGCAGACTGGTGTCGTCCATCGCCGCCAACAGAATCCGCCCCATCGACGTGCAATAGGCCGGCAGTCGCCCACCCACCGACAGGTCGACCGAGATCAGCCGCTCCACTGTGGCCGATCGAGCTATATAAAGAATGTCATCGCCTTCGAGGGTGGCCATGTTGGCGGCCTCGTGCAACTGGTCGCTGATGCGGTCCAGGTACGGCTGGGCGGACACGGCCAATGGCGTCGACGACAGGTAGGCATGGCCCAGCGTCAGTACCTTGGGCAGCAGCGAATAGGTACGGCCATCGGTGGTGGCGTAGCCGAGCTTGATCAGCGTATGCAGGCATCGCCGCACGGCGGCCCGGGGAATCTCGGTACGGTGACTGATCTGGGCGATCGTCAGGTGGCGTTTGCGCTCCTGAAAGGCCTGGATCACCGCCAGCCCCCGTGCCAGGGAGGTCATGAAATCGGGGTCGCCGGTAAACGCCTGGATGCGTTTCGCTGGCGAGGCCACGATCGGCGGTGCCAGCGCCGGCGAACTCGGGCGGGACGCTTCGGGATTGGCCGATTCGTTGGCCTGGGTTTGGTCGCTCATCGCTTACCTCAAAAAATCGCTACCTCGTGCGATTATCGAACGAACGGCCGATAATCGCAATTGACCACTGACAAATTTACTTATACCTTTCTCCTGCCACCTTGTGGCTTCTTTGGAGAGACTGGTCAGGTACCCACCGTAGAAGTCCCAGGCAGCGGCCTCGCCCAGTGCGAGGCCGTTTTTATTTCCCCGCCCTGCAGCTGATAGCGTGTGAACTTTAGATGCCCTGCTCAATCAAAGTTTTCACAAGCCACAACTTGCAATGCTCGATGTCAGCATTCGGTAAATAAGCCTGTTTGCCCATTTATCGATTGCTATAATCGATCTTGCTGGCGCGGAACGATGCATCGGCACTGCACGCTTGATCCTCATCGAGCCTTCAGTGCGCTTAGGTACTGGCAATCAGCCCACGCATACAACAACGACACATTTGAACAATCAGGTATTACTGTGACGAAAGACGAACTGCGCGCGGAACTCGAGCGCCACGCTGAACGTTACAAGGAAGTTTATGGTGGTGAAGTCACCACCTACGCCGCGCAATCGGATCCGGAACGCAAACCCTGGCGCAAGCGTGCCACAGTTCAGGATCAGGCGTTCAGTCAGGAACTGGAAAAGATGGAAAAGGAATTGCGCGGCGAACAATCCTGAGCAGCGCCTTCCGCTTCATTGCGTCGTGGGACGAGCGCCCTCGACGCGGCCTGTTTTTTCCTGGCAACCTTGGATGAAATGGAATTACACAAATTTCATACATCTGTTTGAATGCCGCAGACCCTCTGCCTTTTTTGCAAAATTGGCGAAATTCGTTGGATTTTGTGATTTTTACCGGAATTTTTCACGTTTCAGCATGTATCCAAACGCCCTGAGAAGGGGCTCACAAAGCTGCCACTGGTCTGCAGCGGGTGCATCGATTGCCAAGGTTTTCTGGCATAATCGCGCCCCCCATATGACCGCCAGACAACCTTCATGATCGATTTATTCAGCGGACTTGATGCCTGGGTATTGGTGAGCCTGCTACTCGCCTTGACCTTCGTGCTCGCATTCGAGTTCATCAATGGCTTTCATGACACCGCCAACGCGGTAGCCACCGTCATCTATACCAAAGCCATGCCACCACACCTGGCCGTGTTCTTCTCCGGGGTGTTCAATTTCCTTGGGGTTCTGCTCGGTGGTGTCGGGGTGGCGTATGCCATCGTCCACCTGCTGCCGGTCGAACTGCTGATCAACGTGAACACCGGCCACGGCCTGGCCATGGTCTTCTCCTTGCTCGCCGCGGCCATCACCTGGAACCTCGGCACCTGGTATTTCGGCATCCCGGCCTCCAGCTCGCACACCCTGATCGGCTCGATCCTCGGTGTCGGCCTGGCCAATGCCATGATCAACGACATCCCGCTGGGTGACGGCGTCAACTGGCAGAAGGCGATCGACATCGCCATATCGCTGGTGGTCTCCCCCATGGCCGGCTTCGCTGTCGCCGCCCTGGTGCTGATCGGCCTGAAATGGTGGCGCCCGCTGTCGAAGATGCACAAGACTCCGGAGCAACGTCGCAAGCTCGATGACAAGAAGCACCCGCCTTTCTGGAACCGCCTGGTACTGGTGATTTCGGCCATGGGCGTGAGCTTCGTGCACGGCTCCAACGACGGCCAGAAAGGCATCGGCCTGATCATGCTGGTACTGATCGGTATCGTGCCTGCCAAGTTCGTACTCGACCTGAACAGCACCACTTACCAGATCGAGCGTACCCGCGACGCCACCACGCACCTGAGCCAGTTCTACCAGCGCAACGCCGCTACCCTGGGCGAGTTCCTGGCACTGGGCAAGGCCCAGGTGAGCGACCTGCCGGAGCAGTTCAGCTGCAACCCGCAGCAGACCGAACCGACCATCAACGCGCTGCAGTCCTCGTTACAAGGCGTGACCGACTACCGCGACCTGAGCGCCGACAAGCGCGTGGAAGTCCGCCGCTACCTGCTCTGCCTGGACGACACTGCCAAGAAGGTCGGCAAGCTGCCCAGCCTGAACGCGCGTGAAAAGGCTGACCTGGACAAGCTGCGCAAGGACCTGACCGCCACCACCGAGTACGCCCCGTTCTGGGTGATCGTTGCCGTTGCCCTGGCCCTGGGCCTGGGTACCATGGTTGGCTGGAAGCGCGTGGTACTGACTGTTGGCGAGAAGATCGGCAAGCAGGGCATGACCTACGCCCAGGGCATGTCGGCACAGATCACCGCAGCGTGCGCCATCGGCATGGCCAACGTGTTCGCCCTGCCGGTGTCGACCACTCATGTGCTGTCGTCCGGTGTCGCCGGCACCATGGTCGCCAACAAGAGCGGCCTGCAAGGCGGCACGGTGAAGACCATCCTGCTGGCCTGGGTACTGACCCTGCCGGCCTCGATGGGCCTGGCGGCCGGCCTGTTCTGGCTGGCGTCCAAGGCGATCAGCTGAGCTACCCCGCCGACATGAAAAAGGCGCCCTCGAGGCGCCTTTTTCATAGGGTCTGCACTGGCCCTATCGCCGGCAAGCCGGCTGCCACAAGGGCGGCGTTGCGGGGCAACTAGCGCTTCTTGCCCCCCAACAACGACCCCATCAACCCACGCATCAGTTGTCGCCCCAGCTGGTTGGCCGCCTGACGCACTGCCGACTTGATCGCCTGCCCTGCCGCACTTTGCAGGAACTCCCCAGCCTTGTCGGCCAGGCTGTCTTCCTCGGCATTGGGCACCGGTGTCGGCTCTACAGGCTCACCCTTGCGCTGGGTCAGCATTTCATAGGCCGACTCGCGATCGACCGGCTTGTCATAGCGCCCCAATAACGGTGACCCGGCAATCAATGCTGCCCGCTCGGCCTGGCTCAGGGGGCCGATGCGCGATTGCGGTGGCGCGACCAGTACACGCTGCACCATCGCGGGCGTGCCCTTGTCTTCCAGGGTACCGACCAATGCTTCGCCGATGCCCAGCTCGGTCAGCACCGCCAGGCTGTCGAAGGCCGGGTTGGGGCGGAAGCCATCTGCCACCGCGCGAAGCGATTTCTGCTCCTTGGCCGTGAATGCCCGCAAACCATGCTGGATGCGCAAACCCAGCTGCGCCAACACGGTATCCGGCAGGTCGCCCGGCGACTGGGTGACGAAAAACACCCCCACCCCTTTGGAGCGGATCAGTCTCACCACCTGCTCCAATCGGTCCTGCAACGCCTTGGGCGTGCCATTGAAAAGCAGGTGGGCCTCGTCGAAGAACAGCGCCAGCATGGGCTTGTCGGCATCTCCGCGCTCGGGCAACTGCTCGAACAGCTCCGCCAGCAACCACAGCAGGAAGGTTGCATAGACCTTCGGCGCATCATGCACCAGCCGGCTGGCATCGAGCAGATGGATGCGCCCTCGACCATTGTCGTCAGGCTGCAGCAAGTCCTCCAGTTGCAGCGCCGGCTCGCCGAACAGCGCCTCGGCGCCCTGCTGCTCCAAGGTTGCCAGGCGACGCAGAAGGGCCTGGGTCGAGCCGCTGGTCATCAGGGCGCTGTCCTCGCCCAGCAATTTCGGGTTGTCCTTCAAATGCGCGAGCAGCGCCTTGAGGTCCTTGAGGTCGAGCAACAGCAGCCCTTCCCGGTCGGCCACCTTGAACGCCGCATACAGCGCGGCCTGCTGGCTATCGGTCAGCTCCAGCAAGTTGCCGAGCAGCAACGGGCCCATTTCGCTCAGGGTGGTGCGCAAAGGATGGCCGGATTGCCCGGCGATATCCCACAAGGTCACCGGATACGCACGCGGCTGATGGCCAAGCCAGGGCATCCCGGCAATCCGCTCGGCCACCTTGCCTTGCGGCGCACCGGCAGCGCCAAGGCCGCACAGGTCGCCTTTGACATCGGCTGCGAACACCGCCACGCCAGCATCACTGAACGTTTCCGCCAGGTGCTGCAAGGTCACGGTCTTGCCGGTACCGGTTGCACCTGCCACCAAGCCATGGCGGTTGGCCAGGCGCATGGCTTGCGTGACCGGTTGCCCATCCGGGCCCGCACCTATGACCATGCTCAAAGAATCCGACATCTTTTTGATCCTCTTCTCAAGCTTTACTGCCTGTTGGCCGATACCTCAGGGGATATTCGCCATGAAAGACAGGAACAACCCAAAGGACTACCCGGGATGTTGCACTGTTTTATAGCTGTATTCGTGCGAACGCCCGATAAAAACCTTAGCGGAACCGATTACGCCATGAACAAAAGCCTTCGTTTCAGCCACAAGATTCTTTTGGCGGCCTCACTGATCGTGATAGTCGCCTTCAGCCTGTTCACCCTTTACAACGATTACCTCCAGCGTAATGCGATCCACGAGAATCTGGAGAATTATCTGGCTGAAATGGGCGAGTCCACTTCGACCAACATCCGCAACCTGTTCGAAGGCCGTATCAAGCTGGTCGAGAACCTGGCCCAGAACATTGCCCAGCAGCCCGAGCAAGCCGAAACGCTGATGGGCCAGAATGCGTTGATCTCGAGCTTCCTGACCGTGTACCTGGGCAAGGTCGATGGTGGCTTCAGCGTGCGCCCCGACTCGAAGATGCCCGAAGGCTATGACCCTCGCACCCGCCCCTGGTACAAGGACGGCATGAGCGCCCAGGGCGTTACCCTCACCGAGCCTTACCTGGACATGACCACCAACAAGATGGTCATCGGCATTCTCAGCAAGGTATCCAGCAGCGTTGGCGTGGTCGGTGGCGACCTGGCCCTCGACGGCCTGGTGCAGATCATCAATTCATTGAACTTCGGCGGCATGGGCTACGCCTTCCTGGTAAACGACCAGGGCAAGATCCTGGTTCACCCGGACCAGCAGATGGTGATGAAGTCGCTGTCGGACCTGTTCCCGCAGCGCACGCCGAAACTGTCCGGTGAGTTGACCGAAGTCGAGGCCGATGGCCAGACCCGCCTGCTGACCTTCACCCCAATCAAGGGCCTGCCTTCGGCCAACTGGTACATCGGCCTGTCGGTGGACAAGGACAAGGCCTTCGCCATGCTCAGCACTTTCCGCACCTCGGCGGTGATCGCCACCACGGTGGCGGTGGTGATCATCATCGGCCTGCTTGGCCTGCTGATCCGCGTGCTGATGCAACCGCTGCTGACCATGACCCGCGCCATGGAAGACATCGCCGAAGGCGAAGGCGACCTGACCAAGCGCCTGAGCATCCACAACCACGACGAGTTCGGCCTCCTCGGCACGGCCTTCAACCGCTTCGTCGAGCGGATCCACGGTTCGATCCGCGAAGTGTCCTCGGCCACCGAACAAGTCAACGAAGTGGCCCTGCGGGTGATCAGCGCCTCCAACTCGTCGATGACCAACTCCGACGAGCAGTCCAACCGCACCAACAGTGTCGCCGCCGCCATCAACGAGCTGGGTGCTGCCGCCCAGGAAATCGCCGGCAACGCCGCCCAGGCTTCGCAGCATGCAAGCTCCGCGCGCCTGCTGGCCGAGGAAGGACAACAGGTGGTCGAACGCAACATCGCGGCGATGAATCGCCTGTCCGACCTGATCGTCACTTCCAGCGCACACATCGAGACCCTGAACAGCAAGACCGTCAACATCGGCCAGATCCTCGAGGTGATCACCAGCATCTCCCAGCAGACCAACCTGCTGGCGCTGAACGCCGCAATCGAAGCGGCCCGGGCCGGTGAGGCCGGGCGCGGGTTCGCCGTGGTTGCCGATGAAGTACGCAACCTGGCGCACCGCACCCAGGAGTCGGCGCAGCAGGTGCAGAGCATGATCGAAGAACTGCAGGTCGGCGCCCGCGAGTCGGTCGAGACCATGGGCCAGAGCCAGCGCCACAGCCAGGACAGCGTGCAGATCGCCAACCAGGCCGGCGAGCGCCTGGACAGCGTCACCGTGCGCATCGGTGAAATCGATGGCATGAACCAGTCGGTGGCCACCGCCACCGAAGAGCAGACCGCAGTGGTCGACTCGATCAACATGGACATCAACGAAATCAACATGCTCAACCAGGAAGGGGTCGAGAACCTGCAGGCCACCCTGCGCGCGTGCTCGGACCTGGAGCAGCAGGCCAGCCGCCTGAAGCACCTGGTCGGCAGCTTCCGCATCTGACCTGAAGCACCGCGTCGTCCTTATCGCCGGCAAGCCGGCTCCC
>NZ_BBIV01000008.1 GCF_000730665.1 Pseudomonas plecoglossicida NBRC 103162 = DSM 15088
CGTGGGGTCGCGTTGCGGCGGCCTTGAGATCGAGCGCCGCCCGCGCGGCGCATCGCGAGCTCTGCTCGCTCCTACAGTTGTTGAAACGTACCTATGCCTGATATGCCATGGCTGCGAGCCTTGAAGGCTCGACGCGATATCTCGGCGGACGGCAAAAGCGGAAAACCATGGCCTGACAGGCCATGGCACGTTGCAACAAACGTAGGAGCGAGCAGAGCTCGCGATGCGCCGCGCGGGCGGCGCTCGATATGCGCTGCGCCACCCCACCAACCCCAAGACAGGCACCCAGCTGCCGTCAATTTTTTGCTTTGCCGCTTTTGCCGCCCGCCAATTGCCGCTTTCTCATCTTCAAGCGGAAGCACATTGCCGCTTTTCTGGCATCGCCATTTCCCCCGCAGCCTCCCAAGCCCAGCATTCACGGGCTTTCAAGACCTTGGCACAGCTCTTGCTCTACCTTCGCCAACGACATTCCGGTCAACCTTCGAAGGTTTCCCCGACATGAGCATCAGTTTCGACAAGGCCCTTGGCATCCACGAAAAAGCCCTGGGCTTCCGCGCCCAGCGCGCCGAAGTGCTGGCCAACAACATCGCCAACGCCGACACGCCCAACTACAAGGCGCGTGACATGGACTTCTCGTCGGTGCTCGCCGCCGAGAGCCAGAAGCAGCAAAGCGGTGGCCGCTTCGCCATGGACCGTACCAACAGCCGCCACATCGAGGCCGAAGGCCTGGCGATGGCCGACGACACCCTGCAGTACCGCACCCCTACGCAGCCGTCGATCGACCAGAACACCGTGGATGCGCAGATCGAGCAATCGAACTACACCGAGAACGCCATCGGCTTCCAGGCCAGCTTCACCTTGCTCAACAGTAAATTCAAAGGGCTGGTTTCGGCCCTGCGCGGAGAGTAGTCATGTCCCTTGCCAGTGTCTTCCATATCGCCGGTAGCGGCATGAGCGCGCAGAACACTCGCCTCAACACCGTCGCCTCCAACATCGCCAACGCCGAGACCGTCTCGTCGAGCATCGACCAGACCTATCGCGCCCGTCATCCGGTGTTCGCCACTACCTTCCAGGACGCCCAGGCCGGCACCAGCCAGTCGCTGTTCGAGGATCAGGGCGGGGCGTGCAGGTCAAGGGCATCGTCGAGGACCAGAGCAACCTGGAGGCGCGTTACGAGCCCAATCACCCGGCGGCGAACAAGGACGGCTACGTCTACTACCCGAACGTCAATGTGGTCGAGGAGATGGCCGACATGATCTCCGCCAGCCGCTCGTTCCAGACCAACGCCGAGCTGATGAACACCGCCAAGAACATGATGCAGAAAGTCCTGACCTTGGGTCAGTGATAAGGAATCCAGACCATGGCAGTCGATAGCACCAACGGTGTGAACCTCAACGATGTCCTTTCGGCATCGGGTGTCGGTGCGCCCACCAAGAAGACCACCGATACCGCTTCCAAGACCGGCTCCGACGCGCTCGGCAAGGACGCGTTCCTGCAGCTGCTGGTTACCCAGATGCAGAACCAGAACCCGCTCGATCCTCAGGACAACAGCGAGTTCGTCGCCCAGTTGGCGCAGTTCAGCAGCCTCGAAGGCATCACCAACCTCAATGACTCGGTGACCAGCATCACCAACGCCCTGGCCTCGTCCCAGGCGCTGCAGGCTTCGTCGCTGGTCGGGCGCTCGGTGATCGCGCAGAACGACAAGGCGGTGGTCGATACCGCCGAAAGCTTCAACGGCCAGTTCATCGTGCCGCAGGCGATCAGCGAAGCGAAGATCACCATCAAGGACAAGGACGGCAACACCGTCAAGACCATCGAGCTGGGCGAGCAGAAAGCCGGTTATGCCGACTTCATCTGGGATGGCACCAATGCCAGTGGCGAGAAAGTCGACCCGGGCACCTACACCTTCACCGCCAGCACCACCGTCGATGGCCAGAGCGTGCAGATGAACACCCTGCTGCCGGCCAAGGTGACCAGCGTCAGCTTCAACGCCACCGGCGAAATGGTGCTGAACCTCGCAGGTGTCGGCAAGGTTTCCCTCTCCGACGTACAAACCATCGGTATCTAAGACCCGCTAGCGCGGCACAGGAGCAAATTCATGTCTTTCAATGTCGGCCTTAGCGGTCTGTACGCAGCAGAAAAACAACTGGACGTTACCGGCAACAACATTGCCAACGTCAATACCACCGGTTTCAAGTCCTCGCGCGCCGAGTTCGCCGACGTCTATGCCGGTGCCAACCGCCTGGGTGTGGGCAAGAACCAGGTCGGTGCCGGTGTGCGCCTGGCGGCGGTGTCGCAGCAGTTCTCCCAGGGTGACGTCAACTCCACCGGCAACGTGCTGGACATGGGCATCCAGGGCCAGGGCTTCTTCGTGCTGTCCGACAACGGTTCGCGCGTCTATACCCGCGCAGGTGCCTTCCAGGCGGACAAAGACAACTTCGTGGTCACCTCGGACGGCCTGCGCCTGCAAGGCTATGCCGCCGACTCCACCGGCAAGATCCAGAAGGGTGTGCTGACCGACCTGAAGATCGACACTTCGGCGCTGCAGCCCAAGGCCACCACCCTGATCGACCAGGGCATCAACCTCAACTCCTCGGCTGCCGACATTCCGCTGCAGGTCTATGACAGCAACACGCCACCCGTGCTGGTGCCGAACAAGGTGTTCGACCCATCCGACGAGACCACCTACACCAAATCGTTCCCGACCAAGGTCTACGACAGCCAGGGCAACGAGCACACCATGGAGCAGTTCTACCGCAAGACCGGCACCAACGAGTGGACCATGTACACCCTGGTCGACGGGCGCAACCCGTTCGACCCGTCGTCCACCACGCCGCTCACCGGTACCATCAACTTCAACAGCGATGGCTCGGTTGCCAGCATGACCGCCGATAACACCGGCCACCCGGCGGGTGCCTCGTTCACGGTGACCAACAACACCTTCACCATGACCGGCTGGGTGCCTGCCGTGGAAGATTCCGCGGGCAACTGGGCAGGCAACGGCGCCGCTGGCAATGCCGCAGGCATGAAGCTGTCGATGAACAGCACCACCTCCTACAACACCGAGACCGCGCGCATGTCGCAGTCCCAGGACGGTTATGCCACCGGCATCCTGTCGAGCCTGAGCATCGACTCGACCGGCGTGCTGTTCGCCAGCTTCAGCAACCAGCAGTCGCGTGCCATCGGCCAGGTGGCCCTGGCCAGCTTCGCCAACGAGCAAGGCCTGCAGCAGATTGGCGGTACGCGCTGGACCGAGACCTACACCTCGGGCATCCCGGGTATCGATGCGCCGAAGACCGGCACCCTGGGCAGCGTCGAGTCCAATGCGCTGGAAGGCTCCAACGTCAACCTGACCCAGGAGCTGGTCGAGCTGATCAAGGCGCAGAGCAACTACCAGGCGAACGCCAAGACCATCTCCACCGAAAGCACAGTGATGCAGACCATCATCCAGATGACCTGATGGTCGCTGCTTGATGGTGTGTGGACGAACCCCTTTGTCGTGAAGGGGTTCGTCGTTTTTGCCGGAGGACTCATGAAGAAGCTGCTGGTCGCGATGCTGGGTGCTTTCTGCCTGTACCAGGCGCAGGCAGGTACTGCGCCGTGGTGGCGTTGGGAGAGCCAGGTGGATGGGCGCCTGGTGTGCTCGCAATGGTCGCCGGGGGAGGGCTGGAAGCGGTTTGCCGGGCCCTACAACAATGGTGGCTGTCGCGATAGGTGATTGCCGTTCTGGCCTTATCGCGTTGCCGCCACCGGCAACCCGGCGCCGGATAACCGTCGTCCAGGCGCCCGCCCGATATCGCAAGGCCCGTATTCACGGGCTTTTTCACGCTTTCAAGAAGTTGGTTCGGAACTTGCTTTAGTGCCTGCACAGCAACGGCAGGCGGCAAACGCTCGCCAGTGCAGCGGAGGATGACTGTGGACAAGATGCTTTACGTGGCCATGACCGGCGCCAGCCAGAACGCGCTGGCGCAGAAGGCCCACGCCAACAACCTGGCGAATATTTCCACCAATGGCTTCCAGCGCGACCTGGAGCAGGCGCGCTCGATGCCGGTGTTTGGCGACAGCTTTCCGTCACGGGCGTTCGCCATGACCGAACGGCCGGCCACCGACTTCAGCGAAGGCCCGATGGTCGAGACCGGGCGCGACCTGGACGTGGCCGTGGCCGGGCAGGGCTTCATCGCCGTGCAGGCGCCCGATGGCAGCGAAGCCTATGTGCGTACCGGCAGCCTCAACATCGATGCCCTCGGCGTGCTGCGTGCCGGCAACGGCATGCCGGTGATCGGCAACGGTGGTCCGATCGCCATTCCCCCCGAGCAGAAAGTCGAGATCGGCGCCGACGGCACCATCAGCATCCGCTCCATGGGCGAAGACCCACGGGTGATGGCCGAGGTCGACCGCATCAAGCTGGTCAACCCCGACACCAAAGGCCTGAACAAGGGCCTGGACGGTCTGATCCACACCGAAAATGGCCAGCCGGCCGCTGCCGACGTCAACGTCCGGGTGGTCTCGGGCTTCCTGGAGGGCAGCAACGTCAACGCCGTGGAAGAAATGGCCTCGGTGCTGACGCTGTCCCGTCAATTCGAACTGCACGTGAAGATGATGAACGCGGCCAAGGAAGGCGACGAAGCCATGGCGCGTGTTTTGCAACTCGGCTAACCACACTTGAACGGGTGCCGTAAAACAGGCGCACGAGGAGAAAACTGATGCTTCCGGCTCTTTGGGTCGCTAAAACCGGCCTGTCCGCCCAGGACACCAACCTCACGGTCATTTCCAACAACCTGGCCAACGTTTCGACCACCGGTTTCAAGCGTGACCGTGCCGAATTCCAGGACCTGCTGTATCAGATCAAGCGCCAGCCAGGTGCCCAGTCGACCCAGGACAGCGAACTGCCGTCGGGCCTACAGGTCGGTACCGGCGTGCGCATCGTCGGCACCCAGAAAAACTTCCAGACCGGCAGCCTGCAGACCACCGAAAACCCCCTGGACATGGCGGTCAACGGCCGTGGCTTCTTCCAGGTGCTGCAGCCCGATGGCACCGTCTCGTACACCCGTGACGGTACCTTCCACCTGAACTCCGACGGCCAGATCGTCACCGCCAACGGCTTCGCCCTGGAGCCTGCGATCGTGGTGCCGAACGACGCCCAGACCTTCACCGTCGGCCAGGACGGCACCGTGTCGATCACCACCGCCGGCAACCCGGCCGCGCAGGTCATCGGCAACCTGCAGACCGCCGACTTCATCAACCCGGCCGGCCTGCAGGCGATCGGCGACAACCTGTTCCTGGAAACCGCCGCCAGCGGCGCGCCCCAGGTCGGTACCCCGGGTTTGAACGGTTTCGGCACCACCCTGCAGCAGACCCTGGAAAACTCCAACGTCAGCACCGTCGAAGAGCTGGTGAACATGATCACCACCCAGCGCGCCTACGAGATGAACTCCAAGGTCATCTCCACCGCCGACCAGATGCTTTCGTTCGTCACCCAGCAGCTGTAAGCCCAAGGCCTAGTCCCTGTTACACCGTGAGGTAAGCGTCATGAAACGTTCGTTGTCCGTCTTCGCCCTGGGGGGGGCGGTGTTGCTGGCTGGTTGCGTCGCGCCGACGCCCAAGCCCAACGACCCGTACTATGCGCCGGTCCTGCCGCGCACCCCGTTGCCGGCGGCGGCCAACAACGGTTCGATCTACCAGGCCGGCTTCGAGCAGAGCCTGTACACCGACCGCAAGGCCTTCCGGGTCGGTGACATCATCACCATCACGCTCAACGAGAAGACCTCTGCGAGCAAGAACGCCGGCTCGCAGATCCAGAAGAACAGCAAGGCCGACATCGGCCTGACCTCGCTGTTCGGCACCACCCCGAGCACCAACAACCCGTTCGGCAGCGGTGACCTGTCCCTTGAAGCCGGCTACAGCGGTGACCGCGCCACCAAGGGCGACAGCAAGGCGACCCAGGGCAACACCCTGACCGGCTCGATCACCGTCACCGTCGCCGAAGTGCTGCCCAACGGCATCATTGCCGTGCGCGGCGAGAAGTGGCTGACCCTGAACACCGGCGAAGAGCTGGTGCGCATCGCCGGCATGGTGCGTGCCGACGACATCGCCACCGACAACACCGTGCCGTCGACCCGGGTGGCCGATGCACGCATCACCTATTCGGGCACCGGCTCGTTCGCCGACGCCAGCCAGCCGGGCTGGCTGGACCGCTTCTTCATCAGCCCGCTCTGGCCCTTCTGAGTACGGATGAACATGTTCAACCTAAGGCAGCTGATTGCCGCGACCTTGCTTCTGTCCTGCGCGTTCGGTGCCCATGCCGAGCGCCTCAAGGACATCGCCAGCATCTCTGGCGTGCGTTCCAACCAGTTGATCGGCTACGGCCTGGTGGTGGGGCTCAACGGCACGGGTGACCAGACCACCCAGACGCCGTTCACCCTGCAGACCTTCAACAACATGCTGTCGCAGTTCGGCATCAAGGTGCCGGCCGGCTCCGGCAACGTGCAGTTGAAGAACGTCGCCGCGGTGTCGGTGCATGCCGACCTGCCGGCCTTCGCCAAGCCTGGCCAGGTGGTGGACATCACCGTGTCGTCGATCGGAAACTCCAAGAGCCTGCGCGGCGGCAGCCTGCTGATGACGCCGCTCAAGGGTATCGACGGCAACGTCTATGCCATCGCCCAGGGCAACCTGGTGGTCGGCGGCTTCGACGCCGAGGGTCGCGACGGTTCGAAGATCACCGTCAACGTTCCGTCGGCCGGTCGCATTCCTGGTGGCGCCTCGGTAGAGCGCGCGGTGCCGAGCGGTTTCAACCAGGGCAACACCCTGACCCTGAACCTCAACCGCCCGGACTTCACCACCGCCAAGCGCATCGTCGACAAGGTCAACGAACTGCTCGGCCCGGGTGTGGCGCAGGCCGTCGACGGTGGCTCGGTACGGGTCAGCGCACCGATGGACCCGAGCCAGCGCGTCGACTACCTGTCGATCCTGGAGAACCTCGAGATCGATCCGGGCCAGGCCGTGGCCAAGGTCATCATCAACTCGCGTACCGGCACCATCGTCATTGGCCAGAACGTCAAGGTCTCGCCGGCGGCGGTGACCCACGGCAGCCTGACCGTGACCATCACCGAAGACCCGATCGTCAGCCAGCCGGGGCCGTTCTCCAATGGCCAGACCGCCGTGGTGCCGCGCTCGCGAGTCAATGCCGAACAGGAAGCCAAGCCGATGTTCAAGTTCGGCCCGGGCACCACGCTGGATGAGATCGTCCGTGCGGTGAACCAGGTCGGCGCCGCGCCCAGCGACCTGATGGCCATCCTCGAAGCCCTGAAGCAGGCCGGCGCGTTGCAAGCCGACCTGATCGTGATCTGAGGAGCCAGCCGATGAACTCCAAGAGCCTGGTGTCCAGCAGCGCCGACAGTGGCGCCTACACCGACCTCAATCGACTGAGCTCGCTCAAGCACGGCGACCGCGATAGCGATGCCAACGTGCGCAAGGTAGCCCAGGAGTTCGAGTCGCTGTTCATCAGCGAGATGCTCAAGGCCTCGCGCAAAGCCGGTGATGTGCTGGCCGACGACAACCCGATGAACAGCTCGACGGTCAAGCAGTACCGCGACATGTACGACCAGCAGCTGGCCGTGAGCATGTCCCGCGAAGGGGGCGGTATCGGCTTGCAGGACGTGCTGGTGCGCCAGCTGTCGAAGCACAAGGGCGCTTCGGTCAACACCAGCCCGTTCCCGCGGATCGAAGGCGCTGCCCCGACGCTGTGGGGCAACAAGGTGGCCGAACCCGTGCACACCGCCCAGTCGGCCAGCCGCAATGACGTGGCCGCGTTGAATTCGCGCCGCCTGGCCTTGCCCGGCAAGCTTACCGACCGCCTGCTGGCCGGTATCGTGCCGTCCGCCGCAAACCCGGCCGCAGCCATCAATAGCGCCGCCGTGCCGGCCCGTGACGGGCAGCAGGTGGCAAGAGCCATCGCCGTGCCTGACAACGGCCTGCGCATCACCGGCCGCGCCGTGGCCCAACCACCGCTGGCGCCGAAGAAAGCTTTCGCCGACAGCGACGCCTTCGTCGCCACCATGCTGCCGATGGCCGAGCAGGCGGCCAAGCGCATTGGCGTCGACCCGCGCTACCTGGTGGCCCAGGCGGCGCTGGAAACCGGTTGGGGCAAGTCGGTCATGCGCAACAGCGATGGCAGCAGCAGCCACAACCTGTTCGGCATCAAGGCCACCGGCAACTGGGAAGGCGATTCGGCGCGGGCGATCACCAGCGAGTTCCGCGACGGCCAGTTCGTCAAGGAAACGGCGGCGTTCCGTTCCTACGATTCCTACCAGGACAGTTTCCACGACCTGGTCAGCCTGCTGCAGAACAACGCCCGCTATCAAGATGCGGTGAAGGCGGCCGATAAACCAGAACAGTTCGTGCAAGAGTTGCAGAAGGCCGGGTACGCCACAGACCCGAACTACGCCAGCAAGATCTCGCAGATCGCAAGACAGATGAAGTCGTACGAGCAATACGCAGCGCTCGGTACCACAACGAAACTTTAAGGGTATGGAACCATGGCGAGTCTGATCAACATTGGCATGTCGGGGCTTGGCGCCGCGCAGTCGGGGATGTACACCCTCGGCAACAACATCGCCAACGCCGACGTCGAGAGCTACTCGCGCCAGCAGAACGTGCAGAGGACCAAGGGCGGCCAGCAGGTCGGCCAGGTCTTCATGGGCAGCGGCACCACGCTGGCCGATGTGCGCCGGGTGTACAACTCGTTCCTCGAGAACCAGCTGCGCACCACGACTTCGCTGAGCAGCGATGCGTCCTCGTACCTGGAACAGATCTCGCCACTGGACACCGCCCTGTCCGGCAGCGACACCGGCATCACCGCCGCGCTGCAGAGCTTCTTCAGCGCCATGCAGGACGCTGCGGCCAAGCCCACCGAGGATGCCTCGCGCCAGCTGCTGCTGACCAGCGCCCAATCCCTGAGCAAGCGCTTCAATACCCTGTCGGCGCAGCTCAACCAGCAGAACAGCAACATCAACGCCAACATGGCGTCGCTGGCCGATCAGGTGAACAACCTGACCAAGACCATCGCCGAGCTCAATGAGCAGATCTCTCGCGTCAGCTCCATCACCGGCCAGCCCAACGACCTGCTCGACCAGCGCGATGGCGCAGTGCGCGAGCTGAACAAGCTGATCGGCACCGACGTGGTCGAGCGCGACGGCAACTACGACATCTACCTGAAGAACGGCCAGGCCCTGGTGCTGGGCAAGACCACCCAGACCCTGGGCGTTGCCCCGAGCGCGGCCGACCCGACGCGCATGAGCCTGATCCTCAATCGCGGCTCGACCAAGATGGACATCACCAGCAGCACCACCGGTGGCGAGCTGGGCGGCCTGATTCGCTACCGTAGCGAAACCCTCGACCCTGCGCTCAACGAGCTGGGTCGTGTGGCCCTGGTGGTGGCCGACGCAATCAACAGCCAGCTGGCCCAGGGTATCGACAAGAACGGTGAATTCGGCGCCGCGCTGTTCGGCGACATCAACAGCGCCAAGGCCATCAGCGAGCGCAGCATCGCCAAGAACACCAACAGCGCAGGTTCCGGCAACCTCGATGTGACCATCAAGGACACCGGCAAGCTGAGTACCAGCGACTACCAGGTGACCTTCACCAGCGCCACCGGCTACAGCGTGCGCAAGCTGCCCGAAGGCACCGACATGGGCAGCTTCGACCTCAACGACACGCCGCCGCCGGTCATCGATGGGTTCACCCTGTCGCTCAACGGCGGTGGCCTGAGCGCCGGTGACAGCTTCAAGATCACCCCGACGCGCAATGCCGCGGCCAACATCGAAACCACCCTGACCGACCCCAAGCGTCTGGCCATGGCGGCGCCGTTGACCGGTACCAGCGGTTCGGGCAACAAGGGCACCGGCACCATCACCCAGCCGAACCTGACCTCGAAGCTGGACATCTACGACTCGGCCCAGCGCGCGCAGCTGCAGACCGGCCTGAAGTACTCCACCCCGGTCAAGCTGGTGTTCGGCGACGATACCAGCTCGCCCCAGGCCTACAAGATGTACGACGCCAAGGGCACCGAGATCGGCAGCGGCACCATCGTGCCGGGCCAGGACAACAAGCTGCAGCTGTCGGTGCCGATGGTCGATGCCAACGGCAACTCGCTGGGCAGCAGTTTCACCTTCGAGATGAACGTTTCCGGCGCCCCGAAAAACGGCGACAGCTTCACCGTCGGCATGACCGCGGCAGGGTCGGCCGACAACCGCAACGCCCAGTCGGTGATCGACCTGCAGACCAAATCCACTGTCGAGGTCGGCGCCGATGGCAAGGGCATCAGCTTCACCGATGCCTACGCCAAGCTGGTGTCCAACGTCGGCGGCAAGGCCGGCCAGGCGCAGATGGACAGCGACGCCACCACGGCGCTGCACACCTCGGCGCTGGAAAGCCGCAACAACCTGTCGGGTGTGTCGATCGACGAAGAGACCGGCAACCTGATCAAGTTCCAGCAGTACTACACCGCGTCGTCGCAGATCATCAAGGCGGCCCAGGAAACCTTCGCCACCCTGATCAGCAGTCTTTAAGGAGCCGTAGATCGTGAGCGTACGCATCTCTACTTCGCAGTTCTACAACACCAACCAGGCCAACTATCAGAAGAACTTCGCCAACACGGTGAAGACCCAGCAGGAGGCCAGCGACGGTATTCGCGTGCGCTCGGCCAAGGACGACCCGGTCGGCGCCGCGCGCCTGCTGCAGCTCGAACAGCAGCAGAACATGCTCAGCCAGTACCAGGGCAACATCACCAGCGTGCGCAACGCGCTGGGTACGGCCGAGAGCACCTTGAACTCGATCGGCACCATCCTCCAGCGGGTCAACGAGCTGGCGGTGAGCTCCGGCAACGCCAGCTTCACCGACGCCGACCGCAAGGCCAACGCCGCCGAGCTGGACTCATTGGAGCAGCAGCTGTTCACCCTGATGAACAGCAAGGACGAGAACGGCAAGTACCTGTTCTCCGGCTCCAAGGGCGATACCCAGCCCTATGTGCGCAATGCCGATGGCACCTACTCCTACCAGGGCGACCAGACCCAGTTGAAGCTGCAGGTAGGCGACATGATCAGCCTGGCCGCCAACGAGACCGGTTATGACGCCTTCGAGCAGGCCCTGAACACCAGCCGCAGCGAGACGCATCTGACCGCGCCGAGCACCGACGACGGTCGCGTCAGCCTGTCCAATGGCCAGGTGGCGGGCAGCGCCACCTACAACGATCGCTTCCGCAGCGGTGAGCCTTACAGTGTCGAGTTCACCAGCAGCACGCAGTTCAAGATCACCGACGCCAACGGCAACGACGTGACCATGGAAGCCACCCAGGGTGGCAAGTTCGACCCGAACGGCGATAACACCATGGTCAGCTTCCGCGGTGTCGACCTGCGCCTGGATGTCAGCTTCAAGCCGGGCGACGAGGCCAACCCGGATGCCGCCATTGCCGGCCACACGTTCAGCCTGAGTTCCAAGGCCGACGAGATTTCCGGCACCCGCAGCGCGGGCAACCCCTCGTCGACCCAGGTCACGGGCGCCAGGATCACCGACCAGGCCGCGTACAAGGCGGCCTTCCCGGAAGGCGCGGTGCTCAAGTTCACCAGCGCCACCGACTTCGAACTGTATGCCTCGCCAGTCAGTGCCAACAGCAAGCCGATCTCCAGTGGCACCCTCAGCGGCACCACCGCCACTGCCATGGGTGTGGAGTTCGAGCTGTCGGGCGCGCCGAGCGCAGGCGACTCGTTCGCCATCAAGGTCGACACCCACCAGACCCAGAACATCCTCGACACCCTCAGCCAGCTGCGTACCGCGCTCAATACGCCAGTCGACGGTGATCCGGCGGCCGCGCAGGCATTCAAGGCCGCGCTGGACTCGGCCATCGGCAACGTCAGCAGTGCCAGCAACCAGGTCACGTCGTCGATCGCTTCCATTGGTGGGCGTGGCCAGGCGCTGGATGTCCAGGCAGAAACCAACGACGCCCTGAGCACCGAGAACCTCAAGACCCAGAGCTCGATCCGCGAGAGCGACCCGGCCGAGGTAATGGTGCGTCTGCAGATGCAGACCAACATGCTGCAGGCCTCGCTGCAGGCCTATGCCAAGGTCGCCGGCCTGTCGCTGGTCAACTACATCTGATCACGCTGCGTGCGTAGTCAATCGTGCGCCGCCACCGTCAGGTGCGGCGCACTTTTTTTTCCAAGGTCGTCAACGTGAACGAAAAAACCCTCGTCAGTATCGTCATTCCAACCTACAACCCACGTTTCTTCGCGATGGCCTTGCACAGTGCCTTGGGGCAGACCTACGAGGCGCTGGAGGTGCTGGTCTGCGACGACAGCGAAGGCGATGAAATCGAGGCCATTGTCGCGGCTGTAGAAGGGGAGCAGCGGGCGCGCCTGCGCTATGTGCGCAATGTGCAGCGCCAGGGCTTCGTTGCCAATGTCGTGCGTGCAGTCGAGCTGGCCCGTGGCGAGTTGGTCAAAGTGTTGTGCGATGACGACCGCCTGTTCCCGCAATGTGTGGAGCGTCAGGCCGAGGCCTTGGCGCAGCATGATGAAGTCGGCCTGGTGCTGTCCCAGCGTGTGCTGTGTGACGAGAATAATTTCATTTTGCCAATGCGCCTGGCCAATGCGCGTTTTGCCAATGTCGACAGCCTGTTCAAGGGCGAGGACATGCTGGCGCTGCTGGATGGGCGGCCGATCAACTTCATTGGCAATTTTTCTGCAGCCCTGATGCGTCGCGAACAGGCCCTGCAATGGTTGCAAGCATTGACTGGCGAAGGGCAGTGCTTCGTGGCGCTGCTCGACCTGGCGCTGTTCGCCTGTCTGATGCGCCGGGCCAACATGGTCATGCTCAGCGAGCCCGGGTTGATCGAGCGCCTGCACCCGCAGCGCCTGAGCAAGCAGGAAGCCCTCGTCCAAGGCGCGCCCCAGGAATGGCGCTGGCTGATGCAGATGCTTGCGGCGCGCAGCGGTGAGGCTGCCCCCGCCAGCGGTTGGGTGCGCTATGTGCCTTTGCTTGAAGTGCACCAGCAGCCGCGGCAGTGGCAAGAGCAGTGCGTGGCGCGGATTATCAGCAACTGGCAGACACGCTTGAAAGGGCGAGTAGGCAGCGAGTGCGAGAGCTACGCCGAGTTGTATGAGCAATGGTTGGCGGTGCGACGCTTCAGTGATGTCCAGCGTCGGCTGCTGCCACAAGTGGTTGCCGCCTGGCCGCGGCAACCGCGCATCGTCCCGGTGGTGCTGGATGTCGACGGCGACGCCAAGGCTGTCGAAGTCACCCTCGACAGCCTGGCAGGGCAGCTCTATCCGGTGCATGCCTGTGTGGTGCTGGCTGACCAGGTCCCGGTCAGCAGTATTCCCCTGATACAGCAGCCGCTTCAGGTTGACTGGCCGCGACAATTGAACCCGTTGTTGGCCTCTTTGGAAGATGCCGACTGGGTCTACCTGTTGCGCGCCGGTGATCGACTGAGCGAATCGAGCATCTTGCTGCTCGCCGAGCGTGCCGCGGTGTTCCCGAACCTGGCCTGCGCCTACAGTGACGAGGGTGCCTGGCTCGACGGCAAGCCCGGCGAGCCGGTCTTCAAGCCGGATTTCAACCTTGATCTGCTGCGAAGCTACCCCTATGTCGGCCGTACCCTGGCCTTTGCCCGCGAAGCCCTGCTCGAACTGGGTGGCCTGGATGGCGAGTTCGGCGAACTGGCGCCCCATGATCTGCTCTGGCGCCTGGTCGAAACGCGCGGGCCGCAGGTGGTCGAGCATATCGCCGAAATCCAGGTGCAATCGCTTTTGAGCTTCGCCCAATGGCTGTCACTGCCAGAGGTGGTCACGCAGAGTGAGCCGGTGTTGGCTGCACACCTGCAGCGGCTGGGTGTAGCGCACCGCATTCGGCATGACGATCTGCCGTTGCTCAATCGGGTCGATTACCTGCATGCAGGCGCGCCGTTGGTGTCGATCATCCTCCCTGTCGGTAGCGATCTGGCCCGCTTGCAGGCCACTCTCCAGGGGGCGATCGAGCGCACCAGCAACAGCCATTACGAAGTGCTGCTGGTGGCAGGTGCCGAGGTGGCGCCAGATATGGCCGCCTGGTTGCAAGCCATGGACGAACTTGGCGCCGGAATGTTGCGCGTGGTCCGCGCCAACACTGGCAAGCTGCGTAGTCAGCTGATTGACGCGGCCGTCGCCGAGGCGCGAGGGGAGTATCTGCTGTTGCTTGATGCTTCGGTGCAGGTACTGGAGGGCCAATGGTTGGACGAAATGCTGCAGCACGCTCAGCGTGCCGAAGTGGCCGTGGTCGGAGCCAAACTGGTCAACACCTCAGGGCGCGTGGTCGAGGCGGGCAGGGTGCTGGGCGTTTCCAGTGTCGCAGGCCCGGCCTTCGCGGGTGAGGACCTGCAGGCCCGTGGTTACCTGCAACGCCTGCAAGTGGTTCAGGATTGGAGCGCCGTTGGGGGTGACTGCCTGATGGTGCGCAAGGCGGTGTTCGAGGAGCTGGGTGGGCTGAGTGCCCAGCCGCTTGAGCAGGGTCTTGCCGAGTTGGACCTGTGCCTGCGCGCAGGGCGACTGGGTTACCTGGTGGTGGGCACGCCTCACGCGGTGCTGCTCAAGTCGGAGCCTGTGGCCTCGGTAGAGCCAGTCGATCAGCAAGTGCTGCTTGAACAGCAGCAGGTATTCTGCGAGCGCTGGTTGGGCAAGGTCGTCCGCGACCCGGCCTACAACCCCAGCTTGGGCCTGGCGACCGCCGACTTCAGCCTTGAGCCCAGCCTGCGCGGTAGCTGGAACCCACTGTGTGCACGTGCAGTGCCTGCTGTTCTAGGGTTGCCTATCAATGACACGGCGGTGGGGCATTACCGAGTCGATCAGCCGTTCCGCCAGCTGGAGGCGGCGGGGCGAGTCGTGGGGCGAATTGTCTATGAATCGCCCACGGTCGTGCAGCTCGCGCGCATGGACCCGGACGTGATCATCCTGCAATTGCGTCATGCCGAAGATTCGGTGCGTGATATCGAGCGCATCGCACGCTTTTCCAATGCCCGGCGCATTTTTGAAATCGACGACTACGTGCTCAGTGCGCCGAAAAAGAATACTCATGCGCGCAACAAGCCTGCGGACATCGAGCAGCACCTGCGCCGTGGCATTGGTTTGTGCGACCGGCTTGTGGTCACCACCGAGGCGCTGGCCAATGCGCTTTCAAGCATGCATACCGATATCCGCGTGGTCCCCAACATGCTGGCGCCGCACCTGTGGGCAGACCTGCCGGCAAGCCGTCGCGGCAGCGCCAGCAAACCAAGGGTGGGCTGGGGCGGTGGTACCAGCCACAGTGGTGACCTGGAAATCATTGCCGAGGTGGTGCGCGAGCTGGCCAACGAGGTCGAGTGGGTGTTCTTCGGCATGTGCCCGGAAGCGTTGAAGCCTTACATCCACGAGTACCATCCAGGTGTTCCGCTGCATCTTTATCCCGCCAAGCTGGCAAGCCTGAATCTCGATCTTGCCTTGGCGCCGTTGGAGTTCCACATCTTCAACGACTGCAAGAGCAACCTGCGCCTGCTTGAGTATGGTGCTTGTGGCTACCCGACCATCTGCACGGATACCGCAGCCTACCGTGGCTACCTGCCCTGCACGCGTGTGTACAGCAACAGCACCGAGGAGTGGTTGGAAGCGATTCGCTCACACCTGGCCGACCCGGCTGCCAGCTACCGCATGGGCGATCAATTGCGCGAGGCGGTGATGCGCGACTTCGTGCTGCGCGATGACAACCTGCGGCATTGGGAGTGGGGCTGGCTGGCGGATTGACCTTTGCCAGGGGCCGCGTTGCGGCCCTTGTTGTTTCTGAATTCTACAGATTGGCGCATTTCCTGCAGTACCCCGTCGATATCGCCATAAATCCTTCACCCTGGCGGTCCGGGGGCGCGAAGTACATGAGGAAATCGATGAAGGCAGTCATTCTGGCGGGTGGCCTCGGCACCCGCATCAGCGAGGAGTCGCACCTCAAGCCCAAACCGATGATCGAGATCGGTGGCAAGCCAATTCTTTGGCACATCATGAAGCAGTATTCGGCGCATGGTATCCACGATTTCGTGATCTGCCTGGGCTACAAGGGCTATGCGATCAAGGATTTCTTCGCCAACTACTTCCTGCATACCTCGGACGTCACCTTCGACATGCGCGCCAACCGCATGGACGTGCACCAGAACTACAGCGAGCCATGGCGCGTGACCCTGGTCGACACCGGTGACGAAACCATGACCGGTGGCCGACTGCGCCGCGTCGCACGCTATGTGGAAGACGAACAGGCGTTCTGCTTTACCTACGGTGATGGGGTTTCCGACCTCAACATCGGTGCGCTGGTCGATTTCCACCTGGGCCACGGCAAGCTGGCCACCGTCACCGCCGTGCAGCCGCCGGGGCGCTACGGCGCCTTGCAGCTTGACGGTCAGCTGGTGCGCGGCTTCAGCGAGAAACCACGGGGTGATGGTGGCTGGATCAACGGCGGCTTCTTCGTCCTGTCGCCGAAAGTCATTCCCTATATTGCCGCCGATGCCACGCCATGGGAGGCCGAGCCGCTGGTGACGCTGGCCGAGCAAGGCCAACTGATGTCGTACGAGCACGATGGCTTCTGGCACCCGATGGACACCCTGCGCGACAAGAATCACCTGGAGCAGCTCTGGGCCAGCGGGGAGGCGCCATGGAAGCAATGGGACTGAGCGCCGCCTTCTGGGCCGGCAAACGTGTCCTCGTCACCGGCCACACCGGTTTCAAGGGCAGCTGGTTGGTGCTCTGGCTGCAGAGCCTTGGTGCCAAGGTCACAGGTTTTGCCCTCGACCCCTCGACCGAGCCCAGCCTGTTCGAACTGGCGCGGGTCGGCGAGGGTATCGACGACCGCCGTGGCGATGTGCGCGACCTGGGTGTGCTGCTGGAGCTGGTCGCCGAGGTCGAGCCGGAAATTGTCCTGCACCTGGCGGCCCAGCCGCTGGTGCGCGAAGGCTACCGTGACCCGCTGGGTACCTATTCGACCAATGTCATGGGTACCCTCAACCTGCTCGAAGCGGTGCGCCAGGTCGGTGGCGTACGGGCCTGCGTGGTGGTCACCACCGACAAGGTCTACGCCAACCAGGAATGGCCGTGGCCCTACCGCGAGAACGAAGCACTCGGCGGGCACGACCCGTACAGCAGCAGCAAGGCCTGCTGCGAGATTCTCGCGCAATCCTATGCCGCGTCCTTCTTCCCGGCCGAGGGCTTTGCCGAGCATGGCCTGAGCCTGGCCACGGCGCGTGCCGGCAATGTGCTGGGCGGAGGCGACTTTTCGCCTGAGCGGCTGATCCCGGATGTGCTCAAGGCCTGGTCCGATGGCGAGCCGGTGACCTTGCGTTGCCCGCAGGCGGTTCGCCCCTGGCAGCATGCCCTGGAGCCACTGGCGGGCTACCTGCAGCTGGCGGCCGGTTTGTACGAGCAGGGCCAGCGTTTCGCGGGTGCCTGGAACTTCGGCCCAGGCGAAGACGACATGTGCAGCGTCGGCGAAGTGGTGCAACTGCTCGCCGGCCTGTGGCCCGAGGCGCCTGGGGTCGAGTTCCGCAAAAGCGACATGCACGAAGCCGGGCTGCTGCGCCTGGACAGCTCGCGGGCGCGCCAGGCGCTCGGCTGGCGGCCGCGCTGGTCGTTGCACGAATGCCTCGACCGCACCCTGGGCTGGCACCTGGCCTGGCGCAAGGGCATGGACATGCGCGCCGTCAGCCTGACCCAACTGAGCCTGTACCAGGAGTCGTTGTGAGCGATTACACCTTGCACCCCTTGCCGCTGTGGGGCCTGGCTCGGGTCGAGCATTGCCGTCGCGAAGACCCGCGCGGTGCTTTCACGCGCCTGTATTGCGAAGACAGCCTGGAGCGTTTCGGCGCCCCGTTCCACATTCGTCAGATCAACCGTTCGCTGACCCGCGAGCGCGGCAGTGTGCGCGGCCTTCACTACCAGGCCGGGCCGCAGCCGGAAAGCAAGTACATCACTTGTCTGCAGGGCGAGGTGTGGGATGTGGTGGTCGACCTGCGCGCCGGCTCGCCCACCTTCCTGCACTGGCACGCCGAGCACCTCAAGGCCGGGGAGGGCAGCAGCCTGCTGGTGCCCGCCGGTTTTGCCCATGGCTTCCAGGCGCTCAGCGACGACGCCGAACTGCTCTACCTGCACAGCGCGGACTATGCCCCCGAGCACGAGGGGGGGGTGTCGGCGCTCGACCCGCGCCTGGCCATCGCCTGGCCGTTGCCGGTAATCAACCTCTCGGCCCGGGATCAGCAGCATCCTTGGCTGGACGAACGTTTCAGCGGAGTGACCCTATGACTTGCCGTGGTTGCGGCAGTGCCCTGCACCTGCCTTTGATCGACCTGGGCACCTCGCCGCCCTCCAACGCCTACCTGCGCCCCGAGCAACTGGCCGAGGCCGAGCAGTGGGTGCCGCTGAAGGTGGCGGTGTGCGAGCAGTGCTGGCTGGTGCAGACCGAGGACTACACCCGCGCCGAGCAGCTGTTCGATGCCGACTATGCGTATTTCAGCTCCTACTCCAGTTCCTGGCTGGCCCATGCCGAGACCTACGTAATGGGTATGGTCGAGCGTTTCGGCCTGGGGACGCACAGCCGCGTGGTGGAGATCGCCGCCAACGACGGCTACCTGCTGCAGTACGTGGCCCGGCGTGGCATCCCCTGCCTGGGCGTGGAGCCGACCCGCAGCACGGCCGATGCGGCACGCGCCAAGGGGCTGGAGATCCGCGAAGTGTTCTTCGGTCGCGAGGTGGCGGCGGGGCTGCTGGCAGACGGGTGGGGCGCCGACCTTATGGCGGCCAACAACGTGCTTGCCCATGTGCCGGACATCAACGACTTCCTGGGTGGTTTCGCCACCCTGCTCAAGCCCACAGGCGTGGCGACGTTCGAGTTTCCGCACCTGCTGTCGCTGATTGCCGAGCACCAGTTCGACACGCTGTATCACGAGCACTACTCGTACCTGTCGCTGACGGCGGTGAAGACCCTCTGCGAGCGCAACGGCCTGGAGATCTTCGACGTCGAGGAGCTGCCGACCCATGGCGGCTCGCTGCGGGTGTTCGTGCAGCGTGTCGATGGCGAGCGCCGTGCGCTGGCCCCTGCAGTGGCCGACCTGCTGGCGATGGAAGACCGCGTAGGCGTGCGCACGGCCGCGTTCTACGCGTCCCTGGCGCCCGCCGCCGAGCGCATCAAACTGCAGCTGCTGCGGTTCCTGCTCGAGGCCAAGGCCGCCGGCAAGCGCGTGGTCGGCTATGGCGCCGCCGCCAAGGGCAACACCTTGCTCAACTATGCCGGGGTCAAGGCCGACCTGCTGGCCTGGGTGGCCGACGCCAACCCGCACAAGCAAGGCAAGTTCCTGCCTGGCAGTCGCATCCCGGTGGTCGCGCCCGAGCGCCTGCTGCAGGAGCAACCGGACTATGTGCTGGTACTGCCGTGGAACCTGTTGCGCGAGGTCAGCGAACAACAGGCCGTGGTCCGCCAGTGGGGAGGGCAGTTCGTCATCGCCGTCCCCGAGTTGACCGTACTATGAGCCCTCGGCATGTGCTGGTGACCGGCGCCACCGGGTTTGTCGGCAGGCACCTGGTGGCCGAACTGCTGGCGCGCGGCTGCCGTGTCCGCGCGCTGGCGCGTGACGCTCGGCGAGCCCGCAGCCTGCCGTGGTTCGACCGGGTGCAATTCGTCGCCGGCGACTTGCAGCAGGCCAGCGCCGAGCAAGTGGCTGGCTGGGTCGAGGACATCGATGCATTGGCGCACCTGGCCTGGCCGGGGCTGCCCAACTACCAGGCGCTGTTCCACCTGGAACAGAACCTGATGGCCGACTACCACTTCATCAAGCATGCGCTGCAAGGTGGGGTAGGGCAGGTGCTGGTCACAGGCACCTGTTTCGAATACGGCATGCAGAGTGGCCCGCTGGACGAGCAGTGCCCGGCGCGCCCGGCCAATCCCTATGGCTTGGCCAAGCACAGCCTGCATCTGTTTCTCCAGGCCTTGCAGCAACAGCACCCGTTCACCTTGCAATGGGCGCGGCTGTTCTACCTGCACGGCGAGGGGCAGAACCCCGGCAGCTTGCTGGCGGCGCTCGACCGTGCCATCGACAGCGGTGCGACCGCGTTCGACATGTCCGGCGGCGAGCAGTTGCGCGATTTCCAGGCTATCACCGAGGCTGCGCGTCAGCTCGCGGGTGTGTTGCACTGCCGGCAGTTCTCGGGCGTGGTCAATTGCGCCAGCGGCCAGCCGGTCGCCGTGCGCAGCCTGGTTGAGCAACGTTTGCGCGAGCGCGGCGCAAGCCTGCAGCTGAACCTTGGTCATTATCCCTATCCGACCCACGAGCCCATGGCGTTCTGGGCGGTCACCGACCGTTTGCAACACGTGCTGAAATCCACTACCGAGCCCGTGCGCCACTAGCACCGCGCGGACACCACTTTCAAGAGGCTTCACATGAGCGACAAGACGCCACAGCAGGTATTCGCCGAAGAGTGCCAGGCCGAGATCCGCGACCAGGGCAACGATACCGCACTGTGCGAGCTGGCCAAGACCTTCTACAACGAGTCGGCCAAGCACAAGTACACCTACCATTTCAGCTGGATGGGCCGCCCGATCATCCAGCTGCCCCAGGACATGGTCGCCATGCAGGAGCTGATCTGGAAGCTCAAGCCTGACCTGATCATCGAATGCGGCATCGCCCACGGCGGCTCGATCATCTACTACGCGTCGATGATGGAGCTGGTGGGGCATGGCGAAGTACTCGGTATCGACCTGGACATCCGTTCGCACAATCGCGAGGCCATCGAAAGCCACCCGATGTTCAAGCGCATCAGCATGATCCAGGGTTCGAGCATCGACCCGGCGATTGTCGAGCGCGTGCGGGCGCTGGCCGAGGGCAAGAAGGTCATCGTCGTGCTCGACTCCAACCACACCCACGAGCACGTGCTCGCCGAGCTGCGTGCCTATGCACCACTGGTGTCGCCGGGCAGCTACTGCGTGGTGATGGACACCGTGGTCGAGGACATGCCCGAAGACGCCTTCCCCGATCGCCCCTGGGGCGTTGGCGACAACCCGCGCACCGCCGTGTGGGCTTACCTCAAGGAAACCGAGGACTTCGTCATCGATGCCGAAGTCCACGACAAGTTGCTGATTACCGTGGCCCGAGATGGCTACCTGCGCCGCGTGCGCTGAACCCTCGAACCAGTCGGACTACGGGCAGGAACACATATGCAGGCTCATGCGCAGCAGCCAAGCGACGCGTCGCTCAAGGACCGCCTCACCTTGGTGGTCATTACTCACAACCGCCCGGCGTTCCTGCGCCGGACCTTGTACTACTACCGCAACTATCCGGCGACCATTTTGGTGCTGGACTCGTCGCTGCAAGCCGATGACGAGGTCGTGCGCGATTACCCGCAGGTCGACTACCGTCACCTGCCGCAGTTCTCCTACACAGGCCTGCAGGAGAAGCTGACCTATGGCGTCAACGAGGTCCGCACGCCGTTCATGACCTTTGCGGCGGTCGACGACTTCCTGCTGCATGACGGCATGACCCGCTCGGTGGAGTTCCTTGAGCAGAACCCCGACTACGGTGTGTGCCACGGCTACGGCATGATGTACCTGGGGCGCGGTACCCAGGTGGATTTCTACAAGCGTGACAACCGGGTACAGGAAGACTACTGCGCCGAGCAGCCCGAGCAGCGCCTGATCGAGTTCATGGGGCAGTTCCTGCCGCCGTTCTACGCGGTAACACGCACCGATCTGCTGCAACAGTGGTATGCCTTGCTGCCGCCGGGCACCAACTTCGAGTGGCAGGAAATCGGCCATACCTTTTACTTGCTGGCCAACGCCAAGGCACGGATCCTGCCCATCCCTTACGCAGTGCGCGAGGTCAACTACGGCGGTTCCGAGCACAATACCAATGTGCTCACGGTGCTGGCCCTGCAGGATGACAAGTCTCGTCAGGACCGCGAAGACTTTGCCGAGTTTCTGGCATCGATACCGACAGGCTTGAGCGGGCAGGGTGCGGCGCAGGTCAAACGCATAGCGCTGGAAAGCTTCAAGGCCATGGCCGAAGGCCTGCTTACCAATCGTGCGCTGCGTGGCTGCCTGATCGTGCGCTCTCACTGGCGGTTGCCGGAAGCTGAGCCGCGGCGCATCTTCGGTGAGCATCAGTTCGTCGAGATGCCGTTCTACAACAAACCGATGTTCGATTTGCTGGCGGAGTTCGAATTCCTGATCCATACCATGCCAGCAGGCCGCCAGCAGCTTATCGAATTGGAGCCGATCCTGCTGCGCCAATGGCAATTGATGCAGGTCAACGCAAACGACGATGCGCGTACCCTGCGTAGCCGCCTGTGGGAGGCACTGACGCTTGGCCCGTTCAACCGTACGGTGGTTCAGCGCCTGGTGGCGTCGCTGGAGGAGGCGGGCGACGAGGCCGAGGCTGCCCCGTTGCGCGCCTGGCTGCATCAGCTTGAGTCGGTCCCGTGCTACGACAGCCAGGTATTGCTTGACAGCTTGCCCTCGGGCCAGCTTCTCAGCTGGTTGCAAGCTCGCGAGCCGAGTGCGGATCAGGCGCACCAGGCTGTGCAACACCTGGCTCGACACCAGGGTGGCCCGACCTTCGGCGTTCTGTTGCTCGACCTTACTGCCGACCGGGTGAAGTTGCAGGCGACGTTCGACAGCCTCATGAATGGCCACAGCCGGGCCTTCAAAGTAGTGGTGCTGACGACGGGCGAGTTGCCTGCAGTCACTCGGCCGCAGCAGACGGTGCATTTCGTCAAGGTCACGGCGCAGGATTATGTTCAGCGCATGAACGAGGCGGCCAGGCATCTGGGTACCGACTGGGTCATGCTGGCTGAAAGCGGCGACCGCTTCACTGCCTCTGGCCTGCTGCGCGCGGGGCTGGAATTGTTGGGTGTGGAAGGTGTGCGGGCAGTGGCAATGGACGAGCTGCAGAGCCAGGCGGATGGCTCGCTGCGCGAAGTCCTGCGCCCGGGCATCAACCTGGACTTGTTGCAGAGCGTGCCAGGCCAGATGGCCCGACACTGGCTGGTGCGCCGCGAGCTGTGGCTTGAAGCGGGCGGTTTCGATGCACGTTATCCGCAGGCGCTGGAATTCGATCTGTTGCTGCGCATGGTCGGTGAGTCCGGCATGGCCGGCTTGGCGCACCTTGCCGAGCCGCTGCTGATCTGCTCTGCGCCGGGCACCGAGGGCCATGACCAGGAACGGGCGGTGCTGGCCCATCATATTGCCCAGCGTGGCTACGGCGCCTCGGTCGGCTCGACCCACCCGGGTACGCTGCAGATCGATTACCGTCACTCGCAACGCCCCGTGGTTTCGATCCTGCTGCACTGTCAGGACAATTTCGAAGCACTGCAGGCATGTATGGTCAGCGTGTTGCAGCGCACCCGTTACCAGAACCACGAAATCCTCATCGCCGATAATGCCAGTCAGTCGCCTGCCTTGCGTGACTGGCTGGGCAGCCTCGAAGCGGTGGGCAACCGAGTCAGAGTGATCCGCAGTGAGCAGCCGCTGGTACCGGTGGCCATGCTTAATCGGGCCAGCCGCGAGGCACGTGGTGAGTACCTGGTGTTGCTCGACAGCTCGGCCGAAGTGCTCAATGCCAACTGGCTCGAGGGCTTGCTCAACCAAGCCCAGCGCCCGGAAGTCGGTGTGGTGGGTGGCAAGTTGCTGAGCAGCACCGGCAGCGTTGCCGAGGCTGGGCTGGTGCTGGCGGTGCAGGCTGGGGTGCGTGCCGCGTTCGCCGGTGCGGCCAAGGATGCGCCCGGCTACATGCAACGGTTGCAGGTGGAGCACAACGTGTCGGCGGTATCCGGCTGCTTGATGGTGCGGGCCGAAGTGCTGCAGGCGTTGGGCGGGCTGGATGAGCAGCAGGCGAGCTTGCGCGCAGCCCAGGTGGCGCTTTGCCTGCAGGTGGGCGGGGCCGGGTTGCTGGTGGTGTGGACACCGCAGGCTCAGGTAGTACGTCACGGTCCAGTGGATGAACTGGCTTGTGCGCAGCAGTCGCCAGACCCCTACTACAATGCCGGACACAGCCGCTCTGCAGCGCTGTTCAGCCTGGACTTAGACAGCCGAGTCGAATGGCAGGCACTGATCGCTTGAAACAGGGGCCGCGTAGCGGCCCCATTGTTTCAGACAGCCACTTTGTGGTTTCGACAAAAAGAGCGTGACTTGAGAGTCGGAGCGCGCATCTTCACTGTATATTGTCGAAACCGGGAACCGCCGCGTCGCCCCCGGACAAGCCGTCAGGGATCGGAACGTAACCGTATCGCCTGGCGTTTTGCCGTTAGCGTGGTGGGTATTTCGCTGTTACTGAATTGGGAAGCCATATGATTGGCATTAAAAGCATCGCCAGTTACGTGCCCACTGAAGGCGTGGACAACTACGCCCAGGGCGCGAAATTCGGCAAAGACCAGGATTTCATCTTTGGCAAGATCGGTTCGACCTTCTTGCCGCGCAAGGACGCCGCCCAGGAAACCTCCGACCTGTGTGTAGAGGCCGCGAAGAATCTATTCAATGCCAATCCATCGCTGGACCCGGCGTCCATCGATGCCGTGATCGTGGTCACCCAGAACGGTGACGCCGAAGGCCTGCCGCACACTGCCGCAATCGTCCAGCACAAACTGGGCCTGACCACGGCCGTTGCCGCCTTCGACATCTCCCTGGGCTGTTCGGGCTATGTCTACGGCCTGTACGCGATGAAGGGCTTCATGGAAGCCGCGGGCCTGAAGAATGGCCTGCTGATCACCGCCGACCCGTACTCGAAGATCATCGACCCGGAAGACCGCAACACCACCATGCTGTTCGGCGACGCCGCTACCGCCACCTGGATGGGCGAGGGTGCCACCTGGCAGCTGGGCAAGTCGCTGTTCGGCAGCGATGGTGCCGGCGCCGAGCACCTGCGCACCACCGACGGCAAGTTCTTCATGAACGGCCGCCAGGTCTACAACTTCGCCTTGGTCAAAGTGCCTGCGCACCTGCAGCAGTTGCTCGCAGCCAGTGACCTGCAGGCCGACGACATCGACCTGTACTGCCTGCACCAGGGTAGCGCGGCGATCGTCGATGCCGTCTCGGCGCGCTTCATCGAAGGCGAGCACCGGCAGAAATTCGTCAAGGACATGGTCGAGACCGGCAACACCGTGTCTTCGAGCATTCCGCTGCTGCTGGAAAAGCATGTCATCGGTTCGCAGCACAAGCGCATTGCCTTGAGTGGTTTTGGTGTGGGCCTGTCCTGGGGCTCTGCCATCATCGAGCGACGCGACTGACCCTTGCCCTGAAAGCAATGGGTACCCTGAGGGAGCCGGCTTTGCCTGTTCTGGCCTCATCGCCGGCAAGCCGGCTCCCACAGGAATCGCACGCACTGACCTGCGCCGCAATGGCGCTTGAATTTTGGTGTCAACTCCTTGATTTCATTGGGCTGGCACGATGCCAGCAATATTTTTTTGAAAATCCCCTAAAGCAACCTGCCCTGACGACGATAACTATTACGAAGGTTCTCTGTGCCACAGCCGGCGAATTGCCAAGGCCGGAAGCCGTAGTACCCAATCCAACGAGGAATTCGTCATGGCTTTGACCGTTAACACCAACACCACCTCTCTGGGCGTTCAGAAAAACCTGAACCGTGCTTCCGATGCACTGAGCACCTCGATGACCCGTCTGTCCTCCGGCCTGAAAATCAACAGCGCCAAAGACGACGCCGCCGGCCTGCAGATCGCTACCCGCATGACCTCGCAGATCCGCGGTCAGACCATGGCAATCAAAAACGCCAACGACGGTATCTCCATCGCCCAGACCGCTGAAGGCGCGATGCAAGAGCAGACCAACATCCTGCAGCGTATGCGCGAACTGGCAGTCCAGTCGCGAAACGACTCGAACAGCACCGAAGACCGCAAAGCGCTGAACAAAGAATTCGCTCAGATGTCCGACGAGCTGAGCCGTATTGCCAAGTCCACCCAGCTGAACGGCAAGAACCTGCTGGACGGCACCGCTGGCAAGCTGACCTTCCAGGTCGGTTCCAACTCGGGCGCTGACAACCAGATCAGCATCAGCCTGGACAGCGGCTTCGACGCCGCCAGCCTGAGCGTTGACTCGGCTACCATCGCGATCACCGGTTCCACCAGCGACGAAGCCGAAGCCAGCATGAACGCTGCCCTGGACGCTATCGACCTGGCTCTGCAGACCATCAACACCACCCGTGCCGACCTGGGTGCTTCGCAGAACCGTCTGACCAGCACCGTCAACAACCTGCAAAACATCAACGAAAACGCCGAAGCCGCTCGTGGCCGTGTACAGGACACCGACTTCGCTGCTGAAACTGCCCAGCTGACCAAGCAGCAGACCCTGCAGCAAGCTTCGACTTCGGTTCTGGCTCAGGCCAACCAGCTGCCATCCGCTGTACTGAAGCTGCTTCAGTAATCGCCGATGGTGACCGGCGGGGGAGTGCACATGTGGCGCTTCCCCGCCTTTTCATTGCGAGGTGGTAAGCCATGGACATGAGCGTCAAGCTGAACCTGTCCTACCCGGCTGCTCGTGCGACTGAATCGGTCGCCGACAAGCCGGTTGCCCGCTCGGCTGATGCGCCGCGCGGCAGTGATACGCTGGAACCCAAGGCAGTCAGTGCTGCCGAAAAAGGAACCGATAGCGAAAAGGTCAGGAACGCGGTTTCGCAGATCGAGAAGTTCCTCAGTTCGACCCGACGCAACCTGGAATTCTCCACGGATGAAGAATCCGGCAAGATCGTGGTCAAGGTCATCGCCAGCGAGACTGGTGAGTTGATTCGTCAGTTGCCCTCGGAAGAGGCGCTGCGGATTGCTCACAGCCTGAGCGATGTAAACAGTCTTTTGTTCGACGCCAAGGTCTGATTGGCGGCGAATGCCTTAAGGCGAGATTCATGTCAGTCTTGCAGGAGCAGGATTGACGTTTCACAAGAGGGATAACTGTCATGGCGAGTACCATTGTCTCCAGTATCGGCCAAGGTACAGGGCTGAACATCACCGAAATGGTAGAAGCGCTGGTGAGCGCCGATACTGCGGCCAAGAAGGCGCAGATTACCCGGCAGACCAGCAACAACTCCGCGATGATTTCGGGGGTAGGCTCGCTGCGCAGTGCCCTGACGACGTTCCAGGCCGCCATGAAGAAGCTCAACGACTCCACCGCGCCTTCATTCAATGCCTATGCAGCGAAGTCGGCCAATGAGTCGGTGGTCAAGGTCACTTCAGGCAACGCGGCGGTGCCGGGTAGCTACAACGTCGTGGTCAATCAGCTTGCAACGGGCTCCAAGGTGGCCAGCCAGCGGTTCGAGAACGGCTCGAGTTCCCCTATCAGCGCAGGCCAGTTGACGGTTAGCCAAGGCACCGGCGGCAATTCCTGGAAGATAGACATTCCAGCTGACGCGACCCTGGAAAGCGTGCGCAACCAGATCAACAAGGAGCTCGGTGTACAGGGTATCTCGGCCAACATCGTCAATGGTGAAGGTGGCGCTCGCCTGGTGGTCAGTTCAACCACCACCGGTGCCGGTTCCGACATATCCCTCTCCGGCATCCCCGAGCTGGTAGTCGATGGCACCCAGCCGATCGTCGGCGGCGGCGCTGGCTTCATCACGGCCAAGGCCCAGGATGCCGAGTTGACCATCGACGGCCTGACCGTCAAGAGCGCCAAGAACACCATCGAGAATGCCGTCAGCGGCATGAAGCTGGAGTTGACTGGCGTCAGCCCGCAGGCCAATGGCACGGGTACTCCGACCAACGTCACTGTCGCCCAGGACAACGAAGGGTTGCAGAAGTCCATCCAGTCGTTTGTCGATGCTTACAATACCCTGCAGAAAACCATCACCGCGTTGACTTCCACCTCCCGTGATGAAAACGACAACCTGGTGCTGGGCCCGCTGACCAACGACCCGACCACCCGTTCGTTGGTCAATGACGTGCGCAAGGTGCTCTCCGAAGTCGGCGCGGGCGATCAACTGACCTCGCTCAGCCAGCTGGGCATCAATACCACCAAGGATGGCACCTTGGAGTTCAATACCACCAAATTCACGGCGGCGATGAACGACAAGAAGCTGGGCTCGGAAGTGCAGGAGTTGTTCACCGGCACGAACGGTATCTTCGAGCGCATGAACAAGGCCATCGACCCGTACAACTCCACTGACGGCAGCTTGGCTACGCGCTCGGCCAACCTCAGCAAGGTGGCCAAGAACCTTGAAGACCAGCAGGCCGCGCTGGAGCGTCGTACCGCATCGCTGACCGAGTCCCTGACCAAGAAGTACGTGGCGATGGACACCATGGTGGCCAAGCTCAACGCCCAGGCGAACCAGATCAAGTCGGTGTTCGATGCGCTCAATGCCCAGGCCAAGAACTCCTGATTCAGCCTGAGCGACAAAAGCCCGGCAGCATCTCTTGATGCGCCGGGCTTTATGTTTTGGCCCTAAAGTTTTTTGACGGTGCGGCGATATACAAGGTACAAGCAACCTTTTTCGCTGCAACGAGGTAGATCCATGAACCCGATGTTGGCCCTTCGGCAGTACCAGAAAGTCAACGGTGTGGCCCAGACGTCCGAAGCCAGCCCGCACCGTCTGGTGCAAATGCTCATGCAGGGCGGCCTGGACCGCATGGCCCAGGCAAAAGGGGCCATCGCGCGCAACGACATCGCCCAGAAAGGCATTCTGATCGGCAAGGCCATCGACATCATCGGTGGCCTGCGCGAAGGTCTGGACCTGGAAAACCATGCTGAAAGCTTGGCCGAGCTGGACAGCCTGTACACCTACATGAGCCGCCGCCTGGTCGAAGCCAACGTGAATAGCGACCCCGCCATCATCGACGAAGTGGCGCGCCTGCTGATCACCGTGAAAGAAGGCTGGGATGCGATCGGCGACCCGTCGTCGGCATCCTGACCGAGGAGCGAGAGATGAGCGAGGTTATCGCCCGAATCGAACAGACCCGCGAGTTGCTGCTGGCCGCGTTGGCCAGTCGTGACTGGGATGCAGTGGGGGAGCTCGACCTGCAGTGCCGCCTGTGCATCGACGATGTGCTTGGCGAGGCGCAGGGCCATGAGGCAGACGTGCGCGATAGCCTGGAACAGCTCCTGCAGGTCTACAGGCAACTAATTGAGGTTGCAAGTGACGAGCGTCAATCAATAGTCGACGAGATGACGCAAATCCGTCAGGCGAAAAACGCGGCCAAGGTATACCATCTGTTCAGCTGACCACAGATGAACAAAAAGCCGTGCGCCATTAATTTGACTGTATGCGTTTTTTTGACTTTACTAGTGGCTGTTTTCGAATTTCAGACGTCCGAACACTGACCATTCAGTCGGAATGATGTCGCGCAAGCCTTCGGGCGCCGATATGACTAGGGAAGTTGCTATTGCATGTGGCGTGAAACCAAGATTCTCCTGATCGATGACGACAGCGCCCGCCGCCGCGATCTGGCGGTGGTCCTGAACTTTCTCGGTGAAGAAAACCTCTCGTGCTCCAGCCAGGACTGGCAGCAGGGGGTGGAGTCGTTGTCTTCCAGTCGCGAAGTGCTCTGCGTACTGCTTGGTGCCGTGAATGCTCCAGGCGGGGTGCTTGGGCTGCTTAAGACAGTGGCAGGGTGGGATGAGTTCCTTCCGGTTCTGCTGATTGGTGAAATTTCTTCTGCGGACTACCCGGAAGAGCTTCGCCGTCGCGTGCTGTCCAACCTGGAGATGCCACCGAGCTACAGCCAACTGCTCGATTCGCTGCACCGCGCCCAGGTCTACCGCGAGATGTACGACCAGGCCCGTGAGCGCGGCCGCCAGCGCGAGCCCAACCTGTTCCGCAGCCTGGTCGGCACCAGCCGTGCCATCCAGCACGTGCGGCAGATGATGCAGCAGGTCGCCGACACCGACGCCAGCGTGCTGATCCTGGGTGAGTCCGGCACCGGCAAGGAGGTGGTGGCGCGCAACCTGCACTACCACTCCAAGCGCCGCGAAGCGCCGTTCGTGCCGGTCAACTGCGGTGCGATACCGGCAGAACTGCTGGAGAGCGAGCTGTTCGGTCATGAAAAGGGCGCGTTCACCGGGGCGATCACCAGCCGTGCCGGGCGCTTCGAGCTGGCCAACGGCGGCACCCTGTTCCTCGACGAGATCGGTGACATGCCGCTGCCGATGCAGGTCAAGCTGCTGCGCGTGCTGCAGGAGCGGACGTTCGAACGGGTGGGCAGCAACAAGACCCAGAGCATCGATGTGCGCATCATCGCGGCGACCCACAAGAATCTCGAGACCATGATCGAGGGCGGGACCTTCCGTGAAGACCTGTATTACCGCCTCAATGTGTTCCCCATCGAAATGGCGCCGTTGCGTGAGCGGGTGGAAGACATTCCGCTGCTGATGAACGAGCTGATCTCGCGCATGGAGCATGAAAAGCGCGGTTCGATCCGGTTCAACTCCGCTGCGATCATGTCGCTGTGCCGTCATGGCTGGCCGGGCAACGTTCGCGAACTGGCCAACCTGGTCGAGCGCATGGCCATCATGCATCCCTACGGGGTGATCGGTGTGTCCGAGCTGCCGAAGAAGTTCCGCTACATCGACGATGAAGACGAGCATTTGGTCGACACCCTGCGCAGCGACCTCGAAGAGCGGGTAGCGATCAATGGTCACCCGCCAAGTTTCTCCAACCAGGCCATGTTGCCTCCGGAAGGGTTGGACCTGAAGGACTACCTGGGCAGCCTGGAGCAGGGGCTGATCCAGCAGGCGCTGGACGATGCCAACGGGATCGTGGCGCGTGCCGCTGAACGTTTGCGTATCCGCCGTACCACGCTGGTGGAGAAAATGCGCAAGTACGGCATGAGCCGCCAGGGCGGCGAGGATCAGGCCGAAGATTGAGGGTGTCCTTGGGCGTTTTCGCCTTGGGTTTGGTGGAGGGGCGTAAATCGAGCGCCGCGCGGGCGGCGCTCGATCTCCCATCCGGCAAATCCCTCAGGGCGACCCCCCCCCCAGCCCCCAATCCCCGGCACGGCTATTGCTACATCGCTGGCACCACACCGTTTTTATGACGGTCAGCCACGCGAGAGAGCACGATGCCCCAGGCCGCCCACATTTCCCGAGTCCCCGATCCGCAGGGGCGAACCCCGGTCGAACAGGAAAGTCGAGCGGGCCTGGAGCAAGCGTTTGCCCTGTTCAGTCAGGTATCCAGCCAGCTCAACCAGTCCTACAGCATGCTCGAGGCGCGCGTCAGCGAGCTCAAGGGCGAGCTGGAGGTGGTCGGTGCCCAGCGCATGGCCGAATTGAACGAGAAGGAGCGTCTGGCCAACCGCCTGCAGAACCTGCTCGACCTGCTGCCCGGCGGCGTGGTGGTGATCGATGACCAGGGGCTGGTGCGCGAAGCCAATCCGGCGGCCTGCGAGTTGCTTGGCGAGCCCCTTGTCGGTCAGCTGTGGCGCCAGGTGATCGCCCGTTGCTTCGCCCCGCGCAAGGATGACGGCCACGAAGTGTCGCTGCGCGACGGCCGCCGCCTGTCCATCGCCACCCGCTCGCTGGACGCCGAGCCCGGCCAGCTGGTGCTGCTCAACGATCTGACCGAAACCCGTCGCCTGCAGGATCAGCTGGCGCGCCATGAGCGACTGTCGGCGCTGGGTCGCATGGTCGCCTCGCTGGCCCACCAGATTCGCACGCCGCTCTCGGCGGCCATGCTCTATGCCAGCCACCTGGCCGATGGCGAACGCGACCTTGCGCCAGAGACCCGTCAGCGTTTCGCCAGCAGCCTCAAGGAGCGCCTGCACGAACTCGAGCACCAGGTGCGCGACATGCTGGTGTTCGCGCGTGGCGAGCTGCCATTGACTGACCGACTGACCCCCAAGGGCCTGTTCCAGGCCCTGCAGCAGGCGGCCCAGACCCATGTCCAGGGGCATGCCGTGCGCTGGCAGTGCGACACCCATCTGGGCGAGCTGCTGTGTAACCGCGACACCCTGGTCGGCGCCTTGCTCAACCTGATCGAGAATGCCCTGCAGGCCAGCGAAGGCCCGGCGCGGCTGAAGGTGCACCTGTTCCGTCGTCAGCACAGCCTGCACTTGTGCGTCAGTGATGCCGGCTGTGGCATCGACGGCGAGCTGCTGGGGCGCCTGGGCGAGCCGTTCCTGACCACCAAGGCGACCGGCACCGGCCTGGGTCTGGCGGTGTTCAAGGCGGTGGTGCGAGCGCACCACGGCACCTTGCAGCTGCGTTCCAGGGTGGGCCGTGGCACCTGCGTCAAAGTCGTGCTGCCGCTGATCGGTGGGCAGCAGCTTGTGGAGGTCGGGTGATGGCTATCAAGGTGCTGCTGGTCGAAGATGACCGCGCCTTGCGTCAAGCGTTGGGCGACACTCTGGAAATCGGCGGCTTTGCCTGCCAGGCCGTAGGCAATGCCGAAGAGGCGCTGGAAGCAGTGGAGGGCGAGGCGTTCAGTCTGGTGGTCAGTGATGTGAACATGCCCGGCATGGATGGCCATCAGCTGCTCGCGCAATTGCGTCGCCATCAGCCGCAGCTGCCGGTGCTGCTGATGACCGCCCACGCGGCCGTGGAGCGCGCCGTCGAAGCCATGCGCCAGGGAGCGGCCGATTACCTGGTCAAGCCGTTCGAGCCCAAGGCGCTGCTGAGCCTGGTCGAGCGGCATGCGGCGGGGCGTCTGGCTGCGGACGAAGGGCCGGTGGCCTGCGAGCTGGCCAGCCGGCAATTGCTCGAGCTGGCCGCGAGGGTCGCGCGCAGTGACTCCACCGTGCTCATCTCGGGTGAGTCGGGTACTGGCAAGGAAGTGCTGGCGCGCTATATCCACCAGCAATCGCCGCGCTCGGCGCAGCCTTTCGTCGCGATCAACTGCGCGGCAATCCCCGACAACATGCTCGAAGCCACCTTGTTCGGCCATGAGAAGGGGGCCTTCACCGGCGCCATCGCCGCCCAGGCCGGCAAGTTCGAGCAGGCCGAGGGCGGCACCTTGCTGCTGGACGAGATTTCCGAGATGCCCCTCGGCCTGCAGGCGAAGCTGTTGCGTGTGCTGCAGGAGCGCGAGGTCGAGCGGGTAGGTGGTCGCAAGCCGATTGCCCTGGATATCCGCGTGCTGGCCACGAGCAACCGCGACATGGCGGGCGAAGTGGCGGCAGGGCGCTTCCGTGAGGACCTCTTCTACCGGCTGTCGGTGTTCCCCTTGGCCTGGCAGCCGCTGCGCGAGCGCCCGGGCGACATCCTGCCATTGGCCGAGCGCTTGCTGGCTCGGCACGTGGCGAAGATGAAGCACGCGCCGGTGCGCTTGTCAGCCGAGGCGCGGGCCTGCCTGCAGGCGCATGCCTGGCCGGGCAACGTGCGCGAGCTGGACAATGCCTTGCAGCGGGCCTTGATCCTGCAGTGTGGCGGTGTCATCGAGGCGGCGGATTTTTGTCTGGCCGGTGCCATTCCCTTGTCGGCCGGCACCCAGACAGAGCCAGTGTCTGCCGTTGAGGATGCCGGCGGCCTTGGCGACGACATGCGTCGCCTCGAATTCCAGTTGATCATCGACACCTTGCGCGCCGAACGCGGGCGCCGCAAGGAAGCGGCCGAACGCCTTGGCATCAGCCCGCGCACCCTGCGCTACAAGCTGGCGCAGATGCGCGACGCCGGGCTCGACGTGGAAGCCAGCCTGTACGGCTGACGCGGCCTTTTGCAGACTCGCGCAGTGGGCTGGCACTCTTGTTGCTAGTTCTGCGCTATCCGCCGCATGAGTGTCAAAAAAATGCGGCCGCCGGAGAGAGAAGTTCATGAGCCAAGGTGTTGAATTCAATCGTCTGATGTTGGACATGCGGGCCATGCAGGCAGACGCCATGTCTGTGCCCAAGGCCACTGTCGCGCCAGAGCTGGCGCCCGGGCAGAGCAGCTTTGCCGACATGCTTGGCCAGGCCATTGGCAAGGTGCATGAAACCCAGCAGGCGTCCACCCAGCTGGCCAATGCCTTCGAGATCGGCAAGAGCGGTGTCGACCTGACCGATGTGATGATCGCCTCGCAGAAAGCCAGCGTGTCGATGCAGGCCCTGACCCAGGTGCGCAACAAGCTGGTCCAGGCGTACCAGGACATCATGCAGATGCCGGTTTGAGGACGGAAGTGAGTCATGGCTGAAGCAGTCGTCGAAAACGCCCCCGCCAAGAGCGGTTCGCCCGCGAGCAAGCCGCCGCTGTTCGGCATGGCGTTTCTGGAAAACATCTCGCAGATGCCCATGCTGCGTCAGGTCGGCCTGCTGATCGGGCTGGCGGCGAGCGTGGCGATCGGCTTCGCCGTGGTGCTGTGGTCGCAGCAACCGGACTACCGCCCGCTCTATGGCAGCCTGGCGGGCATGGACACCAAGCAGGTCATGGATACCCTGGCCGCCGCTGACATTCCCTACAACGTCGAGCCCAACTCCGGTGCTCTGCTGGTCAAGGCCGACGACCTCTCCCGTGCGCGCCTGAAACTCGCAGCCGCTGGCGTGGCGCCCAGCGACGGCAACGTCGGTTTCGAGCTGCTCGACAAGGAGCAGGGCCTGGGCACCAGCCAGTTCATGGAAGCCACCCGTTACCGTCGCGGCCTGGAAGGCGAGTTGGCGCGTACCGTGTCGAGCCTGAACAACGTCAAGGCCGCACGCGTGCACCTGGCAATCCCGAAAAGCTCGGTGTTCGTGCGTGACGAGCGCAAGCCCAGTGCCTCGGTGCTGGTCGAGCTGTATCCAGGCCGCGCCCTGGAAGCCGGCCAGGTGATGGCCATCGTCAACCTGGTCGCCACCAGTGTGCCGGAGCTGGACAAGTCGCAGGTCACCGTGGTCGACCAGAAGGGCAACCTGCTCTCCGAACAATTGCAAGACACCGCGCTGACCATGGCCGGCAAGCAGTTCGACTACAGCCGCCGCATGGAAGGCATGCTCACCCAGCGGGTGCACAACATCCTGCAGCCCGTGCTGGGTAACGACCGCTACAAGGCCGAAGTGTCCGCCGACCTGGACTTCAGCGCGGTGGAGTCGACCTCCGAGCAGTTCAACCCGGACCAGCCAGCACTGCGCAGCGAGCAGTCGGTCAACGAGCAGCGCGCCAGCAGCCAGGGCCCACAGGGTGTGCCGGGCGCCTTGAGCAACCAGCCGCCAGGCCCGGCCTCGGCACCCCAGACCACCGGTGGCACTGCCGCGCCGGCCGGCGCGATCCAGCCGGGCCAGCCCCTGGTGGATGCTAACGGCCAGCAGATCATGGACCCGGCCACCGGCCAGCCGATGCTCGCCCCGTACCCTTCGGACAAGCGTCTGCAGACCACCAAGAACTTCGAGCTGGACCGCTCCATCAGCCACACCCGCCAACAGCAGGGTCGCCTGACCCGCCTGTCGGTGGCAGTGGTGGTCGATGACCAGGTCAAGGTCGACGCCAATGGCGAAACCACCCGTGCGCCCTGGGGCGCCGAAGACCTGGCGCGCTTCACCCGCCTGGTGCAGGACGCCGTAGGCTTCGATGCCAGCCGTGGCGACAGCGTGACGGTGATCAACGTGCCGTTCGCCGCCGACCGTGGCGAAGAGATCGCCGACATCGCCTTCTACCAGCAGCCCTGGTTCTGGGACATCGTCAAGCAGGTACTGGGCGTGCTGTTCATCCTGGTGCTGGTGTTCGGCGTGCTGCGCCCGGTGCTCAACAACATCACCGGCGGCGGCAAGCAGGCTACCGCGACAGACAGCGACATGGAGCTGGGCGGGATGATCGGTCTGGATGGCGAACTGGCCAACGACCGCGTCAGCCTGGGTGGCCCGACAAGCATTCTGTTGCCAAGCCCGAGCGAGGGTTACGAGGCGCAGCTCAACGCAATCAAAGGCCTGGTGGCCGAAGACCCGGGTCGCGTGGCCCAGGTCGTGAAAGAGTGGATCAACGCCGATGAGTGACAATCGAGCCATTACCGCCAAGCTCAGCCGCGTCGACAAGGCAGCCATCCTGCTGCTGTCGCTCGGTGAGACCGATGCTGCGCAAGTGCTGCGACACATGGGCCCGAAGGAAGTGCAGCGGGTCGGTGTGGCCATGGCGCAGATGGGCAACGTGCACCGCGAGCAGGTCGAGCAGGTGATGAGCGAGTTTGTCGAGATCGTCGGCGACCAGACCAGCCTGGGCGTGGGCTCCGACGGCTACATCCGCAAGATGCTCAATCAGGCGCTGGGTGAAGACAAGGCCAACGGCCTGATCGACCGCATCCTGCTCGGTGGCAACACCAGTGGCCTGGACAGCCTCAAGTGGATGGAGCCGCGTGCGGTGGCCGACGTCATTCGCTACGAGCACCCGCAGATCCAGGCCATCGTGGTCGCCTACCTCGACCCTGACCAGGCCGGCGAAGTGCTGAGCAACTTCGACCACAAGGTGCGCCTGGACATCATCTTGCGCGTGTCGTCGCTCAATACCGTGCAGCCGGCGGCGCTCAAGGAGTTGAACCAGATCCTCGAGAAGCAGTTCTCGGGCAACTCCAATGCCGCGCGCACCACCCTGGGTGGCATCAAGCGTGCCGCCGACATCATGAACTTCCTCGACAGCTCGGTGGAAGGCGCGCTGATGGATTCGATCCGCGAGGTCGACAGCGACCTGTCGGAGCAGATCGAGGACCTGATGTTCGTCTTCAACAACCTGGCCGATGTCGACGACCGCGGAATCCAGGCGCTGCTGCGCGAGGTGTCCTCCGACGTGCTGGTGGTGTCGCTCAAGGGCGCCGACGAGCGGGTCAAGGACAAGATCTTCAAGAACATGTCCAAGCGTGCCTCGGAGCTGCTGCGCGACGATCTGGAGGCCAAGGGCCCGGTGCGCGTCAGCGACGTCGAGACCGCGCAGAAGGAAATCCTCACCGTCGCCCGCCGCATGGCCGAGGCCGGCGAGATCGTGCTCGGTGGCAAGGGTGCCGAGGAAATGATTTAAGCGGCAAGCCTCAAGCTGCAAGCTGCAAGAAAAAGCGGACCTTTCATGGCGCCTTTTCTTGCGGCTTGCAGCTTGTAGCTAACCCAACCAGTAGGCATGCCAATGGCCAGCAAAGAATCCCACCCCAGTGACCTGATCCGCGCCCGCGACCTCGTGGGCGTCGACGTCTGGGCATTGCCCAGCTTCGACCCCGAGCCTGCGCCTGCGCCTGAACCTGAGCCGGAAGTCGTCGAGGAAGAAGTCGAAGAGGTGCCGCTGGAAGAAGTCCAGCCGCTGACCCTCGAAGAGCTCGAAGCGATCCGCCAGGAAGCCTACAACGAAGGCTTCGCCACCGGCGAGCGCGAGGGCTTTCACAGCACCCAGCTCAAGGTGCGCCAGGAGGCCGAGCAAGCCCTGGCGGCCAAGCTGGCCAGCCTGGAACAGCTGATGGGGCACCTGCTGGAGCCGATCGCCGAGCAGGACACCCAGATCGAAAAGACCCTGGTGCACCTGGTGGCGCACATGACTCGCCAGGTCATCGGCCGCGAGCTGCGCAATGATTCCAGCCAGATCACCCAAGTGCTGCGCGAAGCCCTGAAGCTGCTGCCCATGGGCGCAGACAATATCCGCATCCACTTGAACCCCCAGGACTTCGAGCTGGCCAAGGCCCTGCGCGAGCGCCACGAAGAGGGCTGGAAGCTGCTCGAGGATGGCGCCCTGTTGCCCGGGGGCTGCCGCATCGAGACCTTGCACAGCCGTATCGACGCGACCATGGAAACGCGCATCGAGAAGGCAGTCGCGCAACTGTTCGACCAACTGCACGACCAGGCCCTGCACCCGGCGGCGGCGGATCTGTCCATCGACCTGGACGTCTTTGATGCGCCTTGATCGCACCAGCTTCGGCAAGCGCCTGAGCGGTTACGCCGAGGCCATCGAGTTGCCGGTGCAGCCGGTGGTCGAGGGCCGCTTGCTGCGCATGGTCGGCCTCACCCTCGAGGCCGAGGGCCTGCGCGCCGCGGTCGGCGGGCGTTGCCTGGTGATCAACGACGACAGTTACCACCCGGTGCAGGTCGAAGCTGAAGTCATGGGTTTTTCCGGCAGCAAGGTGTTTCTCATGCCGGTCGGCAGCATCGCCGGCATCGCCCCCGGTGCGCGGGTGGTGCCACTGGATGACAGCGGTCGCCTGCCCATGGGCATGAGCATGCTCGGCCGAGTGCTCGATGGTGCCGGACGCGCCCTGGACGGCAAGGGCGGGATGAAGGCCGAAGACTGGGTGCCGATGGATGGCCCGATCATCAACCCGCTCAACCGCGACCCGATCAGCCAGCCCCTGGACGTGGGCATTCGCAGCATCAATGGCCTGTTGACTGTCGGGCGTGGCCAGCGTCTGGGGCTGTTCGCCGGTACCGGTGTGGGTAAATCGGTGTTGCTGGGCATGATGACCCGCTTCACCGAGGCCGAGATCATCGTGGTCGGGCTGATTGGCGAGCGGGGCCGGGAGGTCAAGGAGTTCATCGAGCATATCCTTGGCGAAGAAGGCCTCAAGCGCTCCGTGGTGGTCGCATCCCCGGCCGACGATGCGCCCCTGATGCGCCTGCGTGCGGCCATGTACTGCACGCGTATCGCCGAGTACTTCCGCGACAAGGGCAAGAACGTGTTGCTGTTGATGGACTCGCTGACCCGCTTCGCCCAGGCCCAGCGTGAAATCGCCCTGGCCATCGGTGAGCCGCCGGCCACCCGTGGCTATCCGCCGTCGGTGTTCGCCAAGCTGCCGAAGCTGGTCGAGCGTGCCGGTAACGGCGAGCGCGGAGGGGGTTCGATCACCGCGTTCTACACCGTGCTGTCCGAGGGCGACGACCAGCAGGACCCGATCGCCGACTCGGCGCGCGGGGTGCTCGATGGCCACTTCGTACTGTCCCGGCGCCTGGCCGAAGAAGGCCATTACCCGGCCATCGACATCGAAGCCTCGATCAGCCGGGTCATGCCCCAGGTGGTCGATGCCGACCACCTGCGCCAGGCGCAGAAATTCAAGCAGCTGTGGTCGCGTCTGTCGCAGAGCCGCGACTTGATCAGCGTGGGTGCCTATGTCGCCGGCGGCGACCCGGAAACCGACCTGGCCATCGCCCTGCAGCCCAAGCTGGTGGACTTCCTGCGTCAGGGGCTGGACGAGAATGTCGGCATGGAGCAGAGCCGCCAGCAGCTGGGGGCGATCTTCGTGCCGCCGGGCAATGGTCGATAGCCCATGAGCATGCCCAGCCGAGCCGCGCGTCTGGCGCCGGTGGTCAACATGGCCGAGGAAGCCGAGCGCAAGGCCGCCCAGCGCCTGGGGCATTTCCAGCAGCAGGTGGCCCAGGCTCAGGCCAAGCTGAGTGAGCTGGAATCGTTTCGCGAAGGTTACCAGGCGCAGTGGATCGAGCGGGGCGGGCAGGGTGTCGATGGCAGCTGGCTGCTCAACTACCAGCGCTTCCTGGCCCAGCTGGAAACGGCCATGACCCAGCAGCGGCAGAGTCTGGCCTGGCACGAGAACAACCTCAAGAACGCCCGAGGCACCTGGCAGCAGGCCTATGCCCGGGTCGAAGGGCTGCGCAAGCTGGTGCAGCGGTACATGGACGAGGCGCGGCGGGCCGAAGACAAGCGCGAGCAGCGCTTGCTGGATGAACTGTCGCAGCGGTTGCCCAGGCAGGGGCATCTGTAACCCGCTCTGGCCCTATCGCCTGTAGGAGCCGGCTTGCCGGCGATAGGGCCAGAGCAGGCAACCTTGATACTCGACCTACTGCCTGCTAAACCTTGAACTGTTGCACCCGCCATCATCGAAGGAATCGCTAGCATGGCCGTCGAGACCGATTTTTCGCAGGAAGGAAAAAAGCTCACGATCAAGATCAAGGGGCGTTTCGATTTCGGCAAGCACCAGGAGTTTCGCGAGGCCTATGAGCGCCAGCCCATGCGGCCCGACTCGGTGGTAGTCGACCTCAGGGACACCACCTACCTGGACAGCTCTGCGCTCGGCATGCTGCTGTTGCTGCGTGACCACGCGGGCGGCGACGAGTCGGACGTGCGCGTGGTGCATGCCAGCTCCGATGTGCGCAAGATCCTGGCGATTTCCAACTTCGAAAAGCTGTTCGACATCAGTTGAGCGCCCAGATGCCGGTCGAACAGGCGTTGACCGTGCTGGTGGCCGAGGACAGCGCCACCGATCGCCTGCTGCTGGCGCAGATCGTCCGGCGTCAGGGGCATCAGGTGTTCACCGCAGAGAACGGCGAGCAGGCCGTGGCGCTGTTCGCCGAGAAGCGACCACAACTGGTCTTGCTTGATGCTCTCATGCCGGTGATGGACGGGTTCGAGGCGGCGCGGCAGATCAAGGTACTGGCCGGCGAGGCGCTGGTGCCGATCATCTTCCTGACTTCGCTGAACGAGGAGGCTGCCCTGGTGCGCTGCCTGGAGGCCGGGGGCGACGACTTCATGGCCAAGCCCTACAGTGCGGTGATCCTTGGCGCCAAGATCCGCGCCATGGACCGCCTGCGCCGGCTGCAGGCGACCGTGCTCGAGCAGCGCGACCAGATCACCCGCCATCACCACCACCTGCTCAACGAGCAGCGGGTGGCCAAGGCGGTGTTCGACAAGGTCGCCCATTCCGGCTGCATTACCGCGCCGAACATCCGCTACCTGCAGTCGCCCTATGCGTTGTTCAACGGCGACCTGCTGCTGGCGGCGTTCACGCCCTCCGGCGACATGCACGTGCTGCTCGGCGATTTCACCGGGCACGGCTTACCCGCCGCCGTCGGCGCCATGCCCCTGGCCGAAGTGTTCTATGGCATGACCGCCAAGGGCTACGGCCTGGCGCAGATGCTTCGAGAGATGAACGCCAAGCTCAAGCGCATACTCCCGGTCGACATGTTCTGCTGCACGCTGCTGCTCAACCTGAGCGTGCAGCGCGGCACCGTGGAAATCTGGAATGGCGGCATGCCCGACGGCTACCTGCTGTCGTCTTCGGGGCAGGTGCTCTCGCCCCTGACTTCGCGCCACCTGCCGCTGGGCATCCTCGGCGCGGAGCGTTTCGACGACAGCACCGAGGTGTTGCCGATGGCGGCGGGCGAGCGGCTGTTGCTGCTGTCCGATGGCGTGGTCGATACCGCCGACGAGCACGACCGGCTGTTCGGCGTCGAACGCTTGCGCGCCGTGCTGACGGCCAACCGCGACCCGGCGCAGCTGTTCGGCGAGGTGATGCAGGCCCTGGAGCGCTTTGGTGGGCAGCCACGCGATGACATCAGCTTGTGCGATATCCGCATGTTCACCCCGCAGGAGCAGGTGCCGGCGCCGACGCTCTACTCCGACAGCGGGCGCTCCAGCCCACTGGATTGGGCGCTAAGCTTCGAATTGCGCAGTGAAAGCCTGAGGCGTTTCAACCCGGTCCCTTACCTGGTGCAACTGCTGCAGGAAATCCATGGCTTGCGGCCCCGTACCGGCGCCTTGCACAGCGTGCTCAGCGAGCTGTACTCCAATGCCCTGGAGCATGGCGTGCTGGGCCTGGATTCGCAGGTCAAGCGCGATGTCCAGGGCTTTGCCCATTACTACCGGGAGCGCACCCGCCGACTGGGCGCATTGGTCGACGGCTTCGTGCGCATCGACCTGAAAGTGGAACCGCAGGCCGCTGGCGGGCGTCTGACGATCGAGGTCCGTGACAGTGGCGATGGCTTCGACGTGCAGCACGTGCTGGCCCGCGCCCCGGCGGATCAGGGCCTGAGCGGTCGCGGCCTGGGTCTGGTACGCCGGCTTGGCAACAGTGCCGAGTGGTGCGAGGGCGGTCGTTGTGCGCGGGTGCGCTTCGAATGGTGAGCCGCCTGGCGGCTCAGGCATAATCCAGCTTGATCAAGGAGTGAACAAGTGACAGACATGCATATCGATCACAGGGTGCTCAGGGACCTGCAGGACGTCATGGAGGAGGGTTACCTGCAATTGCTGGAAACCTTTCTTCAAGACTCCGAGCAGCGCCTGAGCCAGCTGCACGGTGCTCGAACCACCACCGAGCTGAGCATGGCCGCCCACAGTTTCAAGGGCAGCAGCAGCAACATGGGTGCCATTGGCTTGGCCAACCTTTGCCAGCAATTGGAAGAGCGGATAAAAGAGCGCACGCCCTGCGGCATCGAAGAGCTGATCCATCGCATCGACCAGGAATACCTGGTGGTGCAGCGCTTCTACCGGGGCGAGCGTGAGCGGGTGTCCGCCAGCTGACAGGCAGGTTGGCGCGAGTTTTGCCTGTCTGTGCCAGGACGATTCAATGTTTCTGGCGCGGAGCCCCTTCTATGCCCAATCCTTTGTTGCAAGCCAGCCCCCTGAGCAAGCCCTCGAGTGCCGCTGCCTCGCGGCTGGACAAGCCGCAGCAGGCGGCGGGCGGGCAGGGCGGCGGCTTCGATCAGGTGATGGTCGGTCAGGGGCGCGACAAGCCGTCGATGCGCGACGACAAGATCAAGTCCACGGACAAGTCGCAAGTGCCTCAAGGCGGCAAGCAAGAGGCGGCAGACAAGCCCGACGTTGCCGATGACGGCAATGAATTGCCTGCGGGCATCCCGGACCAGGCTACCAGTGACGGCAGCTCGAGCACGCTGGATGCCAGCCTGGTAGCGGGCCAGGTCACCGATCCGCAGCCGGGTGCGCAATTGCTCCAGGCCCAGGCCCAGACCGTTTCGCCGGTGTTGCAGGCAGCGGCCCAGCAGCCATTGGTCGAGGCGTTGCCTGACACCGCCGCGGAGGAAACCTTCGACCCCGCCAGCGACCCCCTGGCCAACATGCCGACCCTGCGCCTGGCCCTGGAGCAAAGCGCCCAGGCCAAAGGCACGACTTCGGCCCATGCAGTGCAAGTAGCCGATGCATCCCAGCAACCGGCCGAGGATGGTCCGCTTGCCGTCAATCCATTGGCGAACCTGGTGGGAAAACTCGAAGACGAGGCGGGCCAGTCGGACTCGGGCGGCAAGGGCTTCGGCGCATTGCTCGACGAAGGCCTGAAGGACACCAAGAGCGCGAGTAGCGATACCCGTATCGATGATTTCGCCAACCGCCTCGCCAGCCTGACCCAGGCGGCCACGGCCAAGACCGCCAACGCCGTGCCGGTGAACACCAGCCCCCTGCACCAGCCGTTGGCGATGAACCAGGGCGCCTGGGCCGAAGGCCTGGTCAACCGGGTCATGTACCTTTCCAGTCAGAACCTCAAGTCGGCGGATATCCAGCTGGAGCCGGCCGAACTGGGGCGCCTGGACATTCGCGTCAATCTGGCGACGGATCAGTCGACCCAGATCACTTTCATCAGTGGCCATGCCGGCGTGCGTGATGCGCTGGACAGCCAGGTGCACCGCCTGCGCGAACTGTTTGCCCAGCAGGGGCTGGCGCAGCCGGACGTCAACGTCGCCGACCAGTCGCGTGGGCAGCATCAGCAGCATCAGCAGGCGCAGCAGGACGGGTCGCAGTTGTCCGGGGTAGCGGCGCGGCGGGCGCAGGAAGGCGGGCGTGTCGAGCAGGGTGAGCTTGCCGATGTTTCCAGGCCGGTCGAGCAGCAAGTGGTGATTGGCGATAGTGCAGTTGATTTCTACGCTTGAGATTTTTTTGGGTTTGAGATCGAGCGCCGCCCGCGCGGCGCTCGATCTCAACTGCACCACAACGTTTGCGACATGCCCTGCCAAGTGCCACCCAAAACCTGGCATAACACTTGCTCAAGCCACGTCATCCTCCTTTGAAACCCCGCTGGACGACGGATTATTGGCATGGCGAAGAGCGACGCAGTGAAAGACCCCGCCGCTAAAGGCAAACTCAAGCTGATCCTGCTGCTGGTGCTGGCCCTGTTGCTGGCAGTCGGCCTGTCGGTGGGCGCCACCTGGTTTGTCATGCACAAGAGCGAGTCGGCCCCGGTGGCCGACCCTGCGGCAAGCAACGTCAAGCCGGCGGCGATCTACGAGCCCCTGGCTCCCGCCTTCGTGGTCAACTTCAACCAGAACGGCCGCCAGCGCTACATGCAGGTGAGCATCACGATGCAAGGCCGCAGCCAGGCCGACCTCGATGCCCTCAAGGTGCACATGCCGGTGATCCGCAACAACCTGGTGATGATGTTCTCCGGGCAGGGTTTCGACACCCTCGCCAGCAGCCCGGTAGGGCTGGAGATGCTGCGTCAGAAAGCCACCGCGGTGGTGCAGGAAGTTGCCCAGAAAGAAGTCGGCAAACCGGTGGTCGACCAGTTGCTGTTCACCAATTTCGTATTGCAGTAGGAGTCCGCCATGGCCGTACAGGACCTGCTGTCCCAGGATGAGATCGATGCGCTGTTGCACGGCGTCGACGATGGGCTGGTACAGACCGAGAGCGTTGCCGAGCCTGGCAGCATCAAGGGCTACGACCTGACCAGCCAGGACCGTATCGTGCGGGGTCGCATGCCGACCCTGGAAATGATCAACGAACGGTTCGCCCGCTACACCCGCATCAGCATGTTCAACCTGCTGCGCCGTTCCGCCGACGTGGCCGTGGGCGGCGTGCAGGTGATGAAGTTCGGCGAGTACGTGCATTCGCTGTACGTTCCGACCAGTCTCAATCTGGTCAAGATCAAGCCCCTGCGCGGTACTTCGCTGTTCATCCTCGACGCCAAGCTGGTGTTCAAGCTGGTGGACAACTTCTTCGGCGGCGACGGCCGTCACGCCAAGATCGAGGGCCGTGAATTCACCCCGACCGAACTGCGCGTGGTGCGCATGGTGCTGGACCAGTGCTTCGTCGACCTCAAGGAGGCCTGGCAGGCGATCATGCCGGTCAATTTCGAGTACATGAACTCCGAGGTCAACCCGGCCATGGCCAACATCGTCGGGCCGAGCGAGGCAGTGGTGGTCTCGACCTTCCACATCGAACTGGACGGCGGTGGTGGCGACCTGCACGTGACCATGCCGTACTCGATGATCGAGCCGGTGCGGGAAATGCTCGATGCCGGCTTCCAGTCCGACCTGGACGACCAGGACGAGCGCTGGGTCAAGGCCCTGCGCGAGGACGTGCTGGACGTGTCCGTGCCGCTGACCGCCACGGTCGCCCGGCGCCAGCTGAAGCTGCGCGACATCCTGCACATGCAGGCCGGCGACGTGATCCCGGTGGAGCTGCCCGAGCACCTGGTACTGCGCGCCAATGGCGTGCCGTCGTTCAAGGCGCGCCTGGGCTCGCACAAGGGCAACCTGGCCCTGAAGATCATCGACCCGATCGAACGCCGCTGACGGTGTGCCGGTCGCTCTCTACGAATTGAATGCCTGTCGAGGACATCATGGCTAACGAAAACGAGATCACCTCCCCCGAGGACCAGGCCCTGGCCGACGAGTGGGCCGCAGCTCTGGAAGAAACCGGTGACGCCGGCCAGGCCGACATCGACGCGCTGCTTGGTGGCGACACTGGCAGTGGCCGCCTGCCCATGGAAGAGTTCGCAAGCTCGCCACGGCCGAAGGAAAATGTCAGCCTGGAAGGCCCGAACCTGGATGTGATCCTGGACATTCCGGTGAACATCTCGATGGAAGTCGGCAGCACTGAAATCAACATCCGCAACCTGCTGCAGCTCAACCAGGGCTCGGTGATCGAGCTTGATCGCCTGGCCGGCGAGCCGCTCGATGTGCTGGTCAACGGCACGCTGATCGCCCATGGCGAGGTGGTCGTGGTCAACGAGAAGTTCGGCATCCGCCTGACCGACGTGATCAGCCCCAGCGAACGCATCAAGAAGCTGCGCTGAGTGAAAGGCACGATGCGGGCCGTGACGGCCCTGGTTGCGCTGCTGGCCAGCGAAGTGGCCATCGCCACGGCCACTGTCACGCCGGCTGCGCCACCCGCCGCCGCGCCTGGCAGCCTGGGCGGGCAGTTGGCGCAGATGGTGTTCGGTCTGCTGCTGGTGGTCGGGCTGATCTTCTTTCTCGCCTGGTTGCTGCGCCGCATGCAGGGCGCCGCGCCCAAGGGCGGCCAGGTGATCGAGATCGTCGGCAGCCGCGCCCTCGGCCCGCGTGACCGGCTGCTGCTGGTGCAGGTCGGCAAGGAGCAGATTCTCATCGGCCACACCCCCGGCAGCATCGAGGCCTTGCATGTCATGGCCGAACCTGTGGAAGTGCCCGCCAGCGCCCGCCAGGCGACGCCGGAATTCGCCCAGCGGCTGATGGAGCTGATGGGCAAGGATCAGAAGGACAAGCAGTGATGAGCGGCGCCATGCGCATAGTGTTGACCCTGGTGCTGCTGCTGGCCGCGCCGCTGGCCCTGGCTGCCGACCCGCTGTCGATCCCGGCCATCACCCTGTCCAACGGCCCGGATGGCCAGCAGGAATATTCGGTCAGCCTGCAGATCCTGCTGATCATGACCGCGCTGAGCTTCATCCCGGCGTTCGTCATCCTGATGACCAGCTTCACCCGCATCATCATCGTGTTCTCGATCCTGCGCCAGGCCCTGGGCCTGCAGCAGACGCCTTCGAACCAGGTGCTGACCGGCATGGCGCTGTTCCTGACCATGTTCATCATGGCGCCGGTGTTCGACCGGGTGAACCAGGACGCCCTGCAGCCCTACCTGAAAGAGCAGATGACTGCCCAGCAAGCGATCGACAAGGCCCAAGGCCCGCTCAAGGACTTCATGCTGGCGCAAACCCGGCAGAGCGACCTGGACCTGTTCATGCGCCTGTCCAAACGCACCGACATCGCCGGCCCCGACCAGGTGCCGCTGACCATCCTGGTGCCGGCGTTCGTCACCTCGGAACTGAAGACGGCGTTCCAGATCGGCTTCATGATCTTCATCCCGTTCCTGATCATCGACATGGTGGTGGCCAGTGTGCTGATGGCCATGGGCATGATGATGCTGTCGCCGCTGATCATCTCGCTGCCGTTCAAGATCATGCTGTTCGTGCTGGTCGACGGCTGGGCGCTGATCATGGGCACCCTGGCCGGCAGTTTCGGCGGCGTCTGACGCCGTCAAGGAGAGACCTGCATGACCCCTGAAGTAGCTGTCGACCTGTTCCGCGATGCCCTCTGGCTGACCACGCTGATGGTCGCCATCCTGGTGGTGCCGAGCCTGCTGGTGGGCCTGGTCGTGGCGATGTTCCAGGCTGCCACGCAGATCAACGAACAGACCCTGAGCTTCCTGCCGCGTCTGCTGGTGATGCTGGTGACACTGATCGTCGCGGGGCCGTGGCTGGTGCAGAAGTTCATGGAGTACATCACCGGCCTGTACACCAGCATTCCGCAGCTGATCGGTTGAGGCGGCCATGCTGGAGCTGACCGACGCGCAGATCGGCACCTGGGTCGCGACATTCATCCTGCCGCTGTTCCGGGTGACGGCGGTGCTGATGACCATGCCGATCTTCGGCACGCGCATGTTGCCGGCGCGTATCCGCCTGTACGTGGCGGTGGCGATCACCGTGGTGATCGTGCCGGCGCTGCCGCCGTTGCCCGAGTTCGATCCGCTGAGCCTGCGTGGCCTGCTTCTGTGCGGTGAGCAGATCATTGTCGGTGCGTTGTTCGGGTTTTCCCTGCAGCTGCTGTTCCAGGCCTTCGTCATTGCCGGTCAGATCGTCGCGATACAGATGGGCATGGCCTTCGCCTCCATGGTCGACCCGGCCAACGGCGTCAACGTGGCGGTCGTCAGTCAGTTCATGACCATGCTGGTGAGCGTGCTGTTCCTGGTGATGAATGGCCACCTGGTGGTGTTCGAAGTGCTGACCGAGAGTTTCACCACCCTGCCGGTGGGCAACGCGTTGGTGGTCAACCACTTCTGGGAAATGGCCGGGCGCCTGAGCTGGGTGTTCGGCTCCGGGCTGTTGCTGATCCTGCCGGCGATCGCTGCGCTGCTGGTGGTGAACATCGCCTTCGGCGTGATGACGCGTGCCGCGCCGCAGCTGAATATCTTCTCCATCGGCTTTCCGCTGACCCTGGTATTGGGCATGGGCATCTTCTGGGTTGGCCTGGCCGATATCCTTTCCCACTACCAGGCATTGGCCAGCGAAGCGCTGCAGTGGCTGCGTGAACTGGCAAGGGCGCGCTGAGCATGGCTGAGAGCGAGAGCGGTCAGGACAAGACGGAAGACCCCACCGACAAACGCAAGCGCGACGCGCGCGAAAAAGGTGAGATTGCCCGCTCCAAGGAACTCAACACGGTCGCGGTGACCCTGGCCGGCGCCGGTGGCCTGCTGGCCTTCGGCGGGCACCTGGCCGAGACGCTGCTGGCAGTGATGCGCCTGAACTTCAGCCTGACCCGCGAAGTGATCGTCGACGAGCGGGCCATGGGTGCATTCCTGCTGGCCTCGGGCAAGATGGCGATCTGGGCGGTGCAGCCGGTGTTGATCCTGTTGTTCGTGATGGCCTTCATTGCCCCCATTGCCCTGGGGGGCTTCCTGTTCTCGGGCAGCCTGCTGCAGCCGAAATTCAGCCGCATGAACCCGCTGGCCGGGATCAAGCGGATGTTTTCGATGAATGCGTTGACCGAGCTGCTCAAGGCCATCGCCAAGTTCTTCGTCATCCTCGTGGTGGCGCTGGTGGTGTTGCTCAACGACCGTCAGGCGTTGCTGGCGATTGCCAACGAACCGCTGGAGCAGGCGATCATCCACAGCGTTCAGGTGGTGGGCTGGAGTGCCCTGTGGATGGCGGCGGGGCTGCTGTTGATCGCGGCGGCGGACGTGCCGTTCCAGCTCTACCAGACGCACCAGAAGCTGAAGATGACCAAGCAGGAGGTCAAGGACGAGTACAAGGACAGCGAAGGCAAGCCGGAAGTGAAGCAGCGCATTCGCCAGTTGCAGCGCGAGATGTCGCAGCGGCGCATGATGGCTGCCGTGCCGGAAGCTGATGTGATCATCACCAACCCGACCCACTATGCGGTGGCGTTGCAGTACGACCCGGAGAAGGGTGGGGCGGCGCCGTTGCTGCTGGCCAAGGGTACCGACTTCATTGCCTTGAAGATTCGCGAGATCGGTGTCGAGCACAAGGTGCAGATTCTTGAGTCCCCCGCGTTGGCGCGGGCGATCTACTACTCCACCGAAGTGGAGCAGGAGATCCCGGCGGGGTTGTACCTGGCGGTGGCGCAGGTGCTGGCCTATGTGTTCCAGATCCGCCAGTACCGCGCGGGCAAGGGCAAGCGGCCGGAGCCGTTGAAGGAAGATCTGCCGATTCCGCCGGACCTGCGCCGCGACAATTGATCGTGTTTCGCCGTCCTGGGCCTGGCGTCAGAGGTGTGGTGGTAGCGAGATCGAGCGCCGCCCGCTCCTACGTTTGTTTCGGGCCAGTAACGCCTGTGGCAGGCGCGCGCGACCGCCTTGTTTGTACGACGCGATATCGAGCCATGCGCGAAGGCGTCCGCGCGCAGATCCCACTGGCATATTTGGCCAGAAACAAACGTAGGAGCGAGCGCAGCTCGCGATGCGCCGCGCGGGCGGCGCTCGATCTCAAAACCACCCCACATGCAAAGTTGGAAAGCTTCTTGCAGAGCCCACGCCCAAGCGCCCCCCGGGCGTCAAAGTTTTGCATGAAGAGGACTCGCGGTGGATCGCACTCAGTTAATCAGCAACGCCCGCCAAAACCTGGCCGGTCTCGGCCGGGGCAACCTTGGGGTGCCGCTGTTGCTGCTGGTGATGTTGGCAATGATGATGTTGCCGATACCGCCGTTCCTGCTCGATGTGTTCTTCACCTTCAACATCGCCCTGTCGATCGTCGTCCTGCTGGTCTGCGTGTACGCTTTGCGCCCGCTGGATTTCGCCGCTTTCCCCACCATCCTGCTGGTCGCCACGCTGTTGCGCCTGGCCCTGAACGTGGCCTCCACGCGCGTGGTCATGCTCCATGGCCAGGAAGGCCATGGCGCTGCCGGCAAGGTGATCCAGGCCTTCGGTGAAGTGGTCATCGGCGGCAACTACGTTGTCGGTGCGGTGGTGTTCGCCATCCTCATGATCATCAACTTCGTGGTCGTGACCAAGGGTGCCGGGCGTATTTCCGAGGTGAGCGCGCGCTTCACCCTCGACGCCATGCCTGGCAAGCAGATGGCCATCGACGCCGACCTCAACGCCGGCCTGATCGACCAGGCCCAGGCCAAGGCGCGCCGCGCCGAGGTGGCCCAGGAAGCCGAGTTCTACGGTTCGATGGACGGTGCCAGCAAGTTCGTCCGCGGTGACGCCATCGCCGGCCTGCTGATCCTGTTCATCAACCTGATCGGCGGCATGCTGATCGGCATGCTGCAGCACGGCATGAGCTTCGGCGACGCCGGCAAGGTCTACGCCCTGTTGACCATCGGTGACGGTTTGGTGGCGCAATTGCCATCACTTTTGCTGTCCACCGCCGCCGCGATCATGGTCACCCGTGCCTCGGGTTCCGAGGACATGGGCAAGCTGATCAATCGGCAGATGTTCGATTCGCCCAAGGCGCTGGCGGTGTCGGCGGGACTGATGATCGTCATGGGCCTGGTGCCAGGGATGCCGCACATCGCCTTCCTCGGCCTCGGCCTGCTGGCCGCGGGTGGTGCCTACCTGGTATGGAAAAAGCAGCAGAAGACCAAGGTGGAGGCGCTGCAGGAAGCGCAGCGTCAGCAAGACCTGCTGCCCTCGCCGCAGCGTGCGATGGAAACCAAGGAGCTGGGCTGGGACGACGTCACCCCCATCGACATGATCGGCCTGGAGGTTGGCTACCGGCTGATTCCGCTGGTCGACCGCAACCAGGGCGGGCAGTTGCTGGCGCGGATCAAGGGGGTGCGCAAGAAGCTGTCCCAGGACCTGGGCTTTCTCATGCCCACCGTGCATATCCGCGACAACCTCGACCTGCAGCCCAGCGCCTACCGCCTGACGCTGATGGGCGTGATCCTGGCCGAAGCCGAGATCTACCCGGACCGGGAGCTGGCGATCAACCCCGGACAGGTATTCGGTACCCTCAACGGCATCGCCGCGCGCGACCCGGCGTTCGGCCTGGAGGCAGTGTGGATCGATATCGGCCAGCGTGCCCAGGCGCAGTCGCTGGGCTACACCGTGGTCGATGCCAGCACCGTGGTCGCCACCCACCTCAACCAGATCTTGCAGAAGCACTGCCACGAGCTGATCGGCCACGAAGAAGTCCAGCAATTGCTGCAGGTATTGTCCAAGGCTTCGCCTAAACTTGCCGAGGAATTGGTACCGGGTGTCATTTCCTTGTCGGGATTGCTCAAGGTCCTGCAGGCGTTGCTTGCCGAGCAGGTGCCGGTGCGCGACATTCGCAGCATTGCCGAGGCCATCGCGAACAGCGCCGGCAAGAGTCAAGATACCGCCGCGCTGGTGGCGGCAGTGCGCGTCGGCTTGTGTCGCGCCATCGTGCAAAGCATTGTCGGCGTTGAGTCCGAGCTGCCTGTCATCACCCTTGAGCCAAGGTTGGAACAGATTTTGCTCAATAGTCTGCAAAGGGCCGGGCAAGGTCAGGAAGACGGTGTTCTTCTGGAGCCGAGCATGGCCGAAAAGCTGCAGCGTTCGTTGATCGAGGCGGCCCAGCGTCAGGAGATGCAGGGCCAGCCGGCTATCCTTCTGGTGGCCGGCCCGATCCGCGCCATGCTGTCGCGCTTCGGTCGCCTGGCTGTACCGAATTTGCATGTTCTGGCGTATCAGGAAATACCGGATAACAAGCAAGTCACCATCGTTGCCACCGTGGGCCCCAACGGCTGAGGTAGTGGGTTATGCAAGTTAAGCGTTTTTTCGCCGCCGATATGCGTCAGGCCATGAAGCTGGTCCGTGATGAGCTGGGCGCCGATGCCGCCATCATCGGTAACCGCCGCATTGCCGGCGGTGTCGAACTGACGGCGGCGCTGGACTACAAACTGTCCGCGCTGGCCCCGCGCGTGCCCAACGCAGAACTCGAAGAAGAGCTGCGCAAGACCCAGACGCGCATCGCCACCGCCCAGGCCGAACTGGACAACCGCGAAGACGCCGCCGAAGGTAACCGCCAGTTGTTCGCCGGGCAGTCGCTGACCGCCTCGGAACCCTTGATCGAGCCCCACGTCGACATGCCGGCGGTGGCTGCCGCGCCAGCACCGGCGCCGGTCGACCCACGCCTGTTCGATGCCATGCGCTCGGAACTCTCGGGGCTGCGCGAATTGCTCGAGGTACAACTCGGCTCGCTGGCCTGGAACCAGCTGCAAGGCAGCAAGCCGGCGCAGGCCAACCTGTGGCGTCGCCTGCAGCGCATCGGCCTGTCCGGGCCGATCGCCCGCCAGTTGCTCGACCTCACTGCCGAGATCGAAGAGCCGCGCCATGCCTGGCGCATGCTGTTGGCGCACCTGGCACGGATGATCCAGGTACCAGAGGTGGAACCGGTCGAGGAGGGCGGGGTGATCGCCATGGTCGGCCCGGCCGGCATGGGCAAGACCACCACCTTGGCCAAGCTGGCGGCGCGCTACGTGCTCAAGTACGGCGCGCAGCACGTGGCCCTGGTGAGCATGGACAGCTTCCGCATCGGTGCCCAGGAACAGCTCAAGACCCTCGGTCGCATCCTCAACGTGCCGGTCACCTACGTCGACCCGGGGCAGTCGCTGGCCCAGGCCCTGGAGCCGCTGCTGCGCAAGCGCGTGGTGCTGATCGATACCGCCGGCCTGCAGGCCAGCGACCCGGCCCTGCGCATGCAGCTGGAAACCCTGGCCGGGCGCGGCATCGCCTCGAAGAACTACCTGGTGCTGGCCACTACCAGCCAGAAGCAGGTGCTGACCGCCGCCTACCACAGCTACAAGCGCTGCGGCCTGTCCGGTTGTATCCTGACCAAACTCGATGAAACGGCAAGCCTCGGCGATGTGCTGAGCCTGGCCATCAGTCATGAACTGCCCGTGGCCTACCTGACGGACGGCCCGCGTATTCCTGACGATCTGCACCTGCCGCGCCCGCACCAGCTGGTAACCCGCGCGGTCAACGTGCAATTGCAGGATGAGCCCAGCGAAGAGGCCATGGCCGACATGTTCGCTGATCTCTACCACAATCCGCGACGAGCGGGTTGAAGATGAAATGTGTGCAAAGTACCTACACCAAAGGGGCGCCCTAGTGCTCCGTGTGTGGCTTGGGTCCAAGCGAGACAAGGTAAACAACGAACATGGGTAGCATGCATCCCGTACAGGTGATCGCCGTCACCGGTGGTAAAGGTGGCGTCGGCAAGACTAACGTTTCAGTGAACTTGTCCCTGGCGCTGGCCGAGCTTGGCCGCCGGGTCATGCTGCTGGACGCCGACCTGGGCCTGGCCAATGTCGACGTGTTGCTTGGGCTGACCCCGAAACGCACCCTAGCCGATGTGATCGAAGGGCGCTGCGAGCTGCGCGACGTGTTGTTGCAAGGGCCGGGCGGCGTGCGCATCGTGCCGGCGGCTTCGGGCACCCAGAGCATGGTGCACCTGGCCCCGGCCCAGCATGCCGGGCTGATCCAGGCGTTCAGCGAAATCGGCGACAACCTCGATGTGCTGGTGATCGACACGGCTGCGGGCATTGGTGACTCGGTAGTCAGTTTCGTCCGTGCGGCCCAGGAAGTGCTGCTGGTGGTCTGTGACGAGCCGACCTCCATCACCGACGCCTACGCGCTGATCAAGCTGCTCAACCGCGACTACGGGATGAACCGTTTCCGCGTACTGGCCAACATGGCGCAGAGCCCGCAGGAAGGGCGCAACCTGTTCGCCAAGCTGACCAAGGTCACCGACCGCTTCCTCGACGTTGCCCTGCAGTACGTGGGTGCCGTGCCTTACGACGAGTGCGTGCGCAAGGCGGTACAGAAGCAGCGCGCCGTGTACGAAGCCTTCCCGCGCTCCAAGTGTGCGCTGGCCTTCAAGGCCATCGCCCAGAAGGTCGACAGCTGGCCGCTGCCGGCCAACCCGCGGGGGCACCTGGAGTTCTTCGTCGAGCGCCTGGTGCAACCCACCAGCGCAGGGCCGGTGCTATGAACGCCAGCGGTTTCCAGATGTACAGCAAGGCGTCCAAGGATGCCCAGTACGAATTGATCGAACGCTACGCCCCGTTGGTCAAGCGCATTGCCTACCACCTGCTGGCGCGCCTGCCGGCCAATGTGCAGGTCGAGGACCTGATCCAGGCCGGTATGATCGGCCTGCTGGAAGTTGCCAACAAATACGACGCCAGCAAGGGCGCCAGCTTTGAAACCTACGCCGGCATCCGCATCCGCGGGGCCATGCTGGACGAGGTGCGCAAGGGCGATTGGGCACCACGTTCGGTGCACCGCAACACCCGCATGGTCAGCGATGCGATGCGCGCCGTTGAAGCCAGAACCGGCCGCGACGCTAAAGATCATGAAGTTGCTGCCGAACTCCAATTGAGTCTCGATGATTACTACGGGATCTTGAACGATACCCTGGGCAGCCGCCTGTTCAGTTTCGACGACCTGTTGCAGGACGGCGAACACGAAGGGTTGCACGAGGACGGTGCCAGTGGCCAGGTCGAGCCATCGCGTGACCTGGAGGACGAGCGCTTCCAGGCCGCCCTGACCGATGCCATCGCCAACCTGCCGGAGCGCGAGCGACTGGTGCTGGCGCTGTACTACGACGAAGAGCTGAACCTCAAGGAAATCGGTGAGGTGCTGGGGGTCAGCGAATCGCGTGTCAGCCAGCTGCACAGCCAGTGCGCCGCGCGACTGCGCAGCCGGCTTGGGGAATGGCGGGCGCGCTGAGCCGGGGATCGTTGCAGTCGTTTTCCACGTTGTACCGAATTGAACGAATGCGCGCTCGCAGCCGAGCGCGTTTGAGACTGCTTGGAGGTCTACTTGAACAAAGACATGAAAATCCTCATCGTTGACGACTTTTCGACGATGCGGCGGATCATCAAGAATCTGTTGCGTGACCTTGGCTTCACCAACACCGACGAAGCCGACGACGGCATCACGGCGCTGCCGATGCTCGAAAGCGGCCATTACGACTTCCTGGTGACCGACTGGAACATGCCTGGCATGTCCGGCATCGACCTGCTGCGCAAGGTGCGCGCCCACGAACGCCTGAAGGGCATGCCGGTGCTGATGGTGACCGCCGAAGCCAAGCGCGACCAGATCATCGAAGCGGCCCAGGCCGGCGTCAATGGCTACGTGGTCAAGCCGTTCACCGCCCAGGTGCTCAAAGAAAAGATCGAGAAGATCTTCGAACGCGTCAACGGCTGAGTCACGTCAGGGGGCGCCATGGAATCAACACAAACGTCTTTGGGGGAGTTCGAAACGACCCTGAAGAAGCATGCCCAGGAGCTGGTCGAGAGCCTGGAGCGGGGGCGTTTCGGCGAGGCGGTGGAGCTGATCCATCAGCTCAACCAGACCCGCGACCGTGGCCTGTACCAGGAAGTCGGCAAGCTCACCCGTGAGCTGCACAGCGCGATCGTCAGCTTCCAGATCGACCCGGCCATGCCGCAGGCCGAGGAAGTCTCGCAGATCACCGACGCTACCGAGCGCCTGTCCTACGTGGTCAAACTCACCGAAGGTGCCGCCAACCGCACCATGGACTTGGTGGAGGAGAGCACGCCCGTGCTCAACGACCTGGCGGCCGAAGCGCAGAACCTTAGCGTCGACTGGCAGCGCTTCATGCGCCGCGAAGTCGCCGCGCCGGAATTCCGCGAGCTGGTCAAGCGCGTCGACAGTTTCCTGACGCACAGCGCCGAGGGTAACCGCAAGGTGTCCGGCCACCTCAACGATATTCTCCTGGCCCAGGACTACCAAGACCTGACTGGCCAGGTGATCAAGCGCGTCACTGCGTTGGTGACCGAAGTCGAAAGCAATCTGCTCAAGCTCGTGCTGATGGCCAGTCAGGTCGACCGCTTTGCCGGCATCGAACATGACCACCAGCAGCTGCGCGCTGAAAAAGATCAAGAAAAACATCCGACTCGGGGTGAAGGTCCGCAGATTCATGCCGATAAGCGTGAAGACGTCGTGTCCGGTCAGGACGATGTCGATGATCTGCTGTCCAGCCTGGGTTTTTAAGGAGCACGTTTAATGAGCTTCGGCGCCGATGAAGAAATCCTTCAGGATTTCCTGGTAGAAGCCGGCGAAATTCTTGAGCAACTGTCCGAGCAACTGGTCGAGCTGGAAAGCCGGCCCGACGATGCCGACCTGCTCAATGCGATCTTTCGCGGTTTCCACACTGTAAAAGGGGGCGCCGGCTTCCTTCAGCTCAACGAACTGGTGGAGTGCTGCCATATCGCCGAGAACGTGTTCGACATCCTGCGCAAAGGTGAGCGCCGGGTCGACGCGGAACTGATGGATGTGGTGCTCGAGGCACTGGATACGGTCAACAGCATGTTCGGCCAGGTCCGCGAGCGCAGCGATGTGACCCCGGCCACGCCCGAACTGCTGGCGGCCTTGTCGCGCCTGGCCGAGCCGCCTGCTGCCGAGGCGCCTGCGGCAGTGGCCGCACCGGTGGCCGAGGCACCTGCTGACGAGGTGGACATCACCGACAGCGAGTTCGAGCAGTTGCTCGACTCGCTCGATGCGGTCAAGGCCGAGGCCGAGGCTGCTGCCGAACAGTTGCAGGGTGAAACCCTCGGCGGTTCGGGCGACGAGATCACCGACGCCCAGTTCGAATCGCTGCTCGACCAGTTGCACGGCAAGGGCCAGTTCTCGCCCGAAGTCGCCGCGGCCGAGCCACAGCTCGCGGCTGCCATTGCGCCGGTGAGCGACGAGATCACCGACGAGGAATTCGAGTCGCTGCTCGACCAGTTGCATGGCAAAGGCACCTTCCAGGCCGATGCGCTGCCTGCGGCCGCGGCCGTGGCCAGCGAAGCACCTGCCGCCAGCAGCGAGGAAATCAGCGAGCACGAGTTCGAGGCACTGCTCGACCAGTTGCACGGCAAGGGCAAGTTCTCCGGCAGCGCTGCTGCCGCCGAAGTGCCTGCCGCGGTGGCGGCGCCGGTCGCTGCCAGGGCTGAGGTCGCGCCTGTGGCCAAGCCGGCACCGGTGCCGGCCCCAGCCCCAGCAGCCGCAGCCGCCAAGCCTGCCGCAGCGCCCCGGGCGCCGGCGCCTGCCGCCGAGAAGCACGCGCCCAGCGAAGCGGAAACCACCGTGCGCGTGGACACGGCACGCCTGGACGAGATCATGAACATGGTCGGCGAACTGGTGCTGGTGCGTAACCGCCTGGTGCGCCTGGGCCTGAACAGCGGCGACGAGGCCATGTCCAAGGCCGTGTCGAACCTTGACGTGGTCACCGCCGACCTGCAGACCGCGGTGATGAAAACCCGCATGCAGCCGATCAAGAAAGTCTTCGGCCGCTTCCCACGCCTGGTTCGCGACCTGGCCCGCCAGCTCAAGAAGGAAATCAACCTGGAGCTGGTCGGCGAAGAGACCGATCTCGACAAGAACCTGGTCGAGGCCCTGGCCGACCCGCTGGTGCACCTGGTGCGCAACGCCGTCGACCATGGTGTGGAAATGCCTGACGAGCGTGAAGCCGCCGGCAAGGCCCGCACCGGCCGCGTGGTGCTGTCGGCCGAGCAGGAAGGCGACCATATCCTGTTGTCGATTTCCGACGACGGCAAGGGCATGGACCCCAACATCCTGCGCGCCAAGGCCGTGGAAAAAGGCCTGATGGACAAGGACGCCGCCGAGCGTCTGAGCGAGTCGGACTGCTACAATCTGATCTTCGCCCCAGGCTTCTCGACCAAGACCGAGATCTCCGACGTGTCCGGCCGTGGCGTCGGCATGGACGTGGTCAAGACCAAGATTTCCCAGCTCAACGGCTCGATCAACATCTTCTCGGCCAAGGGCCAGGGTTCGAAGATCGCCATCAAGGTACCGCTGACCCTGGCGATCATGCCGACCCTGATGGTGATGCTGGGCAACCAGGCATTCGCCTTCCCGCTGGTCAACGTCAACGAGATCTTCCACCTCGATCTGTCGCGCACCAACGTGGTCGACGGCCAGGAAGTGGTGATCGTGCGCGACAAGGCGCTGCCGCTGTTCTACCTCAAGCGCTGGCTGGTCCAGGGCCAGGTGCATGAAGAACAGCGCGAAGGGCATGTGGTGATCCTGTCGGTCGGCACCCAGCGTATCGGCTTCGTGGTCGATCAACTGGTGGGCCAGGAAGAGGTGGTGATCAAGCCGCTGGGCAAGATGCTGCAGGGCACCCCGGGCATGTCCGGCGCCACCATCACCGGTGACGGTCGCATCGCGCTGATCCTCGACGTGCCGAGCATGCTCAAGCGTTACGCGGCACGGCGTATTTGATTTCGGCGGCGCACCCTGGCGGGCTGCGCCGCCTAATGGAGTGTTTATGGCAGTCAAGGTCCTGGTGGTGGATGATTCCGGTTTCTTCCGCCGCCGTGTCTCGGAAATCCTCTCGGCGGACCCGACGATCCAGGTCGTGGGCACTGCGACCAACGGCAGGGAAGCGATCGACCAGGCTCTGGCGCTCAAGCCCGATGTCATCACCATGGACTATGAAATGCCCATGATGGACGGCATCACCGCGGTGCGGCACATCATGCAGCGCTGCCCGACGCCGGTGTTGATGTTCTCGTCGCTGACCCACGAAGGCGCCCGGGTCACCCTCGACGCGCTGGATGCCGGCGCGGTGGATTACCTGCCGAAGAACTTCGAAGACATCTCGCGCAACCCGGAAAAGGTCAAGCAGCTGCTGTGCGAGAAGGTGCACACGCTCTCGCGCAGCAACCGCCGCTTCGCCAGCCATGCCAGCCCGGCGCCGGTCGCCGCGCCAGCTGCGACTGCCCCCGCAGCGGCCAGCAGCCTGGCCAACCCGGCACCTGCGCGCGCACCGTTGCCTGCCCGTGCGGCGACAACGGCAGCGGCGTCGACTCACTCGCCAGCCCCCAAGTGCAAGCCCTACAAACTCGTGGCCATCGGCACCTCCACCGGCGGACCGGTAGCCCTGCAGCGGGTGCTGACCCAACTGCCGGCGAGCTTCCCGGCGCCGATCGTGCTCATCCAGCACATGCCGGCCGCCTTCACCAAGGCGTTCGCCGAACGCCTCGACAAGCTGTGCAGAATCAGCGTCAAGGAAGCCGAGGACGGCGACCTGCTGCGCCCGGGCCTGGCGCTGCTGGCCCCCGGCGGCAAGCAGATGATGATCGACGGGCGCGGTGCGGTGAAGATCCTGCCCGGCGACGAGCGCCTCAACTACAAGCCCTGCGTGGACATCACCTTCGGTTCGGCGGCCAAGTCGTTCGGCGACAAGGTGCTCTCGGTGGTGCTCACCGGCATGGGCGCCGACGGCCGTGAAGGCGCGCGTCTGCTCAAGCAGGGTGGCAGCACGGTGTGGGCCCAGGATGAAGCCAGCTGCGTGATCTATGGCATGCCCATGGCCATCGTCAAGGCCAACCTGGCCGACGCGGTGTACAGCCTGGACGAGATCGGCAAGCACCTGGTAGAGGCTTGCGTCTGATGGATGTCCTCAGCCTGATTGGCCTGATCCTGGCCTTCGTCGCCATCGTCGGCGGCAACTTCCTCGAAGGTGGCCATGTCGGGGCGCTGCTCAATGGCCCGGCAGCGCTGATCGTGCTCGGCGGTACCCTGGCGGCGGCCTTGCTGCAGTCGCCGCTGCCGTCGTTCAAGCGCGCGCTGCAGATCCTGCGCTGGATCATCTTCCCGCCACGGGTCGACCTGGCCGGCGGCATCGACCGGGTGGTGAACTGGAGCCTGACGGCGCGCAAGGAAGGCCTGCTGGGTCTGGAGGGCGTGGCCGATGCCGAACCCGACCCATACGCGCGCAAGGGCCTGCAATTGCTGGTCGATGGTGCCGAGCCGGAGTCGATCCGCAGCATCCTCGAAGTCGATTTCCTGACCCAGGAAAGCCGTGATATCCAGGCTGCCAAGGTGTTCGAGAGCATGGGCGGCTATGCACCGACCATCGGCATCATCGGTGCGGTGATGGGCCTGATCCACGTCATGGGCAACCTGGCCGACCCCTCGCAATTGGGCAACGGCATTGCCGTGGCCTTCGTCGCCACCATCTACGGTGTGGCCAGTGCCAACCTGATCCTGCTGCCGATCGCCAACAAGCTCAAGACCATCGTGCTGCGCCAGTCGCGCTACCGCGAGATGCTGCTCGAAGGTTTGCTGTCGATTGCCGAAGGTGAAAACCCGCGCTCGATCGAGCTGAAGCTGCAAGGCTTCATGGAGTAACCCATGCGTCGCCGTCGTCACACCGAGGAGCATGAGAATCACGAGCGCTGGCTGGTGTCGTATGCCGACTTCATCACCTTGCTGTTCGCGTTCTTCGTGGTCATGTATTCGATTTCCTCGGTCAACGAGGGCAAGTACAAGGTCATTTCGCAAGCGCTGCTGGGGGTGTTCAACGATCCCGAGCGGAGCATGAAGCCGATCCCCATCGGCGATGAGCAGCCGCTGAGCGTCAAACCGGCCGAGCCGCTGATCAAGGACAGCGAGCAGACCGATGCGGGTCTGGCGCAGACCAACGTCGACCCGCTCAAGACCATCAGCGACGACGTGCGCGATGCCTTCGGCGACTTGATCAAATCCGACCAGATGACCGTGCGCGGCAATGAACTGTGGGTCGAGATCGAGCTCAACTCCTCGCTGCTGTTTGGCAGCGGCGATGCCATGCCCAGCGACAAGGCGTTCACCATCATCGACAAGGTGGCGAATATCCTCAAGCCGTTCGCCAACCCGGTGCATGTCGAAGGCTTCACCGACAACCTGCCGATCCGCACGGCGCAGTACCCGACCAACTGGGAGCTGTCGTCGGCGCGTGCGGCGAGCATCGTCCGCCTGCTGGCCATGAATGGGGTCAACCCGGGGCGCATGGCTTCGGTGGGCTATGGCGAGTACCAGCCGCTGGTCAGCAACGACACTGCCGAAGGGCGCGCCCGTAACCGCCGGGTGGTGCTGGTGATTTCCCGCAACCTTGAGGTGCGCCGCAGCCTCACCGGTACCGGCAGCGCCAATGCCTCCCCGGACGCCGCGCTGCGGCGGGCTGGCACACAAAGTGCACCGGCAACGCCAGCAACGAAGGCGGGGCAATAACTCGTCAATTCTCTGTCACCGCGTACGTTGTGGGAGCCGGCTTGCCGGCGATGCAGGCCACGCGGTGTGTGGCACCGGCTCCGCCGGTGATCGCCGGCAAGCCGGCTCCCACAGGGGTTCAGCGGCATCAATGAGTCAAGAGTTGTCCTATGAGAGTCTGGGCAGTAGCCAACCAAAAAGGTGGAGTCGGCAAGACCACCACCACCATCGCCCTGGCCGGCTTGCTGGCCGAGGCAGGCAAGCGCGTGGTCGTCGTCGACCTCGACCCGCATGGCTCGATGACCAGTTACTTCGGGCACAACCCCGACGCCCTGGAGCACAGCTGCTACGACCTGTTCCTGCACAAGGGGCAGGTCCCCGATGGCCTGCCCGGGCAGCTGCTGCTGCCCACCAGCGATGAGCGTATTTCGCTGCTGCCCTCGAGTACCGCGCTGGCAGTGCTGGAGCGCCAGTCGCCGGGGCAGAATGGCCTGGGCCTGGTGATCGCCAAGAGTCTGGCGCAGTTGTGGCAGGATTTCGACTTTGCCCTGATCGACAGCCCACCCTTGCTGGGCGTGCTGATGGTCAATGCCTTGGCCGCCAGCCAGCAGCTGGTGATCCCCGTGCAGACGGAGTTTCTCGCGGTCAAGGGCCTGGAACGCATGATCGGCACGCTGGCCATGATCAACCGCTCGCGCCGGCAGGCCTTGCCCTACCAGATCGTGCCGACCTTGTTCGATCGTCGTACCCAGGCCTCCCTGGGCACGCTCAAGGTGCTGCGCGATGCCTATGAGCATCAGGTGTGGCAGGGCTATATCCCGGTCGACACGCGCCTGCGTGATGCCAGCCGCAACGGCGTCACGCCGTCGCAGTTCGATGGCAAGAGCCGTGGCGTGATTGCCTACCGGGCGCTGCTCAAGCACCTGCTCACCTACAAGACCGCAGTGCAGGTGGCGTCATGACGTTGAAGACCGGCAGCCGGCCGCAGATGGCCTTGCAGTCTTACCTGGACGGCCTGCTGCAAGAGGCCACCGAGTGCGCAGACCTGCTCGACCTGCCGCCAGCCCATGACGAGTTCGCTGACGCCGTGCGTGAGGAGCAGGCCCGCGATGCGCGCCAGCCGGCGCCGGTCGCCAGCATCGCGGCCAAGCCTTTCGCCGAGCCGCAGCTCAAGATCTTGCCGACCGTGCTCCCCGTCGAGGAGCCGGTCGTGGTGGTGGTCGAGGCTGAGGTAGTGGCCGAGGCCAGCGTCCCGGTATTGACCGAGGTGCAGGCGCCCGAGCCGGTGGCGCCGCTGGTCGAAGTGCACCTGCCGGCAGCCGAATCGCCGCCGCCACGTGCCACGGTCGATGGCCGCCCGGCCTGGGCCGCCGAGCCATTCGAATGCCTGCTGTTCGACGTCGCCGGGCTGACCCTGGCGGTGCCGCTGGTGTGCCTGGGCTCGATCTACAGCCTGGAGGGGCAGGAACTGACGCCGTTGTTTGGCCAGCCGGACTGGTTCCTTGGCATCCTCACCTGCCAGGCGGGCAACCTCAAGGTGCTGGACACCGCGCGCTGGGTCATGCCCGACCGCTACCGCGACGACTTCCGCCAGGGCCTGAATTACGTGATTTCGGTGCAGGGCTACGAATGGGGGTTGGCGGTGCATCAGGTCAGTCGCTCGCTGCGCCTGGACCCGTCGGAAATCAAATGGCGCAGCCAGCGGGGCCAACGCCCGTGGCTGGCCGGCACGGTCATCGAACACATGTGTGCACTGCTCGACGTCGCCGAACTGGCCGAATTGATCGCCAGCGGCGCGGTCAAGCAGCTGCACGGCAAACACAAATAACTGTGAACACACCGCCATTGGCGGCATTTGAGGGCTAGGGGAATGAAAAAGTCGTCTGCACAAGGTTCCGAAGATCCGATCCTGCAGTGGGTAACCTTCCGTCTGGACAACGAGTCCTACGGCATCAACGTCATGCAGGTGCAGGAAGTGCTGCGCTATACCGAGATCGCCCCGGTACCGGGCGCGCCAAGCTACGTGCTGGGCATCATCAACCTGCGTGGCAACGTGGTCACGGTGATCGACACCCGCCAGCGCTTTGGCCTGATGCCATCGGATGTGACCGACAACACCCGTATCGTCATCATCGAGGCGGACAAGCAGGTGGTCGGCATCCTGGTCGACAGCGTGGCCGAGGTGGTCTACCTGCGCCAGTCGGAGATCGAGACGGCACCGAACGTCGGTAACGAAGAGTCTGCCAAGTTCATCCAGGGCGTGTGCAACAAGAACGGCGAACTGCTGATCCTGGTCGAGCTGGACAAGATGATGACCGAGGAAGAGTGGTCCGAGCTGGAGAACATCTGAGTTGATCTTCGAGGTTGCTGTCATCTTCCTGGCGCTGCTGTGGGCGCTGAGCCTGTGGTTCTTCCTCAACTACAGCAAGCGCCAGCGCGAACTGGCCGCCCAGCAGGCGGTCGGCGATGCGCTGCGTGACCAGCGCATCAAGGACCTGGTGAAAAGCCTGGAGGACTACCAGAACGGCACCGTGCGCATGGGTGATGCGATCCATGAGTTGCGGGCAACGGTAGCGACCCTGCCTGATCGCCTGGAACGGCTCGAGCAGCGCGACCCGAGCAATGTCACCTTCACCCAGGCCGCCAGGCTGGTGGGGATGGGGGCCAGTGTGGCGGAGCTCACCGAGACCTGCGGGCTGACCCAGGCTGAAGCGGAATTGATGAGCAAGCTGCATCGCAGCGAGTGAGGTCTGAGGCCGCGCCGCAACACTGGTCGGGGTCCAGTTCTGTGGTCATCCGTCGGGGGCGCAAAGTGCTTGAGTCTGGCGCTAACTCGGCGGCAGCAAACGGGGCAGGGGCGTGATGTCGCGCGGCGAGGTGGGCGGGTCGTTGAAGCCCGGCGGGACTTTGCCGCGCAATTGCCAGGCAAATGCAATGACTTCGGCAATGGTCAGGTACAGGGCCTCGGGAATCTGCTCGCCTAGCTCCAGTCGCGCCAGCAAGCGCACCAGTTCGGCGTTTTCGTAGATGGGCACCTCATGCTCACGGGCGATGGCGAGAATGGCCTCGGCCAGATCGTCGTCGCCTTTGGCGCTCAGGACAGGGGCCTGCTGGCCGTCGTAGCTCAGGGCAATCGCCTGGCGGGGCTGCTTGTCGGTCATGCGGTTTCGTCCACCCAGCGTTGATCCAGCCGTGTGCGCGGGCCTTGCGGCGGTGTGCCAGGGTGACAGGCCAGGTCGCCGACCTCCAGGCCCCGGGCTAGCAGGCGTTCGCGCAAGGTGCCCAGCTGACTGTCGATCAGGCGTGCGGTATCGGGCAGTTCTGCCCATAGCTGGCCGCTGAGGCGGCCCTGGCTCAATTGTGCCTGCACCTGCAGCGGCCCCAATGGTGGCAGGTCAAAAGCCAGTTCGATGCGCCACAGCGACTCCAGCGGGTCGCGTTGTGCGCGCTTGGGATCGCTTTGCTGCTGCGGGGTCTCTTCGCGCTGCAGCTTGGCCTGCAGCGGGATGAACTCCTGGCCGTGCCGCACCGGGATTTCCGTTTGCCAGGTGGTCTGCAGGTTGCCGTTTTCCAGCGTGCCGGTCTGCTGCAGGCTGCTCAGGGCATGGCTTTGCAGGCGTGAGACGGCGGCGGCGGCCAAGCGCAACAGTTGTTGCAGGTCGCCTTCGTCTTGCATGGCCTGCAACAGGCGCGAGGGCAGGGGGAACGCGCCTGGAGACTGGCGGGGGCTGACCCGCTCGAGCATGCCCAGAGCGCTGCGGGCCATGGCCGGCATGACTTGGGCCAGGGTCGAGGGGCTGCTCATGGCGATCGCGCCGTCGAGCGGGACCTGTGCCACCAGGCGCAGCAACTGGGCCTTGAAGTCCACACCGGTGGCCAAGCCGCCGAGCAGCTTGGCCTCGAGAAAAGCGCCGCTGTTGTTCAAAGCCTGGGCAAGGCTTTTGGCGTCGCCCAGTTGGCGCGCATCCGGCAGGCTGGCCAGCAGGCGTTCGGCGTTGCCGCGCAGCTCGCCATCGCCACTGCTGGCCAGCTGCTGCAGGGCACCGAGCAGCCCTGGCAGGGAGGCTTGCCGGGTTTGCTGGGTGGCCAGTTGCTGGGAAACGTCGAGTTGAGCCTGGCGTCCGCTCAAGGGCACGAAGCGTAGCGACTGGTCGCCTTGCACCAGGGCGCTGAGCAGGCTGCCGACCGCCAGTGGACGTGGGCTGTCGAGGGTCAAGGTGGCGCCGGCCTGGGCGCTGTTGAGCAGGCTGACCAGCGAGCGGAAAGTGGTCGACGCACCTGGATCCTGCAGCAGTTGGCTGGTCAGTACCTTCCCCTGCAGCAGCGTACCGACCGGCACCTTGCCGGTGTCGAGCTGGGTCAGGGTGGCGACATTGCTGGCATTGGCCTGTTGCACCATCACGGCCAGGCGATCGCTTTGCGGCTGGCTCACCGTGACCTGGCTGCCCGGCGCAAGCGGCTGGCTGGCATTGGCCTGCACCTGGGCCTGGTTGCCATTGGACTGCAGAATCCGCAGCAGCATCTGGAATTCGCTGCCGCTCTGCTTGAGCGTCAGCACCTCGGCCTGCGCGGTCTCGCCAGGCTTGAGCAGGCCGGGCTGCGGCTGGGTCAGGTTGATCAGCTCGCCGGTCATCGCCGCCTTGATCGCCTGGGGGCTTACCGCAGTTTGTGCGCCGAGACTATTGATTTCAGTCATGATTGTATACAACCTGTCGAGCCCGCCCTCTTGGCAGCGAAGCCGTGCATGTAATAATGCCGTCCGTCCGCCACTGCCAGTTTAACGGCAGCGAAGAGGGCGACTTGAGAATTGCATAAGGCGAAACCGTGACCTTTCACCTCCAAGCCGTGGGCCTGGCCTGCGAGCGCGACTGGCGCCTGCTGTTCGAGCAGCTGCATTTCGAACTGCGGCCCGGCGACATGCTGCAGATCAGCGGCCCCAACGGCAGCGGCAAGACCAGCCTGCTGCGTTTGCTCGCCGGGCTGATGCAACCGACTGCCGGGCAGATCCTGCTGGGCGGCCAGCCGTTGGCCGAACAGCGCCATGCGCTGGCCAGCATCCTGCTGTGGATCGGCCATGCCGCGGGCATCAAGGACCTGCTGACCGCCGAGGAGAACCTCACCTGGCTGTGTGCCCTGCACCAGCCGACCACCCGCGATGCCATCTGGTCCGCCCTGGAAGCCGTGGGTCTGCGTGGTTTCGAGGACGTGCCTTGCCATACCCTGTCGGCTGGTCAGCAGCGCCGCGTGGCCCTGGCTCGCCTGCACCTGGACAGCCCGCCGTTGTGGATTCTCGACGAACCCTTCACCGCCCTCGACAAGCAGGGTGTGGCGCAGCTCGAAGCGCACCTGGCGGCCCATTGCGAGCAGGGCGGCACGGTGGTGCTGACCACCCACCACACCCTGGAACGCAAACCCTCCGGTTACCGTGAACTCAACCTGGGGCAATGGGCAGCATGAGCGTATTCATCCTGTTGGTGCGCCGCGAAGCGCGTCTGCTGTTCCGCCGTCCGGCGGAGCTGGCCAACCCGTTGGTGTTCTTCGCCATTGTCGTGGCATTGTTCCCGTTGGCGGTAGGTCCGGAAAGCCAATTGTTGCAAACTTTGTCGCCCGGACTGGTCTGGGTCGCGGCATTGCTGGCGGTCCTGCTGTCACTCGACGGCCTTTTTCGCAGTGATTTCGAGGACGGCTCGCTGGAACAGTGGGTACTCTCGCCACACCCTTTGGCCATGCTGGTGCTGGCCAAGGTGCTGGCGCACTGGATCTTTTCCGGCCTGGCACTGGTATTGTTGGCGCCTCTGCTGGCACTGATGCTGGGTTTGCCCAGCCATTGCCTGCCGGTGCTGCTTGGCTCACTGTTGCTGGGTACACCGGTGTTGAGCCTGCTGGGCGCGGTAGGCGCGGCGCTGACGGTCGGCCTCAAGCGCGGTGGTTTGCTGCTGGCATTGCTGATTCTGCCGTTGTATATCCCTGTATTGATCCTGGGCAGTGGTGCGTTGCAGGCGGCGTTGCAGAATATGCCAGCCACCGGCCATCTGCTGTGGCTGGCGAGCCTGACTGCCCTGGCGGTCACCCTGGCACCCTTTGCGATAGCGGCCGGCCTGAAGATCAGCGTCGGCGAATAACGAGTCCCGGGCTTTCAAGCCCGGCTAATACCCTGGATGTACCCTGATGAAAATGAGCTGGACGTGGTTCCACAAACTGGGTTCCCCCAAATGGTTCTATGCCATCAGCGGCCGCATGCTGCCGTGGCTGACCGTCTCCGCCATCCTGCTGCTGGCCACCGGCGTGATCTGGGGCCTGGCCTTCGCTCCCGAGGACTACCAGCAAGGCAACAGTTTCCGCATCATCTATATCCATGTGCCGGCGGCCATGCTCGCCCAGTCGTGCTACGTGCTGCTGGCGGTAGCCGGGGCGGTGGGGCTGGTGTGGAAGATGAAGCTGGCCGACGTCGCCCTGCAATGTGCAGCGCCCATTGGTGCCTGGATGACCGCCGTGGCGCTGGTGACCGGGGCCATCTGGGGCAAGCCGACCTGGGGCAGCTGGTGGGTCTGGGATGCACGGCTGACCTCGATGCTGATCCTGCTGTTCCTGTATTTCGGCATCATCGCCCTGGGCCAGGCCATCACCAACCGCGACAGCGCGGCCAAGGCCTGTGCGGTGCTGGCTATCGTCGGCGTGATCAACATCCCGATCATCAAGTATTCGGTCGAGTGGTGGAACACCCTGCACCAGGGCGCCACCTTCACCCTGACCGAAAAGCCTGCCATGCCCGTCGAAATGTGGCTGCCGCTGCTGTGCACGGCACTGGGCTTCTATTGCTTCTTCGGCGCGGTGCTGCTGGTGCGCATGCGCCTTGAAGTGCTCAAGCGCGAAGCACGGGCCAGCTGGGTGCGGGAAGAAGTGTTGAACACCCTGGGTCGGAGGGCCGCGTGATGAGCTTTTCTTCATTCGGCGATTTCCTCGCCATGGGCCACCATGGCCTGTATGTCTGGTCAGCCTATGGCATCTGCCTGACGGTGCTGGCGATCAATGTCGCAGCGCCGCTGCTGGCCCGCCGTCGCTATCTGCAAGAAGAGGCGCGCCGTCTGCGCCGGGAGAACAACCTGTGAATCCGCAGCGTAAGAAACGCCTGTTCCTGATCCTCGGCCTGCTGGCCGGGGTCGCGGTGGCCGTCGGCTTTGCCTTGAGCGCCCTGCAGCAGAACATCAACCTGTTCTACACCCCGACCCAGATCGCCAATGGCGAGGCACCGCTGGATACGCGCATCCGCGCCGGCGGCATGGTCGAGAAGGGCTCGGTGCAGCGCTCGGGCGACTCGCTCGACGTGCGCTTCGTGGTCACCGATTTCAACAAGTCGGTGCCGATCACCTACCGCGGCATCCTCCCGGACCTGTTCCGCGAAGGGCAGGGCATCGTCGCCCTGGGCAAGCTCAATGGCGACGGCGTGGTGGTGGCCGACGAGGTGCTGGCCAAGCACGACGAGAAGTACATGCCACCTGAGGTCACCAAGGCCTTGAAGGAAAGCGGCCAGGCGGAGGCCAAACCATGAACGCAGCCCTGGTGATACCCGAACTCGGCCAGTTGGCGATGATCCTGGCGATCTGCTTTGCCGCCGTGCAGGCCACCGTGCCGCTGCTCGGCGCCTGGCGCGGCGACAGCTTGTGGATGGGGCTGGCACGCCCGGCAGCCTGGGGGCAGTTCGCCTTCCTCGCGTTTGCCTTCGCCTGCCTGACCCACGCGTTCATGACCGACAACTTCTCGGTGGCCTACGTGGCCAGCAACTCCAACAGCGCCTTGCCCTGGTACTACAAGTTCAGTGCCGTGTGGGGCGCGCATGAAGGCTCGCTGCTGCTCTGGGCGTTGATCCTCGGTGGCTGGACCTTTGCCGTGTCGGTGTTCTCGCGGCAATTGCCGCAGGTAATGCTGGCCCGGGTGCTGGCGGTCATGGGCATGATCAGCGTGGGCTTCCTGAGCTTCTTGATCATCACTTCCAACCCGTTCGAGCGCCTGCTGCCGCAAGTGCCGATGGACGGTCGCGACCTCAACCCGCTGCTGCAGGACTTCGGCCTGATCGTTCACCCACCGATGCTGTACATGGGCTATGTGGGCTTCTCGGTGGCCTTCGCCTTCGCCATCGCCGCCTTGCTCGGCGGGCGCCTGGATGCCGCCTGGGCGCGCTGGTCGCGGCCCTGGACCATCGTCGCCTGGGCGTTTCTCGGGGTAGGCATCACCCTGGGCTCCTGGTGGGCCTACTACGAGCTGGGCTGGGGTGGCTGGTGGTTCTGGGACCCGGTGGAAAACGCCTCGTTCATGCCGTGGCTGGTGGGCACTGCGTTGATCCACTCGCTGGCAGTGACCGAAAAGCGCGGGGTGTTCAAGAGCTGGACCGTGCTGCTGGCGATTGCCGCCTTCTCGCTGAGCCTGCTGGGCACCTTCCTGGTGCGCTCCGGCGTGCTGACCTCGGTGCACGCGTTCGCCGCCGACCCCTCGCGCGGCGTGTTCATCCTGATCTTCCTGCTGTTCGTGGTCGGTGGCTCGCTGACCCTGTTCGCCCTGCGCGCGCCGGTGGTCAAGAGCCAGGTCGGCTTTGCCCTGTGGTCGCGCGAGACGCTGCTGCTGGCCAACAACCTGGTGCTGGTGGTGGCCGCCTCGATGATCCTGCTCGGCACCCTGTACCCACTGGTGCTCGATGCCTTGACCGGTGCCAAGCTATCGGTCGGGCCGCCTTACTTCGATGCCTTGTTCCTGCCGCTGATGGCGCTGCTGATGGTGGTGCTCGGGGTAGGCGTGGTGGTGCGCTGGAAGGACACGCCGGGCAAGTGGCTGGCGAGCATGATGACGCCGGTACTGATCGGCAGCGCCGTGCTGGCGCCGCTGGCCGGTTTCATCGTCGACGACTTCGACTGGCCGACCCTGAGCGCCTTCGCACTGGCCGCCTGGGTGGTGCTCAGCGGGTTGCGCGACATCGTCGACAAGACTCGCCACAAAGGCCTGGCCAAGGGCGTGCGCGGCCTGACCCGCAGCTACTGGGGCATGCAGCTGGCGCACCTGGGCCTGGCGGTGTGCGCCCTGGGCGTGGTGCTGTCGAGCAACAACAGCGCCGAGCGCGACCTGCGCATGGCGCCGGGCGAAAGCGTGGAGCTTGGCGGTTACCACTTCCTGTTCCAGGGGGCCAAGCACTTCGAAGGGCCTAACTTCATCTCCGACAAGGGCACCATCGTGGTCAGTCGCGACGGCCGTGAAGTGACTACCCTGCATCCGGAGAAACGCCTGTACACCGTGCAGCAGTCGATGATGACCGAAGCGGGTATCGATGCCGGCTTCACCCGCGACCTGTACGTGGCCCTGGGCGAGCCGCTGGAAAACGGCGCCTGGGCGGTGCGGGTGCATATCAAGCCTTACGTTCGCTGGATCTGGCTGGGCGGTCTGCTGACCGGCCTGGGCGGTTTGCTGGCGGCCCTCGACCGGCGCTACCGCGTCAAGGTCAAGACCCGGGTGCGAGATGTCCTGGGCGTGTCTGGAGCAGCTGCATGAAGCGTTGGATCATGGTTGTGCCCCTGGCGGTGTTCCTGCTGGTGGCGGTCTTCTTGTACAAGGGATTGTTCCTCAAGCCCGATGAGCTGCCCTCGGCGATGATCGGCAAGCCTTTCCCGGCGTTTTCCCTGGCGTCGACCCAGGGTGATCGCAACCTCACCCAGGCCGACCTGCAGGGCCGCCCGGCGCTGGTCAACGTATGGGCCACCTGGTGCCCGTCGTGCAAGGTCGAGCACCCGTACCTGAACCAGCTGGCCGAGCAGGGGGTGGTGATCTACGGCATCAACTACAAGGACGACAACGCCGCGGCCTTGAAGTGGCTGGCCGAGTTCCACAACCCATACCAGTTGGACATCCGCGACGAGCAGGGCAGCCTTGGGCTGGACCTTGGCGTGTACGGCGCGCCGGAAACCTTCCTGATCGACGCCAAGGGCATCATCCGCTACAAGCACGTCGGCATCGTCGATGCCAGCGTCTGGCGCGAGCAGCTGGCGCCGCTGTACCAGGGGCTGGTCGATGAGGCCAAACCATGAGGCGCTGGATTGCAGCTGCCGTGCTGGGCATGAGCCTGGCCGGCGTGGCCAAGGCGGCCATCGACACCTATCAGTTCCGCGATGAGGCCGAGCGTGAGCGTTATCGGGAGTTGACCAAGGAGCTGCGCTGCCCCAAATGCCAGAACCAGGACATCGCCGACTCCAACGCACCGATTGCCGCCGACTTGCGCCGCGAGATCTTCCGCATGCTCGGCGAGGGCAAGAGCAACCAGCAGATCGTCGACTTCATGGTCGACCGCTATGGCGACTTCGTGCGCTACAAGCCAGCGCTCAGTGGGCGCACCTGGTTGCTGTGGTTCGGTCCCGGCATCTTGCTGGTCGGTGGTTTTGCGGTGCTGGCGGTGATTGTCCGCCGGCGCCGTCGGCCAGTGACCCAGGGCGCGGAGCACCTGTCCGTGGAAGAACGCGAGCGTCTCGCCAAACTGCTGGAAAAAGAACAGAACCATGACTGAATTCTGGCTAAGCGCGGGCCTGTTGCTGCTCGCCGCCCTCGGCTTTCTGCTGATCCCGATCCTGCGCGGCCGTCGCCAGCAGCAGGAAGAAGACCGTACTGCCCTGAACGTGGCCCTGTATCAGGAACGCGTTGCCGAACTGGCGGCCCAGCAGGCGGCCGGTGTGCTCGACGAAGCGCAACTGGCCACCGGTCGCGACGAGGCGGCAAGGGAATTGCTGGCCGACACCGAGGGCGCCGACAAGCCGCGCCAGGGGCACCTTGGCAAGGCCCTGCCGTTGCTGGCTGCGGTGCTGGTACCGGTGCTGGGGTTGGGGTTGTACCTGCACTTCGGTGCGTCCGACCAGGTCCAGCTGACCCGCGAATTCGCCAATGCACCGAAGACCCTGGAAGAAATGACCAAACGCCTGGAAAAGGCGGTCGAAGCCCAGCCCGATTCCGCCGAAGGCCTATACTTCCTCGGCCGCGCCTACATGGCGGACGAGCGCCCGGCGGATGCCGCCCGTGCGTACGAACGTGCCGTGGCACTGGCCGGCCGTCAGCCCGAGCTGCTCGGGCAGTGGGCGCAGGCCTTGTACTTCGCGGCCAACAAACAGTGGAATGCACAGGTACAGGCACTGACCGACGAGGCGCTCAAGGCCGACCCCAACGAGGTCACCAGCCTTGGCCTGCGCGGTATCGCGGCCTTCGAAGGCGAGCGCTACCAGGAAGCGATCGATTACTGGACGCGCCTGCTGGCGCAGCTGCCAGAGGGCGATGAATCGCGCATGGCCTTGCAGGGCGGCATCGACCGCGCCACGGAGCGCCTGGGCGGGACCGTCAGCAAGCCGGTCGCAGCGCGCCTGAAGGTGCGGGTGGAACTGGCCGCAGCGCTCAAGGACAAGGTCAAATCCGACGACACCGTGTTCATCTTCGCCCGTGCCAGCAATGGGCCGCCCATGCCGCTGGCGGCCAAGCGGGTGACCGTGGCGCAGCTGCCGTTGGAGGTCGAGCTGTCCGATGCCGACGCAATGATGCCGCAGATGAAACTGTCGGACTTTGCCGAAGTCCAACTGGTTGCGCGTGTATCCCGCGCCGGTCAGCCCACCAAGGGGGAATGGATCGGCAAGGGCGCACCCCTGGCCACATCGACCCAGGCCACCCAGCAACTGATCATCGACAGCCCCGACCCGTAAGAGACCCATGCCATGCACAGTACCGTTCGCCTGACCCTGATCACCCTGGCCCTGGGTTTGTCCGCGTGTACGGTGCGTGAGCCGTACGAGCAGCCTTCGCCACCGGTCGAAACGGCGCCGCCGCACCCGGGGCCGGTGGTCAAGCCGCTGCCCGGTGGCCAGCCCTCGACCCAGCCGAGCAAGCCAGCGGCGATCCCCAAGCCGATGCCGCGTACCTCAGCCAGTTTCGCCCCGCCACCTGGCGGTGCCAGCCATTGGGACCCGAAGCTTGGCGTGTATGTGCTGGAGAAGCAGCCCAACACGTTCTACCGGCAGCGTACCTACTACCGTTATGACAATGGCTGGAGCTGGTCGCTGAACCCGGACGGGCCGTGGCAGGAAACCGACAGCAGCGGTGTGCCGGGTGGCCTGGGGCGGGCGTTCGCGCAGTAGGTGCATGGGCGATGATTATTTGGCGCCTATGAAATCGAGCGCCGCCCGCGCGGCGCATCGCGGGCGGCGCTCGATCTAAAGGCCGACAAAAACGCATCGGCATACACCCCCCAATTCCGCATAATGCCTCCCTGACATTCAAGGAGGTGGCATGCACAAGACAGTCCTGGTGCTGGTAGAAACCGTCGACGATTACCTGCCTTTGCTCGAAAAGGCCGGTTATCGCCTGATCCGCGCCCCCTCTCCATTGCTGCGCGCCGAGGCGATCCAGCGCCATGGCGCCGAGATCGACGCCGTGCTGACCCGTGGCCCCCTGGGCCTGACCGCCGCTGAAATCCAGGCACTGCCTGCGTTACAGATCATCTGCGTGATCGGCGCCGGTTACGAGCAGGTCGATCTGGCTGCCGCCGCTGCACGGGGCATCACCGTCACCAATGGCGCAGGGGCCAACGCTGCCGCCGTTGCCGACCACACCCTGGCGATGCTGCTGGCGCTGTTGCGCGATATCCCCCGTGCCGATGCCAGCACCCGCCGTGGCGAGTGGAACCGTGTCATCAGCCCTTCGGTCAGCGGCAAGCGCCTGGGTATCCTCGGCCTGGGTGCAGTCGGCCAGGCCATTGCCAAACGTGCCAACCTGGGCTTCGACATGCGCATCGGCTACCACAGCCGCACCCCGCGCCAGGACATGCCCTACAGCTGGTATGACAGCCCGCTGCACCTGGCTGAAGCCGTCGACATCCTGGTGGTGTCCACCCCGGGCGGCGCCAGCACACGTCACCTGATCGATGCCCAGGTACTCGACGCGCTGGGTGCCGAGGGCTACCTGGTGAATATCGCCCGCGCCAGCGTGGTGGACACCCAGGCGCTGGTCGCAGCCTTGCAGCAAGGTCGCATCGCTGGCGCTGCGCTGGACGTGTTCGACGATGAGCCGGCCGTGCCCGAAGCCCTCAAGGCCCTCGCCAACACTGTGCTCACGCCCCATGTGGCTGGGCAGTCGCCTGAGGCCGCGCGCGACACCGTCACCCTGGTGTTGCGCAACCTGCAGGCGTTCTTCGCCGGTGAACCGGTGCTCACACCGGTCCGCGGCTAGCCTTCGCTTTCGATACTGCCCGGCGCCGCCCGGGCCTCAAGGAGTGTTTGCATGCAACTCGAGATCTTCCAGGTCGATGCCTTTTCCGCCGAACCGTTCGGTGGCAACCCTGCGGCGGTAATCCCCCTCGAAAGCTGGCTGCCCGATGCCGTGCTGCAGCGTATCGCCGAAGAGAACAACCTTTCCGAGACCGCCTATTTCGTGCGCAACGGTGATACCTTCGACCTGCGCTGGTTCACCCCGACGGTGGAAGTCGACCTGTGCGGCCATGCCACGCTTGCGTCGGCCTACGTGCTGTTCGAGCAGTTGGACGAGCAGGCCGCCGTGCTGCGCTTCAACACGCGTAGCGGTGAACTGCGAGTCAGCCGAGACCCGCACGGGCTGCTGGCCATGGATTTCCCGGCCAAGCAGCCGGTAGCCGTGGACATTCCATCAGGTTTGCTGGAGGCCCTGGGCTTGAGTACTGCCAGCGCTGTGTATCGCTCCGACGACTATGTGGTGATGATCGAAGATGCCACCTTGCTCGACCCACTCAAGCCTGACTTCGTTGCCTTGTCGGCCTTCGAGGTACGCGGCATCGCGGTGACGGCCCCGGGCCGCGGTCACGATTTCGTTACCCGTTGGTTCGGCCCTCGGGTGGGTGTCAACGAAGACCCAGTCACCGGCTCCGCCCATACTTCGCTGGCGCCCTTGTGGGCGCAGCGGTTGGGCAAGCACGCGCTCAGCTGCGAGCAGGGCGGTACCCGAAAAGGCCAGTTGCACTGCCAGGTGCCGGGCAATGGCCGGGTGATCATCAGCGGGCGAGCGGCCTTGTACCTGCGCGGCAGCATCTTCATCTGAGCCTGCGAGTGGGGTGACGGGCCTTCATCGGGGCCCGTTCTATACTTGTGCACCCACCCCTCGCAAGGAGCTTCACCATGACCCTGGAAAAAAGCGGCAGCTGCCTGTGTGGCGAAACCCATCTGCACGTCACTGTCGACAACACCCATGTCAGCGCCTGTCACTGCAGCATGTGCCGCAAGTGGACCGGTGGCCCGCTGTTGGTGGTGGATTGCAGCCAGCCCCCGGTGATCGAGGGGCGTGAACCCAGTGTCTACGAGTCGTCCGACTGGGCCCAGCGCGGCTTTTGCGGCAAGTGCGGAACGCACCTCTACTACCGGCTCAAGGCCAAGGACTTCTACGCGGTACCCGTGGGCCTGCTCGACGGCGATGAAGATTGGCATTTCGACATGCAGATCTTCGTAGAGCAGAAACCTGCCTGGTACTGCTTTGCCAACCAGACCAAACAACTGACCGGCCAGGAAGCCTTCGAGCAACTGGGTTGACCCCTCTGGCTTGCCAAACCACTGTATTCCTGCGAAAAGGGCGGCCTTGAATTTCAGCGATGGAGCCTGCCCATGAGCAGCGAACTGCATGTCACCGATATCGTCGAAGGCGACGGCAAGGCCGTCGTCAAAGGCGCCCTGATCACCACCCAGTACACCGGCTGGCTCGCCGATGGCAGCGAATTCGATTCGTCCTGGTCGCGGGGCAAGCCCTTCCAGTGCGTGATCGGCACCGGCCGGGTGATCAAAGGCTGGGAGCAGCCTCTCGGTAAATGACACTGTGGTGTATCCTGTCTTTTTGAACAGCAGGAAGCAGGTCAATGCCAGCCGCCATTCCCTACATTCGATTCAGCAGTGCTCGTCAGGCGAGCGGCACCAGTACTGAACGCCAGCATCAAATGGTGATGACGTGGATGGGGCAGAACCCCGATTACACCTTGTCTGACCTCAACTATCGAGACCTCGGCAAGAGCGGGTACAAGGGTGAGCACACCAAGGACGGTGGTGGATTTGCCATGCTCCTAGACGCCGTCAAAACTGGTGGTATCAAAGCTGGTGACGTTGTGCTGGTCGAGGCGATCGACAGAGCCGGACGTCTTCACCCACTCATAATGTTGAACGAAGTTATTACACCAATCCTTGCAGCTGGTGTATCGATCATCACGCTCGACGACAATACTACTTACACCATTGATTCAGCCGCTGGCGGTCACTTGTTCTTGTTAGTTGCGAAGATTCAAGCAGCACACGGGTACTCCAAACAACTGAGTGAACGAGTAACTGCTAGCTATGAAATACGAAGACAAAAGGCAATCAGTGGTGAGCCCGTAAAGCGGTGGACCCCAATCTGGCTGACTGTTGATGGTGTATTGAAAGAGACCATTGCACCTAACATCAAGAACGCATTTGAATTGTATGTGTCAGGTGTTGGTAAAAATACAATTGCTAATCGACTTCGTGCTACTGGTGTGCCTGAGTTAGCAAGTTGTTCAGGTCCAACGATTGAAGCATGGTTGCGGAACAAAGCAGCTATTGGCTACTGGAATGAAATTCCTAACGTATACCCTGCTGTTGTTTCTAATGAATTGTTTATGCAGGCACAACTACGTAAGAAGCAAGCAGCGACGAAGCCTAGAGAACGTACATCAAAGCATTTCCTTGTCGGTTTGGTTAAGTGTGGAACATGCGGTTCAAACTACGTCATTCATCACAAGGATGGTAAACCGAACAACATGCGATGTGTTAGGCATCACCGATTGAAATCGGCTGGTTGTACCAATGCTGAGACCGTGCCTTATCAAGTGGTGTATAAAATGTATACCGCTACTGCACATATGTCTATCGGCAAGGCGTTGAATGCAATCCGGCTTACTGAGAATGATAAAAGAAAGCTAGCTCTCACCGTAGAAAGGGACGAAGTGATCGCCTCTTTTGCACGACTTGCAAAGGCGCTGGCTAAATACGATTCACCAGCGATTGAGGCAGAGTTGGATGAAGCTAACGAACGTCGTAAAGCGATTGATGAGGAGTTGAGTATACTTGATCGTGTGGTTGAGCAACCTGTTAGAAGGCAAGCATTCGATATCATTCATGACTCGGCGGTGGAGCATGATCGAATGTTTAAAGACGATCCAATACAACTGAGTGCTTTGCTGCGGCAAGCAGAATATGCAATCACTGTACATGAGGGGCGTACACTATTTGTAACTGGCGATGATGTCCCGCTCATTTACGTTGGTACAGTAAGGAAAGGAAATCAGACATTGGGCTACCGCGTTCTTGAAGGTGGCCATGAATTTGTTATTTCACCTATCATTCCAGAAATACCAACTGCATTTAACCACGATGACAAATCAAACTATGTGGTCAGTCGATCAGGTAAGGTTTTGAGTATGAAGTTGGCGGTCCACGAAGTGGATGGAGAGTGAAATAAAGTTCAAAAAACATATGTAACGTATGGACAAATTCAATTTAAAATGATACAATTTACACATTGAGAGAATGAAAGCTAACCGCTTACAGGTTGACCATTTCCCTGTTCTCTCAGTGATCCCATAATGTCGTGTTCTCGACGTTAATGAGCAACGTGGTCTTGCCTTCCTTCATGATCAGCGTTGCTCCCTACCACTGCGATTCTCCCATAGTGGTCCATTTTCTCCTTAGCCTCCCTCTTACACTTAATTAGGTGGAGAGGGGGCTTTCTTTTGTCCATCGGAACATGCGTTCTGATAGACACCACTACACATATTCATATGGAGGTTTCATCTATGGGGCAAAATCGACTGTGCCTGTCTTGCCACTTGCCACTAACAAACAAACGAATTGATGCTGTAACTTGTAGTGGCAAGTGCAGAAGTAAGAAATGGAGAGCCTTGAAAGAGCAATCAGTTTTGATTCCCTTTCGTCTGCCAACTTCTGTGCATCTTGATTTGTTCCTAGCGGCCTATGCAGCTAACAAGGGCGTAGACGCCTATTTGACTTCGTTGGTGAGTAATCACCTGTCTAGCAATTTTTGAAGGGTATCTACAATGACTAACAAAGAGATTTACCATCAGATGAAGCATTACAAATCGTTGCGAGCAGCGGCAGCCTGTACTGGTAACCGTGCAGAGCATCAACGGTGCAGTGATATTCTAGAGCTGCTGTCTTCATACATTACAGTTGGAGCGAGGCATGAGTATTGACTCTACTATTCAAGGTTTGAACCGTGCGTTCGCTCGACTTAAGCAACGCCAAGCCATTCAGCAACAAACTGACGCAGCAAGTAGCAAACCAACTGGTATCAAGTCAGTGTTCGATGAACGCTCTCCTGCACTCACTAGCATGCCAGCGTTTGATTTGGAGCTATACCGCATCGACATCATTGCGAAGGCAATTGCACACATCATACGCAACAGACAAAAGCAATAACGAACATTGCAGAGAGAATCAAGATTAGTGGTACGCACTCCCCAGTGGAGTCAGGAAGAGTATGGCCGTCGAGTAGAAGCATGAGCAGTTCAGTTGAACAGTTCCGACGTTCTCTCCTGCGGGCAAGTGATCGAGTTCAGAAAGAGAAGAGTACGGTGGCAGATCAACTTGTTGGTGAAGATCCTGTTGATCCCGATAAGGTGTACCGCACCAGCATCCTGAACAAGATGCGCAATCACATTAACGAAATGAAGAAGGAGCAAAATCAATGAGCACCAAAAGCGTAACCATCCAAGGAGTTCCACCTGTCTGGGAGGATTCAGAATACCAGCGACGCCTGACGCTCGAACTGCACCGATATCGTAATACACGCGACTGCATGGAATTCATTCACACAGCATTAGAGTATGACTTTCTCAATCTCTTGATTGAAAAGCACGGTCAAGGCTATCGACTGAACAAGCACTACCCTGCCAGCCATGAACAATTGTCCCACGCGATCTGGTTAACCAAGCCAGATGATCAACAGCAAGCCGATATTGAACAGGTTAAAGAGAAGGTCAAGTGCGAGTATGTCGAACATTTACGTGTGCAGCATGACAAGTACAAAGAGCATTTACGAAAACAACTCCTACAAGCTCAGGAAGAGAAAGAACGTAAAGCAGTTGAACAAGCCCAAGCCAAGAGGTTGGCAGCCATCGACAAAGAAGTTTCCGAGTGCTTCGGTGAGCTGGTGGTTCCAGATGGTATTCCAGAACAGAAGCCTGCCGAGGCTACTCCTGCTGAGTTCTCTCTGGCCTTCGCGTGAAACAGGACGCCCCTGTCGATCTACTGGCATTTGCTGGTTGGTCGTCAGGGGCGCTTTTGCATCTGGAATATGTTCGAAGCCTGATTCCTACCGGTGTTGCAAGTTGACAGGTCAAGCACTTCCTTGCCATTCACCGCTGAATTCATCGTAGCAGCACGGTTTCTACACCTTTTCGACTGGAAAGTATCGGTGAGTCAATTGAATCGCAGTGCCTAGCGCCCTGTGAGCGCCATTACAGGGTGAATCTGCTCGCGGCAACCCTGACCCACAGGCTCCAACAGATCAAGCCGTAGATCGCGCAGGAGGAGCTTCTGGGATGGGTAGGCGAAGTCGGAACGTCCACTTCGGGGAGACACACGCCTCAAACACACCTTGCAGTTCGACTGGAACGAGCCGATGTGAACAGCATCGGAGGTTGACGAGCGTGTAGATGGCGCATCAACAAATGCCGGTAAGTGCAGGGAAGTCACGGAAGGATGTTCAGCATTAGCGCCACAAGCGTTTGTGGGCTCCGTGGGAAGTCATATCGCACTCTGCCTAGTCGTCCCCGGCCTTTTCAAAAGTCTTTGCCCTGTGATCCTCCAGCGCAACCTCAGGGCCATCGGTCTGGCTGGTTCGAGCGCATCGGAGCAAAGAACGTGCCAAGGGTATTGACAGATTCAAATTGTTCATGTATGCTAGGGAAATCCCGCCGAGCGAAGCGAGGTGGGTGGTGCTTGTCTTTCAATAAATATGATTATTTCAAAGCGTAAGCTTTGAACTACATTCTCTTTAAAGAATATGTAAGGAAGGAGAGAGCAGTAGCTCGAACAAATCAAAAAGAATGTTATCTCTGTACTACGTACAGAATATTCATCTTTGTACTACGTACAGAAGACAGATCAAAAGCTTGGTAGGCTGTCTGCCTCCCTATTGAAAAGCATTCACTCACTCCGTTCGCTCACCTGCGATCACTGGGTGTATGAGAGTGATGATGTTCTGATTGTCAATCAGTGATCGCCAAGGAAACCGGTAGGTTGACGTTGTTGAGGAACCATCCTCCATGATCAGCCTTCAGTGTCAACGCTGAACGGGATTAGCCTAGATCGTTGAAAGTGAGAGAGAAACAAACTCACAAGCACCGTGTCATCATCCTCACCGTCGAACGGTGGAGAGTGTTCGCCAACACCTGTTGACGTACACCAATGTCTCCACACTGTCCCTACAATTTCGCTAGGGAGTGGTTTGATTTTCACGCGATCTCAAATTCGATCACTGGTTGTTTCAACATTCCCAACTCATGCTGATGATGGTCACCGGCTTACGATGATCGATTAGCGAACAAACTGAATCTGTCAAGGGAATTTATTTTCTCGGTTTCCAATGCTTCGTTGTTCCACCTAGCTTTGACAATCCATGGGTTGGAATGTAAAATCAGCACCATCAGGAAGAGACTCAGCCGAGTCAGACAGGATTCAGATTCAAATGAAAAACGTGATCGCATACCTTCGAATCTCCAGTGGTAAACAGGAGCGGAGCGGTTTAGGGATCAAGGCTCAGCGTGAATACATTGCAACCGCTGCCAAGTCGAATGGCTGGAACGTTGTTGCTGAGTTTGTCGAAACTGTCAGCGGCACCATCGCACCAGCTGACCGCCCTGAATGCTTCAAAGCCATTGCAGCCTGCAAAGAACATGATGCCGACTTCGTGGTCGCCAAGCTGGACAGGGTTGGTCGAGACGTTGAGCACGTTGCTGGTCTGATGAAGCGTGTAGATGTAAAGGTGGCCACCATGCCGAACGCTGATAACTTCGCACTGCACTTGTTCGCCGCCCTAGCTGAACAGGAACGTGAGTTCATCGCCCAGCGTACCAAGGATGCAATGGCAGTTTTGCAGCGTGATGCTGATGCTGGTAAAGCTGAGGCCGTGGCGAAGGTGCAACGTCGCACACATGGACTTGAGAAAGGTCGTGGTAAAGCTACAGGTAGGGATGGTAAGGCAACCATGGCAGCAGTAGCGAAAGCAGCCGCGTTGAACGCTGTGGTTCGTCCGCATCTAGAGTCGTGCCTGTACAACAAACTCACCACGTTGCAGGCAGTAGCTGATTGTTTGAATGCCAAGGGCTTGCGTACTTCGCGCGGTAGCGAGTTCAATCCTACGGCAGTACGTCGTTTGATGCTGGCTCTCAACTTGTCATTCGATAAGACAGCATAAAATAGCCCCATACAGCAACGCTGGCTGTTACCCTGTGGGGTAAGGGTAGACATACATTCAATCGCACCTCTAGGAGCTTCCTGTAAGCTCTGGCGAGGTGTTTTCGTTCTCGTCTGCCATCAATCACCACTGGATTTCCATAATCTCAGGCTTCGAAGTGTGCTGACAGTGCGGTCAGGTTAGGCAGGTTCGATCAATATCCCTGCTTATACCAGATCGTACCACTCGAGTTCGAGTGGGGTGCACGATTTGTTTTGCGGCCTACCATGTTCCATCACTTTTGATAATTTCATCCAAAACACTATCCATTCCAAATACCTTCCCTTTGACGAGGGTGTGAAGTTCTCTCAGCGAGTCTTTCGCCTCTTTGGTTCCTAGGTCTTTTGAATTGTATGAAACCATGTCGTTAAAGTCGTGCCAAACTTCATCTGGCCAGCTTGCCATGTCTTTTAATTCATATCTTCCGGAATAGTAGCTAAGATAGTAATCCCCGGAGTCATTTTTTAGTATCGACCATTTGTACTTATTGGCATATCTAAAAAAAACTTCGCCTGCATAAGTGCCTTGATACACCTGATCAATGTTTGCATGATTCGAAATCATGACATTTATTGCCTCAATAATTTTGCTCATGAGTTTTCCTCTCCAATCAGATTGTCGATGCTCGCAACGTTCAAGTTTCTCAGTCTTTCTCTTAGCTCACTTACCACGGCTCGTTTTTTCGGCTCGGTGAGTTTCTTTCGATTGGATGTAAGTTCTTCCATTCTTACCACAAGCTCCGCAAAGTGACCGTTAAGTTTGTCGTTCCCGCGGATTTGACCAATTATTTCATGGAATATGTTTTCAATGATTTCGCAACTTTCTTGGTCTTTCGCATTGTAATCATTCAAGCGTTCAAGCTTTTCTTTGATTTCCGAAAGAGACATTTGAAAGGTGTAGTTAACTAGCAAGGAAAATACAGATGATATTTCCTTGCGTTTGGTAATGAATAAATAAATAGCGATAGATGAAGCTGCGATGGTTAGCAAATTTGAGCTAAATGATGCAGCGTCTATAATGAATTTCATCACACCATTCTCCGCCACCAATCGCCTCCTAGCTCTTGCGTTCTAATCATAATCCGATGGAGGATTGTGACTTTATAATTTAGCAGAGGGTTGTTAGATGCCACCCTATGGCCATCATACCTGAACCTTTTACCGATTCGAAGCAGTGAGCGCCGAGCAATGCCACGCGAAGTGTGGGATGATTCGTAGTGTGACTTACGAAAATGTTGTGACCAGGGCCTGATGGGCATGCGCGTCGGCGGCAAGCGCAAGCTGCAGGTGCCGGCGCACCTGGGGTATGGCGAACGCAGCGTGGGCTCGATACCACCGAATTCGGATTTGACGTTCGAGATCGAGTTGCTGGAAGTGTTGACCCGGGATGATTGAGTGGGTATGGCTTGAGATTTGAGTCGCCGTTGAGATCGAGCGCAGCTCGCGATGCGCCGCGCGGGCGGCGCTCGATCTCAACGGCGATGCAAAGCGCCTGTCGAGCCCATGGCAGCCATACCGCGACCTTTAATAATCCAGCAACACAATCCCCCTAAGGTGATCCATGCCCAGGGAACGGCATCCACACCTCGGAGGGAACCAAACGGGCTGATGGCACTCTGAGCCCTACTCGTTGCCAGGGAAGGCACTCACTCCAGGGGCGTCTTGGGCACAGTCCGCAGGGCAAGTGGCGGGTAAACCGATACCTTTTTGCCACAAGAGCTGCCTTTCCATGAAGTTGCCATCTTTCCTCCGGCGCCGTCGCCACCTGCTGCTGAGCCTGGCCTTGATCGGCGCGGCGGCGCCTCTGGCACTGGAGGTGGTCGAAAGTCGGGCGCAGCCGGTCGACGGTACCCAGACCCTGGTGTTCCTGCGTCACGCCGAAAAACCTGGCGAAGGATTGGGCCAGCTGAATTGCCAAGGGCTCAACCGCGCACTGGACCTTGCCACGCTGCTGCCGGAACGCTTTGGCAAGGCGGATTACGTATTCGCGGCCAACCCAACGCGGGAAGTCGAGGAAGGTAGCCAGGACCAGAGCTACAGCTACATCCGCCCATTGATGACGATCACCCCGAGCGCGATTCGACTGGGGCTGCCGGTGAACATCGACTTCGGTGCCAACGACACCGACGAGCTCGCCGAAGAACTGCTCAGCGAAAAGTACCGCAACGCCACCGTCTATACGGCCTGGTCCCACGGTTACCTGCCGGAGCTGATCAACACGGTAGCCGGTAAGGCACTGGGTGAGGATCGGGTGATCACCGAGGACTGGAACGGGGATGACTTCGATAGCCTGTATGTGCTGACCCTGACCTGGCACGACGGCAAGGCCAGCCTGCTCAGCCGTAGCGTGCGCCAAGGCTTGGACGGCGGGGAGCATGCTTGCCCGACTTGATACCCTGCTGGGCCTTATCGCCGCGGTTCGTCGCCACGACAAGCCGGCTCTCACAGGTACACCACAGGCCTTGAAAGCAGTGGTTTCGCTGTGGGAGCCAGCCTGCTGGCGATGAGGCCCGAGGCTTAGCGCCCGAACCGCATCGGCCAGCCCACCACTTTCTTCACCCGCGGCGTGGCATAGGTGCGCACCTTGGAGGTGCTCAACCCCATGCGCACCAGCGACTCGGCAATGGTCACCGCCGCACTCACACCATCCACCACCGGCACCCCGGTACGCTGGCGAATCTGCTCATCCAGCCCGGCCATGCCGCCGCAACCCAGGCAGATCACCTCGGCCTTGTCATCGCGCACGGCCCGTTCGGCCTGCTCGACGATTGCCTCCACCGCACGTTGCGGGTCGGCTTCCAGTTCCAGCACAGCCAAGCCACTGGCGCGTACCGACGCACAGCGGTCGTACAGCCCGGACAACTTCAGGCGGTCCTCGATCAGTGGCACGGTGCGGTCCAGGGTGGTCACCACCGAATAGGCGTGGCCCAGGTACATCGCCGTGCTGGCGGCGGCATCGGTAATGTCCACCACCGGCACATCGAGCAGTTCCTGCAGGCCTTCGCGACCATGTTCGCCGTAGCCGGCCTGGATCACCGCATCATAGGGGCCGTCATAGGCCAGCACGCGGTCCATCACGGCAATGGCGGCCAGGTAACTCTCGAAGTTGCCCTCCACCGACTCGGCACCGAACCACGGCGTCAGGCCGATGATTTCGGTACCGGGCGATGCCACGCTGCGTGCCTGTTCGGCGATGGCTTCGGTGATGGCGGCGGTGGTGTTGACGTTGGCGATAAGGATACGCATGGACAGTCCTCCCTGATCAGTGGCTGCTGTGGTCGACGGCGATGCATTCGCCGCTGACGTCGAGGTATTGGCGATTGCGCGGGGCGATCAGCAGGTACACCGCGGCGGCGATGCCGGCACCGATCAGCCAGGAAAACGGCGCGATGGCGTGGAAGTTCGGCACCAGGGCCAGGACGATGGCCAGCAGGGCGGCCGGCAGGAAGGCGGCCACGGCGCGCAGGTTGATGCCCTTGCTGTAGTGGTAGGCGCCGGCCGGGTGCTCGCTGTACAGCTCCGGCACGTTGATGCGGCCTTTGCGCAGCAGCCAGTAGTCGGCCATGATCACGCCGTACAGCGGGCCGAGCAGGGCACCCAGGCCGGACAGGAAGTACACGATCACCAGCGGGCTGTTGTACAGGTTCCACGGCAGGATCAGCACGGCGAGGGTGGCGCTGATCAGCCCGGCGCGGCGGAAGTTCAGATGACGCGGCGCCAGGTTGCTGAGGACGAAGGCCGGGGCGACGAAGTTGGCCATGATGTTCACCGCCACGGTGACGATCAGGAAGGCCAGGCAGCCCAGGACCAGGAAGGGCGTGCTGGGAATGCTGGCGACGATCTGGGTCGGGCTGTCGATGATCTGGCCGTTGATCTGGAACTGCGCGCCGCATAGCACCACGGTGATCATGGCGAACACCAGGATATTTACCGGCAAGCCCCAGAAGTTGCCGACGCGGATGGTCTTGCGGCACGGCGAGGAGCGGGCGAAGTCGCAGAAGTTCAGCACCAGGGTGCCGTAGATCGCCAGCCACAGGGCGCCACCGGCGAAGATGTTGCGCCACATCTCATAGCCGCTCAGCGGCTCGGTCACCGACCAGGCGATGCGTGCACCGGCCTGGAAGTACATGAACACCGCCAGGCTCGCCACGGTCAACAGGATCACCGGGCCGGCGAAGGCTTCATAGCGGCGCACCATCTCCATGCCGTAGGCCAGGATCACCAGTTGCACCAGCCAGATCGCCACGAAGCACACCCAGCCCAGGCTCGACAGGCCCAGCACGCTGTCGTGGTCGAAGCTTGCCAGTTGTGGCTACACGGCGGTGAGCAGCACGCGTAGCACCACGGAGGCGAGATAGGTCTGGATGCCGAACCAGGCAATCGCGATCACCGCGCGGATCAGCGCCGGGATCTGCGCGCCATGGATGCCGAACGCGATCCGGCTGATCACCGGGAACGGCACGCCGGTCTTCTGGCCCATGTAGCCGGAAAGGTTCATGAAGAAGTACACCAGCGCCGCACCGATCGCCAGCGACAAGAGAATCTGCCAGCCACCCAGGCCCAGGGCGAACAAGCCCATGGCGAAGGAGTAGTTGGCGATGTTGTGCACATCGTTGGTCCACAGCGCGAAGATGCTGTAACGCCCCCAGCGCCGGCCTTCGATACGGGTCGGGGCAAGGTCGCGGTTGTGCAGGCGCGGGCTCAGTTCAAGCAGCGGAACTTCGCCCGCATGGGTAGAGGAGGGGGAAGTGCTGGCGACGGATAGTTCAGGGGCAAGGTCGAGGCTGGTACTCATTCCGGCAGGCTCCTGATGCACGTGGACTGCGATGAGCGGGCATGCGCACGGGCTCGCCATCTCGTCGGTGCAGCGTTGGCATCACTGGGTTCTGGGCGCGGCGGTTGACTTTTGGGTCAACGTCGCGAGTTCTTGTGTATTTATGTTTTGTCGAATTTGTATACAAAACACGAACACACAAAAGCGAGTTCCATGCCAGGCACAAGGCGACTTTGCGGGTGCCAGTATTTTGAATCTATGTAGTTGATAGATAAGTGAATGAAATAGCGAAACTATAAGTTGACCAAATGAACAGGTTTAAATTTTTAGTTGGTAGACTAGTTGATCAATTGGTCAAATTTAGTTAAACGGAATGTGTAACGTATTGGGGCGTTACCTGGGTAAGTGCACACAAAAATGGCACCTATGGTGACATTTTTGTGTACAAAAATTAGTCAGCTTTTTCTGCGCTGGCTCTATCGCCGGCAAGCCTCATTCCATCGGCGGCAACCGCCGCTTCACCGGTGATTTCTTGATGATTGCAGTATTGGTCTCGGCCAGCACATTGATCCGGTCCAGCAGGGTATCGAGCTGTTCCATCGAGCGCACATGCAGCCGGGCAACGAAGCAGTCCTCGCCGGTCACCTTGTCGCACTCGGTAAACTCCGGGATGGCGATGATCTGCCGCTCCACCTCCTGCAACTGCCCCGGCAGCGGGCGGATCCGCACGATGGCCTGCAGTTGGTAGCCGAAACTGCGTGGGTCGACATCAACGGTGTAGCCCCGCAGCACGCCTCGCTCTTCAAGGCGCCGCAGCCGTTCGCTCACGCTGGGGGCCGACAGGCCGCTGATTTGCGCCAGTGCCTTGAGCGATCGGCGTGAGTCTTCCATCAGGGCATTGATCAGCAATTGGTCAATGGCATCGGTCATGGTCACCTCGTTAGGCATATTTGCGGATTTGCCTTGATAGTAAAGGTGAACGGTTCACAAGGCCTTGGTTATCCGCTGGAAGGCAAGCAGTGGCCCTGCGCATACTAGGCCCATCGTCAACGGGAGGTGTGAGATGGACAGTTCATTGCGCCGCGGCTCGCTGGAAATGATCGCCGCCATGCTGATTTCCGGGACCATCGGCTGGTTCGTGCTGGTCAGCGGTCAACCCGTGCTGGAGGTGGTGTTCTGGCGTTGCGTGTTCGGCACCGGCACCTTGCTGCTGATCTGCGCAGCGCTCGGCTTTCTCAAGCCCGGCATCATCACCCGCAGCGCGCTGCTCCTGGCGATTGCCAGTGGTATCGCCATCGTCGGCAACTGGGTGTTGCTGTTCGCGTCCTATTCGCGGGCGTCCATCACCATCGGCACTGCCGTGTACAACGTGCAGCCGTTCATGCTGGTGGGGCTGGCGGCGCTGTTTCTTGGCGAGAGGATCACCTTGCCCAAGGTCACCTGGTTGAGTGTCGCCTTTCTCGGCATGCTGGCCATCGTCAGCGCCCATGGTGCCGGGCAGGCCAGTGGCGAGGAGTATCTGCTGGGCATTGCCCTGGCCTTGGGCGCGGCCTTGCTGTATGCCATCGCCGCGTTGATCATCAAGCGCTTGAAAGGGACGCCACCGCACCTGATCGCCTTGATCCAGGTGGCCACCGGCGTGCTGCTGCTGGCGCCCTGGGTCAAGCTGGGCGGCCTGCCGGGCGAGCCCTCGGCGCTGGCCAGCCTGCTGACCCTGGGCATGGTGCACACCGGGTTGATGTACGTGCTGTTGTACAGCGCCATCCAGCGCTTGCCCACTGCCCTGACCGGCGCATTGTCGTTCATCTACCCGATCGCGGCGATCCTGGTCGACTGGGTGGCGTTCGGCCACCGCCTGGCACCGCTGCAGTGGTTGGGCGTGGCGTTGATCCTGCTGGCGGCGGCGGGCATGCAGCAGGGTTGGTGGTTCCGTTCGGCGCAGGTCGCGGCCAAAGGGTAGAATGCCCGTCTTTCACTTGCTTGCGACCCGCCATGACTTCGCCGATCCAGACCCTCGAACAGCACCTGCTCACCGCCCTCGACCCCGCCCCGCAGGAAACCCGCCGCCTGTTCCATGGTCGCGGCCGCTGCTGGCCGGGGTTGGAGCAGGTGACGGTCGATTGGCTGCAGGGTGTGCTCTCGGTGGCGCTGTTCCGCGAACCGCCACAAGGCCAGCTGGCGGAGCTCGAGGCCATGCTCGGCCACCTGGCGGCGCAGCCGCAATGGGTTGGCCAAGCCATGCTGATCCAGCACCGCTACCTGCCCGACAGCCCAGGCCAGTGGGTGTGGGGCGAGCCGTGCCAGCAACGGGAAGTGATCGAGGACGGTCTGAGCTATCTGCTCGACCTCGGCGTGCGGCAGAACAATGGCCTGTTCCTCGACATGCGTCACGGCCGCCGCTGGGTGCGCGAGCAGGCCGCGGGCAAGCGCGTGCTCAACCTGTTCGCCTATACCTGCGGCTTCTCGGTGGCGGCGATAGCCGGCGGTGCCGAGCAGGTGGTCAACCTGGATATGGCCAAGTCGGCGCTTTCACGGGGGCGTGAGAACCACCGGCTCAACGGCCACGATGCGTCGCGGGTGGCTTACCTGGGCCATGAACTGTTCAAGTCATGGGGCAAGGTGCGCAAGTACGGGCCGTATGACCTGATCATCATCGACCCGCCGACGTTCCAGAAGGGCAGTTTCGTGCTGACCCAGGACTACGCCAAGATCCTGCGGCGATTGCCGGAGCTGCTGAGTGAAGGTGGCACCGTGCTGGCGTGCGTGAACGATCCAGGGATCGGGCCGGAATTTCTGATCGAGGGCATGGCCGAACAGGCGCCGTCGCTAAGCTTTGTCGAGCGGCTGGAGAACCCGCCAGAGTTTCCTGATGCGGATCCGGCGGGGGGCTTGAAGGCGTTGGTATTCCGCCAAGGTTGATGTTGTTTTTACTGGCCTTATCGCCGGCAAGCTGCCGGCGATGGGGCCAGCTCAATTACTGATTGGTGTAGATCTGGTCGAACACGCCACCGTCGTTGAAGTGGGTCTTCTGCACGGTGCGCCAGTCACCAAAGGTCTTCTCCACCGACAGGAAGTCCACTTTCGGGAAGCGGTCGGTGTACTTGGCCAGTACCGTCGCATCACGTGGGCGCAGGTAGTTCTGCGCGGCAATTTCCTGGGCCTCTGGCGACCACAGGTACTTCAGGTACTCTTCGGCCACGGCCTGGGTGCCTTTCTTGGCCACCACCTTGTCGACCACGCTCACCGGCGGCTCGGCCTCGGCCGACACGCTCGGGTAGACCACCTCGAACTGGTCGCGACCGAACTCGCGAGCGATCATTTCGGCTTCGTTCTCGAAGGTCACCAGTACATCGCCGATCTGGTTGGTCATGAACGTGGTGGTAGCGGCGCGGCCGCCGGTATCGAGCACCGGCGCCTGCTTGAACAGCTTGCCGACGAAGTCGCGGGCCTTGGTTTCGTCGCCACCCTGCTTGAGCACATAGCCCCAGGCCGACAGGTAGGTGTAGCGACCGTTACCCGAGGTCTTGGGGTTGGGCACGATCACCTGCACGCCATCCTTGAGCAGGTCCGGCCAGTCCTTCAGCGCTTTCGGGTTGCCCTTGCGCACGATGAACACGGTGGCCGAGGTGAACGGAGCGCTGTTGTTCGGCAGGCGGGTCACCCAGTTGTCCGGCACCAGCTTGCCGTTGTCGGCCAGGGCGTTGATGTCGGTAGCCATGTTCATGGTGATGACATCGGCCGGCAGGCCATCGATCACTGCGCGCGCCTGTTTGCTCGAACCGCCGAAGGACATCTGCACATTGACCTTCTCCTTGTGCTCGGCTTCCCAGTGCTTCTGGAATGCCGAGTTGTAGTCCTTGTAGAAGTCGCGCATCACGTCATACGAAACGTTGAGCAGGGTAGGGGCAGCCTGGGCGAGGTTGCCGAGGGCCATGCCTGCGACGAGCAGCGAGGCGGTGAACAGTTTTTTCACTGAGGCTTTCCTTGTTGTTCAAGTGTTTGGCAAATTGCCAGCGACTATAGCGTTTCGTTCCGGAGCGATTAAAGACCCAATGGTTCTTTGCTTATTTGGTTTTCGGGAACAGCGCATTGCCACAACGCGAGCAGAAAGCCGCACCGTGTTCGTGGCTGTTCTTGCGGCAGGTCGGGCAGTCGTGCTGCAGCTGTTCGCCACGCATGGCGTTGGCCAGTTCAGCGGTGAAAATCCCGGTGGGTACGGCGATGATCGAGTAACCGGTGATCATCACCAATGACGACAGCACCTGGCCCAGCGGCGTCTTCGGCACGATGTCGCCGAAGCCTACGGTGGTCAGAGTGACGATGGCCCAGTAGATGCCCTTGGGGATACTGGTGAAGCCATGCTCCGGGCCTTCGATCACGTACATCAAGGTGCCGAACACGGTGACCAGGGTCGACACGCTGACCAGGAACACGATGATCTTCTGCTTGCTGCCACGCAGCGCCTCCATCAGGTAGTGCGCCTGCTTGAGGTACGGGCTGAGCTTGAGCACGCGGAATATCCGCAGCATCCGGATCACCCGGATGATCAGCAGGTACTGGGCGTCGCTGTAGTACAGGGCGATGATCCCCGGCACGATCGCCAGCAGATCCACCAGGCCGTAGAAGCTGAAGGCATAGCGCAGGGGCTTGGGCGAGCAATACAGGCGCGCCAGGTATTCGACCAGGAAGATGGCCGTGAAGCCCCATTCGATGCCCGCCAGCAACCCTGCGTAGCCCCTGTGCACCTCGTCGATGCTGTCGAGAATGACCGTGACCAGGCTGGCGAGAATGATCAGCAAAAGGATCTTGTCGAAGCGTCTTCCAGCCACGGTGTCGGTCTGGAAGACGATGACGTAGAGCCGCTCGCGCAGGCTCGCAGGGTTGTTCATGAGCTCGTTCCATTGAGTGATGGGCTGAGCCTAGGGGCTGGCTTTCAGCTGTGCAAGCGGCGGGTGTTGCCGCGCAGGTTGTGCTGTGTCAGGTGGTTGCCCAGGTGCATGAGCCAGCAGGCGACGACGAAGGGTGCGGTCAGCCCGGCCACTGGCAGCAGCTTGAACAGGGGCTGCAGCAGCAGGGCCAGGGCAATTGCCAGCAGAGTCACCCAGGGGCGTTCGCCCTGCCGGCTGAAGGCCAGCGCCGCCAAGGCCGCGTTGAAACCGTACAGGCCCAGCCAGGCCGCCTGGGCCTGGTCGGCGAGCAGCGCCACGCCGCCGCCGATGGCCGAGGCGATCACGGCCCACATGGCCGCATAGGGGTTGGCGATGAACATCCCGGCGATGATCAGCAGGCCGGCCAGTGGCTGGTCGAGCAGGAAGATCTGCCCCACGCCCCGCGCCAGTGCATGCAGCGGGTCGGCTTCGACGAAGCCGCCGGGCGCAGGCGTGGCGATCAGCAGCGTGGCCCAGCCGAGCAGCACGAAGGGCGCCGTGTAGGCGATCAGCAGCTTGCCACCGCGCTTGCGCCACTGGTGGGTGATGATGCTGGACAGGCCGCCGGCGGCGATGATCAGCGGTGGCAGGATGGCCGACCAGGGCAGCACGGCGCTGATCAGGATGCCGATCAGCACGCCGTTGTAACAGTACAGCCCCGCCTGGCGGTCGGCGCGGTCGTAGCCCCGGCGTTGTGCCGTGAGCAGGCCTGCAAGGGCACCGAGCAGGGCGCCGCCGACCAGGTTGGGGGCGGTCAGCAGGATGGCCAGCAGGCAGCACAGGCCGCACAGGGGATTGCGCAGCAGCAGCACCTGGCTGAAGCCGTTGAGCAAGGCCGTGGCCCAGTCGGGGCACGGGTTGACGAAATTCTTGGTGTACATGGGCAGTCGGTAAGGTTGAGGGAAGAGCGGTGGGCCTCTTTGGGCCTCGGTTTTCCGCGTGAAGGGGAGGGCTTCGCCCTCCAATCGCTGGCAAGCCAGCTCCCACAGGTACAGCAGTGCTTGCAGAAGCAGCAGAGAACGCTGTGGGAGCCGGCTTGCCGGCGATTGGGGCGCAAAGCGCCCCCAGGGATTTCAGACCAAGGTCTCGATCCGCAGCGTATTAGTCGAACCCGGCTTGCCAAAAGGCACACCGGCGGTAATCAGCAGCGTATCGCCACGGCTGGCCATGCCCTGCGCCTGGGCAATTTCCAGTGCAGTGGAAACCACCTCGTCCACCTGGCGCAGGCGGTCGTTGACCACCGAGTGCACGCCCCAGGCCACGCTCAGGCGGCGTGCGGTCTTCAGGTTCGGCGTCAGGTTGAGGATCGGTGCCCGCGGCCGTTCGCGCGCCGCCCGCAGCGTCGAGGTCCCCGACTCGCTGTAGTTGACCAGCACCGCCACCGGCAGGATGCCGCTGATACGGCGGATCGCGCAGCTGATGGCGTCCGACACGGTCGCCTCGGCCTTCGGCCGGCCCACGTCGAGCTGAGCCTGGTAATCCGGGCCGTTCTCCACCTGGCGGATGATCTTGCTCATCATCTGCACCGCTTCCAGCGGGTAGTCGCCCGAGGCGGTCTCGGCCGACAGCATCACCGCGTCCGTGCCTTCGGCCACGGCATTGGCCACGTCGGTGACTTCGGCGCGGGTCGGCGCCGGCGAGAAGCGCATGGATTCGAGCATCTGCGTGGCCACCACCACCGGTTTGCCCAGTTGGCGGCAGGTGTCGATGATGCGCTTCTGGATCTGCGGCACGCTCTCGGCCGGCACTTCCACGCCCAGGTCGCCACGGGCGACCATGATCGCGTCGGCCAGCTCGGCGATGGCCTGCAGTTGCTCGACCGCCGACGGTTTCTCGATCTTGGCCATCAGGTAGGCGCGGTCGCCGATCAGCTGGCGAGCCTCAAGGATGTCTTCCGGGCGCTGCACGAACGAAAGCGCTACCCAGTCCACGCCCAGTTCCAGGCCGAAGGCCAGGTCGCGACGGTCTTTCTCGGTGAGCGGGGAGAGGTCGAGCACCGCTTGCGGCACGTTGACACCCTTGCGGTCGGACAGCTCACCGCCGGCCAGCACTTCGGTGTCGATGGCGTCACTGTGCTTGGCGGTGACCCGCAGGCGCAGCTTGCCGTCGTCCAGCAGCAGGTCCATGCCCGGCTCCAGCGCGGTGATGATTTCCGGGTGCGGCAGGTTGACCCGGCGGCTGTCGCCCGGGGTCTTGTCCAGGTCCAGGCGCAGGGCCTGGCCGCGCTGCAGCTGGACCTTGCCTTCGGCAAAGCGACCCACACGCAGTTTCGGGCCCTGCAGGTCCATGAGGATGCCCAGCGGGTAGTTGAGCTGCTGCTCGACTTCGCGGATCCACTGGTAGCGCAGGGCGTGGTCGGCGTGTTCGCCGTGGCTGAAGTTGAGGCGGAAGATGTTCACCCCGGCTTCGACCAGCTGGCGGATGTCGTCTTTGCCTTTGATCGCAGGGCCGAGGGTGGCGAGGATCTTTACTTTTTTATCAGGCGTCATGATTGGGCAGTCTCGAGGATCAGGATGGCGCGGAAGTCGTTGACGTTGGTGCGGGTCGGTTCGGTGACGATCAGCGCATCCAGCGCGGCGAAGTAGCCGTAGCCGTTGTTGTTGTCCAACTCGTCGCTGGCTGACAGGCCGAGGGCCTCGGCGCGGGCGTAGCTGGCCGGGGTCATGAAGGCACCGGCGTTTTCTTCCGAGCCATCGATACCGTCGGTGTCACCGGCCAGGGCGTACACGCCCGGCAGGCCTTTGAGGCTTTCGGTCAGGCTGAGCAGGAACTCGGCGTTGCGCCCGCCACGGCCATTGCCGCGCACGGTCACGGTGGTCTCGCCGCCGGAGAGGATCACGCAGGGGGCCTTGAGCGGCTGGCCGTGCAGGACGATCTGCCGGGTGATACCGGCATGCACCTTGGCCACTTCGCGCGATTCGCCTTCCAGGTCGCCGAGGATCAGCGGGCTGAAGCCGGCCTGGCGGGCCTTGACGGCGGCGGCCTCGAGCGACTGCTGGGGCTTGGCGATCAGCTGGAAGTGGCTGCGGGCCAGCGCCGGGTCGTCGGCCTTGACGGTTTCCGAGGCGGGGTTGTTCAGCCAGTCGATGACGGCCTTGGGTGCTTCGATGTTGTAGCGCTTGAGGATCGCCAGGGCATCGGCCGAGGTGCTCGGGTCGGCCACGGTGGGGCCGGAGGCGATGACCGTGGCCAGGTCGCCGGGCACATCGGAAATGGCATAGGTGTAGACAGTGGCTGGCCAGCAGGCCTTGGCCAGGCGGCCGCCCTTGATCGCCGAGAGGTGCTTGCGCACGCAGTTCATCTCACCGATGGTGGCGCCGGACTTGAGCAGGGCCTTGTTGATCTGCTGCTTGTCGGCCAGGGTCAGGCCTTCGGCGGGCAGGGCCAGCAGGGCGGAACCGCCGCCGGAGAGCAGGAAGATGACGCGGTCGTCTTCATTGAGGTTGCTGACCAGTTCCAGCACGCGCTTGGCCACGGCCAGGCCGGCAGCGTCGGGGACCGGGTGGGCGGCTTCGACCACCTCGATCTTCTGGCAGTTGGCGCCGTGGCCGTAGCGGGTCACGACCAGCCCGGAGACTTCGCCCTGCCAGCTTTTCTCGACCACTTCGGCCATGGCGGCGGCGGCCTTGCCGGCACCGATGACGATGACCCGGCCGCTACGGTCGGCGGGCAGGTAGGGTTCGAGGACTTGGCGCGGGTGGGCGGCGGCGATGGCTGTGTCGAACAGCTCGCGGAGAAGTTTTTGCGGATCGACCGACATGGCAGGCTCCCAGAATTCTTGTTGTTCTCAAAATCGAAAACGCCCCTGGAACTGCCTCCGTGCAGGCCGAACCAGGGGCGGGTGTTGCTCGGTGTCACTGACTGATCTGTGGTCGCAGGTCAGCCAGCGTGTGCTGCATCGCGAGCTGCGCTCGCTCCTACAGGTCGCGGATCGAGAAGTTGGCCATGTGCTCCAGCCCTTTGATCAGCGCCGAGTGGTCCCAGTTGCCGCCGCCCAGGGCCTGGCAGGTGTTGAACACTTGCTGGGCGTTGGAGGTGTTGGGCAGGTTGATGCCCAGCTCCTTGGCGCCTTGCAGGGCCAGGTTCAGGTCTTTCTGGTGCAGGTTGATGCGGAAACCTGGGTCGAAGGTGCCTTTGATCATGCGCTCGGCGTGCACTTCGAGGATCTTCGACGAAGCGAAGCCGCCCATCAGTGCTTCACGCACCTTGGCTGGGTCCGCGCCGTTCTTGGCGGCGAACAGCAGGGCTTCGGCAACGGCCTGGATGTTCAGGGCAACGATGATCTGGTTGGCCACCTTGGCGGTCTGGCCGTCGCCGTTGCCGCCGACGCGGGTGATGTTCTTGCCCATGGCTTCGAACAGCGGCAGGGTGCGCTCGAAAGCTTTCGGGCAGCCACCGACCATGATGCTCAGGGTCGCGGCCTTGGCGCCGACTTCACCGCCGGACACCGGGGCGTCCAGGTAGGCGGCGCCAGTGGCCTTGATCTTCTCGGCGAAGGCCTTGGTGGCGGTCGGCGAGATCGAGCTCATGTCGATCACCACCTTGTTCGGACCGACGCCTTCGGCGACGCCGTTTTCACCGAACAGGACGCTTTCCACCTGCGGGGTGTCCGGGACCATGACGATGATGAATTCGGCTTCCTGGGCAACCTCTTTCGGGTTGGCCAGGGCCACGGCGCCAGCGGTGACCAGGTCGGCCGGGGCAGCATCGTGGTGGGTGGAAACGAAGATGCTGTGACCTGCTTTCTGCAGGTTCTGAGCCATGGGCTTGCCCATGATGCCAGTGCCGAGGAATCCGATTTTAGCCATGAGAAATTACCTCTTTTATATTTGTTCGCGGGCCCGAAGGCGCGGTGATTCAGATCGCGTTATGGGTCTTCAGCCAGCCCAGGCCTGCTTCAGTGGTGGTCAGCGGCTTGTATTCCGCGCCCACCCAGCCCTGGTAACCGATGCGGTCCAGGTGTTCGAACAGGAAGCGATAGTTGATCTCGCCGGTGCCTGGTTCGTTGCGGCCCGGGTTGTCGGCCAGCTGGATGTGGTTGATCAGTTGCAGGTTGGTTTCCATGGTGCGAGCCAGGTCACCTTCCATGATCTGCATGTGATAGATGTCGTATTGCAGGAACAGGTTGTCGCTGCCCACCTCGGCCTGGATTTCCAGGGCCTGCTTGGTGGTGTTCAGGTAGAAACCCGGGATGTCGCGGGTATTGATCATTTCCATGACCAGGCGAATACCGGCGGCCTTGAGCTTGTCGGCGGCGTAGCGCAGGTTCTCGACGAAGGTCTTGCGCACGCTGGCGCAGTCCGGGCCTTGTGGACGAATGCCGGCCAGGGCGTTGACCTGGGTGTTGCCCAGCACCTTGGCGTACTCGATGGCCTTGTCGACACCGGCGCGGAACTCTTCGATGCGGTCAGGGTGGCAGGTAATGCCGCGTTCACCTTTCGACCAGTCGCCAGCCGGCAGGTTGAACAGCACCTGGGTCAGGCCATGGGCATCGAGCTGCTGTTTGATTTCGGCGGCGCTGAAATCATACGGGAAGAGGTATTCGACACCGCTGAAACCGGCGTCGGCTGCAGCCTTGAAGCGGGCCAGGAAGTCCTGTTCGGTGAACAGCATGGACAGGTTGGCAGCGAAGCGAGGCATGAGTTGTCTCCTTGCGTTGAAGGCCCCCGGGCAGCCCGGGGGCGTCAGGCGATCAGTCGAGCAGCGAGATGGCGGTTGGCGCGTCGTTGCCGACCAGGGCCAGGTCTTCGAACTCGTTGACCGCGTTGATCTCGGTGCCCATGGAAATGTTGGTCACACGCTCGAGAATCACTTCGACCACCACCGGTACGCGGAACTCTTCGGCCATCTTCTGCGCCTTGAGCAGGGCAGGGGCGATGTCGTTCGGCTCGAACACGCGAATGGCCTTGCAACCCAGGCCTTCGACCACGGCCACGTGGTCGACACCGTAGGTGGCGGCGTCGGTGGAGTTGATGTTCTCGAACGCCAGTTGTACACAGTAATCCATGTCGAAGCCACGCTGTGCCTGGCGAATCAGGCCCAGGTAGGCGTTGTTCACCAGCACGTGGACGTATGGCAGGTTGAACTGCGCACCCACCGCCAGCTCTTCGATCATGAACTGGAAGTCGTAGTCACCCGACAGCGCCACAACCTTGCGTTTCGGGTCGGCCTTGACCACACCCAGCGCGGCAGGGATGGTCCAGCCCAGCGGGCCGGCCTGGCCGCAGTTGATCCAGTGACGTGGCTTGTACACGTGCAGGAACTGCGCGCCGGCGATCTGCGACAGGCCGATGGTGCTGACGTAGCAGGTGTCCTTGCCGAACACCTGGTTCATCTCTTCGTACACGCGCTGCGGCTTGACCGGCACGTTGTCGAAGTGGGTCTTGCGCTGCAGGGTGGCCTTGCGCTGCTGGCAGTCTTCCAGCCAGGCCTTGCGGCACTTGAGCTTGCCAGCGGCTTTCCACTCGCGGGCCACTTCGAGGAATACGTCCAGGGCCTTGCCGGCATCGGAAACGATGCCCAGGTCCGGGGTGAACACACGGCCGATCTGGGTCGGTTCGATGTCGACGTGCACGAACTTGCGGCCTTCGGTGTAGACGTCGACGGAACCGGTGTGGCGGTTGGCCCAGCGGTTGCCGATACCGAACACCAAGTCCGACTTCAGCATCGTGGCGTTGCCGTAGCGGTGCGACGTCTGCAGGCCGACCATGCCGACCATCAGTTCGTGGTCGTCCGGGATGGTGCCCCAGCCCATCAGGGTCGGGACCATCGGCACGCCGGTCAGTTCGGCGAACTCGACCAGCTTGTCGCTGGCGTCGGCGTTGATGATGCCGCCACCGGCTACCAGCAGTGGGCGCTCGGCGTCATTGAGCAGGGCCAGGGCTTTTTCGGCTTGTACGCGGGTAGCGGACGGCTTGTTGACGGCCAGCGGCTCGTAGGCGTCGATGTCGAATTCGATCTCGGCCATCTGCACGTCGAACGGCAGGTCGATCAGCACAGGGCCTGGGCGGCCGGTACGCATTTCATAGAAGGCCTTCTGGAAGGCGTAAGGCACCTGGCCTGGTTCCAGAACGGTGGTGGCCCACTTGGTGACCGGCTTGACGATGCTGGTGATGTCGACGGCCTGGAAGTCTTCCTTGTGCAGGCGAGCACGCGGAGCCTGGCCGGTGATGCAGAGAATTGGAATGGAGTCGGCCGACGCACTGTACAGGCCGGTGACCATGTCGGTGCCGGCTGGGCCGGAAGTACCGATGCACACGCCGATGTTGCCCGGGTTGGCGCGGGTGTAACCCTCGGCCATGTGCGAGGCGCCTTCGACGTGACGAGCGAGGACGTGATCGATGCCACCCACTTTCTTCAGGGCCGAATACAACGGGTTGATGGCAGCCCCCGGGATGCCGAATGCGGTATCTACACCTTCACGGCGCATGACCAGAACGGCTGCATCGATTGCTCTCATTTTGCTCATGGTTTGTGCCTCATCGATTTTGTAATTGTATACAACTTGCTTTGTGCCAGAGTGTATTCATGGCTGGCGGCTCAGGTCAACGGGTTTTCGTCGGAGGAGGGCGCTTTCGTTCGAGCGCCCATGAAAACGGCTGTTTGCGGTCTCGCATACGATCGTTTCAATTTATTGTATACAAAAATACATTCAGTTGTGTTCTATTGCCTTATCGGTTTTTCACCTGCCCTCAGGGCTTCTGACAACAAGAAGAGGACCTTTCCATGAACGCTTTGAACCTGAAAGTCGCTGTCAGCCTGGTCAACGCCGCGCTGGCGGCGGGCCGCAAGATCGATGCCGCACCTTTGACGGTGGCGGTGCTGGATGCCGGTGGGCACCTGTTGGCGCTGCAGCGCGAAGACGGGGCCAGCCTGATTCGCCCGGAAGTGGCCACGGGCAAGGCCTGGGGTGCGATCGCCCTGGGCAAGGGCTCGCGCCTGCTGGCGCTGGATGCGCAGCAACGGCCGGCGTTTTTTGCGGCGTTGAACGGGTTGGGGGAGCGGCCGGTGGTGCCGGCGCCGGGCGGCGTGCTGATTCGTGATCAGGACGGCAAGGTGCTGGGCTCGGTGGGGATCAGCGGCGATACGTCGGATATCGACGAGCAGTGCGCGATCAGTGCGATCGAGGAGGTGGGGTTGAAGGCGGATGCTGGGGTGGCTGCCTAAATCCCTCTTGCCGGCGATGGGGCTGCAAAGCAGCCCCATTGGCCCTGTCAGGCGGCCTCAGGCTCACATCCCTTGAGCACCAGGCGAATGATGGTCTGCGCCGCCGCTTCATAATCACTGTCGGCCAGCTTGGCCTTGCCGGTGATGACCGAGATCTGCCAATCGAAATCGGCATAGGTCTGGGTCGCCGCCCAGATACTGAACATCAAGTGGTGTGGGTCGACATTGGCGATCTGCCCACGCTCGATCCAGCGCTTGATGCATTCGATGTTGTGGTGAGCCTGATCGTTCAGCTGCTCGACCTGGCTCGGCGACAGGTGCGGCGCGCCGTGCATGATCTCGCTGGCGAACACCTTCGAGGCATGCGGCAGGTCGCGCGAGATGCGGATCTTCGAACGGATGTAGGCACTCAGCACTTCCTTTGGGTCACCGTCGGCATTGAACGGCGTCGACGCCTGCATGATCGGCGCGATGATGCTCTCCAGGACCTCGCGGTAGAGGTTGTCCTTGGACTTGAAGTAGTAGTACACGTTCGGCTTGGGCAGGCCGGCCTTGGCCGCGATATCGCTGGTCTTGGTGGCCGCGAAGCCCTTGTCGGCGAATTCCTCGCTGGCCGCGCGCAGGATCAGTTCCTTGTTGCGCTCGCGAATGGTGCTCATGGTCGGGGGTCTTCCTCGTGTCTGGCCACCTCTAAGAGTGACCGGCCATGTTAGCACCGGCTTCGACAGGCGCTCAAGGCAGCGACTTTCGGCTAGACTCCGGCCCATTCATTTCAACGGAAACCCACAATCATGGCAGGCAGCAGTCTACTGGTACTTCTCGACGACATCGCCACGGTACTCGACGACGTCTCGCTGATGACCAAGGTCGCGGCGAAGAAGACCGCGGGCGTGCTGGGCGATGACCTGGCGCTCAATGCCCAGCAGGTCACGGGGGTGCGCGCCGAGCGCGAGATCCCGGTGGTCTGGGCGGTGGCCAAGGGGTCGTTCATCAACAAGGCGATCCTGGTGCCGGCGGCGCTGCTGATCAGCGCATTCATCCCGTGGGCGGTGACGCCGCTGCTGATGATCGGCGGCGCCTACCTGTGCTTCGAAGGGTTCGAGAAGCTGGCGCACAAGTTCCTGCACAGCAAGCAGGAAGATGCGCTCGAGCACAATGCGCGGGCCGAGGCCATGGCCGATCCGAACGTCGACCTGGTGGCGTTCGAGAAGACCAAGATCAAAGGGGCGGTGCGTACCGACTTCATCCTGTCGGCGGAGATCATCGCCATTACCCTGGGCACTGTGGCGGATGCGCCGCTGAGCCAGCAGATCATCGTGCTGTCGGGCATCGCCATTGTCATGACCGTCGGCGTCTATGGACTGGTGGGTGGCATCGTCAAGCTCGATGACCTGGGCATGTGGATGACCCAGAAGGCCTCGAAGGTTGCCCAGGCGGTAGGCAACGGCATCCTGCGTGCCGCGCCGTACATGATGAAAAGCCTGTCGGTGATCGGCACCGCGGCGATGTTCCTGGTGGGCGGCGGGATTCTGGTGCATGGCATCGCGCCCCTGCATCACGCCATCGAGGCGTTCAGCGTGGGGCGCGGTGGCGCACTGACCGGTGCGTTGCTCAACGGCGTTGCCGGTGTGCTGGCCGGGGCCGTGGTATTGGCTGTGGTCAGTGCCGTGTCCAAGCTGTGGCGTGCGGTCAGGGGCTGACGACCACATCGCTGTCGGCCGGTTTCCAGCTCAGCAGGCCCTGGCTGAAGCCGTAGGCTGCGCTCTGGTAGTAGGCGATTGCCCGGCGTACCAGCGGGTTGTCATGGTTCACCGTGATCTCGCGGCTGTTGCCCAGTGCATCCTGATGCACGCGCATGCCGCCACGCGGGCTGAGAATGGCCAGGTCCTGGCCATCGAACAGGCCCAGGTGCTGGTAGTTGCCGATCAGTACCCGGGGTGGCAAGTCGTCTTCCTTGAGCAAGTCCCGGCCAAAGAAGGTCGAGGTGTAGTCCAGGTTCAACAAGCCCAGCAGGGTAGGCGCCAGGTCGATCTGGCTGGCCAGCCTGTCCACCTCGCGTGCCTTGACCAGCTTTGGTGCGTAGATCCACAGCGGGATCTGGTAGTTGTTCACTGGCAGGTCTTCCACGCCGGCACTGCCCGCGGTGTGGTCGGCGACGAAGATGAACAGCGTGTTGTCGAACCAGGGCTTGCCCTTGGCTTCCTCGAGGAACTGGGCGATGGCGTGGTCGGTGTACTTCACGGCGCCTTCACGGCCTTCGCCGGAAGGAATGTCGATACGTCCATCAGGGTAGGTATAGGGACGGTGGTTGGACGTAGTCATCAGTTGCAGCAAGAACGGCTGCTGCTTGGCATGGTCGGCATCGGCCAGTTTCAGGGTCTGCCGGTACAGGTCCTCGTCGGCCATGCCCCAGGCATTCTTGAAGCTGATTTCGCTTTCATCGACGCTGCTCTGGTCGACGATGCGGTAACCGTTACCGCTGAAGAACGCGTTCATGTTGTCAAAATAGCCGCGGCCACCATAGACGAACACGGCATCGTAGCCCACCGCCTTCAATTGCTGGCCAAGGCTGGCATAACCGCTTTCGCGGCCGATGCGCTTCACGATCGAGCGTCCCGGGGTGGGCGGAATCGATAGAGTGATAGCTTCCAGGCCGCGGTCGGTACGGGTGCCGGTGGCGTAGAAGTTGTTGAAATACAGGCTTTCACGGCGCAGTGCATCCAGGTTTGGCGTGAGGTTGCGCGCGTCGCCGTTGCTGCCCATGTACTTGGCGCTGAGGCTTTCGATGGTTACCAGGATGATGTTCGGTGTGCGCTGCGGGCCGTCGGCGACGACCTGGCGGCGAATGTCCTGCGGGTCGCTGCCGGCGAGCTGCACGCGCGGTTCGGCCAGTTCCTTGTGCATCTGTACGCCGACATCGGCGGCGTCGAGGCTCGCATAGAACTGGGTGTAGTCCAGCTCATTGTTGCGGAAGGCGGCGAAGAACTGGTATGGACCATTGCTGCCCAGCTCGCGCTGGTAGGCATTGCCACCTTCTCCGCGCGGGAACTCTTGATCGATCACCAGCGTGTTCAGGCCGACCAGAGCAGCCAGCAGGGCGACACCCGACAGGCGCTGACGCGGCGTTGCAGAGGGGGCGGCCAACGCCTTGGCCAGCGGCTTGCGCAGCAACAGGGCAAGCACGGTCGCGGTCACTGCGATGGCGCTGAGCAGGGTGGGCAGTGGGTAGGATTCGCGGATGTTGTCCAGCACTTCCTTGGAGTACACCAGGTAGTCGACGGCAATGAAGTTGAAGCGTACGCCGAACTCGTCCCAGAACAGCCATTCGGCCACGGCGACGAACAGCATGATGAACAGACTCACCACCAGCAGCACGCTCAACAGCCGGCGATGCAGGCGCGAACGCCACAAGGCGGCAGGGCACAAGGCTGCATAAAGACCCAGCGGCAGGGCCGCATAGATCAGGAAGCTGAGGTCGTAAATGGCGCCGGTGAAGAATAACGAGAAGTAGTTGCCATTCACTTCGTCCAGATGGGTGACTAGCAGGACGATCCGTGTCAGCAGGAAAACCCCGAGCCAGAGTGAGCAGACAAGTAGCAGATACCGCCAAGGGGCGGCAATGGATGTACGCATAGTGTTGGTCCGATGTTCTTTTTAACTTTTGAAGCCCGGCAGTTTAAAAGAAAGTGTGCGAAAAAATCTGTCAAAATTTCGCAGTGCGTACATGGCAAGTAAGAATTATAGTCGTAAATTATTAACACTTTCTGAATGGGAGGTCTGAATCATGTTTGGCGGCGTACTGACTTACGATGCCTACCACCTGGCGCTTTATCTGCTCACGGTCCTGGCCTGGGCAGCCCTGGGGTGTTTCATTCTGCTGCGAGGGCTCGACGTACTGGCGTTGTACCGGTGTTGCGCGATGTTTGGTCTGGCGCTGACGATCAGTTCGGTGATGCTGGTGCTGGATATCTTGCGAGTACTTGAGCATACCCAGGTGGAGATGACGTTGTTGATACTGGGTATCGTCTTGCCGGTGTCGATTATTTTGACTTCAAAGGCAACTTACTTGCTGAGTAAGCTTTTTCCTAGGCAGTTGTAAGTTATGCCTTACACGATAGTCGGTGACAGCGTCGCTGCTGCACGACGCTGTCACGATTCAGCCGCTTAGAAGTGCACTTTGACCAGGAAGCTTGCGGTGTTCTGGTCGGTGGTGAACCCGTCGGAATCCTTGATCCCGTACTTGTCTTTCCAGTAGTCGTATTCGAAACCGACGTACAGCTGCTTCGCGCCCAGGTGCAACGCCTTGCCCAGGTCGTACTTGACCTGCGGGTTGAAGTGCAGGTTGGCGTGGTATTCGCCGCGGCTGTTCACGTCGTTGTCGACCACCCAGTCCATGTAGCCGTCGATGAGGATGTCGGACGAGCCCACAGGGAGGGTGTAGGACCACACCGGGGTGATCTGCCAGACGTTGTCACCCGGTCGGCTGCCGTCGGTGGTGCGCTGGTAGAAGTTCAGCTGGAAGTAGTCGAAGCCCGGGATGGCCAGGTCGAAGCCCGGGCCGATCAGGTAAGACTCGGTGTCACCCTCGCCGAACTCGTAGGTCATGGCCAGCAGCACGTCCTTGACCGGGCCGAATTCCAGCTTCTGGTCGAAGATCTTGCCGAACGACAGGCGCGGGCTGAATTCACCGTAGTAGGTGTTGTCGCCGTTGTTGAAGTCCTTTTTGCCGTTGTAGAAGATCTTGTCGACGAAGAAGAAGTTGTCGCCGTACTTCCAGCCGTCGGCGTGCTCGAAGGTGACCGTTTGCTGGATTTCCGGGTTGACCTTGAAGTTCTTGCCCCACAGGTAGGTCAGGCTGTTGTTCTGCCACTGCAGCAGGTCGCCGGCGAAGGTGGTGCCGCAGGCCAGCAGGCCGCCCGCGAGAATCAGGCTGTTGATGGTACGCATTGCGAGAGTCGCTCCCTTGTTTTGATCTGTTGTCAGCGCTCGTACAGGCGCTGTTTTTGTCTTTTGAGTCAGCTTTTTTCGATAGGCCACAGCTGTTTGGCAAGAGCTGGGCCAACTTTTCCGGGTTGGCTACAGCGGTCCTGCTCGACTCGTTCTGAACGGATGAAAATGGGTATTTCAGGCTGGCAACACGTTGGCCAACCGCCCGAACTCATTGACTGAGCGGTCAGTAAACGCAGGCAGGATCCGTCCTGCCCCGATCGAGGGGGCGCGCAGATTACTGGCTTGCGCGCCTTGCCTCAAGTGCTCCTTCCTGAAGCACAGTGTTACAAACTTGTGCGTTCGGTCAGGTTATCAGAAATGCACCTTGATCAGTGCACTGGCCACGCTTTCGTTGCTTTGCAGATTGCCACGGCTGTCGATGCCGTACTTGTCCTTCCAGTAGCTGTACTCGAAGCCGACGTAGAGCTGTTTGGCGCCCAGGTTCAGGGCCTTGCCCAGGTCATACTTGACCTGCGGGTTGATGTGTAGGTTGGCGTGGTAGGTGCCGCGGCGGGTTTCGTCGTTGTCGGGCACCCAGTCCATGTAACCGTCGATCAGAATGTCGGATTTGCCCACCGGGACGGTGTACGACCAGCCCGGGGTAATCTGCCAGACATCGTCGCCAGGCCTGCTGCCTTCGGTATTGCGTACATAGAAATTGAGGGTGAAGTAGTTGAAGCCGGGAATGTCCAGGTCGAAGCCGGGGCCGATCAGGTAGGCCTCGTTGTCGCCTTCGCCGCTTTCGTAGGTCATGGCCAGCAGCACGTCCTTGATCGGGCCGAAGGACAGCTTCTGATCGAGGATCTTGCCGAACGACAGGCGCGGGCTGAACTCACCGTAGTAGGTGGTCACGCTTTTGTTGCGGTCAGGCTTGCCGTTGTAGAAGGTCTTGTCGACGAACATGAACGTGTCGCCGTACTTCCATTTGTTGGCGTGTTCGAAGGTGATGGTCTGCTGGATGTCGGGGTTGACCTGAAAGTCCTTGCCGTACAGATAGGTCAGGCTTTCGCCATGCCACAGCAGCCATTCGCCTGCATGGGCGGGGAGGGTGGCCAGCAGGCTGCTGCCCAGCAACAGGCTTGATGCGATGCACTTCATGTTGTGATTCCCGGACTTATTGTTTTTGTTGGCGGTTTTTTTGGCGCGCAGGCGCCCCGAGCGGCCCATTCCGGCGGGCCGACGGTGAAGCGGTTACTGCGGATATGAGCAGGGGCGGCAATCGCTGCCGCCCCGTCTGGCTCAATGCTGGTGACAGGCGTCGTTGTGCGCGGCGCGGTCGGCACCACCGAGGATGTTGAACAGCACGTTCAACACCAGGGCACTGACCGTGGCCATGGCGATACCGCTGTGGGTGATGGGTTCCATCCACTGCGGCATCTGCGCGAAGAACTCCGGCCGGACCACGGGGATCAGGCCAAAGCCGACGCTGACTGCAACCAGCAGCTGGTTGCGACGGTCACCGATGTCGGCTTCCTGGAGGATCTTGATCCCGGTGGCGGTGACCATGCCGAACATGGCGATGGACGCGCCGCCCAGTACCGCAGGCGGGATCGAGGCGATCAGGAAGGCCGCCTTGGGCAGCAAGCTGAGCAGGATCAGCAGCGCGCCGGCGACCACGGTGACATAGCGGCAGCGCACCCCGGTCATCTGCACCAGGCCGATGTTCTGGGCGAACGAGGAGTGGGTGAAGGTGTTGAAGAAACCGGCGACGAAGGACGCGCCGGCATCGCACAGCAGGCCGCGACGCAGCATGCCAGGCGTGACTTCACGGTCGGTCACCTTGCCCAGGGCGAGGAACATGCCCGTGGACTCGACGAAGATGATCACCACCACCAGGCACATCGACAGGATCGGTGCCAGGCTGAAGGTCGGCATGCCGAAGTGCAGTGGGGTCACCACTTGCAGCCACGGCGCCTCGTTCAGGCCGGACAGGTCGACCATGCCGATGGAGCCGGCCAGGATGTAACCCAGGCCCATGCCCACCAACACCGAGACGTTGACCCAGAAGCCGCGCATGAAGCGGTTGATCAGCAGGATCACCGCCAGCACCAGGCCGGCCACCATCAGGTAGATCGGCGAGCCGAAGGCTTCTGCCTCATGACCGCCACCTGCCCAGTTGACGGCGACCGGGAACAGCGACAGGCCGATCGAAGTGATGACGGTACCGGTGACCAGCGGTGGGAAGAAGCGCACCACCTTGGACATGAACGGCGCGATGATCATGCCGAAGAACCCGGCGGCGATGGTCGCGCCGAAGATCCCCTGCAGGCCTACGCCAGGCATGCCGGCCATGGCCACCATGCTGCCGACGGCAGCAAAACTGGCGCCCATCATCACTGGCATGCGGATCCCTACCGGGCCGATACCGAACGACTGGATGATGGTGGCGACGCCGGCGACCAGCAGGTCGGCGTTGATCAGGAAAGCGACTTCTTCACGGGACAATCCGGCAGCCTGACCGATGATCAAAGGCACGGCGATCGCGCCTCCATACATCAGCAGGACATGTTGCAGGCCCACCAGGATCAGTTGGAACAGGGGCAGGGGCTGTCGCGGCGGCGCCACTGGAATGTACGCCTTGCGTGACTCGGACATGCAGCACCTCGAGTTTTGTTTTTATTCTCGGATCCAAGCGCCAGGCCAGGGCCCGTGCGCTCGATGCTTGCTTGTTGCGTGTTTCTCGTAACTTGGGCCGGCAGTGCCGGCCCATTCGCGGCGCAAGGCCGCTCCCGCCAGGGCGCGCGGACGCCCTGCGGGAGAGGTGTATCAGTTGACCTGCGCGCCTTTGGCGATCCAGTCACCGACCAGCTTGCGCTCTTCGGTGGTCATCTGGGTGATGTTGCCCAGCGGCATGATCTGGCTGGCAACCGCTTGCGCCTGAATGCGCGCGGCCTGGGCCTGGATCTGCTGCGGGGTGTCGAACATCACGCCGGCAGGGGCAGCGCTGAACAGTGGGCTGGTCGGTTTCGACGAGTGGCACACGCTGCAGCGTTCCTGGATGACTTTGTGGATCTTGTCGAAGTCGCCACCGGCAGCCTGGGCGGTCGCCTGGGCCGGGGCTTGGGCCGGTGCGGCTGGCGCTTCGGCGGCCTTGGCGGCGTCTTCGGCACGCTGCTCGGCAGCGGTCTTGCCACCGACTGCAGTTGCCGGCAGTGGTTGGTACTCGACCTTCGCCGCAGCCTGCTCAGGCGCAACAGCCATCGGTTTAGGACCGGTGACGTAGGCCAGGCAGATCATCGCCAGAGCGCCGACCGGGAGGGTCCAGGCGTACTTGTTGCTGTCGTGGCGGGTGTTGAAGTAGTGGCGGATCAGAACCGCGGCTACTGCGATACCGGCCAGGATCAGCCAGTTGTACTGGCTACCGTAGGTGCTCGGGAAGTGGTTGCTGATCATGATGAACAGCACCGGCAGGGTGAAGTAGTTGTTGTGACGCGAGCGCAGCAGGCCCTTGGCCGGCAGTACCGGGTCCGGGGTCTGGTTGTTCTCGATCGCCGCCACCAGCTGGCGCTGGGCCGGCATGATGATGCGGAACACGTTGCCGACCATGATGGTGCCGATGATCGCGCCGGTGTGCAGGTACGCACCACGGCCGCTGAACACCAGGCTGAAGCCGAAGCAGGCAGCGATGATCAGGACGAACAGCACGGCACCGAGCAGGGCAGGGTGCTTGCCCAGCGGCGAGTCGCACAGGAAGTCGTAGATGAACCAGCCGGCGACCAGCGAACCGATACCGATGGCCACGCCTTCGGCACCGCTCAGGGTGCTGCCGGGTGCCAGCAGGTACAGGCTCGGGTTCCAGTAGAACACCACGCACAGCAGGGCGATACCGGACATCCAGGTGAAGTAGGCTTCCCATTTGAACCAGTGCAGGTTCTCGGGCATTTTCGGGGGTGCGAGTTTGTATTTCTCCAGGTGGTAGATACCACCGCCGTGAATCGCCCAGAGATCACCCGACAACCCATCGCGCGGGTTGCTTCGGTTCAGGTGGTTCTCCAGCCAGACGAAGTAGAACGATGCACCGATCCAGGCGACACCGGTGATCATGTGAACCCAGCGAATGCTCAGGTTCAGCCATTCGTGAAGGTGTGCTTCCACAGTATGTACCTCTGCCGATCACCTGAAGATGATCGACCTTTTCTTATTGGTGGGGATTGAGGATCAGCATCTGTTCCTCGGTGAAGTAATGCTCATCGCAGTTGTTGCCGGAACCACTGCGATCAACCACCAGGAAATCATCCCGCTTTTCGATCGTAAGCACCGGATGGTGCCAAACGCCGCGATGGTAATTGACGCCCTGCCTGCCGTTACTGCGGAAGGCTCGGACCAAGCCTGATACAGGTGCATCGCCAACTGGCGCGACCACGATCAGAAAGGGGTTGCCGAGCAGCGGAATGAAAGCCTGGCTGCCCAGCGGATGGCGTTCCAGCATGCGCACGGTCAACGGCATGTCCTGCGCGTCGGCGCGGAAGATGCTGATGATGGCGTTGTCTTCAGGCTCGGCGGTCTCGACCGTGGCGAGCTTGTGAAAGCGCATGGTCGAGCCGTTGTTGATCATGAAGTGGTCGCTGCCATCGGTTTCGATCACGTCTCCGAAGGGGGCGAAGGCTTCTTTGGTCAGGGGCTCGATCATCAGGGTGCGCATGCGGTTATCTCTTCTATGTTCGTTGTTCTGGATAAGGCTCTTACGTCGCGACGGCTTTTACAGCTGCAGCAGACGGAACAGGGCGATCAGGTTGATCTGCGCCAGGGCTTCCTTGAATTCGGCATCGGCGTCGTTGTGGATGCGTTTTTCGAAGGAGGCGAGGATCTGGTGCCGGTTGCTGCCCTTGACCGCCATGATGAACGGGAACTGGAACTTGGCCTTGTAGGCGTCGTTCAGTTCGGTGAAACGGGCGAACTCTTCGGCGGTGCACTGGTGGATACCGGCGCCGGCCTGCTCGTTGGTGCTCGATTCGGTCAGCTCGCCCTGGATCGCGGCCTTGCCTGCCAGGTCCGGGTGAGCGTTGATCAGTGCCAGCTGGTCTGCGTGGTTGGCGCTGAGCAGGATGTCGCTCATGCGCTGGTGCAGCGCCTCGATCTCGTCCAGTTCACCCAGTTGGCCCAGGTCATAGGCTTTTTCGGCGACCCACGGCGAGTGCTCGTAGATATCGGCGAAGACCTTGACGAAGGCGTCACGGTCCAGGGTGGATGGCTTGAGGGTCTTGAAGGCGGTCATCAGGCGTTCTCTTTCTTGTACGGGTGGGTGGTGTGCCAGTGGCGGGCGATGTCCACGCGACGGGCGAACCAGACCTGGTCGTGGCTCTTGGCGTAGTCGACGAAGCGCTTGAGCGCGGCCAGGCGCGCCGGGCGGCCGACCAGGCGGCAGTGCAGGCCGATGGAGAGCATTTTCGGTGCCTCGGCACCTTCGGCGTAGAGCACGTCGAAGGCGTCCTTGAGGTACTGGAAGAACTGCTCGCCGCAGTTGAAGCCCTGGACCTGGGTAAAGCGCATGTCGTTGGTGTCCAGGGTGTAGGGGATCACCAGGTGCGGTTTGCCGGTGGGGTTGTTCGGTTCCCAGTAGGGCAGGTCGTCGTCGTAGGTGTCGCTGTCATACAGGAAGTTGCCTTCTTCCATCACCAGGCGACGGGTGTTCGGGCCGGTGCGACCGGTGTACCAGCCCAGCGGGCGCTCGCCGGTCAGTTCGGTGAGGATGCGGATGGCTTCGAGCATGTGCTCGCGCTCCTGGGCCTCGTCCATGTTCTGGTAGTCGATCCAGCGGTAGCCGTGGCTGCAGATCTCGTGGCCGGCCTCGACCATCGCGCGGATCACGTCCGGGTGGCGCTGGGCGGCCATGGCCACGGCGAACACGGTCAGCGGCACGCCGCTGTCCTTGAACAGCTTGAGCAGGCGCCAGACACCGGCGCGGCTGCCGTATTCGTAGAGCGATTCCATGCTCATGTTGCGCTGGCCCTGCAGCGGCTGGGCAGCGACCATCTCGGACAGGAAGGCTTCGGACTCTTTGTCACCGTGCAGGATGTTGCGCTCGCCGCCTTCTTCGTAATTGAGGACGAACGACAGCGCGATGCGAGCGTTGCCCGGCCATTGCGGGTGAGGAGGGTTGTTGCCGTAACCGATCAGGTCGCGAGGGTAGTCAGCGCTCACTGCAGTCTTCCTTCTTGTGTGTTAGTGCGGGGTGGGCGGGCCGCGTCGGGATGTCGCACCACCGGATGGGCTGATTGTATACAACTTCTGAAATCTTTTGTAAGCCTGTTTTTCCGCATTTCTTCCCTTTTGTCGCATGAGAATGTATTGCAAGAAACCTGCCCAGTTGGTCAGCAATTACCATGGGGGTCTGCGCAGGCCTTGAATTTGCGACAAAAAGCATTGCGCGCAGGGGTGTGACAGATGGGTTTAAAAAATTGTGTACAATTTGCTGATGAAATGTCTTAATAACGTCATTCCCGCCCATCGCAGGCGCTTTGCCGTGGCGATGGCTGTGTATTTTTTGCCCACAGATTGAACAAGAGGCGACAAGCAATGGGACGTTTGACCACACACGTACTGGACGCCGCTCACGGCTGCCCAGGCAGCTCGATCAAGGTTGAGCTGTATCGCGTCGAAGGCCAGCAACTGGAGCTGGTGAACACTGCCCTGACCAACAGTGATGGCCGCGTCGACGCGCCACTGCTGCAGGGTGACGACTACCGTACTGGCGTCTATCAGCTGCAGTTCAGCGCTGGCGCCTATTACCGTGCTCGCGGCGTACAGCTGCCGGAGACGGCGTTTCTTGATGTTGTCGTGCTGCGCTTTGGCATCGACGAGAAGCAGGAGCACTACCACGTACCGCTGCTGATCTCGCCGTACAGCTATTCGACCTATCGCGGAAGCTAGTTGGTCGCTAGAAGAATCTTCGTAGGTCCTTTGGCCCGCTCTCACACTGGCGGGCTTTTTTTCGTCTGCTGGAAAGTGACGCAGCATGTACGCCGTGAGTGTTGCGGTGGGCATGAAATCGAGCGCCGCGCGGGCGGCGCTCGATCTCGATAACACTAAAAATCTACAGCCAAGCTATCGGCAGTCAGAGGAACACGAACTTGGCAATGAAGATCGCGCACAGTACCCACAGGCTGGCCGAGATGTCCTTGAACTTGCCGGTCCCGGCCTTCAGCGCCACATAGCTGATGAAGCCCAGGGCGATACCATCGGCCACCGAGAACGTCAGTGGCATCATGATCACCGTGACGATCGCCGGAATGCTGTCGGTGGCTTCGTCCCAGTTGATATGCGCCATGCTGCCCATCATCAGCATGGCCACGTAGATAAGCGCACCGGCAGTCGCATAAGCCGGAATCATCCCGGCCAGCGGGGCGAAGAACATCGCGGCGATGAACAGCAGGCCGACCACCACGGCAGTCAGCCCGGTACGGCCACCCGCTGCCACACCTGCGGCACTTTCCACGTAGCTGGTCACGGGCGGCACGCCGACCACGGCGCCGAACACGCTGGAAGCACTGTCGGCCTTCAGCGCTCTGGACAGGTTCTCGATGCGTCCGTCAGGTGCTACCAGGTTGGCCCGCTGGGCAACGCCCATCAGCGTGCCGGCGGTGTCGAACATGTGCACGAAGAGGAAGGCCAGTACCACGCTGATCATGCTGACGTTGACCACGCCCGCCACATCCATGGCCATCCAGGTCGGAGCCAGGCTTGGCGGCATCGACATCACCCCGCCGAACTTGACCAGGCCCAGGCCCCACCCGGCCAGGGTGACGCCGATGATGCTGATCAGGATCGCGCCGAACACACGCTTGTAGCTGAAGATGGCGATCAGCAGGAAGCACACGGCCGCCAGCAGCGGGCCGGGCTCGTGCAGCGAGCCCAGCTTGACCAGGGTGGCCGGGCTGTCGACGATGATGCCTGCGGTTTTCAGGCCGATCAGTCCGAGAAACAATCCGACGCCGGCCCCCATGGCATGTCGCAGGCTCACCGGGATGCTGTTGAGCAGCCACTCGCGAACCCGGGACAAGGTCAGGAACATGAACAGCACGCCCGAGACGAATACCGCCCCCAGCGCCGTTTCCCAGTTGTAGCCCATGGTGCCGACCACGGTGTAGGTGAAGAAGGCATTCAGGCCCATGCCCGGGGCCAGGCCCACCGGCCAGTTGGCGTAGAGGCCCATCAGCAGGCAGCCGAGTGCGGCCGCGATGCAGGTGGCGACGAACGCCGCACCGTGATCGATGCCGGCATCGGCCATGATGTTGGGGTTGACGAAGATGATGTAGGCCATGGTGATGAAGGTGGTCACCCCGGCGATCAGCTCGGTTCTGACAGTGCTGCCGTGTTGCTTGAGTTTGAAAATCCGTTCCAGCCAACTCGTTTCGAGTGGTGGAGCGAGATCCAGCGTAGGTGCGTCGGATTTGTTGCTTTCCACAGCGGATACTCCTCAAGTCTTTCTTGTTGTTCTTGGAGCCGGTGACCTGCGCATTGCACTTGGCGGCTCCGCGAGGGATGGCAGACGTCTGACACGTTTGTTGACTAGCGGGTCAAGAAGTTGCCCGATGGATTATGCTTTTGTGTACAAAGAAAGCAAATAATGTTTTATTTTTTGTGCGCACAATCCACCGCGCAATCGCTATATAGGTAAAAGCCTACCTGCAGAAACGGCTCAGCCTGTGTACAATGGCGCCATACTTTTCTTCGTGCTTCGAGAGCCCATGAACGAACAGCTGCAACCTCTGAAGAAACCTGCACGTGTCGGCAAGGCTGGCCGCAGTGGTACCCAGGACGATATCGTCTACGCGCATATCTTCGAGGCAATTCTCGAACAGCGACTGGCGCCGGGCACCAAGTTGAGCGAGGAAGCGCTGGGCGAGATCTTTGGCGTCAGCCGCACCATCATCCGCCGCGCGCTGTCGCGCCTGGCCCATGAAAGTGTGGTGCTGCTGCGGCCCAACCGCGGCGCCGTGGTGGCCAGCCCGACCGTGGAAGAGGCACGCCAGGTGTTCTTCTCGCGGCGCATGGTCGAGCGCGCGATCACCGAACTGGCCGTACAGCACGCCACGCTGGAGCAGCTCAACGAGCTGCGGCAGATGGTGCGCGAAGAGCGCGACAGCTTCTCCCGTGGCGACCGCGGGGCCGGTATCCGTCTTTCCGGCGAATTCCACCTCAAGCTGGCCGAAGCGGCTGGCAATGCTCCCCTGGTCAGCTTCCAGCGCAGCCTGGTGTCGCAGACCTCGCTGATCATTGCCCAGTATGAAAGCGGCAACCGCTCGCACTGCTCCTATGACGAGCACATGCAACTGATCGATGCCATCGAGGCGCGTGACGCCGAACAGGCGGTGAGCCTGATGATGCATCACATGGACCATATCGACAGCAAGTTGAACCTCGACGAGGAGAGCGCCTCGGACGACTTGCATGCGGTGTTCTCCCACCTCCTGAAGAAGCCCAAGGCGTCCGCCAAGGGTTGATCGTTTGCCTTGAATGAGCTGGGGGCCGCTTTGCGCCCCTTGCTGTTTCTGGCCTTTCGCCAAATCCCTGATAAATTTGCTAGTTGCAAACCCCTTTTCAATGTGGTTGGGCTTGCGCGGTTCGTGCGTTCAACTACCGAGGAAAAGGTCCATGACCATGTCTTTGGGTGTGCGTATGGGTGCCGAGCTTGTCGGTACCTTCTGGCTGGTGCTGGGCGGCTGTGGCAGTGCAGTGCTGGCAGCCAGTTCCCCGCTCGGCATCGGCGTTCTCGGTGTCGCCTTCGCCTTCGGCCTCACGGTCCTGACTATGGCATTCGCCATCGGCCACATTTCCGGATGTCACCTCAACCCTGCCGTGTCGTTCGGGCTGGTGGTGGGTGGGCGTTTCCCGGCCAAGGAGTTGCTGCCCTACGTGATTGCCCAGGTGATCGGGGCCATCCTGGCAGCGGCGGTGATCTACTTCATCGCCAGCGGCAAGGCCGGCTTCGAGCTGTCGTCGGGCCTGGCTTCCAATGGCTATGCCGATCATTCACCCGGTGGTTATTCGCTGGCGGCGGGTTTCGTCAGTGAAGTGGTGATGACTGCCATGTTCCTGGTGATCATCATGGGCGCGACAGATTCGCGTGCACCGGCGGGCTTCGCCCCCATCGCCATCGGCCTGGGCCTGACGCTGATCCACCTGATCTCGATCCCGGTGACCAATACCTCGGTCAACCCCGCGCGTAGCACGGGGCCGGCGCTGTTCGTCGGTGGCTGGGCCCTGCAGCAGTTGTGGCTGTTCTGGCTGGCGCCCCTGATCGGCTCGGCAATCGGCGGCGCGCTGTACAAGGGCCTTGCCCGGGAGCCGTAGTATCGATCTACCACTCGTCAGACCGGTAACGTCCTAGTGTCGGGGCTCTTATTACAGGAGCCCCCGATCATGGATTCATTGGACCTTTTGCTGGAAACCTTGCCGGTCACCGCCGAGCACGATGCACCCGGCGGGCCAGACGGCGCACAGCCAATCACCTTGCGCCTGCTGACATGGCTGGCCGATGCGCCACAGCCGGTAGTTTGGCTGAACGAGTTGGCCACTGCCCTCGCGTCCGCTCGGGAAGACACCGACGACTGGCACAAGGCATTGCCCGCTGAATGCTCGGCACATACCCGAGCGATCGCCAACGACCTGGCCAACTGGCGTGCAGCGACTGATGCGCTGCTGGACCTGCAAGCCCGCGAACATGAGGACTTGCTGGCGCTAGGGAGCCTGCCGCCGGGCTACCCCAGGCGAATCGCCGCACAGCATCAGGCCCTGCACCGCCAGCGCCTGCTCGAGTGTTACGGCGAGGATGCTCCATCTACTGCCACCCTGCAGGCTTGGCGAGTCGCCCAGGCGCAGCGCCACGTCGCCTGGCGCGAGGTCAACGCGATCGCGCTGCAGCCCGGTGCCAGTTGGAGCGCACAGCTTCAGCCGTTGTGTACCCATATCCAGGACGGCATGCGCGCCGAGGGCATCCTACAGGTCGAGGAAGGTCAGCTTGCGCAGCAAACCTGGCAACGACTGCTTCAGCCCGAGGCGGTGGACCAGATCACCTGGCTGGCCGTGCACCTCGGTGAACAGGCGTTGCCCGGCGTCTGGATCATGGTGGAGCAGGCTGCCTGGGCGTCAGGCCGGCGTGACGCGCCGATGTTGCTCTGGGTGCATGGTGAAGGCGGGGGCATGACCTGCCTGACTGATCGTCAGGCGTTGCTGGAGCGCTTGCTGTTCACGTTGGGCAGTGGCGCACTGGCTGCGACGGCCATGCTTGCGGACGAGTCACTCGAGGCCCGCTTCGAAGTCGTCAGCGACGGGTTGAACGGCTTGGTCGGGACCTTGGTACAGCGCTGGCAGGAATACCTCGAAAGCGAAACCGCGGACGTGCAGGAGTCTCGCTTGCAATTGGCCCGCGCAGCCCTGGCGATGCCCGCCGATACCTGCCGCCAGGCAGCCCTTGTGCAAGTCGAGCGGCAGTGGCAGGCCGATGCGTTGCTTGAGCAGGTGCCGCAGTGGGTCTTGTCGCGCAGTGACGACGAACGACAGGCCTACGCCCGCCAGTTGCTTGAGTATCACGCCAGTGCCTTGGCATTGGAAACCTGGCTGGATCTGCAGGCGCCAACGTTCTCCGATTGGGCCGGGGCGTTGCTCAAGGCGCGTATACAGCAAGATCTGGGTATCGAGCTTGCCGTTGACGAGATCGTGCTGTGGCGCCCTGATCCTTCGATGGATTTCAAGCTCCCCTATGTCCCCAGCACCCTTGCCGAGATCGCCAGCGAAGGGTTCGACCCCGACAGTGAGGATGAGCGCAAGCGCCTGGACATGGCCCGCTGGCATGTCCAGGCGATCGACCCAGACTACTTGTCGCGAGTGCTGGTCGAGCTCGACCCCCTGGGCCGGTACACGGAAAAACTGCGCAAGGTGTTCGACCCGGCCATCGCTGAGGACCCACAGCGCTTGCGCCACCCCTACCGCCTGGAGCTGCAGCTGTTGGCCACCAGTGAGCGCTGGCAGCGCAACCTGAGCGAAGAGGGCGGGCGGCTGCTGCGCGTTGCAGCCAAGGCGCAAACCCGTAAGCAGTTGCAGGATGCGGGGGTAACGCTGCACTGGTTGGTGATAACCGCCGTTGAAGAGCTGGGCGATTCAATCGGTGGTGCTGCTGCATTGGTCAATGCGGTGGGGCATACTCTGATCTATCTCCCAGGTGCCCCCCAAGCCTATCAGCTGATCGAGCGTGACAGCCTGAAGCAGGCACTTGAATCATTGACCTCTGCCATCGGTACCTGCGCGGACATGGCCGAGTATGTCGCCCAGCGTAGCGGCAATGATCCGCAGATGCTGCGTGCTTACCTGAACCAGGCCGTATCGCGGCGCTACGACGGTTACCTGAGCAGCAAACCCGTGCTGGGTCAGACGCTGGTCGATCTGCAATTGGCTGACCGCTGCAACCTGCTGATTGCCCAGGCCCGCGCCACCGGACGGAGTCAGGCCGGCATCGACAAGGACAACAACCTGCACAACCACTTGCGTCATGTGGGTTACCTGAAGGCTGCGCTGGGCGTGATCCCGGGTATCGGCACCTGGTACAGCGTGAGGCAGATCCATGACGGCGCCATGGAAATGGCCGATGCCTGGCGAAGCGGCGGCACCTCCGGGTTGCTGAGCGGTACGCTGAGCATCGTCTTAGGTGTGGTCGATATCCTGCTCACGGCACTGCCGGTTGGCGGTGGGCTTTCCGCACTGCGTCGCGTGGTGCGCAGCGTGGTCAGGCAGCGGATCGCCCGCCAGCCGCTTGCCGGCTACGCCGCCGGGCAGCCGCTGACGGGCGCGGAGGCCTTGAGCGGGGTGGACCTGAACACCTGGCGTCTGCATGGCAAGCAGTACATCTGGCAGGACGGACTGGCTTATGAGGTCTACCGGCGCAGCGATGAAGCGACCCTGCGCCTGCGTGCCACTGCCACTCGTAGCTACGAGGCGCCAGTGCGCCAGGATGGCGCGCGCTGGGTCATCCATGCCGACGTCGGCCTGCGCGGTGGCGGCGGCAAGTTGAGCGAGGCAGAACAACTGCTGGCCACGTGGGGGCCGAGCAGTACCAAGGGACCTCTGGCGGGCACCAACCGGGTTCAGGCCTTGGCCCGGGGTAGGCGGATTCTGGAGCGCTACAGCTTCAGAAATGCGAGCCAGGAGCTGGAATTCACCCATTCCCTCCTGCAGGATGGCGCATCGCCAGCATGGGCACGGCAGTACCTGCGGGAGGGCAGTGGTTCAACCAGTGCGACCCTGCCGAGCAATGATTGGCAGGCGGTACGCTGGACCATCAACCCAGGCGACGAGGTCGTCGACATGCGGGGTGGCCTGGTTACCGTGACCTTTGCCCGCGCCGCAGCGCAGCAGCCGGGCGTGCGCTTGCAGGGCCACTATTACCCAGTGCTGACGAGCGATTTCATTGGCGACACCGTCTATGTCTGGCCAAGAGGGAGGATGCCGGACAACCTCCGCCAGCTGGATGAGTTGATCGAGCAAGGCAACGGACCGGTTCGCATCAGCCTGGGCGGTAATGCTGTCGAGGCGCCCACGGTGCTGGGCGGTTTTGCACAAACCTTCGAGCAACGACTGGCCACACGCTTCTCGTCGATGGGTGAAGGCAGCCGCCTGGCGCTGGGCGAGGCGCTCTATCGCGGCGCCGATGGCAGTGCCGCCGGGTTGACCCAGACGCGCCTGCGGCGATTGCTGGAGCGGATTGACGATCCGAACCTGGAACCCTTGCACGCAATGTCGGTTACCACCCTGCACAAGGCCACTGCGCAGATGCGCTTGAGCTTCGGCAGCACGTATCCGCAGCTGTCATCGCGTCTGGGTGGCACGCAGTTCGATCAGCTGGTCTGGAACCTGGACGCGGCCGAACACGCGGCCTTGCGCCAGGTTGTCGACTCGTTGCACGCAGGGCCGGTAAGTACGGTGCTGCACAAGATTCTCACGGCCCGTGGCTATAACGTTCTGCACGTCAGCGGTGTAGCCGAACGGCATCTGCTGTTGTTCACCCGGTCGGGCCAGCGCCACATCTACATACTGTTGCAGCATCGTTCGTTGGGCCAGTTTTCGCTTCAGGGCAGCAACGGCCTGGTACTGCTCAGCGATACCTGGCTGGATGACCTGATCGCGACGGCTCGCGACCTGAAAATGGCGGCGGCACTGCGTTCGGCGCGCCAGCAGGGGGTGTTGCACCCGTTGCTGGGTGGGTTGTTGCTGGAGGGGTCGGATCGCACGGCGTTGGTGTGGCAGCGCGTGACAATGGCCGCGGCGGCAGAGGCGCAACTGCCAACGCTGCGCAATTGGCGTCACCAGCTGCGGCCACTGGCGGCAACCGACCGGGAGCTGGTGCAGGGTTCTGGTCTCTATGGCGCCCAGGACCAGGCCAGCGTACTCGGCGTAACGGTCGAGGGGCGCTTGCTGCCGGTATTTGCCACGGGGTCCGACAGCCGCATTCTGCTCAGCCGTTCGGCCGAACTGTCGACCCCGCTGGGTTTCGATGACCTGGAGCGCTGCGTGCGCGAGCGCTTTGGCGAGCAGCCATGGATGATCATCAGCGGCCGAGGCGGCTGGTCGGTTCGCCGGCCACTGTTCCCGATGCCGCTGAGTCTTCAAGTCAGTCGCGCCCGTTCGGGGCTTGCCCGGCAGAGTGCGCTGAACGCGGCGCGTCATCTATTCGAGCGCGCCCAAGGCAGTGATCATGCGCGTCTGCTGATGCTGGAGCAGGTCACGGCCAGTTGGGTGCACGGCACCACCGCCGTGGAAGAGCTGGCCGACCCCTTGCTGTTGCTCGCGGCGCAGCGGCCAACGGGGTTGGCGGGAGGAGGGGCTTGGCGCCTGGCACTCCCGCTGGACAGCGACAGCGCCACGCCGTTGGTCTATTACCTGAGAGCTACTGACGGCCATAGCCAAATCTTGCTGTCGATGGTCCGCGGTTCGCCCATGCGCCAGCATGCGTTGAGCGTGGTCGACGTGCTGCTCACGCGCTATGGCCTGACCTTGCAGCATCGAGCGGGACATATCGCCCAGTACCATCAGCAGGCGAGCAACCGGGTGTACCTGGTGGCGATGGGGGTCAGCGAGCAGGCTTCGGTGGAGTTCGCCCTGGAGCAGGGGCGCGCCGTGTTGTCCCAAGGCTGGATGGAGCATTGGCGGCGGGCATTGCCCAATGCTGCGTTGCAGAGCCTGCAGCGGGCCGGGGACAGTGGGCGCCTGGTGCGTCTGGCGGCGGTCTTGCGTCTGGAGGAGGGGCCGCACGTCGGCCAGGTCGCCTTGCAGCGCCTGGCCGACTTCTGAGACCTCAGCGCTGGTGCACGCAGCGCCCGGCGGCGTAGGTTTCGCGCACGGTGCGGTCGTCGCCCAGGGTGGTGAGCACGAACAAGGTCTCTTCGATGCTGCTGGATTGCTGGATACGGTAGTCCAGCAGCGGCGTGGCCTTGTAGTCGAGCACCACGAAGTCAGCATCGTTGCCCGGGCGCAGACTGCCGATGCGGTCGTCCAGGCGCAGTGCCCGGGCACCGCCGAGCGTCGCCAGGTACAGCGACTTGTAAGGGTGCAGGCGCACGTCCTGCAGCTGCATCACCTTGTACGCCTCGTTCAGGGTGTTGAGCAGCGAGAAGCTGGTACCGGCGCCGACGTCGGTGCCCAGGCCCACATTGACCTTGAAGCGCTCGGCCTGGGGCAGGTTGAACAGCCCGCTGCCGAGGAACAGGTTCGAGGTCGGGCAGAAGGCGATGGCCGAGCCGGTCTCGGACAGACGTTGGCATTCCTCGTCGCACAGGTGCACACCGTGGGCGAATACCGAGCGTTCGCCGAGCAGCTCGAAGTGGTCGTAGACGTCCAGGTAGCCCTTCTGCTCAGGGAACAGCGACTTGACCCAGTCGATTTCCTTGAGATTCTCGGACAGGTGGGTGTGCATGTACACGCCTGGGTGTTCCTTCAGCAACTGGCCAGCAACGGACAGCTGCTCCGGAGTGCTGGTCGGTGCGAAGCGTGGGGTGACCGCGTAGTGCAGACGGCCCTTGCCGTGCCAGCGCTCGATCAGCGCCTTGCTCTGGGTGTAGCTGGTTTCGGCAGTGTCAGTGAGGTAGTCCGGGGCATTGCGGTCCATCATCACCTTGCCGGCGATCATCCGCAGGTCGAGGCGCTCGGCCTCTTCGAACAGAGCGTTGACCGACTCCGGGTGCACGCTGCCGAACACCAGGGCAGTGGTGGTGCCGTTGCGCAGCAGTTCCTTGAGGAAGATCTTCGCGACCTCATCGGCGTGGGCCTTGTCGGCGAACTGTTTTTCGCAAGGGAAGGTGTAGGTGTTGAGCCAGTCCAGCAACTGTTCGCCATAGGAGCCGATCATGCCGGTCTGCGGGAAGTGGATGTGGGTATCGATGAAGCCTGGGGTGATCAGCGCGTCCTGGTAATGCACCACTTCGATGTCGGCATCCAGGGTCGGCAGCAGGTCGCTGGCATGGCCGAGGGCGCTGATGCGGCCGTCGTCGATCACCAGCAGGCCGTCCGCGAAGTACTCATGGGAAGCGTCCAGGCCCACCTCGGCCGGGTCGGCGATGCTGTGCAGGATGGCGGCACGGTAGGCTTTGCGGGTAAGGGTCATAACACACTCGTCAAAGGGCTTGGCTGCGCCGGGAGGGCGGCAGCAACTGGGCAATGGGGCCGGCGTTGACGGCAGCGTCGTGCTGGCCGAAGCAGGCGTTGTAGGTGGCAATGATTTCGGCGGCGATGGACACGGCGATCTCGATCGGCAGCTTGCCCTTGACCTCGGCCACGCCCATCGGGCAGCGCATGCGTGCCACCACGGCATCGTCGAAGCCGCGCTCGCGCAGGCGGTGCTCGAACTTGACCCGTTTGGTCTTCGAGCCGATCAGGCCGAACCAGGTGAAATCGTTGCGCTTGAGGATGGCGGCGGTCAGCTCCAGGTCGAGCTGGTGGTTGTGGGTCATGACGATGCAGTAGCAGCCGGCGGGCAGCTCGGCCACTTCGTCGACCGGTTCCTCGCTGACCACCTTGGTCACCCCGTTGGGGATGAGTTCGGGGAATTCCTGTTCACGCGAATCGATCCAGCGCACCCGGCAGGGCAGCGCGGCGAGCAAGGGTACCAGAGCGCGGCCGACATGGCCCGCGCCGAATACGGCGATCTCGGCCTGCACGGCGGCCATCGGCTCGAACAGCAGCACGGTGGCGCCGCCGCAGCACTGGCCAAGGCTGGCGCCGAGGCTGAAACGCTCCAGGTGCGGGGTGCTGCGGTGCTCCTCCAGCATCTGCCGGGCGATGTGCAGCGCCTTGTATTCCAGGTGACCGCCGCCGATGGTGTCGTACAGGCCGGTGGCGCTGACGACCATCTTCGAGCCGGCGTTGCGCGGGGTCGAGCCGCGTTCCTCGATGATGGTCACCAGCACGCAGGCTTCACCACGGGACTGATGGTCGGCGAGGGCGTTGATCCATTGGTGCATGGTGCAGATCCTCATGTTCAGGTGGCCTGTTCGGGCCCTATCGCCGGCAAGCCGGCTCCCACAGGTCACGCCTGTGTGGCTTTTTGTGGGAGCCGGCTTGCCGGCGATAAGGCCCGGACAGGCACCTCCAACCTCAGTGAGTCACGGTTTCCAGTTCTTCGTCAGGCTGCTGCTGCAGCACCGCCTGGCGCATCTGTTCGCAGCCCCACAGCACCCGCTCCGGCGTTGCCGGGGCATCGATGTTCGGCTGCACCTTGTAGTCGGCAATGCTGGCCACGGCATCCTTGATCGCACACCAGGCAGCGATGCCGAGCATGAACGGCGGCTCGCCCACGGCCTTGGAGTGGAACACGGTGTCTTCCGGGTTCTTGCGGTTTTCCACCAGCTTCACCCGCAGGTCCAGCGGCATGTCGGCCACCGCCGGGATCTTGTAGCTGGCCGGGCCGTTGGTCATCAGCTTGCCCTTGGCGTTCCACACCAGCTCTTCGGTGGTCAGCCAGCCCATGCCCTGGATGAAGCCGCCTTCGACCTGGCCGATGTCGATGGCCGGGTTCAGCGAATCCCCCACGTCGTGCAGGATATCGGCACGCAGCATCTTGTACTCGCCGGTCAGGGTGTCGACCACCACCTCGACGCAGGCAGCGCCGAAGGCGTAGTAGTAGAACGGCCGGCCACGCGCCTGGCTGCGGTCGTAGAAGATCTTCGGCGTGCGATAGAAGCCGGTGCTGGACAACGACACCTGGGCGAAATAGGCCTGCTGCACCAGTTGCTCGAAGCTGACGATCTGGTCGCGCGCCCGCACATGGCCGTTGCGGAACTCCACGTCCTCCTCGGTCACGTTGTAGTGCCGTGCGGCGAATTCGGTCAGACGTTTCTTGAGGATCTCGGCAGCGTTCTGCGCCGCCTTGCCGTTCAGGTCGGCGCCACTGGAGGCCGCGGTCGGCGAGGTATTGGGCACCTTGTCGGTGTTGGTGGCGGTGATCTGGATGCGGCTGAAATCGACCTGGAAGATCTGCGCCACCACTTGCGCCACCTTGGTGTTCAGGCCCTGGCCCATCTCGGTGCCGCCGTGGTTCAGGTGGATGCTGCCGTCGGTATAGATGTGGATCAGCGCACCTGCCTGGTTGAGGAAGGTGGCGGTGAACGAGATGCCGAACTTCACCGGGGTCAGCGCCAGGCCTTTCTTGAGGATCGGGCTGTTGGCGTTGAAGCGGCGAATCGACTCGCGGCGCTCGGCGTAGTCGCTGCTGGCCTCGAGCTCCGCGGTCATCTCTTCGAGCATGTTGTGCTCGACGGTCTGGTAGTAGTGGGTGACGTTGCGCTCGGTCTTGCCGTAATAGTTGGCCTTGCGCACGGCCAGTGGGTCGCGGCCCAGGTGGCGGGCGATGTGGTCCATCACCTGCTCGATGGCGACCATGCCTTGCGGGCCGCCGAAGCCGCGGTAGGCGGTGTTGGACGCGGTGTTGGTCTTGCAGCGGTGGCCATGCACGGTGGCATCGCCCAGGTAGTAGGCGTTGTCGGAGTGGAACATGGCGCGGTCGACGATCGAACCGGACAGGTCCGGGGAATAACCGCAGTTGCCGGCCAGGTCGAAGTTGATGCCGTGCAGGCGGCCATTGTCGTCGAAGCCGACGTCGTATTCGACATAGAACGGGTGACGCTTGCCGGTCATCATCATGTCTTCGACGCGTGGCAGGCGCATCTTGGTCGGCTGGCCGGTCAGGCGCGCGATCACCGCGCACAGGCAGGCGGGGCTGGCAGCCTGGGTTTCCTTGCCGCCGAAGCCGCCACCCATGCGGCGCATGTCCAGCACCACCTTGTTCATCGGTACGTCGAGCACCTCGGCGACCAGCTTCTGTACCTCGGTGGGGTTCTGCGTGGAGCAGAAGACGATCATGCCGCCATCTTCGGTGGGCATTACCGACGAGATCTGCGTCTCCAGGTAGAAGTGTTCCTGCCCGCCGATGTGCAACGTGCCCTGCAGGCGGTGCGGGGCGCTGGCCAGGGCCGTGGCCGAATCGCCGCGCTGGTGGGTGTGGCTGTCGAGCACGAAGTGTTTCTTGCGAAACGCTTCGACCACGTCCAGTACCGGTTCCAGGTCTTCGTACTCGACGATTGCCGCCATGGCCGCGCGGCGGGCGGTGTCCAGGTCGCCAGCGGCGACGGCGAGCACCGGCTGGCCGAAGAATTCGACCTTGTCGATGGCCAGCAGCGGGTCGCCAGCGACCACCGGGCCGATGTCCTTGAGGCCGGGAATGTCTTCGTGGGTGATGACGATGCGCACGCCTTCGAAGGCGTAGCACGGCGTGGTGTCAATGCGCAGGATGCGGGCATGGGCGCGGTCGGCGGTGCGTGCATAGACATGCAGTTGATTGGGGAATTCCAGGCGGTCGTCGATGTACACCGCTTCGCCGGCCACGTGCTTGTCGGCGCTGTCGTGCTTGACGCTGCGGCCGACCCCGGTGGTCAGGTCCTGGCTGAACAGTTCGGCCATCTCGGCCTGGCTCTTGACGGCGTGATGGTTAGACATAGTCGGTCACCCGAGTTTCGATGTACGGCGTTTGCAATTCGATGAAGTACTTGCGCAGCAGGTTCTGCGCGGTCAGCAGGCGGTATTCCTTGCTGGCGCGGAAGTCGCTGAGCGGGGAGAAGTCCTCGGCCAGGGCCTGGCAGGCACGTTCGATGCTGGCCTGGTTCCACGGCTTGCCGCGCAAGGCAGCTTCGCAGGCACGGGCGCGTTTCGGGATCGCGGCCATGCCGCCGAAGGCAATGCGCACACCGCTGACCACGCCGTCTTCGATGCTCAGGTTGAAGGCGCCGCACACGGCCGAGATGTCGTCGTCCAGGCGCTTGGACACTTTATAGGCACGGAAGGCCCAGTCGTTGCTGGCGCGCGGCACGATGATCTTCTCGATGAACTCACTGTCCTGGCGGGCGGTGATGCGGTAGTCGATGAAGTAGTCCTCCAGCGCCATGCTGCGCTGGCGCTCGCCCTGGCGCAGGACGATCTGAGCATCCAGGGCGATCAGCAGGGGGGGTGAGTCGCCGATCGGCGAGGCGTTGCCGATGTTGCCGCCGAGGGTGCCCTGGTTGCGGATCTGCAGCGAAGCGAAGCGGTGCAGCAGGTCGCCGAAATCGGGGTATTCCTCGTTGAGCGCGCCGTAGCAGTCGGTGAGCGGGGTGGCTGCACCGATTTCCAGGTGGGTGGCAGTCTTTTCGATGCGCTTGAGCTCGGCGACGTGGCCGACGTAGATCATCACCGGCAAGGTCTTGTGGAACTGGGTCACTTCCAGCGCCAGGTCGGTGCCCCCGGCCAGCAGACGTGCCTCGGGGTGCGAGCTGTACAGGTCGGCCAGATCGGCCACGGTCAGCGGCACCAGGCAGCGTTTGTCGCCACTGTTGAGCTCGCCGGTCTGGGTCGGGGTGATGGCCTTGAGGCGGCTGATGGTTTGCGCCTGCTGCGCATCGAACTGGTCGCGGCAGGGCTGGCGGCAGCTCTGCTCGGCGGCGTCGAGGATCGGTCGGTAGCCGGTGCAGCGGCACAGGTTGCCGGCCAGGGCTTCCTGGGCCTGGTGCAGGTCATGACCCTGACTGTTCTTCTGCAAGGCGAACAGCGACATCACGAAACCTGGGGTGCAGAAGCCACATTGCGAGCCATGGCAGTCGGCCATGGCCTGTTGCACGCTGTGCAGCTGGCCTTGGTGCTTGAGGCCTTCGACGCTGATCAGTTGCTTGCCGTGCAGGGACGAGACGAACGTCAGGCACGAGTTGAGGCTGCGGTAACGCAGGCTGTCCTGGCCCTGTTCGTCCTGGATCAGCTCGCCCACCACCACGGTGCAGGCGCCGCAGTCGCCACTGGCGCAGCCCTCTTTGGTACCAGGTTTGCCCAGGTGCTCGCGCAGGTATTGCAGCACCGTCATGTTCGGGTCCAGGGCGTGCTCACTACGCAGCTCCTGGTTGACGAGAAACTGGATCACGGGGAAGGCCTCGCAATGGTTTTATTGTTGTTGAGCGGACAATAAGCAGACCTGACGAACTGGTCAATATTTTTCTGACTTTTAAGTCAGGAAAATGCGCATGCCTACGCCCGACCGAACACACTGCCGATATATCAAGCATAGATCGCGCCGCCCGGAAGGCTGGGCGGGGGGCCAAATAAAGCGCCATGCCCCTCTGCGCGAGGGCCGGGCAAGTGCGCTACAATCCGCCACTTGTGCCCAGTTCAATGATTTTGAAGGAAAACCATGACGTTCAAGGCGCCGGACAGCCTCTCCGAGCAGATTGCCGACTACCTGGCCGAACGCATCATCCGGGGCGAACTCGCGCCCGGTGAGCGTATCCAGGAACAGAAGGTCACCCAGGCGCTGAATGTCAGCCGTGGCTCGGTGCGCGAAGCGCTGTTGATCCTTGAACGTCGACACCTGGTGGCTATCCTTGCGCGTCGCGGCGCCCACGTGACCCGGCTCGACGAGCGCAGCGTGCGCAGTCTGTGCGCCTTGATGGGCGAGTTCTACATCCTGCTGGGCAACGCCGTTGCACAAAAATGGCGCAGCGACGCCGACCTGCGCCCGTTCCTGGAAATCCAGCAGCGCTTGCAGGAGGCGCTCGAGCAGCAGGACATCAAGGCCTTCGTCGCGGAAAGCTTCGCGGTGATGCGTGCAGCCTACCCCTTCGCCGACAACCCGTACCTGCAGGAAACCGTGGAAAACCTGCAGCCGGCCATGAGCCGTGCCTATTACCTGGCCCTGGATCAGCGCCAGGCCAGCATGGTCGACTACCTTGAGCTGTTCGCCCGCCTGCTCGACGCCGTGGTCGCCCGCGACCTGCCGCGCATCCGCGAGGTGCTCACCGCCTACTGCCAGCGCAGCTGCGAACTGGTGCTGGCGGCGCTGGCCCGAGGCTGACCGATGCGCCTGAAGTGCATTCGCCTGGCGGGGTTCAAGTCGTTCGTCGACCCGACCACGGTCAACTTCCCCAGCAACATGGCGGCCGTGGTGGGCCCCAATGGCTGTGGCAAGTCCAACATCATCGACGCCGTGCGCTGGGTGATGGGCGAAAGCTCGGCCAAGAACCTGCGCGGCGAGTCGATGACCGACGTCATCTTCAACGGCTCGACCAGCCGCAAGCCGGTGAGCCAGGCCAGCATCGAGCTGATCTTCGACAACAGCGAAACCACGTTGCTGGGCGAGTATGCCGCCTACGCGGAGATTTCCATCCGCCGCAAGGTCACCCGCGACGGGCAGAACACCTATTACCTCAACGGCACCAAGTGCCGGCGCCGCGATATCACCGATATCTTCCTGGGCACCGGCCTGGGCCCGCGCAGCTACTCGATCATCGAGCAGGGCATGATCTCCAAGCTGATCGAGGCCAAGCCCGAGGAGCTGCGCAACTTTATCGAGGAGGCGGCCGGCATCTCCAAGTACAAGGAGCGCCGCCGCGAGACCGAGAGCCGCATCCGCCGCACCCAGGAGAACCTGGCGCGGCTGACCGACTTGCGCGAAGAGCTGGAACGCCAGCTCGAACGCTTGCACCGACAAGCCCAGGCCGCCGAGAAGTACCGCGAATACAAGGCCCAGGAACGCCAGCTCAAGGCACGCCTGTCGGCCCTGCGCTGGCGCGACCTGGACGAACGCGTACGCCAGCGTGAGGCGGTGATCGGTGATCAGGACGTGGCGCACGAGGCGCTGGTCGCCGAGCAGCGCAATGCCGACGCCAGCATCGAGCACCTGCGCGATGGCCACCATGAACTGTCCGAGCGCTTCAATCAGGTGCAGGGCCGCTTCTATTCGGTGGCCGGCGATATCGCCCGGGTCGAGCAGAGCATCCAGCACGGCCAGCAGCGCCTGCGCCAGCTGCAGGACGATTTCAAGGAAGCCGAACGCACGCGGCAGGAGACCGAGTCGCACCTGGGTCATGACCGCACCTTGCTGGCTACCCTCGGTGAAGAGCTGGCCATGCTCGAACCTGAGCAGGAAATGACCCTGGCCGCCGCCGAGGAAGCCGCCGCAGCCCTCGAAGAGGCCGAGCTGGGCATGCACGGCTGGCAAGAGCAATGGGATAGTTTCAACACCCGCTCCGCCGAGCCGCGGCACCAGGCCGAGGTGCAGCAGGCACGCCTGCAGCAGCTGGAGGCCAGCCTGGAACGCCAGGCCGAGCGCCAGCGCAAGATGGTGGAGGAGCGCGACCAGCTGGGCGCCGACCCGCAGGATGCCGCCATGCAGGAGCTCTCGGAGCAACTGGCCAGCAGCGAGATGCTGCTGGAAGAATTGCAGCTCTCGGAAGGGCAGGTGGTCGAGCAGTTGGACGCCGTACGCGAGCAACTGCAGCAAGCTACCCAGGCTCAGCAACAGCAACAGGGTGAGTTGCAGCGCCTGGGCGGCCGCCTGGCCTCGCTGGAGGCGCTGCAGCAGGCAGCCTTGGAACCGGGTGCGGGCGCAGCCGACTGGCTGCGCGGCCAGGGCCTGGAGCAGCGACCGCGACTGGCCGAAGGGCTTCGCGTCGAGCCGGGCTGGGAGCTGGCGGTGGAAACCGTGCTGGGCGCCGACCTGCAGGCGGTGCTGGTGGATGAATTCGCGAGCCTGGATTACAGCACGCTCGAGCAAGGCGAGCTGCGCTTGCTGCTGGCGGCCGACACAGCGGTACGCCAGCCCGGCAGCTTGCTCGACAAGGTCGAGGGGCGTACTGACCTGGCGCCCTGGCTGGGCCAGGTCAAACCGGTGGAGGACCTCGCCCAGGCCCTGGCGCAGCGCGCCTCGCTTGGCGACGGGCAAAGCCTGGTCAGCCGCGATGGCTACTGGGTCGGTCGGCACTTCCTGCGCGTCAGCCGAGGGGGCGAGGCCCAAGGGGGCGTGCTGGCCCGCGGCCAGGAAATCGAGCGCCTGGGCCATGAGCAGCTGGAGCAGGAAGCTGCGCTGGAACAGCTCGAAGAGCAGCTGCAAGTGCTGCGTGAGCAGCAGCTGGGCCTGGAAGAGCAGCGAGAGGCACTGCGCCGTCGCACTCAGGAAGAAAGCCGCCAGCATGGCGAATTGAATGCCAGCCTCAGCGCCAGTCGCGCCCGCGCCGAGCAGGTCGAGTTGCGTCGTCGTCGGCTGCAGGAAGAATTGAGCGAGCTTCACGAACAGCGCGAGCTTGAGCATGAGCAACTGGGCGAAGCGCGCCTGCTGCTGCAGGAGGCCCTGGAGCTGATGGCCCAGGACACCGAGCAGCGCGAGCAACTGATGGCCCGCCGCGATACCTTGCGCGAAGGCCTCGATCGTATCCGCCAGCAAGCCCGCCAGCACAAGGATCATGGCCACCAGTTGGCCGTGCGCCTGGGTTCGTTGCGCGCCCAGCACGACTCCACCCGGCAGGCCCTGGAGCGCCTGGAGCAGCAGGCAGCACGGCTGAGCGAGCGTCAGGAGCAACTGAGCCTGAACCTGGAAGAGGGTGAGGCACCGCTCGAAGAGCTGCGCCTGAAGCTTGAAGAACTGCTGGAGCGGCGCATGAGCGTCGATGAAGAGATGCGCCTGGCGCGCCTGCACATGGACGAAGCCGACCGTGCCCTGCGCGATGCCGAGAAGCGACGTACCCAGGCCGAGCAACAGGCGCAGTTGCTGCGCGGGCAGTTGGAGCAACTGCGCCTGGAATGCCAGGGCCTGGATGTGCGCCGCAAGACCCTGCAAGAGCAATTGCTGGCCGATGGCTACGACCTGCAGGGCGTGCTTGCCACGCTGGAGGCCGATGCCACCGAGCAAGGCACCGAGCAGGAACTGGAGCAGGTCGAGGGGCGCATCCAGCGCCTTGGCGCGATCAACCTGGCAGCCATCGAAGAGTATGAGCAGCAGTCCGAGCGCAAGCGCTACCTGGACGCCCAGGATGCCGACCTGGTCGAAGCGCTGGAGACCCTGGAAAACGTCATTCGCAAGATCGACAAGGAAACCCGCAACCGCTTCAAGGATACCTTTGATCAGATAAATGCCGGATTACAGGCACTTTTCCCAAAAGTTTTCGGTGGTGGCAGCGCTTATCTGGAACTGACGGGCGAAGATCTACTCGATACAGGGGTGACGATCATGGCGCGTCCGCCGGGCAAGAAGAACAGCACCATCCATCTGCTGTCCGGCGGCGAGAAGGCACTGACTGCACTGGCGCTGGTGTTTGCCATCTTCAAGTTGAACCCCGCACCGTTCTGCATGCTCGACGAGGTCGATGCACCGCTGGACGATGCCAACGTCGGGCGATACGCCCGGCTGGTCAAGGAAATGAGTGAAAGTGTGCAATTCATCTACATCACCCATAACAAGATTGCCATGGAAATGGCGGATCAGTTGATGGGGGTGACCATGCATGAACCCGGCTGCTCACGTCTTGTTGCGGTCGATGTAGAGGAGGCGCTTGCCATGGTCGACGCCTGATGAGCGAAGATGGGTCGCATTCTGTAGGTAAATGCCCCGTCACATGCGACAGACGGTGTAAAGTTGTCTTTGGTCGTGCTAGCTTAATGTCACTCGTTTTTTGCGTGGGTAAAACGCCTGTCAGAACATAGAGTTGGCGCCACGTGTTAAAGGGCTTTGAACCCTTTGTTTTCAAGCATATTTTTATAGAGGCACGGGATTACATGGAAATCGGTCTGCGCGAGTGGCTGATCGTCATCGGCATCATTGTCATCGCCGGTATTCTTTTTGACGGCTGGCGCCGCATGCGCGGCGGAAAAGGCAAGTTGAAATTCCGTCTGGATCGCAGTTACTCCAACCTGCCGGACGAGGAGGGCAGCGCTGAAGTGCTCGGTCCGTCGCGGGTGCTGGATACCCAGAAGGAACCAGAACTGGACGAAAGCGACCTGCCTTCGCTCAGCGCCCCGGCGCGTGAACGCGAACGTGAGCCGAAGCCGGCCAAGGCCAGCAAACGTGGCAAACGTGCCGCCGAAGCCCCCGTGCAGGCGCAGGGAGACCTCAACCTGGCCGCCGAACCGCGCGAGCCGGACCTGTTCGCCGATGCAGATGACGATTTCGCCGACGACAGCAACCGCAGCAGCGGTTTCACGGCCACCGGTGCTGCCGCCACTGCCGCCAAGGACCTGCCGCCGGTCGAGGAAGTGCTGGTGATCAGCGTGATCTCCCGCGACGAAGGTGGCTTCAAGGGGCCGGCCCTGCTGCAGAACATTCTCGAAAGCGGCCTGCGTTTCGGCGAAATGGACATCTTCCACCGCCACGAGAGCATGGCCGGTCACGGCGAGGTGTTGTTCTCCATGGCCAACGCGGTCAAGCCCGGCATTTTCGACCTGGATGACATCGACCACTTCAGCACCCGTGCGGTGAGCTTCTTCCTTGGCCTGCCAGGCCCGCGTCATCCCAAGCAAGCCTTCGACGTGATGGTCGCAGCGGCCCGCAAGCTGGCCCACGAGCTCAATGGCGAGCTCAAGGATGACCAGCGCAGCGTGCTGACGGCCCAGACCATCGAGCACTACCGTCAGCGTATCGTCGAGTTCGAGCGCCGTGCGCTGACTCAGAAGCGTTGATGAAGACCAGCGAGCGGACCATGCCTCGGTCCAGCTCGCCCCGTTTCAAGCGCAAGAGCAGCCAAGGGCTGCTCTTTTGCTTTGCAAGAGAGCCAGAAGAATGACCGCCGAAACCCGAATCCACGAACTGCGCGCCGAGCTCGACCAGCACAATTACCGTTACTACGTGCTCGACGAGCCGAGTGTGCCCGACGCCGAATACGATCGCCTGTTCAACGAGCTCAAGGCGCTGGAGGCCGAGCATCCGCACCTGGTTACCCCTGATTCGCCAACCCAGCGCGTCGGCGGTGCGGCACTGGCTGCGTTCAGCCAGGTGCGCCACGAAGTGCCCATGCTCAGCCTGGGCAACGCCTTCGAAGAAGCCGACCTGCGTGAATTCGGCCGCCGTGTGGTGGATGGCCTCGATCAGCCCGGCGCGGTCGACTACAGCTGCGAGCCGAAGCTCGACGGCCTGGCGGTCAGCCTGCTGTATCGCGATGGCCAACTGGTGCAAGGCGCCACCCGGGGCGACGGCACCACCGGCGAAGACATCAGCGCCAACGTGCGCACGGTGCGCAACATTCCCCTGAAGCTGCAAGGTGAAGGCTGGCCGGCCGTGCTCGAAGTGCGCGGCGAGGTGTACATGAGCAAGGCCGGTTTCGACCGGCTCAACGCTGCCCAGGTCGAGGCCGGCGGCAAGACCTTTGCCAACCCGCGCAATGCCGCAGCCGGCAGCCTGCGTCAGCTGGATTCGAAGATCACCGCCAGCCGCCCGCTGGAATTCTGCTGTTACGGCGTAGGCCAGGTGTCCGCCAGCATCGGCGAAAGCCATATCGGCATTCTCGAGCAACTCAAGCAGTGGGGCCTGCCGATCAGCCGTGAACTCAAGCATGCTGCCGGTATCGAGCAGTGCCTGGAGTATTACCGCGACATCGGCGAGCGGCGCAACAGCCTGCCCTACGAGATCGACGGCGTGGTGTTCAAGGTCAACAGCCTGGCGGCCCAGCGCGAGCTGGGTTTCCGCGCCCGTGAGCCGCGCTGGGCCATCGCCCACAAGTTCCCGGCCATGGAAGAACTCACCGAGGTGCTGGACGTGGAGTTCCAGGTAGGCCGCACTGGCGCGGTGACGCCGGTGGCGCGTCTGAAACCGGTCAAGGTGGCCGGCGTGACAGTGTCCAACGCGACCTTGCACAACATGGACGAAATCGCCCGTCTGGGCCTGCGCATCGGTGACACGGTGATCATCCGCAGGGCGGGCGATGTCATCCCGCAGGTCATGCAGGTGGTGCTCGAACGGCGTCCCGAAGACGCCCGGCCCGTGCAAGTGCCGAGCGAATGCCCGGTGTGCGGCTCCCAGGTCGAGCGGACCCAGCTGATCAAGCGCAGCAAGGGCAAGGAAACCACCAGCGAAGGCGCGGTGTACCGCTGCGTGGGGCGCCTTGCCTGCGGTGCGCAACTCAAGCAGGCGATCATTCACTACGTGTCGCGTCGCGCCATGGACATCGACGGGCTGGGCGAGAAGAGCGTCGAGCAGTTGGTGGACGAGGGCCTGATCGGCTCGCCGGCCGACCTCTACAAGCTGCAGTTCGACCAGATCGTTGGCCTGGAGGGCTTTGCCGAGGTCTCCAGCAAGAAGCTGCTGGATGCCATCGAGGCCAGCAAGCGTCCGGGCCTGGCGCGCTTCATCTATGCCCTGGGTATCCCCGACGTGGGCGAGGAAACCGCCAAGGTGCTGGCCCGCTCGCTGGGCAACCTGGCGCGCGTGCAGCAGGCGCTGCCTCAGGTGCTGACCTACCTGCCGGACATCGGCCTGGAAGTTGCGCATGAGATCCACAACTTCTTCGAAGACGAACACAACCGCAAGGTGATCGAGCAGCTGCTGGCCTGTGGCATGCAGTTGCAGGACGAAGGCGAGCTGGCAGCCGAGTTCGCAGCAAGCACTACCTTGGCCGGGCTGATCGCCAAACTCGACATCGCTTCGGTCGGACCTACCGGTGCGCAAAAGCTGGTGGCCAAGCTGGGCAGCCTGGACAAGATCATCGAGGCCGACGGCATCGACTTGCGTCAGGCGCTGAATGCCAAGCAGGCCGATGCGGTGCGTGAGTTCTTCAGGGACCAGGCGAACCAGAAGCTGGCCCGCGACATCGAGGCGCAGTTGCTGGCGTTCGGCATGCACTGGAGCAGCGAGAAGAAAGTCGCCGAAGGATTGCCCCTGGCAGGGCAGACCTGGGTGCTGACCGGCACGCTGGAGCGCATGAGCCGCGACATCGCCAAGGAGAAGCTGGAAAGCCTGGGGGCCAAGGTGGCGGGCTCGGTGTCGGGCAAGACCCACTGCGTGGTGGCCGGCCCGGGAGCGGGTTCGAAGTTGGCCAAGGCCAGTGAGCTGGGGGTCAAGGTGCTGGATGAGGATGCGTTCGTCGTGTTCCTGGGGGAGCAGGGCATCGCCATCTGACGGCGCGGGCCTTCAGTCCAGGACAAGTCATTGAGAAATGATGACTTTTTCTCCCTCAGAGGTTGTATCTAGCCCCCAGACCGGTACAATGGCGCCACTCGCTGCTCAGCGAGGCGCGTAGTGGTGGCTCCATCGGTCCCCCCGCATTGATTACCCGTTAACCTGGTCAGGCCCGGAAGGGAGCAGCCATAGCGGGAACATCGAGTGCCGGGGTGTGGCTGGTGGGGCCGCCTCCATTTCCGGGGTCGGAAAATCCATCCAGCCCCTCAGCGTATGCCTTTCAACGGCGTGCCATCGCATTGAAGCCTCTTTGATCGCGCCTGCCGCCAGTAATCTGAAGGCTTGGGCTCATGGCTGTCTCAGCAACAGGACAAAAGCAGTTATTGCTACCAAGGTAATTCCGGCGCCCAGGCTCAGGAGCAGCAGAAATTGCCAAGGTGAGAACCGTGTAGCATTGCGTATCTCTTCGTCCAGTTCCTTCAGGTCGCGCTGGAATTGCTCGGCACTCTCAGGTGTGATGCGTTGCATGAGGCTTCCTCCTGCGCAGAACTCAATATTTGAGTACCAGATTGATAATTGCGGCAATGGCTGTAGTGAAGGCTGACCCCACTATAACGGGGTAGCAGAGCGCTTCATGGCGGAGCTTGTGCGCTTCAGCGCTGAACTTTTTCGCTTCTGCCGTGAGTTTGCGGTTCTCGAGCTGCAGCTTGTCGAGTTCCATGTTTTGTCGATTGTCCAGGAGCATCGGTGTCCTTTCCGCTGTCGGTGGCTGTGCTTTGATTGCTGATAGTGTGCGCCGTTGAGGGTTGGAGAGGAATCGTTCACTTCAGATGCGTTTGTAGGTCAATCGACGTGCAGACCGTGAATTGTTTGACCTGCAGGGTTTTAGTTAGGGTGGTCCTACTTGCATTTAGGAAACTTCCTACAACAAACTTAATGCTGACGAAATATCCTACGCATGCTGTCGATACCCGTCTGATTGTTCCTGGAAACCTCGCCCTTTAATCTTTTGCGGTCGCTGTCGGTTCAGCGATCGGGTGTGGAAGCCCGGGGTTCGGTTGTCGTCGTTATGACAGTTGTGCGCGGGAGGCCTTCGAGCCTGCCGGGCTTACCCGTACCCCTGGTCTTCCACCCCGCGTACAACTGTCACCCCAAAGTGTGGAAGCGAAAGGGTGCCCATAACCCGGTACGGTGCTGTCATGAAAAAAATTGTTCCCGATCCACCCTATACCTTCGATCTTCCTCCAGGAAAAACCCTCATCCCGAGCCATCAGCGAAGGCATCGTGCCGATGGAATTCGTCCTGATGAATGTCTCGCATTACCTGATGTTCGCCTACAGCGACAGCCGTCGAGCGCTGGAGCGGATAGAGGATGAAGAGACCAGGCAACAGCTGCAGCATGGGTTGCGGGCCATGCAGATCGCCTGGGGGCAGGCGGATGCTGTGGCGTTGGCGGTGGAGCGGCAGGATAGATCGCTTAATGGCTGACGGGCGCATGCCTTGAGGGTTGTGTCGTTCTCGAGATCGAGCG
>NZ_BBIV01000007.1 GCF_000730665.1 Pseudomonas plecoglossicida NBRC 103162 = DSM 15088
GCTCGCGATGCGCCGCGCGGGCGGCGCTCGATCTGCGCACCACCGCAATGCTCAAGACAGGCACCCGGTACCTCACCCCACATTCCCCATGGTTGAACACACCGCCCCCAACCCGCTAAGGTCGCCGCCTTGATTCACGAGAGGCAACCATGGGCTACCTGATTATCGTCGCGCTGATCCAGGCGTTTTCCTTCAGCTTGATCGGCGAGTACCTGGCAGGGCACGTCGACAGCTACTTCGCCGTGCTCGCACGGGTGCTGCTGGCCGGCCTGGTGTTTCTGCCGCTGACCCGCTGGCGCCAGGTGGAGCCACGCTTCATGCGCTCGATGCTGCTGATCGGCGCGCTGCAGTACGGCATCACCTATGTCTGCCTGTACCTGAGCTTCCGCGTGCTGACGGTGCCGGAAGTGCTGCTGTTCACCATCCTCACGCCCTTGCACGTGACGCTGATCGAGGATGCGCTGAACCGGCGCTTCAACCCCTGGGCGCTGCTGGCCGCCCTGGTAGCGGTCGCAGGCGCCGCAGTGATCCGCTTCGACAGCATCAGTGGCGATTTCTTCATCGGCTTCCTGCTGCTGCAACTGGCCAACTTCACCTATGCCGCCGGCCAGGTGTTGTACCGCCATCTGGTCGCTCGCCATCCCAGCGATTTGCCGCACTACAAGCGTTTCGGCTACTTCTACCTGGGGGCCTTGATTGTCGTGCTGCCGGCCTTCCTGCTGTTCGGCAACGCCCAGCACCTGCCGAGCACCGAGGTGCAGTGGCTGGTGCTGTTGTTCCTCGGCCTGTGCCCGACGGCGCTGGGCCTGTACTGGTGGAACAAGGGCGCCTGCATGGTCTCCGGCGGCACGCTGGCGGTGATGAACAACCTGCATGTGCCGGTAGGCTTGTTGCTCAACCTGATGATCTGGAACCAGCACGAGCCACTGGGGCGCCTGTTCATCGGTGGCGCGATCATCCTGGCATCGGTATGGCTGAGCCGAATCGGCAGCCGCGCTGAAGCGTCGCTGATTCGCAAGGCCTGACATGCATACCATTTTCGTCATCGTCGCGCCGATCTTTGCCTTGATCCTCGCCGGTTACCTGTGCCGCAAGAGCAACAAGCTCGGCGACAAGGCCGCCGCCGAAATCAACAAGATGGTGGTCTGGCTGTGCCTGCCGGCCTTGCTGTTCAAGGTCACGGCCACTGCGACCTGGAGCGAGATCTGGCACCCTGGCTTCATCGTGGCGTTCGGTGCGGGGGCGCTGGCGATGTTCGTGGTCACGCTGGCCTGGCGCCTGAAGGGCGGCCACGGTCTGGTCGCGGCGAGCATTGATGGGCTGAGCGCGGGGTATGCCAATACCGGTTACATCGGCATTCCACTGTGCCTGTTGCTGTTCGGTCAGCCGGGCCTGCAGCCGGCGCTGATCTCGTCGTTGCTCGTGGTCTGCCTGGTGTTTGCGATTTCATTGACGCTGATCGAGATCGGCCTGCAGGAGGAGCGTCAGATTGGCCGCGCGATCCTGGTGGTAGGCAAGGCGCTGGCGAAGAACCCGCTGGTGATCTCGCCGCTGGCAGGGGCGGCCTGGGCCGTGTCCGGGCTGGGGCTGGCGGAGCCGGTGATGCATTTTCTCGAGATGCTGGCGTTGGCCACCACGCCTTGCGCGCTGGTGTCGCTGGGGGCATTTCTGGCCGAGAAGCGCACAGGCACGCAGGCCAGCCCGTGGCCGTTGGTGGCATTGAAGCTGGTGGGGCAGCCGGCGTTGACCTGGGTGCTGGCGTTCAAGGTGTTCAGCCTGCCGACGATGTGGGCGGCGTCGGCGGTGTTGCTGGCGGCGCTGCCGACCGGGACCGGGCCGTTCATGTTGGCGGAGTACTACAACCGCGAGGCCGGGCTGATTTCGCGGACGATCCTGTTGTCGACCGTGGCCTCCTTGGTGACCTTGACCGGGTTGTTGTACCTGCTGGGGTATGCGGGGTAGTCGAGGGCCCTATCGCCGGCAAGCCCGCTCCTACAGGTACACCACATTGTTCGAAACTGGTGGTGTACCTGTAGGAGCTGGCTTGCCGGCGATGGGCCGCAAAGCGGCCCCGGCTGTCTCAAGCCTCGCTCAATTCCTCAAGGCGGCGCGGCACCCGCCCCGCCAACCCCACGCGCATGTCATTGCCACTCGGCTGCTGATACAGGCTCAAGCCAAACTCCGGCAACACCGCCAGCAGGTAGTCGAAAATATCCCCCTGGATCCGCTCGTAATCCGCCCACACCGTGGTGGTGGTGAAGCAGTAGATCTCCAGCGGCACCCCTTCGGCGGTGGTCTGCATCTGCCGGACCATGCAGGTCATGCCCGCATGCACATTGGGATGGTTCTTCAGGTAAGCCAGGGCGAAGGCGCGGAAGGTGCCGATATTGGTCAGCTTGCGGCGGTTGGCCGCCAGTTCCGGCAGCGGCCCCAGCGCTTCGTTCCAGGCTTGCAGCTCCTGGCGCTTGGTGGCCAGGTAGTCGCCCAGCAGGCGTACCTGGCCCAGGCGATGTTCCTCTTCCTGGGTCAGGAAACGGATGCCCGCCGCGTCGATGAACAGGCTGCGCTTGATCCGCCGCCCGCCCGACTGCTGCATGCCGCGGTAGTTGCGAAACGACTCGCTCATCAGACGCCAGGTGGGGATGGAGACGATGGTCTTGTCGAAGTTCTGCACCTTCACTGTGTGCAAGGTGATGTCCACCACGTCGCCGTCGGCGCCAACCTGGGGCATCTCGATCCAGTCGCCCACGTGCAGCATGTCGTTGCTGGTCAGCTGCACGCTGGCGACGAACGACAGCAACGTGTCCTTGTACACCAACAGCAGCACCGCCGACATCGCGCCCAGGCCCGACAGCAGCAACAGCGGCGAGCGGTCGATGAGGGTGGCGACGATGACGATGGACGCGAAGATCCACAGCATCATCTTGGCCAGCTGCACGTAGCCCTTGATCGAGCGGGTGCGGGCGTGTTCGGTGCGCGCGTAGATGTCCAGCAGGCCATCGAGCAGGCACGACAGCGCCAGGGTCATGGACAGCAGGGTGAAGGCCAGGGCGACATTGCCGAGGAAGTGCTGGGCGGTATCGGACAGCTCAGGCACCAGTTTCAGGCCGAACTGGATGACCAGCGAGGGCATGGTCTGCGCCAAACGGTGGAAAACCTTGTTGTGACGCAGGTCATCGAACCATTTGAGCGCCGGTTGACGGGCCAGCAGGCGAGTGCCGTGGAGGATCAGAAAGCGCGCCAGGCGGCTGACCAGCAAGGAGATCAGCAGCAGCACGGCCAGGCCGATGGCGGCGTGAAGCATGGGGTGTTGGTCGAGGGTGCCCCACAGGTCGAGGCTGTCACGCCAGATTTTTTGCATATCCATAAGCTTGAAAACAGTCTTTTCTTACGAAACGAAGGGGTATTAGAGCGCGGATGGTGACAAAGTTGCCAAAAGAAATTCGGCTCTTGCGGCAGAAAACGTTACCCTATGCAACTGAATTTCCCCGCACTTGCCTGAGGTTACCTCCGTGTTCTCCCAATTCGCCCTGCATGAACGCCTGCTTAAAGCCGTGGCCGAGCTTAAATTTGTCGAGCCAACCCCGGTGCAGGCCGCGGCCATCCCCTTGGCCCTGCAAGGGCGTGACCTGCGTGTGACGGCCCAGACTGGCAGCGGCAAGACCGCGGCGTTCGTCCTGCCGCTGCTCAACCGCCTGGTCGACCTGAAAGGCGGGCGCGTCGAGATCCGCTCGCTGATCCTGCTGCCGACCCGCGAATTGGCCCAGCAGACCCTCAAGCAAGTGCAGCTGTTCTCGCAGTTCACCTACATCAAGGCGGGCCTGGTCACCGGCGGTGAGGACTTCAAGGAGCAGGCCGCCATGCTGCGCAAGGTGCCGGACGTGCTGATCGGCACACCGGGCCGCCTGCTTGAGCAGCTCAACGCCGGCAACCTCGACCTGTCCCACGTGCAGGTGCTGATCCTCGACGAAGCCGACCGCATGCTCGACATGGGCTTCGCCGAAGACATGGAGCGCCTGTGCAAGGAGTGCGAGAACCGCGAGCAGACCCTGCTGTTCTCCGCCACCACCGGTGGTGCGGCCCTGCGCGACATCATCGGCAAGGTACTGAAAGACCCTGAGCACCTGATGCTCAACAGCGTCTCGCAGCTCGCCGAAGGCACTCGCCAGCAGATCATCACCGCCGACCACGACCAGCATAAAGAAGCCATCGTGCAGTGGCTGCTGGCCAACGAAACCTTCGACAAGGCGATCATCTTCACCAACACCCGCGCGCTGGCCGACCGCATCTACGGTCATCTGGTGGCCAAGGACGTGAAGGCCTTCGTGCTGCACGGCGAGAAGGACCAGAAGGACCGCAAGCTGGCCATCGAGCGCTTCAAGCAGGGCAGCTCCAAGGTGCTGGTGGCAACCGACGTCGCCGCTCGCGGCCTGGATATCGACGGCCTGGACCTGGTGATCAACTTCGACATGCCACGCAGCGGTGACGAGTACGTGCACCGCGTTGGCCGTACTGGCCGTGCGGGCGGTGAAGGCCTGGCCATCTCGCTGATCACCCACAACGACTGGAACCTGATGTCCAGCATCGAACGCTACCTCAAGCAGCAGTTCGAGCGCCGGGTGATCAAGGAAGTCAAAGGCACCTACAACGGGCCGAAGAAGGTCAAGGCGTCGGGCAAGGCTGCCGGCACCAAGAAGAAAAAGGTCGAGAAGAAGGGCGGTGACAAGAAGAGCACCGCCAAGCGCAAACCGACCGCCAAGCCGAAGGCCAATGCACCCCTGGCCAGCTCCGACGGTCTTGCGCCGCTGAAGAAGCGCAAGCCAGCAGCCGAGTAATCAGCTGCCAGGGCCAATCGCCGGCAAGCCGGCTCCTACAAGTACCCTGTGGGAGCCGGCTTGCCGGCGATAGGGCCCCTGCTCAGTCAGCCTTTTTCTCGGCTGTCTTCAATTCCTTGATCCGCTTGTCGATCAGCTGACACTTGTCGGGCAAGTCCTTGCTCGCCGTCCCCAGCTCCATCCCCTGGAACTCATCATTGATCTCCTTGGCTTTCTGCGGGTTCTGCTCGGTCAACTGGCTGACCAGCCCGGCCAGCTCTTCACGTTTCTGGGTGGCCTCTTCCGGCGTGCAGGCCCAGGCGGGCAGGGCACTGAACAAGGCAATGGCACAGGCGATGGGCAGTAGCGGTTTCATCCTTGGTACCTCCGGCAGTGGGTATGCCTGGTGGAGAGGCTTGGAGTCCATCAAGTTCAATAGTGGCGACCGCTGGTGATTGGCCTCCAGCTTGATTACTGCGTTGTTGTGATTTTCTCGGAACGCTCGCGATTACTGTCAGGTCCCAAACTGTGTACCCCATCTGTCCACAGCGAGAGGCCTTCGCCATGAGCATCACCTACGACTGGGACCTGATCGAGCGCTTGCTGCACGAGGTGCAGAACGGTGCCGGACACAACTTCACGCCTCGCCCGTATGCCGAGCAGCACGCAGCAGCGCTGGCGGCCAAGGGGCAGCCGGTCGGTGACATCGACCACCTGAAAACCCGCGCCTGCGAGTACGAGAAGCTGCTGTTCGAGCGCGGCTTCATCGACAGTCGGCCGCCGGAGGATGGCGGCAATGGCGAGAATTTCGTGCTCACCGAGCGCGGTTCGCGGTTGCTGAGCCTGATCGACAGCAGCATTCCTGGCTTCGAGCACCCGCGGCAAGTATTGGACGAACAGGAAGATGGCCTGGATGAAGCCACCTTCGACCGGGTGTCGGCCAAGGCCCAGATCGCTTGAGGTCGTTTTGAGACTGGCAAGGGGAGGGCGGGAAAACCGATAATCGGTCTTTCCTGAAGACTGCCGAGCCTTTGCCCATGCCATCGAACACCCTGGAGGGCCGTCCATGAGTGCGGCCCGCAAGAATCCTGACGCCTTTGCTTTCCAGGTGATGCTGGGCCTGTGCCTGCTCTGGGGCTGCCAGCAGGTATTGATCAAGACCGCTGCAGTCGATATCGCACCCGTGATGCAGGCCGCCTTGCGTAACGGCCTCGCCGCAGTGCTGGTCGGGCTGATGCTCTGCTGGCGCGGTGGCTGGGGGCAGGTGGGCAGCACGTGGCGCGCCGGGCTGCTGGCGGGCGCATTGTTCGGGCTGGAGTTTCTGTTCATCGCCGAAGGACTGAAGCTGACGTCGGCCGCGCACATGTCGGTGTTCCTCTACACCGCGCCGGTGTTCACGGCGCTCGGCCTGCACTTCATGTTGCCCAGCGAGCGCCTGCGCTGGCTGCAGTGGATGGGGATCCTGCTGGCCTTCGCCGGCATTGCCACCGCCTTCGCCGGGGGCGTGTCGTTCGCGCAGATGGACAGTCGCATGCTGCTCGGTGATGCCCTGGGGGTGCTGGCCGGCCTGGCCTGGGGTGCGACCACCGTGGTGGTGCGTGGGTCGAGGCTGTCGGAGGCGCCGGTGACCCTCACGTTGTTCTACCAGTTGGCGGTGGGCTTTGCCGGACTGTTGCTGATCGCCTTGCTCAGCGGGCAGATCGGCAAGGTGGCGATGACGCCGTTGGCGGTGGGCAGCGTGCTGTTCCAGGGGATCATGGTGTCGTTCGTCAGTTACCTGACCTGGTTCTGGTTGTTGCGCAAGTACCTGGCCTCGAACCTGGCGGTGTTTTCGTTCATCACGCCGTTGTTCGGGGTGACGTTCGGTGTGTTGCTGCTGGATGAGCCGCTGAGTGTGAATTTTGTGCTCGGGGCGGTGATGGTGCTGCTCGGGGTGATTCTGGTGAGTGCAGAGCCTTGGGTGAGGCAGCAATTGCGCCGGTTTGTGGGGTAAAGGTCGTCAGTGCTGGCCCTATCGCCGGCAAGCCAGCTCCCACAGGTTCACCGGGGTCCCTGTGGGAGCCGGCTTGCCGGCGATAGGGCCGGTCCTGCTACCTCGTACCATCAAGCTACCCGACTGGCCAGGCAGGCCCGAGGGCTGCGTGCCCCAGCAAGCACCTGCACCCCCGCCAGCCCCAACCCGCTGGCAGCCAAAACCAGCGCCGGCTGCAAGCTCCCGCTGAAATGGTTGCTCAAGGCGGCCAGCAGCGGCCCACTCAACTGCCCCAAGGCAAAACAGGCCGTCAGCAGCCCGGCATTGCGCTGCGTCGAGTGCGGCGCAAGCTCCCGCGAGCGCTGCACCACCAGCTGCATGCAAGCGAGGAAAGGCGTGCCGCAGAGCACTACCCCCAGTGCCAGCCCAAGGCCACCGCCCATCAGGCAGGCAAGCACGCCAAGGCCCTGCAGCCACAGGGTTGCGGCGAGCCAGTCTGAGGTCCGTCCTCCACGCCGGGCGCCGACCAGCACCACGCCCAGTGCCGCCGCTACACCGAATGCTGGCCAGAACAGGTCGGCCTTCCAGTTGCCATGAAACTGCTGATTGGCCATCTGCGACAGGAACGTGGCCGGCAAGATGTAGCCCACGCCATACAGCGCATACACAAGGGCAAGGCGGCCAATGCCCGAGCTGCGCGTCGAGCCTTGTTTCACGCTCGGGGCAGGCTCGATGGCGCGCGGCAACCATGGGCGCACCGCCAGCAACATGACCAGCGCGGCCGCCGCATATACCAGCCAAAGCGCTGCCGAATCCAGCCCGAGCAGATGCGCAGCCAGTGCCAGCAGGCCGGTCAGGGCAATGCCCAGGCCCGGCCCTGCGAACACCAGAGCACCCAGGCGCTGATGGCCATTGGCATTGGCCACCTGCTGGCTGAGGCTGGTGATCATCACCAGCACCCAGGCACTGGCCACGCCGGTGCCAAAGCGCAGCAGCAGGTGCGGCCAGAATCCGTCGGCAAGCCACGAGGCCAGGGTCAGCAGAACACACAACCACAGGCCTCCATGCAGACGCAGCCTGACCTGGTTCGGCCTGCGGGCGAACATGGCGTCAGCCGCGCCAATGAAGTAGCCCAGGTAATTGGCAGCCGCCACTAGGCCGGCCGCGGTCAGGTCGAACTGGCCTTCGGCAATCAGTTGCGGCAGTTGCGGAGTGAGCGCGAAGCGGCCGATACCCATGGCCATCATCAAGGCCACGGCACTGGCCAGCAGTTGTACGAGCGGCGACATGGAAACACTCCTGCGCGAACGTTGATCGATGGATGGCAGGTTAGGGCGGATTGACTTTCAATAAAATTGAATAATGATGATCACGTTATTCTGTTTTGGAGAACATCATGGAGTTCAGCCAACTGCGCATCTTCCAGGCCGTTGCCGAGGAAGGCTCGCTGACGCGGGCTGCCGAGCGCTTGCACCGCGTACCCTCGAACCTGTCGACGCGCCTGCGTCAGCTGGAGGAGCAACTGGGCGTCGAGCTGTTCTTGCGCGAACGTCAACGCCTGCAGTTGTCGCCCGCTGGCAAGGTTTTGCTGGATTACGCCAATCGCCTGGAAGCGCTGCGTGACGAGGCGATGACGGCGGTGCAGGGTGGCCAGCCTGTGGGTAATTTCGCCCTGGGCACCATGTACAGCACGGCAGCCATTCACCTGCCGGCACTGCTGGCCCGCTACCACCAGGCCTACCCGGCGGTGAACCTGCAAGTGCAGGCGGCACCCAGCGGTGAACTCCTCGAAGGCTTGCTCAGCCACCGCCTGGACGCAGCCTTGGTGGATGGCCCGCCGAGCCTGGCCGGGCTCGATGGGGTGCTGCTGTGCGACGAGGTGCTGGTGCTGATCACCAGCCCCGAGCACCCGGCGGTGCACAGTGCCAGGGATGTGGCCGGCAAAGCGGTGTTCACCTTCCGCCAGGGCTGCTCCTACCGGATGCGCCTGGAAGCCTGGTATGCCCACGCACACACGCCGATGGGCCGGGTGATGGAAATCGAGTCGTACCAAAGCATGCTGGCCTGTGTGATCGCCGGCGCGGGGGTGGCCCTGATGGCGCAATCGATGCTCGATAGCCTGCCTGGCCGAGACCGGGTGCGGGCGCATCGCCTGCAAGCGCCGTTCGATCAGGCGCAAACCTGGTTGATGTGGCGTCAGGGGATGTGCGGGGCGAATGTGCAGGCGTGGATCGATTTGCAACAAAGCGAAACGATTAACCAATCGTCGGAATACGCTGTTTCCGCTTGATCCGTATCAAACTCGACCCCATCTGTAGGAACAAGGGCATGCGTAATACAGGACATCGGGCTATGATCTGTATGAAACATCGCAGGATTGATTGACCGTGAGGCTGACCCGTCAAGGGGGCACTATGAAAAACCAAATGTTCAACTGGCTCCATGACTTGGCTGTCGCGCTGGGGCTGATACCACCACCCTTGCAGCCGGTGCCGATCCCGACTGATGAAGAGCAGCGCCGGCGCCAGCCGCGTCGCCGCTGAAAAAGCACAAGGCCGCCGCATCAGTGTTGATGCCGCGGCCTTTTTTTGCTTCGGATAATGTTGCTGCTTTTACCGGCCTCTCGCCGGCAAGCCGGCTCCCACAGGTACAGCGCGGAACCTGTGGGGGCAAGCATCGATCAGGCCAGCTTTACCTCACCCAGCGGCTTGCGCGACAGCAGGCTCACCATGACGAAGCTCACCAGGCCGACCGCCAGGCTGTAGTAGATCGGCGTGTTGGCATCCAGGCCGTCCTTGAACATGAACAACAGCGCGGTGGCGAAGCCCAGCGACATGCTGGCGATGGCCCCTGCGGTGGTCGCGCGCTTCCAGAAGATCGCACCGATCAGCGGGATCAACATGCCGCCGACCAGCAGGTTGTAGGCCAGGGTCAGGGCGTTGATCACATCGTTCACCGCCAGGGCGATGCCCAGCACCACCAGGCCGGTGAGCAGGGTGAACAGGCGGCTGACGCCCAGGCTCGACTGCTTGCCACCACGCAGCTTGGGCAGCAGGTCTTCGGTAATGGTGGTCGAGGCAGCCAGCAGGCCGGCGCTGGCGGTCGACATCATCGCTGCCAGGGCAGCGGCCATCAGCAAGCCGCGGATGCCGTCAGGCAACTGGCTTTTGATCATCTCGGCGAACGCATTGTTCGGGGTGGCCAGATCCGGCATCAGCACGTGCGCGGCCATGCCGATCAGGGCACAGGCCAGGCCGTACAGCACGCAGTACACACCTGCGGTGGTGCCGGCGCGCTGGCAGACCTTCTCGTCACGGGCGGTGAACACCCGCTGCCAGATGTCCTGGCCGATCAGGATGCCGAAGAAGTAGATCAGGAAGTAGGTGATGATGGTGTCCCAGCCGATGGTGGTCCAGCTGAAGCTGGCCGCTGGCAGCTTGGCGACCAGGGTGTCCCAGCCACCGGCCTTGTACAGGCAGATCGGCAGCAGGATGAACATCAGGCCGACGGTCTTGATCACGAACTGGACGATGTCGGTGAGGGTCAGCGACCACATGCCACCGATGGTCGAATAGACCACCACCACGCCGCCGCCGAGCAGCAGCGATGCCCAGAAGGGCAGGTCGAGCAGCACTTGCAGCACGGTCGCCATGGCCAGGGTCGAGGTGACCCCGATCATCAGCGCATAGGCCAGCATGATCGCCGCACTGGCCTGGCGCGCCATGGGGTTGTAGCGACGCTCCAGCACCTGGGTCACGGTGAAGATCTTCAGGCGCAGCAGCGGCTTGGCGAGGAACAGGTTGAGGGCGATGATGCCCAGGCCCAGGGCGGCACAGAGCCAGAAACCGGAGATGCCGTGGACGTAGCCCAGGCGCACGGTGCCGACGGTGGAGGCGCCGCCGAGCACGGTGGTGGCCATGGTGCCCATGTACAGGGTAGGGCCCAGATTGCGCCCGGCCACCAGGTAGTCCTCGTGGGTTTTCGCGCGCCGCATGCCATACCAGCCCAGCCCTAGCATGCCGGCGGTATAGATCATTACAACAATGATGTCCAAGGCCATTGGGGGTCTCCCGATTATCTTTATTATGGCGAGATCGACCGCGCAGGCGTGTTCACGGCGCCTGGCGGTCTTGTCTTGTGTTGGCGGGCCTCAGTGGCCCTCCCAGATGGCTCCTGCCTGGGTGTTTCTTCTGCCGCAGCGCGGTGGCTGCATCGCCGGCAAGCCGGCTCCCACAGGGTTTGTGGGGTCAGCGGCGCACCACGCCCGGCAGCACGCAGAGCATTTCGAACAACAGGTTGGCACCGAGCAGCGAGGTGTTGCCGGTGGTGTCGTAAGGCGGGGAGACTTCGACCAGGTCACAACCGATCAGGTCCAGGCCGTGGCAGCCGCGAATGATCTCCATCGCCTGGATGGTGGTCAAGCCGCCGATTTCCGGAGTGCCGGTGCCCGGCGCCCAGGCAGGGTCGATACCGTCGATGTCGAACGAGAGGTACACCGGGCCGCCACCGACTTTCTCGCGCACTTCGGCCATCAGCGGCTCCAGCGACTTGTGCCAGCATTCCTCGGCCTGGACCACGCGGAAGCCCTGGCGACGGCTCCAGTTGAAGTCGTCGGCGGTGTAGCCCTGGGCGCGCAGGCCGATCTGGACCACGCGGTCGCAATCGAGCAGGCCTTCTTCCACGGCGCGACGGAAGGTGGTGCCGTGGGCGATCTTCTCGCCGAACATGTGGTCGTTGACGTCGGCGTGGGCGTCGATGTGCACCAGGCCGATCTTGCCGTGCTTCTTGTGCAGGGCGCGCAGGATCGGCAGGGTGATGGTGTGGTCGCCACCCAGGGTCAGGGGGATGACGTTGTGCTCGACGATCTCGTCGTAGGCTTCTTCGATGATGCGCACGGCGTCGAGCAGGTTGAAGGTGTTGATCGCCACGTCACCGATGTCGGCGACCGACAGCGAATCGAACGGGGCGGCACCGGTGGCCATGTTGTACGGGCGGATCATCACCGATTCGGCGCGGATCTGGCGTGGGCCGAAGCGGGTGCCGGAGCGCAGCGAGGTGCCGATATCCAGAGGCACGCCGATGAACGCGGCGTCCAGGCCTTGGGCACTTTGCAGGTGGGGAAGACGGAGCATGGTGGCGATGCCGCCGAAACGCGGCATTTCGTTGCCGCCCAGTGGTTGGTGGAGAACTTTGTCCACGGTGGGCCTCATCAGTCGGTCGATTGTTTTGTTTGTTCGAACCTGTGCCGCCGCGCGCCTTGAATGGGGTTTTGCCGGCGGGCAGGGACATTTCGGCCAAGTCTGCGCAAGGTAGTACCTGCGACAAATCGCTACAGGCAAATACTTACTTCAGGAATTTCTAAACTAAAGCCGGTGCAGCGGTTAGACTGCTCGCCAATTCTCCTGCGGAACCGTTGCACCATGGCCTCGACCCTGCCCGACCTGAAACTGCTGCGCATCTTCGTCAGCGTGGTGCGCCACCAGGGCTTCGCCAATGCCCAGCGCGAGCTCAACCTGTCGACATCGGCCATCAGTACCTACATGAGCCAGCTCGAAGGTGCGCTGGGCATCGTCCTGTGCCACCGTGGACGCGGTGGTTTCAGCCTGACCAGCAAGGGCGAGCTGTTCCATCAGGAGACGTTGCGCCTGCTGGCGGAGCTCGATGGCTTCGAGCAGTACGCTGCTGCGCTCAAGGGCGAACTGCGCGGTACGCTCAACCTCGGGGTGATCGACTCGACGGTCGGCGACCGGGCGCTGCCCTTGGCCGAGGCCATCGGGGCCTACAGCCAGGAACACCCGGCGGTGCACTTGCATTTGTCGGTGTCGAGCCCCTATGAGCTGCAACTGGGGGTGCAGGACAACCGTCTCGACCTGGCCATCGGGGCGTTTTCCTCGCGCATGAGTGGCCTGGTGTACCAGCCGTTGTACCGGGAGCAGCACTGGCTGTACTGCAGCAGCCGCCACCCGTTGTTCACCGAACGGCGCATTCCCGAGCCGGTGGTGACCCAGCAGCGCATGGTCGGGCGTGGGTACTGGAGCCAGGCGGAGCTGGCCCGGCATGGTTTCAAGCACAGCGCCGCTACGGTGGAAAGCATGGAGGCGCAGTTGATCCTGATCTTGTCAGGTGCCTACATCGGCTACCTGCCCGAGCATTACGCCCAGGCCTGGGTCGACAAGGGCGACCTTCGCGTGCTTTCTCCGGCCACCTTCGGTTATCAGGCGCCATTTTCATTGATCGTCCGTCGAGGGCGCAGTCGTGAGCCGTTGATCCAGACCTTCCGCGACCTGCTGAAAAGCCAGCTCAATGTTGGCTGATTTTGCGGCCCAATCGCCGGCCTATGGCAAAATCCTTGCGCTAACGGAGGACCCCATGCCAAGACCCCGCTGCGAGCGCTGCCATCGCCCGCTCGACCATTGCCTGTGCGCACTGATTCCCTCGCTCGACAGCCGTACCCGTGTCGTCCTGCTGCAGCACCCCAGTGAAACCGCCCATGCCCTGAATACCGCCCGCCTGGCCGCACTTGGCCTGGTGAGTGCCGAGTTGCGCATCGGCGAAGTGTTCGAAGACCTCGGCGAACTGCTGGCCACCCCAGGTTATCGGCCTGCACTACTGTTCCCGGGCGATCAAGCCCAGGTGCTGACAGCCTATGGCCAAGCGGACGACACACCGTTGCTGCTGATCGTGCCGGACGGCACCTGGCGCAAGGCGCGCAAGCTGCTGTACCTGAACCCGCTGCTGGCGGCACTACCCAGGGTGACCCTGGCGCAGGTGACACCGTCACGCTACCGACTGCGCAAGGCACCGGAGCCGGGAGCAGTGTCGACAATCGAGGCGGTGGTGCAGGCGTTGAACGTGTTGGAACAACCGGTGAATTTCGACCTGTTGCTGCGGCCGTTCGAAGCGCTGATCGAGGCGCAGATTGCTGCGATGGGGGCTGAGACATTCAAGCGTAACCATGGCGAACGCTGACCCCAGAAGCGTCAGTTTGTCCCAGCGTCATGCAGGGCTTTTCCGGCAGATAGGTAGCTGTAGCAGCAGTAGGTTCGGCTCTTTGACCCAGCCCCGGAAGAGCCGATGTCCAATGCCCGTTGTGAACGCTGCACGCGCCCGCATGCCTACTGTGTGTGTGCCCATGTCCCTTGCCTGAACAGCCGCACCCGTGTGTTGATCCTGCAACATGTCAGGGAAAAATCCCATGCCATGAATACCGCTCGCCTGGTGGCCTTGGGCCTCGCCAACGCCGAGTTGCACGTCGGGGTGGTGTTCGACCAGCTTGACCATTGGCTGGCAACGCCCGACTACCGGCCGGTTGTACTGTTTCCAGGCGAGCAGGCGCAGGTGCTGAGCGGCACTGCGTCTGTCCAGGAGCTGCCGCTGCTGCTCATCGTGCCTGACGGCACCTGGCGTACTGCGGGCAAACTGTTGCAGTTGAATCCGCAGTTGCAGGCATTGCCCAGAATGATGCTGCACGTCACGCAGCCGTCACGCTATCGCTTGCGCAAGGCGCCGGCGCCTGAGGCGCTTTCAACCATCGAGGCGGTGGTGCAAGCGTTGAATGTGCTGGAGCACCCGGCGTGTTTCGATGAGTTGCTGCGGCCGTTCGAAGCGTTGGTCGAGGGTCAGATCAGGGCAATGGGGGTTGAAACCTTCGAACGTAATCATGGCGAGGACTGAATCCAGGGTTGCTCTGTTCCGGCCCTATCGCCGGTGATGACAACTCAGCGCTCGCGCAGTGCTTCTGTTCGCGCCTTCAGCACCGGCTTGAGCAGATAGTCCAGCACGCTCTTCTGCCCGGTGATGATATCCACCGTGGCCACCATCCCCGGAATGATCAGCAGCGGTTTGTTATCCCCACCCAGGTGGTTCTTTTCGGTCCGCACCTGGATCAGGTAGAACGCATTGCCCTTGTCATCGGTGACGGTATCGGCACTGATCAATTCCAGCTTGGCCTTCAGGCCGCCATAGATGGTGTAGTCGTAGGCGCTGAACTTGACCATCGCCGGCTGCCCCGGATGCAGGAATGCCACATCCTGCGGCCGGACCTTGGCTTCGATCAGCAGGTTGTCCTCGATCGGCACGATCTCCACCAGGTCGCTGCCCGGCTGCACCACGCCGCCGATGGTGTTGACCTTGAGCAGCTTGACGATGCCGCGTACCGGCGACACCACCGTGGTGCGGTTGACCCGGTCGTCGATGGCGATGCTGGTGGCGGTGATCTTCGACAGCTCTGTGCGCTTGTCGTTGAGTTCCTTGGCCGCGTCGGAGCGGAAACTGGCGTCGGACTCCTGGATCTTGCTGCGGATCTCCGCCACTGCCGCCTCGGCACGGGGGATGGCCAGGCTGGTGGCGTTGAGCTGGCCACGGGCTTCCACCGTACGCTGCTTCAGGCGCAGGATTTCCACCGGTGAGATGGCCCCCTTGCTCACCAGCGGCGATGACATGTCCAGCTCTTGCTGCAACAGGCCCACGGCAGAACGGTACTGCTCGACCTTGGAGCGAAACTCGGCCAGCTCCTGGGTCTTCTGCCGTAGCTGCTCATTGAGGGTCTGCTTTTCACTGGCCAGGCGGCGCTGGCGCGAGTCGTACAGGGCCGTCTCGTCTTCGGCCACCTGGGGGGCCTTGGCGCGGACTTCGTCGGACAGCATGAAAGGTCGACCTTCGGCCTCCGCCGACAGCCGCTCCACCTGCGCGGTCAGGGCGTAACGGTCGGCTTCGCTTTCGCCCTTGTTGGACTTGAACCGCGTGTCGTCCAAGCGCAGCAGCGTGGCGCCTTTCTCGACCATCTGCCCCTCGCGCACGAAGATCTCGGTGACGATGCCACCTTCGAGGTTCTGCACCACCTGAATCTTGCTCGACGGGATCGCCTTGCCTTCGCCGACGGTCACCTCGTCAAGCACTGCAAGGCTCGCCCAGAGCAGTGCCACCAGCAGCAGCGCCGCCGTCAGCCACACGGTCAGGCGCGACAGGCGCGGCGAGTCCTGCAGGGTGGCGCCGGCCAGCTCGGGCATGTAGTCGCGCTCGGCGCGCTTGTCGGAGCCTGTATGGGAACTGCGCACGCTATGGCTTGGGTTCATGGCCTGACTCTCGTAGAACAGCACATAACTGAAAGATTCGCCGGGCCCTTGTGGGAGCCGGCTTGCCGGCGATCACCGGCGAAGCCGGTGCCATGCACTGAGGTGTCTGCATCGCCGGCAAGCCGGCTCCCACAGGGAAGTCTCAAGTCTCCTGGGTTAGAGCGCGGCGCCGATGCGGCCCTTGCGCAGGGCGTCGATGACCGCATCCTTCGGCCCGTCGGCGACGATCTTGCCGTTGTCCAGCACCAGCAGGCGGTCGACCAGGCTGAGCATCGAGGTGCGGTGGGTGACCAGCAGCAGCGTCTTGCCCGGCACCCAGGCCGACAGGCGCTGGCGCAGTTGCTCCTCGCTGCTGTTGTCCATGTGGCTGGTGGGTTCGTCGAGGATCAGGATCGGCGGCTCCAGCAGCAGTGCTCGGGCCAGCAGCACGGCTTGGCGCTGGCCACCGGAAAGCAGCTGGCCGCGTTCGCCCACCGGGCGCTCGAAACCGTGCGGGTGCTGCCGGGCCAGCTCGCTGACGCCGGTCAGCTCGGCCACTTCGAGCATGCGTGCATCGCTGATGTGGCGCGCCCCCAGGGTCAGGTTGTCGCGCAGGCTGCCGGCCAGCAGCGGCAGATCGTGGGCGACGTAGCCGAGCTGGCTGCGCAGGTCGGCGATGTCCAGTTGGCGAAGGTCGAGGTTGTCCAGCAATACCTGGCCTTCATCCGGGTGATGGAAACCCATCAGCATGCGGCCCAGGGTGCTCTTGCCCGAACCGCTGCGGCCGATGATGCCGATCCGCTCGCCAGGCTTGACCGCCAGGGTCACGTCCTGCAGCGCCGGGCCGGTTTGCCCTGGGTAGCGGAAGCTGACATGGCTCAGGGCCAGGCCACCCTTGAGCGTGGTGTGTTCCAGCGCCTGCTGTTCGGCCTGGCGTTCCTGGGGCAGGGCCATCAGCGCATCGGTACTGCGCATGGTCAGTTGTGCCTGCTGGTAGCGGGTGATCAGCCCGGCGATCTGGCCAAGCGGTGCCAGTACGCGGCTGCCCAGCATGTAGCTGGCCACCAGGGCGCCGACGCTGAGGTTGCCGGCGATGATGCTGTACACCCCGGCGACGATGGTGGCCATGCCGCAGAACTGCTGAATGAACAAGGTCCCGTTGCTGGCCAGCGACGACAGGTTGCGGGCATGCGCGTCGAGCCGGGCGATGGCGCCGTTGGTGTGTTCCCACTGGTACTGGCGCTCGCTTTCGGCGCCGCAGGCCTTGAGGGTTTCCAGGCCGCCGAGGGTTTCGATCAGCAGCGCCTGGCGCACTGCGCCAAGGCTCAGGCTCTTCTGCACGGTGTCGCGCAGGCGCGCCTGGATCAGCAAGGCGAAGCCCACGGCCAGGGGGAAGGCAATCAGCGGGATCAGTACCAGCCAACCACCCAGCAGGCCGATTACCAGCAGCATCAGGGCGACGAAAGGCAGGTCGATGATGCTGGTCAGGGTCACGGCGGTGAGGAATTCGCGCAGGCCCTGGAAGTCGTGGATGCTCTGGGCGAAGCCGCCGATGGTGGCGGGCTTGGCCTTCATGGACATGCCGGTGATGCGTTCGAACAGGGTGGCAGAGAGGATCAGGTCGGTCTTCTTGCCGGCCTGGTCCAGCAGATGGGCGCGGACCATGCGCAGCACCAGTTCGAAGGCGGTGCCGATGAACAGGCCGGCGACCAGCATCCACAAGGTCGACAACGCCTGGTTGGGCACCACGCGGTCATAGGTCTGCATGACGAACAGCGGCACCATCAGGCCCAGCAGGTTGATCAGCAGACTGGCCAGCAGGGCATCGCCGTAAAGCCAGCGGGAATGGCGCAGGGTATCGCGGAACCAGGCGTCGACCCGCGGCAGCAGCGGCGAACGCAGGTTTTCAAGGGTGTGCCGTGGCCGCGCGAACAGGGCGTGCCCGCTGTAGGCCTGGGCCAGCGCCTCGCGCTCGATCCACTGCTCACCGCCGTCGGCTTCGCACGGCAGGATCAGCGCCCGGCCATCATCGCCCCAGCGCTGCAGCACGGCGCTGCGGCCATCGTTGAGCAGCAGCAGCACGGGCAGGTTGAGCGAGGAGATGGCCTGCAGCTCACGCGCCAGCACCCGTCCTTGCAGGCCGGCGCGCGCCGCCGCCCGCGGCAGCAGCTCCGGGCCCAGGCGTTGCTGGGCCAGGGGCAGGCCGCTGCTGAGGCTGGCACGACTGGCCGGGCAGCCGTGCAGGCGGCACAGGATCAGCAAGCCATCGAGCAACGGGTCATCGACATCGGGGCGCGGCTGCGCACTTTGCATACTGGTCACGATGAACTACTCCCGCCTCGGTGGATGGGTGTGACGCCTGGCCTGCGTGCCAGCTGCGCAGGGCGCTCAGCGCATGTCAGGCAGCTTCGCCTGGTTGCGCACTTCACTCTGGGCGATGGCTTCCGGCGGCAACGAAATGCGCTGTTTGCTCAGCAGTTCGCCCATGGTCGCCAACACCCGGTACATCGAGTACTCCTCCGTGTAGCGTACTTCGGTGTAGCGGCGGTTGGCGTTGTACAGCTCGTTTTCGCTGTCGAGCACGTCGAGCAGGGTGCGCTGGCCAAGGCCGAACTGGTCCTGGTAGGCGGCGCGCACACGCTGGGTGGTTTCGGCGTATTCACGGGCGGTCGGGGTCTGCTTGCGCGCGTTGTTCATGGCGTTCCAGGCCAGGCTGAGGTTTTCGGTCAGCTCGCGCAGGGCGTTGTTGCGGATGTCCATGGCCTGGTTGATCTTGTGCGCGTCGGACTGCAGGCGGGCCTTGTCGCTACCGCCGCGGAACAGGTTGTAGCTGAGCTCGACGCCGGCTTGCCAATCGTTGTTGCTGTGGCCTTTCTCGCCGGCGATGTTGTTGTTGGCACCCGTGGCCAGCACGGCATCCAGGCGCGGGTAGAAGGGCGACTTGGCGACTTCGTACTGCTGCTCGGCAGCGTTGACGTCAGCTTGTGCCGATTTCAGGTAAGGGTTGTTTTCCAGCATGCCCTGGCGCGCCAGGTCGAGCCCGGTGGGCACTTCGCCCTTGATGGTAACCGGGGTTTCCAGCTCGTCCGGCAAGCGCCCGACGACGCTGTAGAAGTTGGCTTCGGCATCGGCCAGGTCGACTTCGGCGGTATCCAGGTTGTTTTCCGCCAGCGCGCGACGGGCACGGGACTGGTCGAGGTCGGCGGTGCTGCCTACCCCACGCTCGCTGCGCAGGCCGATCTGGTCGTTGACTCGCAGGTGAGCTTGCAGGTTGTTCTTGGCCAGGGTCACCAGCTCGCGGCGCTTGAGCACTTCCAGATACACCTCGATCGCGCGCAGGGCCACGGTTTCGGCAGTGGCCTGGGTGTAGTAGGCGCGTGAGTTGACCACGGCTTCGGTGCGGCCGACTTCATTGGGGGTGTTGAAGCCGTCGAACAGCATCTGCCGCAGACGCAGCTCCGACTGGGTGTAGTTGAGGGTTTCCTTGTTGTGGTCGTTGGAGCCGTCCGGTTGCAGTCTGCGGGTGTTGATGTTGTCCGAGCGCTGGCGGCCGTAACCCGCCACCAGGTCGACCGACGGGTAGTAACCACCACGCGCGAATTTCACATCTTCGTCTGCCGAAAGCCGGCTGTTACGGCTGGCGCTGATCTCGGGGTGATGATCCACGGCGTTCTGAACGGCTTCGTTGAGTGACATCGCCTGAGCGTTGGCGCATGCCATGGCCAACAGAATTGCGCTGGTAATGGGGTTGAACATGCGCATGGGGTACTTCTCCCTGGTCTCAAAATGTTCCTGCTATTCGCCAAAAAAATGACGATTTTTATTGTTCAAACCGTTTCATGTTTGTAACAACAGAGCTAAGAACATTTATCGCGCGAGCTAAGAAGATTTTTTCATAAGTCATATGCGAAAAAAAACTTATGCGGTCTATCGAAACCAAGACATTGTTTCATCCAGGCAAATTTGAAAGTCGCTGGAACACGCGGTTTTCAAGCTTCCGAGAGAGTTCCAGAATTTTTACGGCTAAGGACGCGGGATGAAGTGGTGAAAGCGGAATTTGGCGACAAAAATTTGGCATAAAATGATGGCCAAATTACATTAGTACTATCGCCAAAGTACTGGCTTGAGAGAACGATTCTCACCCTAGAGACAGTCGCACTCCAAGCGCCGAAGCCCACCCGCGATGTCATTGGCTGAACAAGCCAATTGGGAAGGGGAGGCGTGGGTGATGGCTAAGCTAGTCGGTGTGGTCAGCAAGGTGATTGGTCAGGTTTTTGCCGTCGGCAGTGACGGCAGCCGCCGCCCCTTGATCGAAGGCGACCGCCTGTTCGCGGGCGAGCAGTTGCAGACAGGTGCCGCCGGTGCGGTGGCCGTGCACTTGCAAAGCGGCGCGGAGCTGACCTTGGGACGCGACAGCAGCCTGCAGATGACCCCGGACCTGCTCGCCAGCACGGCCTCTCAGGAACAGGGGCATGACGCACCGCCAAGCCAGGCGCAACTGAGTGATGTCGAACGTATCCAGCAAGCGATTGCCGCAGGCGCCGACCCCAGCGACGCCGGCGAAGCGACCGCAGCCGGGCCGGGTGGCAGCGGTGCAGCGGGTGCAATGGGGGGCGGGCACAGTTTCGTGATGTTGAGCGAAGTCGCGGCCCGGGTCGATCCGGTGGTGGGCTTCCCGACGGCGGGTTTCAATGGCATCCCCGAGCTTGCCAATCGCTATGTCGGAGACCTGCGAAACGACGCCAGTGACCTGACAGGCCAGCCCAATCCAGGCGACCCTAACTCGCCTGTGGACCCCAACCCGCCTGTGGACCCCAATCCACCTGTAGATCCCAACCCGCCTGTGGATCCCAATCCACCTGTAGATCCCAAACCACCGGTGGACCCCAATCCACCTGTTGATCCCAAGCCACCGGTCGACCCCAACCCGCCTGTCGACGAAGACCATCCGGTCCAACTGCAGCTCACGCCCGGGGGCCTGGAGCTGAACGAGGCCAACCTGCCTCTGGGGTCGGCGGGCGATCCTGCAGCCCTGACCCAGCACGGCAGCTTCACCGTGCTGGCGCCGGACGGCGTGTTCAACCTCAGCGTGGGTGGCATCAACGTGGTGACTGCCGGCGTCGTCACCGGTGTCGGCCAGTCGATCACCACAGGGCTTGGCAACACCCTGACCATTACCGGCTACAACCCGGCGACCGGTGTCGTGACCTACAGCTACACCCTGACCGGTGCCGAGCAGCATGCCGACGGTGCGGGCACCAACGCGCTGAACGAACATCTTCCGGTCCTGGTCAGCGACAGCGATGGCGATGTGGCCCAAGGCACCTTGGAAATCACCATTCGCGACGACGTGCCCAAGGCTGTGGATGACAGCAACCCTGCCAGCGCCAGCGAGCAGCACATCGAGTTGACCGGCAATGTGCTGGGCAATGACATTCAGGGGGCCGACCGGGTACCGGCAGGGCCGGTGATCGCCGGCACCTATGTCGGCACCTACGGCACGCTTGTGCTGGCCGCGGACGGTTCCTACACCTACACCCTGAACACCAGCGATCCGGACTTCAAGAACCTGGGCGGTGGCGGTCATGGCGTGGAAACCTTCACCTACACCATCAAGGACGCCGACGGCGACACCAGCAGCGCGACCCTGACCCTGAACATCAGCAACCTCGACGACCCGGTGCAACTCGACGGTCTGGACGCGCAGGGTGGCCGCCTTGTCGTCTACGAGAAGAACCTGCACGACGGCAGCGCACCCGATGCCAGCGCCCTGACCCAGCAAGGCACGTTCAAGGTCACCGCAGCGGACGGCTTGCAGAGCCTGACCGTGGGCGGCATCAGTGTGGTCAGTGGTGGCGTGGTGGCAGGCTTCCCACAGTCGATCGTCACCGCCGAAGGCAATACCCTGACAATCACCGGCTACGATTCCAGCACTGGCGTGGTGAGCTACAGCTACACCCTGCTGGACAATGAACAGCACCCGGCCGGCCAGGGCAGCAACAGCATCACCGAACAGTTCCAGGTGGTCGCCAAGGATATCGACGGCAGCACCGCCACCGGCAACGTGCAAGTGACTATCGTCGACGATGTACCGCAGGCCCATGACGATCAAACCAGCGTGGCCAAGGGCGACGTGGTGCGCGGCAACGTGATGGGCAACGACGTGGTCGGCGCCGATGTGCGCGCCGACGGCCAGTACGTGGTCGGCGTGCGCGCCGGCAGCGACACCTCGAGCTCGGCCATCGGCCAGCTGAACATGCAGGTCGTCGGTAAGTATGGCTACCTGACCATCGATGCCCAGGGCAACGCCGAGTACCACTCCAACCCCGACATCGCCTCGCCACGCGATGCCGTCGACACCTTCGTCTACACCATCCGCGATGCCGACGGTGACGAGAGCACCACCACCATCACCATCAACGTGCACAACTCATTGATGGCCTGCGAAGACCGCGATGTCACGGTCTACGAAAAAGCGCTGGACCTGCACAAGGACGGCAACGACCTGGCCGCCGGCAGTGTTACCGGCAGCGACCCCGGCTCCAGCCAGGAAACCGCTTCCGGCACCTTGGCTGGTTCGACCAGTGGCGGTGTCGGCGCGCTGACCTACAGCCTGGTCGGCAATGCCGTGGGCCAGTATGGGCAAATTCACCTGAATGCCGATGGCACCTACACCTATACCCTGACCTCGCCGGCCGACTCGCCGACCCATGCCAACGACGGTGCCAATACCGTTACCGAAACCTTCACCTACCAGGTGCAGGATGCGCAGGGCCACTCGACCACCAGCACCATCGTCATCACCATCGTCGACGACGTACCGACAGCCAACAGCGATTTCGTCAGTGTCGGCAAGGGCGATGTGGTGCGTGGCAATGTGATGTACAACGATGTGGTCGGTGCCGACGTTCGCCATGACGGCCAGTACGTGGTCGGCGTGCGTGCCGGCAGCGACACTTCGACCTCGGCCATCGGCCAGCTGAACATGCAGGTCAAGGGCCAGTACGGCTACCTGACCATCGATGCCCAGGGCAACGCCGAGTACCACTCCAACCCCAATGCCGTGGCGCCGCGGGATGCGCTCGACACCTTCGTCTACACCATCCGTGATGCCGACGGCGACGAAAGCACCACGACCGTCACCATCAATGTCCATGACCACTCGCTGAACCCCTGCGGCGATGGGGGCGTGGCGGTGTACGAAAAAGCCCTGGACCTGAATCAGGACGGCCATGACCTGGCTGCTGGCAGCGTCACTGGCAGCAACCCTTGCTCGACCGCTGAAACCGCTTCCGGAAGCCTGGTCGGCCAGGTGGGTGGCGGTGTGGGGGCGCTGACCTACAGCTTGGTCGGCAACGCCATTGGCCAGTATGGCCAGATCCACCTGAATGCCGATGGCTCCTACACCTACACGCTGACCTCGCCGGCGAATTCACCGGTGCATGCCAACGACGGCGCCAACGTGGTCAGCGAATCCTTCACCTACCGGGTTGAAGACACGGTCGGCAACTGGACCACCAGTACCGTCAACATCACCATCGTCGACGATGTGCCGCAAGCCCATTGCGATTACGTCAGTGTCGGCAAGGGCGACGAGGTGCGGGGCAACGTACTGCACAACGACGTGATCGGCGCTGACGTGCCGAGTGACTGCGGTTATGTGGTCGGTGTGCGCGCCGGCAGCGATACCTCCACGTCTGCCATCGGCCAACTCGGTGCGCACGTGCAGGGGCAGTACGGCTACCTGACCCTGGATGCCAGGGGCAACGCCGTCTACCACTCCGACCCGAACGTCGCCGCGCCGCGCGATGCGATCGACAAGTTCGTCTACACCCTTCGCGATGCCGATGGCGACGAAAGCACCACGACTATCACCATCAACGTGCACGACAACTCGATCTCGGCGTGTGGCGATGGCTATGGCCGTGCGCAGGAACAGCGGGTGATCAACCGAGGCGCGTTCAGTTTCGATGCCAGCAGCATGACCGCGGCGCTGGTGGTGGGTTACCTGGGCGCGATGGGCAGTGCCCAGGGCAGCGAACAGGTGATCGACGTCAGCCTGCGCAAAGGTGAAACCCTGCAGCTCAACCATGACCCGCACGACGGCAACCTGGCGATGCAATGGAAGGACGCGGGTGGCAGCTACCAGGCAATTGCCGCAGGTGACAGCATTACCGCCAGCCATGACGGGGTGTACAGCATCCAGCTAAGCAACCCGAGCGGCGATGGCAAGGCGGCAGAGAGCTACAAGCTGGGCATGGTCCTCGATTACGCCAATGCGCAACAGCCGGCTGCCCATGACAGTGCTGCCAGTGACCCTGCCACAGCCAGCCTTTGGGCCTCGACGGACGCCGCTTCGCTGGAAAGCCATGGGGCTGCGGGGCATGGGGCCCAGGACACCGCCAGCTTTGCTCAGGCCAAGGGCGGAGTCATCGTCGACCTGAGCCACGACGGGGCGCAGGATACCGGTGGTGCGGGCATCCATACCTTGAACGGCTTCCATAACCTGGTCGGGTCGGATTACGGCGACATCTTGATCGGCGACAGCGGCAACAACGTGATCGATGGCGGCAAGGGCAACGATATCCTGATCGGCGGGCAAGGCAACGACACCCTGACCGGGGGCAGTGGCAACGACACCTTCATCTGGCAGAAGGGTGACAGCGGCCATGACACGGTCACCGACTTCACGCCGGGCAGCGACAAGCTCGACCTGTCGCAACTGCTGCAGGGCGAGCACGCCACGCCGGCCTCGCTGGATGACTTCCTGCACTTCAAGGTCAGCGGCACCGGCACCAATGTGGTGTCGACCATCGAAGTCAGTAACCAGGCGGGCGCGGCGCCGGTGCAGACCATCGACCTTGCGGGTGTCGACCTGGCCCAGCATTACGGCGTGACGGCGGGGGCGGGCGGGGTGATATCGGCAGGGCATGACACCGCGACCATCATCAACGGGATGCTCAATGATCATTCGTTGAAGGTGGATACGGTGTGAAGGCTGTTGGCTTCATCGCCGGCGCTGACGATCCAGCTCAACCAGGCTTGCGCAGGGTCTTCTGCTTGAGGATGTACAGGCTCACCAGCACCGCACTGGTGAGCATGAACGCGCGCGCCCAGAACAGCGGCACCAGGTAGCAGGACAGGCTGATGCTCGCCCACATCAGCCCGATGGCGTAGACCTTGCCCTTGAGCGGAATGCCCTCACCGCTCAGGTAGTCGCGTATCCACGGCCCGAGTTTCGGATGGTTGACCAGCCAGTGGTGAAAGCGGGGCGAGCTGCGGGCGAAGCAGGCGGCGGCCAGCAGCAGGAAAGGGGTGGTGGGCAACACCGGCAGGAAGATCCCCAGCACCCCCAGCGCGACGCTGAGCCAGCCGATGGCCAGCAACAGGTAGCGCACGGCCGACTCAGTGGTGGCGTGGCTTGAGCAGCGCCGGCTTCTCGTCAGGAGCGTGCAGCAGCAGGAACAGTGCACTCAGCGCCTCGGGGATCTGCACGATCATGTCGTCCTGCAGGTTGGCGTTGCTGGCGATGTCGGCGAACTCTGGCTGCTCGTCGAACAGGCCCGAGCCGACCATGATCGGCAGCAGCATCTCGCTGACTTCCTCTTCGGCGTTCTCGAACCAGGCTTCCTCGCGCAGGAACACGCCCTCCATGAAGCCGATGCACCAGCCGCGCAGGTCGGAATCGTCCGGTTCGTCGGTCAGGTCCAGGTCGCACGGCAGGTCGAATTCTTCGTCGCTGGCCAGCTGGCGGGCGATGTGGCCCTTCAGTGCCACCAGGGTCGCTTCGATTTCGGTGCGCTGGGCATCGCTGGCGTAATGGGGCTCTTCGGCGAACAACGCGTCGATCCATTCACGCTCGGGGACTTCTTCCGAGCAGATCGACAGCGCGGTCAGGTAGCCGTGGGCGGCGACGTAGTCCAGCGCTTCTTCGTGCAGCTCATCGGCGTCGAGGAAGGCTTGCAGGCGGGTCAGTTGCTCGGCGAAGGACATTAAGGGCTACCTTGGGGGAATAAACGATAGTGAATTCTAGCACCTTGCGGTGATGGCGGTGCAAAGGGAACGTCTGTCACCCGGGCATCCTGCCGGGAGCGGCACTGCGGTATACTCCGCGATTTTTCATGCAGAGGCGGGGTTTCCCGGCCGTCTGGCAAAAGCCGCTTACGCATTCGGCGTGTGCGGAGCGGGTTTTTCGTCCAGCCTGTGTCCAGGATGGTACGGCGATTTGGAGTTGCACATGCTCGAACAGGCTCAGCGCGTTCTCAAGGATATCTTCGGCTACGACAGTTTCCGCGGGCGCCAGGCAGCGATCATCGAATGCGTGGCCAGCGGCGGCGATGCGCTGGTGCTGATGCCCACCGGTGGCGGCAAGTCGTTGTGCTTCCAGGTGCCGGGGTTGCTGCGCCCGGGCTTGACGGTGGTGGTGTCGCCGTTGATCGCGCTGATGGACGACCAGGTCGCCACGCTGGACGAGCTGGGCGTCGCCGCCGCGGCGCTGAACTCCACCCTGAGCGCGGAGCAGCAGCGCGACCTGGCCGGGCGCCTGCGCCGTGGCGAAGTGAAGATGCTGTACCTGGCGCCGGAGCGCCTGGTACAGCCGCGCATGCTGGAGTTCCTGCGCGGGCTGGACATCGCCCTGTTCGCCATCGACGAGGCCCACTGCGTGTCGCAATGGGGCCATGACTTCCGCCCCGAATACCTGCAGCTCGGCCAGCTGGCCGAACTTTTCCCGCACGTGCCGCGTATCGCCCTGACCGCCACCGCCGACATGCGAACCCGCGAGGAGATCGTCCAGCGCCTGCACCTGCAGGGCGCCGAACGCTTCCTGTCGAGCTTCGACCGGCCGAACATCTTCTACCGCATCGTGCCCAAGGAGTCGCCGCGCAAGCAGCTGATGGCCTTCCTTGGCGAGCGCCGTGGCAATGCCGGCATCGTCTACTGCCTCTCTCGCAAAAAGGTCGACGAGACCGCGGCGTTCCTGTGCGAGCAAGGCTTCCCGGCGCTGCCTTACCATGCCGGCCTTGCTGCCGAAACACGGGCCGCCAACCAGCACCGCTTCCTCAATGAGGAAGGGCTGATCATGGTCGCCACCATTGCCTTCGGCATGGGCATCGACAAGCCCAACGTGCGCTTTGTCGCCCACCTCGACCTGCCCAAGTCCCTCGAGGCCTATTACCAGGAAACCGGTCGTGCCGGCCGCGATGGCCTGCCGTCCGACGCCTGGATGGCCTACGGCCTGCAGGACATGGTGATGCTCAAGCAGATGCTGCAGAACTCCGAGGGTGACGAACGCCACAAGCGCGTCGAGCAGCACAAGCTCGATGCCATGCTGGCCCTCTGCGAAGAGACCCGCTGCCGTCGCCAGTCGCTGCTGGCCTACTTCGACGAAGTGCTCGAGCAGCCGTGCGGGCATTGCGACAACTGCGTCGACCAGATCCAGACCTGGGACGCCACCGAGCCTGCGCGACAAGCCTTGTCGGCGGTATTCCGCACCGGCCAGCGCTACGGGGTAGGTCATCTGGTCGATGTGTTGCTGGGCAAGGACACCGAGAAGGTGCGTAATTTCGGCCACGAGAAGCTTGCGGTGTTCGGCGTCGGCAAGGCACTGGCCGAGGCCGAATGGCGTTCGCTGTTCCGCCAGCTGGTGGCCCGTGGCCTGGTCGACATCGACCTGGAAGGCTACGGTGGCCTGCGCCTGGCCGACAGTTGCCGGCCACTGCTGCGTGGCGAGGTCACCTTGCAGCTGCGCCGCGACCTCAAGCCGCAGACCGTGGCCAAGGCTTCTTCCAGCGGCGGCAGCCCGGCCAGCCAGCTGGTGCGGACCGAGGAGCGGGAGCTGTGGGAGGCCCTGCGTACCTTGCGGCGCAAACTGGCCGAGGAGCACAGCGTGCCGCCCTATGTCATCTTCCCCGACTCCACGCTGCTGGAGATGCTGCGCAGCCAGCCGACCAGCCTCAGCGACATGGCCCAAGTCAGCGGTGTGGGCGCGCGCAAGCTGGAGCGCTATGGCCAGGCCTTCCTCGAAGTGCTCAACGGCGCAGGTGGCACCGAGGAGGCGCCGAAAGTGGTGCTCGACCTGCGCCACGAACTGGTCAGCCTGGCCCGTGCCGGCATGACCCCGGCGCAGATCGCCGGCCAGCTCAACTGCAGCGAGAAGAACGTCTACAGCCTGCTGGCCGAGGCCCTCGGTCGCCAGGAACTGAGCCTGGACCAGGCGCTCGACCTGCCGGAAGACCTGCTGATGGAGATACAGGATGCCTTCCTCGATGGTGAAGGGGAGCTGCCACCGGTGTCAGTCATTGCACCCTTGTTCGGTGCCCGGGTACCGGAAGGAGTGCTGTACTGCGTACGCGCAGCATTGGCGGCAGAATTCGAGTTGTGATTGAAGACATTTCGGACATCTACTGACCTGTGGCATCCTTTTTGACGATTATCGGCCCCTGGTGTGGCGGTCAGTCTTGCTTGAAGGCACAGGGCATGGTTAGCTGCCTAATAATTAGTTCCAGTCCATGAGTTCTTTATGCCCCTGACCGACAATCAACACCGCTTTGGCATGCAGCTGGCCCAGATGTCCAGGGGTTGGCGTGCCGAACTGGATCGCCGCCTGGCCGGGCTCAACCTGTCCCAGGCGCGTTGGCTGGTGTTGCTGCACCTTGCACGATTCGAAGAAGCGCCAACCCAGCGCGAACTGGCCCAGAGTGTCGGCGTCGAAGGCCCGACTTTGGCGCGCCTGCTCGACAGTTTGGAGAACCAGGGCCTGGTGCGCCGCCAGGCGGTGCTGGAAGATCGCCGGGCCAAGAAGATCCAGCTGTGCCCGCCGGCCAAGCCGTTGATCGACCAGATCGAGACCATTGCCAATGCCTTGCGCCTGGAGCTGTTCACCGGGGTGGACGAGGCGGACCTGCAAGTGTGCATGCGGGTGCATGCGAAGATTCTGGCCAATCTGGAAAAATCCTGAGTTGCTGGGGCCGCTTCGCGACACAAGGCCGCTCCTACAGAAAACGGCGATCTCTTGTAGGAGCGGCCTTGTGTCGCGAAAGGGCTGCAAAGCAGCCCCAGCAATCTAGAAGGTATGCCCCAGGTTCAGATACACCGCCTGCTCATGGGCACTGTTGGCCCCATAGCTCAGGTTCAACGGCCCCAGCGGCGTCTCCAGCCCGAGGAAGATGCTTGCTGCGTTGATGTACCCACTGTCGAACTCATTGTCATTGTTCCAGGCCCGGCCGCGCTCCAGCGAGCCGCCGATGTACAGCGGGAATTCCAGCGGCAGGTAGGCCCGCGGCGTCAGGCGGCGGTAGTAGACCACGCGCATCAGGCTCAGGTTCTGCCCTGACACCGAGTCCTGGCGGAACCCCGACAACTCTCGTGCGCCACCGATCACGAAGCTCGATGTCACCACTTCGGTGGCATCCAGCGTACGCCCGTAGCGGCCCCCCAGTACCCAGGTATCAGGCCCGCTGCTGAAGGCCTTGTCCAGGTTGAACAACCATTGGCGGTACGATTCGTCGGAGTCCAGCGACTTGTCGTACTTGCGCAAGGTCAGGCCGATGTCCTCGCCACTGTGCGGGAAGTAGACGTTGTCGAGGGTGTCGAACGAGTACTTGAGCTCATAGAAGCCTTCGTTGAAGCTGACCGTAGGCAGGTCCTGGTCACCGATGCGGACCTCGGCTTCGCCCCAGGCCTTGCCTGCCCCCAGACGCACTTCGCCATAGGTACCGATCTGCCGGCCGAAATTGAGGCCGAAACCATAGCGTTCAAGTCGATACTCGGCGATCGGGTCGTTATCCAGGGTGGCTTCGATGTTCTGCGAGCTGAAGTCCAGGTAAGGCGCGATGAAATACCTCGAACCCACATCCAGCGGCTGGTAGAACTCGCTGTACAGCTCCTGCTGGTCACCGATCTGTGCGCGCGTGAGCCATTCCGCGCCGAGCTGGTTGATGCCGTTGACCCGGTAGCTGGCGCCCAGGTTGAAGGCGCTGTCACCGCGCAGGTCATCCGAAAGGTTCAAGCCCAGGCGCAAGTAATCGGTGCCGCCGCGCTTGCCACGGGCATTGATCACCAGGGTGTTTTGCTCGCCCTTGTGCACCACGCGGTATTGCACCCGGTCGAAGTAGTCCAGGCCATACAGGGTGCCCATGTCGGTCTGCAGGCGGTCGAGCTCCAGCGGCTCGCCAATCGGCTGGCGGATGTAGTAGCGGATCACATCGTCGCTGACCTTGGAGTCGTTCTCCACGCGAATCGCTGTGATCACGGGGGTCCGCTGGCGCGGTGAACGGGCCACCGCCAGCTGCGCATCGCCTTCGGATTGGCGCAGCGCGGCAAGGCGCGGTTCGAGCAGTTGCGCGGCTCGGTAGCCCGCTTCGATCATGTCGCGCGCGCGGCCGAAATCGGTGACGCCGAACGCGGCCAGCTGCGGTTGGATGAGGATGTCGTCGCGGTGAAGGCTGGCCAGTTGCTCCTCGGAATTGCGCCGGGTCATGAGGGTGATCGACTGGTTGAGCACATCGACTACCGTGGCCAGTTGCTTGCGGTCACGCAGCGGGGTGCCGATATCGACCACGATGGCCAGGTCGACCCCCATCTCGCGGGCCACGTCCACGGGAATGTTATCGACCATGCCGCCGTCCACCAGCAGCCGGCCGTCCAGCTCCACCGGCGCGAACACCGCCGGGATCGACATGCTGGCGCGGATCACCTGGGGCAGGTGACCCTTGCTGAACACCACTTTCTCGCCACTGGCGATGTCGGTGGCCACGGCGCGAAAAGGGATCGGCAATTTGTCGAAGTCGCGGGTGTCGGCGGTGTGGGCCAACTTGCTTTCCAGCAGCAGGGCCAGGTTCTGGCCCTGGATCACGCCCAGCGGCAGGCCGAGGCTGCCGTCATCGCGAAAGCTCAGCTTCTGCTTGACCAGGAAGTCGCGGTCATCCTGCTTGCGCCTGAACGGTACGTCCTTGCGCGGCGGAGCATCGGACAGCGCCTGCTGCCAGTCGAGCGTGGTGGCCAGTTTCTCCAGTTCCTCGACGCTGTAGCCCGAGGCATACAACCCGCCAACCACCGCCCCCATGCTGGTACCGGCAATGGCATCGATGCGCACGCCCTGTTCTTCCAGCGCCTTGAGCACGCCGATGTGCGCCAGGCCCCTGGCGGCGCCACCGGAGAGCACCAGCCCGACCTTGGGCCGGGCCGCTTCGGCGGCGAGCGCGGAAATGCAAGTGAGCATCAGCAAAAGGCAGAACAGCAGGCGGCGCATCGTGAGTCTCAAACCCGGGGCTAAAGACCGCTAGTATAAGCGGCCCCTTACCTCGAGAGACTTGACCATGGCCGATACCAAGCCGGAAATTGTCATCACCTATTGCACCCAGTGCCAGTGGCTGTTGCGCGCAGCCTGGCTGGCCCAGGAGCTGCTCAGCACCTTCTCCGACGACCTTGCCCGGGTGGCGCTCGAGCCGGGCACTGGCGGTGTGTTCCGGATTACCTGCCAAGGCGTGCAGATCTGGGAGCGCAAGGCCGATGGCGGGTTCCCCGAAGCCAAGGTGCTGAAGCAGCGGGTTCGCGACCAGATCGACCCGCAGCGCGACCTGGGCCACAACGATCGCTGATCAGGCGCCTTCGGCCACTGCGCGCGGTTTGCCGGGCTGCTCGGCCGCCAAGCGGCTGGACAGCACGATGGCGAAGATGATCAGTGCACCGCCCAGCAGCATGCGCAGGGTAGGCGTTTCGGCGAACACCACCCAGGCCACGGCAATGCCGTAGACCGGCTCCATGCCGAATACCACGGCCGCCGTGCGTGCCTTGATCACCGCCAGGCTGGCGACGAACAGGCTGTGGGCGACGCCGGTGCAGAAGATGCCGAGCAGGGCGATCCACAGCCAGTCTCCGGGTGCGACCGTCGCCAAGCCTGGTGCGGCCACCGGCAACAGGCAGAGGCCGACCACCAGGTTCTGCCACAGCGCTGCCTGCACCGCGGGCAAGCGGCCGGAACCTGCGCGGTTGGTCAGCGACAGCAGCGAGAACAGCAGGCCCGAGAGCAGGGCCCAGAGCAGGCCGCCGGTGGCCTCGCTGGCCAGGTCGAAGGACGGTGTCACCAGGACCAGGCCGATGCTTACCAGTACCACCAGCACCGCTTCGTTTCGGCGGATGCGTTCACGGAACAGCAGCCCTTCGAGGATCACCGTGAACGCCGGGAAGCTGGCGAAGCCGAGGGTGGCGATGGCTACGCCGGCGACCTTGACGGCAATGAAGAAGCTGACCCAGTGACCGGCCAGCAGCACCCCGCCGAGCAGCAGGCGGCGCATGTCGCGTCCGCTCAGGCGTTGCCAACCCGGGCCGGTGAGGCTGGCGAACAGGGTCAGGGCGAGCACGGCGAATGCGGCACGGCCGAAGACGATGATCGCCGGGCTGGCGCTGGCGGCGAGTTTGCCGAAGACGCCGGTCAGGCCGAAGAACAGCGCGCCGATGTGCAGGGCGCCGAGGGCGGTGCGGTGGTTCATGGTGGTCCTTGGGATCATCGTTGTCTTTGCCGGCGATAGCGCCGGTACAGACACAGTGTAAAACGTCGAGAAACCAGAATCTGTCGCCAGGCTAGCGCCGGTTGTCGCCAGACTCTCGCCGCAAGACCCTGGGTGTACACCCGAACGCCCGCAATATCGCCGCCGAAAACGCGCTCTGCGAGCTGTATCCCACCTGCACGGCAACTTCACCAACGGGCAGCGCCGTTTCTCGCAGCAACCGCCGCGCCTTGAGCAAGCGCCGTTGGCGGATATATTCCATCGGCGTCATCCCGCACTCGAGTGCGAAGCGCGCATGCAGCCGCGCGCTGGACAGCCCGGCGATGCGCGCCAGGTCGGCGACCTGCAATGGGTGCGCCGCATGCTGTTCGACATGGCTGTCGAACGCGGCATAAGGCAGGCGATGACTGGGCGTGATGACGGCTGAAGCCGTGGGGTTGAGACTGGCCAACAGCAGCGCTGCACCTTGCCGGGCAAACAGCGGGTCATCCACCGGGCTGGCTGCCAGCCAGTCCACCAGTTGCTGCTGGCGGCTGTCCAGGTCCAGCGCGGCCGGGCGGTCGAGCAGGCGCCGGCTGGCATCGGTGTGTTCACCCAGTTGCTCGCGCAACCAATGCTCGCCCGGTACATCGAGCACCAGGCAGTGGCTGCCGCTCTCACTGCCACAGCTGTGATGGGCCCCGGCAGGTACCACCATCAGGCCCTGGCGGTCGAGCCGCGCACCGTGCCCTTGCACCTCGAAATCCAGGCTACCCCGCAGTCCGAACACCAGTTGCGGGTGTTCGTGACTGTGAGCGATCAGGTCGTCGCGGTAATGGCGCAGGGAAAGAATCGGGCCGGCGGTCATGGGGCGTCCTCGCGGGGCAGGCAACCATTGTGCCCCATTCCCCGCAGGTCATCACCCGCCCCATCGCTGCCACCAACCTGTCATCTGCGCCTGCCAGTCTCCAGCAAACAGCGCCGGAGCCCGTCCATGACTCACGCCGAACTTTCTCGCCCTTCACGCAAGCAACGCGTGCGCACACTGTGGATTTCCGATGTGCACCTGGGTACCCGCGATTGCCAGGCCGAACACCTGTCGCAGTTCCTCAAGGGCTATCAGGCTGATCGCGTCTACCTGGTCGGCGATATCATCGACGGCTGGAAGCTGCGCAGCGGCATCTTCTGGCCTCAGGCACACACCAATGTCATCCGCCGTTTGCTGACCATGAGCAAGCGTGGCACCGAGGTGATCTACGTCACCGGCAACCATGACGAATTCCTGCGCCGCTATTCGAAACTGATGCTCGGCAACATTCAGTTGGTGGACGAGGCCGAGCACTTGACGGCGGACGGGCGCCGTCTGCTGGTGATCCATGGCGACCAGTTCGACGTGATTACCCGCTACCACCGTTGGCTGGCGTTTCTTGGCGACCGTGCCTACGAGCTCACCCTGGTACTCAACCGCTGGCTCAACCGTTGGCGGGCGCGCTATGGCTACGGCTACTGGTCGCTGTCGGCCTACCTCAAGCACAAGGTCAAGGGCGCGGTGAACTTCATCAGCGATTTCGAGGACGCCATTGCCCACGAATGCACTCGCCGGGGTTTTCACGGAGTGGTGTGCGGGCATATCCACCATGCCGAGATCCGCACGGTGGGCGAGGTCGAATACTTCAATTGTGGCGATTGGGTAGAGTCTTGCACGGCGCTGATCGAGCACTGGGACGGCAGCATCGAGTTGTATCGGCTGGCCGAGGCGCAGCAAACCGTGCAGGCCGCCGCGCTGCGCGAACCTGCCTGAGCCCTAGAGGCTGATCTTGCCCAGCAGGATGTCGCGGAACATGGCGAAATCGCCGATCAGGCTGTACAGCGGATGCTTGAAGGTGGCCGGTCGGTTCTTCTCGAAAAAGAAGTGCCCGACCCAGGCAAAGCCATAGCCGAACAGCGGCACGGCCAGCAGCAGCATCCACTTGCCGCTGCCGATGGTATAGGCCAGCAGGGCAATGACCAGGCTGGTGCCGACAAAGTGCAGGCGCCTGCACGTGGGGTTGCTGTGTTCGCCCAGGTAGTAAGGGTAGAACTCGGCAAAACTGCGAAACTGCGCTGTGGTGGTCATCGCAATGCTCCGGGATTATCACTTTTTGACAGGATACACGGCGTGGAGCCTGAAACGAGTCTAGAGTCATTGGCGGAGCCGGCCAGTGACAATAGGCGCCAATTGAGTATCCTTAGGTTCACCGCATGAAGCGGTCAGCATAAGAAGCCTGTCATGAGTGAGAGAACCACGTCAGCCAGCTGGGCATCAGGGATCGTCAAGGCACTCGAGCTGGAAGGGCTCGACTGCCGTGCCATGTTCAAGCAACTGGGGCTCGATTTTGCCGCTCTCGACGACCCGGATGCGCGGTTTCCACAAGACTCCATGACCCGCCTGTGGCAGTTGGCGGTGGAGCTGTCCGGCAATGAAGCGATCGGCCTGAACATGGCGCGGGTGGTGCGGCCGGCATCGTTCCACGTGGTGGGCTATGCGTTGATGTCCAGCCGCACACTGGCCGAAGGTTTCGAGCGGCTGGTGCGCTACCAGCGCATCATCGCCGAAAGCTCCGACCTGAGCTTCCGCCTGGGGCCTGAAGGCTACTCCCTGATCCTCACCGTGCACGGCGATCACCTGCCGCCGACCCGGCACAGCTCCGAGGCGTCGCTGGCATGCGCACTGGCGCTGAGCACGTGGCTCAGTGGCCGGCCCATACAGCCCAGACGGGTGTTGATCCAGGGGCCGCAGCCGAAGAATATCGAACCCTACAAGGTGGCGTTTCACTCACCCCTGGTGTTCGGCGCACCACACGATGCGCTGGTGTTCGAGCGCGCCGACATGGAAGCCCCACTGCCGACCGCCAACGAAGCCATGGCGGTGCTGCATGACCGGTTCGCCGGCGAGTACCTGGCGCGCTTTTCCGAAAGCCGGGTCACCCACCGGGTACGCCAGGTGCTGTGCCGCATCCTGCCCCAGGGCGAGCCCAAGCGGGAGACCCTGGCCCAGGCCCTGCACCTGTCCCAGCGCACCCTGCAACGCCGTCTGCAGGAAGAGGGCACCAGCTTCCAGACGCTGCTGGACGACACCCGGCGCGAGCTGGCCGAGCAATACCTTGCCCAGCCGGGCATGACCTTGTTGGAGGCCGCCTACCTGCTGGGCTTTGCCGACCCCAGCAACTTCTACCGGGCGTTCCGCCGCTGGTTCGACGTCACCCCCACCGAGTACCGCGCCCGCCTGGGCGGTGCGCAACCCATCGTGATCAATGACGCCAGAACGCCGGCATACATAGCACCAGCACCGTGATGATCTCCAGGCGCCCGAGCAGCATGCCGCTGGCGAGGATCCACTTGGCGGCATCCGGCAGCGAGGCATAGTTGCCCGATGGGCCGATCACTTCACCCAGGCCCGGGCCAACGCCCGAGACGGTGCCGGCGGCGCCGGTCAGTGCAGTCATCCAGTCCACGCCCAGCAGTGACAGCAGCAATGCCATCACGCAGATGGTGATGGCGAAGAAGAACGAGAACGTCAGGATCGAACGCACGATCTCTTCGTCGAGGCGGTGGCCGTTGTACTTCTGCTTGATCACCGCGCGTGGGTGGATCAGCTGGTTCAAGCTGGCCTTGAGCAGGATATAGGCCACCTGGAAGCGGAAGATCTTGATGCCGCCAGCGGTCGATCCGGAGCAGCCGCCGACGAAGCCCAGGTAGAAGAACAGCATCAGCGAGAAATTGCCCCACAGGCTGTAGTCACCCAGCGCGAAGCCGGTGGTGGTGACCACCGAGGTCACGTTGAGCGCCACGTGGCGCAAGGCGTCCAGCCAGTGCAGTTTGGTCGTGGCCCAGTACCAGGTGCCCAGCACCAGCCAGGTGACCACCAACATGCCGAGCAGCCCCTGCACCTGTTGGTCGCGGATCAGCGCCTTGCGGTTGCCGCGCAGGGTCGCCACGTAGAGGGTGAACGGCAGGCTGCCGAGGATCATGACCACCACGGCTACCCAGTGCACCGCCGGGATGTCCCATTTCGCCAGGGACTGGTCCGAGGTCGAGAAACCCCCGGTGGAAATCGCCGACATGGCGTGGTTGATCGCATCGAAGGGGCTCATGCCGGCCCACCAGAAGGCCACGGCGCCGAGTACCGAGAAGCCGACGTAGACCCCCACGATCGACTTGGCGACCATGTGCGAGCGCGGCATGACCTTTTCCGAGCGGTCGGAGGATTCGGTCTGGAACAGGCGCATGCCACCGATGCGCAGCAGCGGCAGGATCGCCACCGCCATGGCGATGAAGCCGATGCCGCCGAGCCAGTGCAGCATCGAGCGCCACATCAGGATGCCCGGCGACATGCTGTCCAGCCCGCTGAGCACCGTGGCGCCGGTGGCGGTGATGCCGGACATGCTCTCGAAGAAGGCGTCGGTGTAGCTGATGTGCTGGGTCAGCAGGAAGGGCAGGGCGGCGAACACGCACACCACCAGCCAGCTGCTGACGGTGAGCAGGTACATGTCGCGCGGACGCAGGTGCACATGTTCGGGGCGGCCCTGCAGGACCATGGCCAGGCCGGCGACGAAGGTGATAAGGCTGGACCAGAGGAACGACGGCATGTCGCCGGTGCGTTCGAAGATCACCAGGGTCGCCATGGGCACGACCATGCTGACCGCCAGGGTGATGAGGAAGATGCCGATGATGAAACCAATGATCCTTAAGGTCGGCAAGGCCATGTGATCTGCTCTGACTCTGAACGGAAGGGCGCCATTCTACCTATGGGTCTGGCAGCTGCAAGCCGCGAGCTACAAGCTGCAAGAAAAAGGCTTGTGCACCGGGTCGGCGCCCTCTTGGCGCTTGCAGCTTGTAGCTTGCAGCTTGAGAATGGCCGCACATTCACCTGCCAGGAGGGTAGCCGATGGAGGCTCTCGACGCATTGCTCAACCGTGTTTCCGTGCCACGCCTGACTGATCCTGCGCCCAATGACGCCCAGCGCGAGGCGCTGTTCCAGGCGGCGCTGCGCGCGCCTGACCACGGCCAGCTGCGGCCCTGGCGCTTCCTGACCATCGAGGGCGAGGGGCGGGAGAAGCTCGGTGAGCTGTTTGCCCAGGCGCTGCAGCACAAGGGCGATGCGAGCCAGGCTGCGCTGGACAAGGCGCGCGCCATGCCGTTGCGCGCGCCGTTGCTGATCGTGGTGATCGCCAAGCTGCAGGACCACTTCAAGGTGCCCAAGTCCGAGCAGCGCCTGGCGGCGGGCTGCGCGGCCCACGGCATCCTGATCGCGGCGCATGCCCAGGGCATCGGCGCGGTGTGGCGCACCGGCGACATGGCCTTCGATGGTTTCGTGCACAAGGGATTGGGGATGGCCGAGAACGAGGAGTTGATCGGTTACCTGTATGTGGGGACGCCGATGGCAGAGCCGCGTACGGCGCCGATTCTGGAGACAGCCGAGTTCGTCAGCGCCTGGGGCGAGTGATGCATTGCTGCCCATCGCCGGCAAGCCGGCTCCCACAGGTACAGCGCTGGCCGTAAGGCTTGTGCCATACCTGTAGGAGCTGGCTTGCCGGCGATGGGCTGCGCAGCAGCCCCTGTCCCCCATCAGATGCTCGAAACAGCCTCAGGCAACTCCAGGCGGGCGACAAAACCACCTTGCGGATGATTCTCCAGCACCAGGCTGCCGCCGTGGCGCTCCGCCGCCTTGCGCGCAATCGCCAACCCTAGCCCATGGCCTGCCGCATCCTGCCCCGGCGCCCTGAAGAATGGCTCACCCAGTTGCGCCAGATGCTCCGCAGCCACCCCCGGCCCATGGTCGCGCACGCTCACCACGATCAGCTCCTGCTCACGCCCGGCGCGAATTTCGATCGGCTGCCCCACCGGATTGAAGCGCAAGGCATTGCGCAGCAAGTTGTCCACGGCACGCTCGATCAACGTCGGCCAACCCTGCAGGGTCAACCCCGGCTGGGCCTCCAGCTTCACTTCCTGCTCCGGTGCGCTGAGCTGGGCATCCTTGCGCACGCTGCCGAGCAACATGTTGAGGTCGACGGTTTCGGCATGTGCCTGCTCGGCATCGACCCGGGCCAATGTCAGGATTTCGCTGATCAGGTCTTCCAGGCGGTCGCACTCACGGGTCAGGCGTGGCCACAGCGCCTGGCGCTGATCCGCCTCGGCGCGCTCGGCCAAGGCCAGGGCGATACGCAGGCGAGCCAGGGGCGAACGCAGTTCGTGGGAAACGTCGCGCAGCAGCTGACGCTGGCTGCCGATCAGGCTCTGCAGGCGAGCGCCCATCTTGTTGAAGTCCTTGGCCAGCACGCCGAATTCATCGCGTCGCGCCGACAGGCGGGCCAGGCTGTTCTGTTGGTAGGTGGTCTGGCCGAGGTCGTGTACGGCGCCGCGCAGGCGGCTCAGCGGGCGGGTGATCGACAGGGTCACCAGCAGGCTGAACAGGGTCAGCACCACCAGGGCAATGCCCAGGGCGCTCAGCGGCCACAGCAGGCTCTCGCGGTGCCAGGCGTCCAGCTCGGGGTGCGGAATACGGTAGATCAGCAGGTAGGTTTCACCGCTTTCGGGGCTGGTGTATTCCTCGGTCAGGCGGCGCCACGGCAAGCGGCGCTGGTCGTTGTGCTGGCGTGCCTCGAAGGCTGCGGCGCGGCGCGGGAAGGTGCCGGGCACCACGGCCGCGCCGCTGTCGTCGAGCACCTGCACATCGATCTTGTAACGTTCTCTGCGCCGTTCCAGGAACATCTGCGCAGCCTCCACGCCTTCTTGCTCGTAGTGCTTGGCCCAATGGCTGGCCAGGGTGTTGAGGCCGGGGTGGCGGCTGAGGATCCAAGCGTCCTGGTTGAGCATGTGGCCCAGCAGGATCGACAGGCCGGCAACCAGCGTGATAGCCAGCCAGAAGCTGGCCAGGATGCGCCAGAACAGAGAACGCAAGAGCACCTCCTGTAAACGGGAAAAGCCCGGCCCGCGGGTGGGCGCGGGCCGGGCATCGGTGGGATAGCTTACTGGGCCTTGTTGCCTTTTTCAGCTTTCCAGGCCTGGAACTCCTTCCATTCGGCCTTGCGTGCTTCACGCTCTTTCTGCAGTTCGTCGAACTTCTTCTGCTGGTCAGGCTTGAGCAACGCGCGGATCTGGCTTTCGGACTTGTCGTGGCTGGCCTTGAGCTCATCTTTCATGGCCTTCTGCTCGGCGGCTGGCAGTTTGGCCATGTAGCGTTCGGTGATGTCGTGGCGGTTTTTCATCTGCTCGCCCATCAGCTTGCGGATCTCCTGGCGCTGTTCACGGCTCAGGTCCAGTTGGGCGAAAGGCGCATCACCGCGATGATGCGGGCCGTCGTGACGCTGGCCGCCTTCAGGCATGGCCATGGCCACGGTCGGCAGGGCGGCGGCGAACATCAGGGCGATAAGGGTCTTGCGCATGGTGTCTCTCCTTTCATGGGCCGGTGGTTACCGGATGAGCACAGTCTAGGGAGATCAAGGTCAAGCGCAGTCAGCGAAGCGTAAAGGCTAGGTAAAGAAGCAGCGGCAAGTTGCAAGCTGCAAGCGACAAGAAACAGCGTGCGAGTGGATACTTTTCTTGTGGCTTGAAGCTAGAAGCTTGTGGCTGATCAAAGGCTGTAGTAGTACCCACGGCTGCGCAGGGCGACGATGCGCGGGCGGCCGTCGGCATGCGGGCCGATCTTCTTGCGCAGATTGCTCACGTGCATGTCCAGGCTGCGGTCATACAGGGTCAGCTTGCGGCCCAGGCCGATCTGTGCGAGCTCCTGCTTGTCCAGCGGCTCGCCGGGTTGGCGCAGCAGGGCTTCGAGGATGCGGCTTTCGGACAAGGTGAGGCTCATCTCCCGGCCGTCGATGCTGACCACGCCACGGACCGGGCTGAAGGCCAGGTCACCGATCTCCAGTTGCGTGCTGGCGGCGGTCGGGTGGCTGCGGCGCAGCACGGCCCGCAGGCGCGCGGTGAGCTCACGGGGGTCGCAAGGCTTGGCCAGGTAGTCGTCGGCGCCCAGTTCCAGTCCGAGGATGCGGTCCAGCGGTTCGCCGCGGGCCGAGAGCATCAGCACCGGCAACTCGGTATGTTCGCTGCGCAGCTGCTTGAGCAGCTCCAGGCCACTGCCGTCGGGCAGCATCACGTCCAGCACGACCGCTGCAGGCTCGTGCTCGGCCAGGGCCTGGCGCGCGCTCTGGCCGTCGTGGCAGGCGCGCACGGCAAAACCTTCCTGGATCAGCCAGCTGCCGAGCAGCTCGCAGAGTTCCTGGTCGTCATCAATCAGTAACAGCTCGCTCATGACTCACTCAATTCAAATCGACGGCGTCTGACGTGTCCGCCAGTGGCAAAGATACAGCAGACACCGCCAATTTGTCGGTTATGGCAAGACTTGCTTGAAGGGCTTGACGATCACCTTGTCGTACACGCCCGCGGCGATGTACGGGTCGGCATCGGCCCAGGCCTGTGCGGCAGCGAGCGAGTCGAACTCGGCGACGATCAGGCTGCCGCTGAAGCCGGCTTCACCCGGGTCGTTGCTGTCGATGGCCGGGTGCGGGCCGGCCAGTACCACGCGGCCTTCGGCCTTGAGTTGCTGCAGGCGCTCGATGTGCGCCGGACGTGCGGCCAGGCGCTTTTCCAGGGAGTTCGCGACGTCGCTGGCGATGATGGCGTAGAGCATGTCAATCCTTGGTCTTGGAGGTGGAGGGGTCGTCGTGCAGGTGGCGCGACAGGTACACACCCTGCGCCACCAGGAAGATCACGGTCATGCCCAGGCTGCCGAACACCTTGAAGTCGACCCAGAAGTCCTGGAAGGTGAAGGCGACGAACAGGTTGGCCGCGCCGCAGAACAGGAAGAACACGATCCAGGCCAGGTTCAGGCGAGCCCACACGGCGTCGGGCAGGGTCAGGGCGTGGCCCATGATGCGCTTGATCAGGACTCGGTCGCCGATGAAGTGGCTGCCGGCAAAACCCAGGGCGAACAGCCAGTTGACCACCGGCGCTTTCCATTTGAGGAAGGTTTCGCTGTGGAAGGTCAAGGTCAGGCCGCCGAACACCAGGCAGGCGACCAAGGTCAGCCACTGGCCCTTTTCCAGCTTGCGCTGGCGCAGGAACAGGGCGCCGTACACCACCAGCGAGCTGATGATCAGCATTGCCGTGGCGCTGTAGATGCCGCCGAATTCGAAGCTGTGGCCAGCGACTTCCATCGGGCGTGGGTCGAGCTTGTAGACGATGAAGAACAGCAGCAGCGGGATGAAATCGATGAATTGTTTCACAATGGCAGCCAGAATCGGGATGTGACGGCATAATAACAAACATCGATTCCAGCGAAAGCGCTCCTCCATGAATGTTGATCTGCACTGTCACAGCACGGCCTCCGATGGCGCCCTGTCGCCTGCGGTCCTGGTCGCCCGGGCCCATGAGCACGGGGTGCAGACCTTGGCCCTGACCGACCATGACACCCTCGAAGGCCTGCCAGAAGCACGCCAGGCCTGCGCCGAGCTTGGCCTGCGCTGGGTCAGCGGCGTAGAGCTGTCGTGCACCTGGGGCGGGGCGACCATTCATGTGCTGGGCTATGATTTCCCCCTCGATGCCCCGCCCCTGGCCGAGGCTATCGAAGCCTTGCACCGTGGCCGCTGGCTGCGCGCGGAGGAAATCGACAAACGGTTGGCCGCCAAAGGCATGCCGGGCGCCCTCGATGGCGCTCGCGCCATGCAGCAGGAGCTGGGCGACAGCGGCAACGCGCCGGCGCGGCCGCATTTCGCCGAGTTCCTGGTGCGCGCGGGGCACGTCAAGGACCGCGGCGAGGCGTTTCGCAAGTGGCTGGGGGCGGGCAAGCTCGGTGACGTCAAGCAGCACTGGCCGACCCTTGAAGAAACTGTTGCCACCCTGCGTCAGTCCAATGCGTGGGTGAGCCTGGCCCATCCCATGCACTACGATCTGACCCGCAGCAAGCGCAGGCGGCTGATTGCCGACTATATTCAGGCAGGCGGGCAGGCACTTGAGGTAGTCAACGGGATGATGCCGGCCGAGCAGGTGGGCACGATGTCCATCCTCACCCGTGAGTTCGGCCTGCTGGCAAGCGCCGGTAGCGATTTCCACGGCCCCGGCACCTGGGGCGAGATCGGTGCCTACCGGCCATTGCCCGAGGACCTGCCACCTCTGTGGCGCCGATTCAGCCATGAACAGCCTTTGGCGGTATGAACAGGACGACTACGTGAGCCAATTTTTCCAGATTCATGCGGAAAACCCGCAGGCGCGCCTGATCAAACAGGCTGTCGAGATCATTCGCAAGGGCGGTGTGGTGGTGTATCCCACCGACTCGGCCTACGCGTTGGGTTGCCAGATCGGCGACAAGAACGCGATCGAACGGGTTCGCCGCTTGCGCCAGCTGGACAAGCAACACAATTTCACCCTGCTGTGCTGCGACCTGTCGCAAATGGGGTTGTTCGCCAAGATCGATACCTCCACTTTCCGCCTGCTCAAGGCGCACATTCCCGGTCCCTATACCTTCATCCTCAATGCCACCCGGGAAGTGCCGCGGCTGCTGATGCACGAGAAGCGCCGTACCATCGGCCTGCGCGTGCCGTCCAACCCGATTGTCCTGGCGCTGCTCGAAGAGCTGGGCGAGCCGTTGATGAGCGTGAGCCTGATCTTACCGGGCGACGAAGAACCCATGACCGACCCGTACGAGATCCGTCAACGCCTGGAGCACCATGTCGACCTGATCATCGATGGCGGCTTCGGTGACCTCAAGGCCTCGACCATCATCGACCTGACCGGCGATGAACCGGCTTTGATCCGCGAAGGTTGCGGCGATCCCACACCGTTCCTGGTCAACGCGTGAGCATGTTGGAAACCCCTGAGGCACCTGGCATCGCAGCCGAATCGCCACAACAATTGCAGCTGGCCCTGGTCTACGGCGAAGCCCTCACCGAAATGCCGCTGGACCTGTACATCCCGCCGGACGCCCTGGAAGTCATCCTCGAGGCGTTCGAAGGCCCGCTGGACCTGCTGCTGTACCTGATCCGCAAGCAGAACATCGACATCCTCGACATCCCCGTGGCGGAGATCACCCGCCAGTACATGGGCTATGTCGAGCTGATGAAGAGCGTGCGCCTGGAGCTGGCCGCCGAATACCTGGTGATGGCCGCGATGCTGGCCGAGATCAAGTCACGCATGCTGCTGCCACGCTCGGTCGAGATCGAGGAAGAGGAGGGCGACCCGCGTGCCGAACTGATCCGCCGGCTGCAGGAATACGAACGGTTCAAGGCCGCCGCCGAGGGCATCGACGCGCTGCCCCGGGTCGGTCGCGATGTCGTCGTGCCGCGCCTGGAAGCGCCGCAGGCCAAGGTGCGCAAGCTGTTGCCGCAAGTCAGCCTGGAAGAGCTGCTGGTGTCCATGGCCGAGGTCATGCGCCGCAACGACCTGTTCGAGAGCCACCAGATCACCCGTGAGACCCTGTCGACCCGTGAGCGCATGGGCGATGTGCTCGAGCGCCTCAAGGGTGGCGGCTTCGTGCCCTTCGTCGAGCTGTTCGGCGTCGAGGAGGGCAAGCTGGGCGTAGTGGTGACCTTCATGGCGATTCTCGAGTTGGTCAAGGAATCGCTGATCGAACTGGTGCAGAATGAGGCATTTGCGCCGATCCATGTGCGGCTGCGCGCCGAGTCTGTCGAAGAAACCGATGAACCTGAATGAACCCCGCGACCTGGCGTCGCTGATCGAGGCGTTTCTGCTCGCCTCGGGCAAGCCGCAATCGCTCGAACGCCTGTACGAGCTGTTCGAGGAGGCCGAGCGCCCCGAGCCGAAGGTCTTCAAGAAGGCCCTTGAAGTGCTGGGCAAGTCCTGCGCGGGCCGTGCCTTCGAGCTCAAGGAGGTCGCCAGCGGCTATCGCCTGCAGATTCGTGAAGATTTCGCGCCCTGGGTGGGGCGGCTGTGGGAGGAGCGCCCGCAGCGATATTCCCGTGCGCTGCTGGAAACCATGGCCCTGATCGCCTACCGCCAGCCGATCACCCGCGGTGAAATCGAGGATGTGCGTGGCGTGGCGGTCAACAGCAATATCATCAAGACCCTGATGGAGCGCGAGTGGATTCGCGTGGTCGGCTACCGCGAGGTGCCCGGGCGGCCGGCGATGTTCGCCACCACCAAGGCGTTTCTCGATCACTTCAACCTCAAGAGCCTGGACGAATTGCCGGCGTTGGCGGAGCTTCGCGAGATGGAGCCGGAGCCGCTGCTCGATCCGGATGACGCGCCGGTGCCGGCGCACATTCAGGCGTTGGCCGATGCCAGTCTGGGTGAGCCAGAAGCAGCGGTCGAGCCGAAGGAGGAGACCAGTTTCCGCAGCCTGCTGGTGGAACTGGATGCCATGGAAGAGGGGCTGAAGACCGATTTCGATGATTTGCGCGAAGAAGAGCCGCAGGCACCGGCGGAAGAAGAGGGCAAGGGGCAGCACTGAGCCTTCGCTGGCCTCATCGCTGGCAAGCCAGCTCCTACAGGATTTGCAGCCTGCGCGGTATCTGTGGGAGCCGGCTTGCCGGCGATAGGGCCGGTCCAGGCACCATCAACCACCGGGCAGAAATAACTTCCACCCCGCACAAAACGTTCTACCCTCCAGTGCGTTCCCCCACCGAACCGCGTATGATGCGCGGCCTTTTGGCGCGTCCGTCGCCAAGACCTGAGTTTTCATTCCTACACCGGGAGGTGCCCAGATGAGTGAGCAAGACCTGCAATCTACCGAAATTACCCCGCCATCCGGCGAAAAGCTGCAGAAAGTGCTGGCGCGTATCGGCGTGGGCTCGCGCCGTGACGTCGAGGCCTGGATCAGCCAGGGCCGCATCAAGGTCAACGGCGTCGAGGCTACCCTCGGCCAGCGTGTCGACCTGCACGACGCCATCGCCGTCGACGGCAAGCTGATCAAGCGTGAAGAGGCTGCCGAAGCCACTCGCCGGGTAATCATGTACAACAAGCCAGACGGCGAAATCTGCACCCGCGACGACCCGGAAGGCCGCCCGACCGTGTTCGACCGCCTGCCACGGCCGAAGGAAGGCCGCTGGATCAACATCGGCCGCCTGGACATCAACACCACCGGCCTGCTGCTGTTCACCACCGACGGTGAGTTGGCCAATCGCCTGATGCACCCGTCCTACGAGATGGACCGCGAATACGCGGTGCGTGTGCGTGGTGAAGTCGACGACGAGATGATCGATCGCCTGAAGGCGGGCGTGATGCTCGAAGACGGCCCGGCCAAGTTCACCGACATCCAGAAGGCACCGGGCGGCGAAGGCTTCAACCACTGGTACCACTGCGTGGTGATGGAAGGCCGCAACCGCGAAGTGCGTCGGCTGTGGGAATCCCAGGGCATGGTGGTCAGCCGCCTCAAGCGCGTGCGTTTCGGCCCGGTGTTCCTCAACTCCGACCTGCCGATGGGTCGCTGGCGTGAAATGAGCCAGGGCGAAATCGACATCCTGGCCGCCGAAGTGGGCCTGCAGCCGGTTGCGCTGCCTGCCATGAACCTCAAGGCCAAGGACAAGATGGAGCGCCTGCAGCGCAAGTCGTCGCGTCCGATGGGCCGTGGCGAGCGCGTGCGCAACCTGCGCCCGGCGCATGAAGGCGGTGCTGCTGCCGAGCGCCCGGCACGCCAGCCGCGCGAGGAAGCACCCCGCAAGAGCCGCGGCAGCGCCGTTGCCGAGCGCCCAAGCGAAATGCGCAAGCGCCCGTCCAAGCCCGAAGGTGACAAGCCGGCCGGCCGCGGTCGCGGCAAGCCGCGCGGCTGACTGCCCTCGCGGTGCGCAGAAAGCCAGCCCTCGGGCTGGCTTTTTTGTGCCTGTTTTCCAGGGACGACTGCGGTCTCTGTGGGAGCCGGCTTGCCGGCGATTGGCCGCAAAGCGGCCCAAGATACTGAGGGCAAACAATTTTTCGGACGGCTGGCAAGTTTTCAAACCGCTCTGTAAAGAAAATTGTACAAATTTCCCGGGCTTCCTTGGCTGGGCTGATTTTCTGTAAACAGAACTTGCCGCGCGCGCGCTCGGCAAACCCTGTCCCGCCCCGCCCCCCTATTGCCCAAACCCCCGTCCCCACGCTGTTATAGCCGCCATTGCCGTGTGCACTAGCCCGTCCTCAGCGTCGGGCAGACAAAACAACAAATGGAGGCGCCATGTACGCCGATCACTTCGCCCAAGATGGCTCTCACCACAGGATCGCTGCGTTTTTCCCCGGGGAATTGACGCAACGCGTTGACGCCTGCGCGCTCGCGGGGGTATACAGTGCGCCGCGTTTTACCTGTGACCCTTTTGCGTACCGCGCACTCTTGCCGACACCTGGTTGATCCGCCCTGACGGCACCCGTCGGCAAGAAACCCAAGGTAACCACCTTGCCCATTCCGCTGCGCCACGAGCGCGGTGGGTCCGATTCCGTCACAGATAAAAACAATGCAGGTGACTTCGTTCATGAGTGGACAAAACATGCATTCAGGCGAGCTCAAGCGGGGCCTGAAGAACCGCCACATCCAATTGATCGCTTTGGGCGGCGCAATTGGCACCGGCCTGTTCCTTGGCTCGGCAGGCGTGATGAAATCCGCCGGCCCGTCGATGATCCTCGGCTACGCCATCTGCGGCTTCATCGCCTTCATGATCATGCGCCAGTTGGGTGAAATGATCGTCGAAGAGCCGGTAGCCGGTTCGTTCAGCCATTTTGCCCACAAGTACTGGGGTGGTTTCGCCGGCTTCCTGTCGGGTTGGAACTGCTGGGTGCTGTATATCCTGGTGGGCATGTCGGAGCTCACGGCGGTTGGCAAGTACATCCACTACTGGTGGCCTGAGATCCCGACCTGGGTGACGGCGGCCGGTTTCTTCCTGCTGATCAACGCCATCAACCTGATGAACGTGAAGGTCTTCGGCGAAGCCGAGTTCTGGTTCGCCATCATCAAGGTGGCAGCCATCGTCGGCATGATCGGCCTGGGTGCCTACCTGCTGACCAGTGGCAGCGGCGGCCCTGATGCCTCGGTGACCAACCTGTGGGCCCATGGCGGCTTCTTCCCGCATGGCGTCAGTGGTCTGGTCATGGCCTTGGCGTTCATCATGTTCTCCTTCGGCGGCCTGGAAATGCTCGGGTTCACCGCAGCTGAAGCCGACAAGCCGAAAACCGTGATCCCCAAGGCGATCAACCAGGTCATCTATCGCATCCTGATCTTCTACATCGGTGCGCTGGTGGTGCTGCTGTCGCTGACCCCATGGGACAACCTGGTCGCCAGCATCGACGCGTCCGGCGGCAGCTACGGCAGCAGCCCGTTCGTCCAGGTGTTCTCGCTGCTGGGCAGCGATGTGGCGGCGCATCTGCTGAACTTCGTGGTCCTGACTGCAGCGCTGTCGGTGTACAACAGCGGCACCTACTGCAACGCACGCATGCTGCTGGGCATGGCCGAACAGGGTGACGCTCCGGCGGCCCTGGCCAAGGTCGACAAGCGTGGTGTGCCGGTGCGTTCGATCCTGGTATCGGCGGCCGTGACCCTGATCGCCGTGCTGCTCAACTACTTCATCCCGCAGAATGCGCTGGAGTTGCTGATGTCGTTGGTGGTGGCGACCCTGGTGATCAACTGGGCGATGATCAGCTATTCGCACCTCAAGTTCCGCCAGCACCTCGATCGCACCGGTCAGAAGCCGCTGTTCAAGGCACTGTGGTATCCATATGGCAACTACATCTGCCTGGCCTTCGTGGTGTTGATTCTGGGCATCATGCTGCTGATCCCGGGCATCCAGGTGTCGGTGTATGCGATTCCGGTGTGGCTGCTGGTGATGTACGTGGCTTACCTGCTCAAGGGCAAGCAACGGCCGCAGGCCAATGGGGCTGCCGGTACTGTGGCCAAGTAAGGGCTGCGTTGGGTAACTGAAAACCCGATGCCAGGTGACTGGCATCGGGTTTTTTGTTGGCTGTACCGGCCCTATCGCTGGCAAGCCAGCTCCCACAGGTACAGCGCGGACTCTGTAGGAGCCGGCTTGCCGGCGATAGGGCCGGTACAGGCAGGAAAACGTTCAGATCTGTTCGAGCAACCAGCTGCGAAACGCCCGCAACGAAGGCAGCGCCTCGTTCCTCGGCGGATAGATCAGGTAGTAGCTGCGCTGGCTGGCAAACGCCGCCCCCGGGCTGAACAGCTCGCCCTTGGCCAGCTCCTCTTCCACCAGGATCCGCGGCACCAGCCCGATACCAATCCCGGCGCGCACGGCCTGGATCAGGTGCGAGGTCAGTTCGAAGCTAGGCCCCAGGCGCATCGCCCGGTGCGGCAAGCCATGGTGCGAGAACCATTCGCCCCAGGCGTGGGGGTTGTTGGCAACGTTCAGTAGCACTTCCTCGCTGATCCGCGAGGGCGGCCAATTCGGGGTTTCAACGCCGGCCTGCGGCGGCAGGATCACCACCAGTTCCTCGGCATGCAGGCGATGGCAGATCAGCCCGGGCAGGTCATGGCTGGCCACGCCGATGGCGGCATCGATCTCGCTGGTATCGAAGTTGATCGCTTCGATCCGTGAATGAATATGCACCAGCATCCCCGGGTGGGCACTGTAGAACGCGTGCAGGCGCGGCAGCAGCCACTTGGAACCGAACGTGGGCAAGGTGGCAAGGCGCAGGGTGCCGACCCCGGATTGATAGGCCAAGGCCTGCAAGGTGGCACTGCGAATGCGCCCCAGTGCCTCGCTGAGTTCACGCTGGTACAGCCGGCCGACATCGGTCAGTTGCACCTGGCGGCCTTCACGGCGGAACAGGGTCAGGCCCAGTTGCTGTTCCAGCGCCTGAACCTGGCGACTCACCGCGCTCTGGGTCAGGGACCGCTCGGCGGCGGCGCGGGTATAGCTTTCATGCCGAGCAGCAGCCTCGAAAGCCAGCAGTAGCGACATGGAGGGCGTCAGGTGGCGGTAATTCATTCACAAAAGTCATCGATAGCGGCAGGATTATCCGTTTGCCCCTGAGGCCAAACTACAGGAACATTGGCTTGCACGTCATCCCTGCCTGCATTGACCTATGCCGGGATGACAGGATTTCCGTGAATTAGCCCATATCAAGAGGCCATCCTTCGATGATCGCCCAGCTGTCGACCCTTGCGCCGAGCGCCGCATATCCCGAATTCCTCGAAGCCCTGCGCAACAGTGGCTTCCGTGGCCAGATCAGCGCCGACTACGGCACCCGCACGGTGTTGGCCACCGACAACTCGATCTATCAGCGCCTGCCCCAGGCCGCGGTGTTCCCGCTGGACGCCGATGACGTGGCGCGGGTCGCCAGACTGATGGGTGAGTCGCGGTTCCAGCAGGTCAAGCTGACCCCGCGCGGCGGTGGCACAGGTACCAACGGCCAGTCGCTGACCGATGGCATCGTGGTCGACCTGTCGCGGCACATGAACAAGATCCTCGAGATCAACGTCGAGGAACGCTGGGTGCGGGTCGAGGCCGGTACGGTCAAGGACCAGCTCAATGCCGCGCTCAAGCCGCACGGGCTGTTCTTTGCCCCTGAACTGTCCACCTCCAACCGCGCCACCGTCGGCGGCATGATCAACACCGACGCCAGCGGCCAGGGCAGTTGCACCTATGGCAAGACCCGCGACCACGTCCTCGAACTGCACAGCGTGCTGCTCGGTGGCGAACGCCTGCACAGCCTGCCGATCGACGATGCCGCACTGGAGCGGGCCTGTGCTGCCGACGGCCGGGTCGGTGAGGTGTACCGCATGGCGCGGGACATCCAGGAAACCCAGGCCGAGCTGATCGAGACCACCTTCCCCAAGCTCAACCGTTGCCTGACCGGTTACGACCTGGCCCACCTGCGCGACGAGCAGGGCCGGTTCAATCTCAACAGCGTGCTGTGTGGTGCCGAAGGGTCGTTGGGCTATGTGGTGGAAGCCAAGCTCAATGTGCTGCCCATCCCGAAGTATGCGGTGCTGGTGAACGTGCGCTATGGCAGCTTCATGGACGCCCTGCGCGATGCCAATGCGTTGATGGCGCACAAGCCGCTGTCGATCGAGACGGTGGATTCCAAGGTGCTGATGCTGGCGATGAAGGACATCGTCTGGCACAGCGTGGCCGAATACTTCCCGGCCGACCCCGAGCGCCCGACCCTGGGTATCAACCTGGTGGAGTTCTGTGGTGACGAGCCGGGCGAGGTCAATGCCCGGGTCCTGGCGTTCATCGACCACCTGCAGAACGACACCAGCGTCGAGCGCCTGGGCCACACCCTGGCCGAGGGCGCCGAGGCGGTGACCCGCGTCTACACCATGCGCAAGCGCTCGGTGGGCCTGCTCGGCAACGTCGAGGGCGAGGTGCGCCCGCAGCCGTTCGTGGAAGATACCGCCGTGCCGCCGGAGCAATTGGCCGACTACATCGCCGACTTCCGTGCGCTGCTCGACGGCTACGGCCTGGCCTATGGCATGTTCGGTCACGTCGATGCCGGCGTGCTGCACGTGCGCCCAGCGCTGGACATGAAAGACCCGGCCCAGGCCGCGCTGGTCAAGCCGATCTCCGACGCCGTGGCGGCGCTGACCAAAAGCTACGGCGGCCTGCTGTGGGGCGAGCACGGTAAAGGCCTGCGCTCGGAATACGTGCCGGAGTATTTCGGGGCACTGTACCCGGCGCTGCAGCGCCTGAAGGGCGCCTTCGACCCGCACAACCAGCTCAACCCGGGCAAGATCTGTACTCCGCCGGACAGTGCCGAGGGCCTGACCCCGGTCGATGGCGTGACCCTGCGCGGCGACCTCGACCGTACCATCGACGAGCGCGTGTGGCAGGACTTCCCCAGCGCCGTGCACTGCAACGGCAACGGTGCTTGCTACAACTACGACCCCAACGACGCCATGTGCCCGTCGTGGAAGGCCACGCGCGAACGCCAGCATTCGCCCAAGGGCCGCGCCTCGCTGATGCGCGAGTGGCTGCGCCTGCAGGGCGAAGCGAACATCGACGTACTGGCGGCGGCGCGCAACAAGGTGTCGTGGCTCAAGGGCCTGCCGGCGCGCCTGCGCAACAACCGTGCACGTAGCCAGGGGCAGGAGGACTTCTCCCATGAAGTGTACGACGCCATGGCCGGCTGCCTGGCGTGCAAGTCCTGCGCGGGGCAGTGCCCGATCAAGGTCAATGTGCCGGACTTCCGCTCGCGCTTCCTCGAGCTGTACCACGGCCGCTACCAGCGTCCGCTGCGCGACTATCTGATAGGGTCGCTCGAGTTCACCATCCCTTACCTGGCCCATGCGCCGGGGCTGTACAACGCGGTGATGGGCTCGAAGTGGGTGAGCAAGTTGCTGGCGGACCAGGTAGGGATGGTCGACAGCCCGCTGATCAGCCGCTTCAACTTCCAGTCCACCCTGACCCGCTGCCGGGTCGGCGTGGCCAGCGTGCCTGCGCTGCGCGAACTGACGCCTGCCCAGCGCGAGCGCAGCATCGTGCTGGTGCAGGATGCCTTCACCCGTTACTTCGAGACGCCGCTGCTGGCCGCGTTCATCGAGCTGGCGCACCGCTTGGGCCACAAGGTGTTCCTTGCGCCCTACAGTGCCAACGGCAAGCCGCTGCATGTGCAAGGTTTCCTCGGCGCCTTCGCCAAGGCGGCCATTCGCAATGCCACCCAGCTCAAGGCCCTGGCCGACTGCGGCGTACCGTTGGTGGGCCTGGACCCTGCGATGACGTTGGTCTACCGCCAGGAATACCAGAAGGTGCCAGGGCTTGCGGGCAGCCCGAACGTGCTGCTGCCCCAGGAATGGCTGATGAATGTCTTGCCGGAACAGGCGCCGACTGCACCGGGCAACTTCCGCCTGATGGCGCACTGCACCGAGAAGACCAACGTGCCGGCCAGTACCAGGCAATGGGAGCAGGTATTTGCCCGCCTGGGTCTGAAGCTGGTGACCGAGGCTACGGGGTGCTGCGGCATGTCCGGTACCTACGGCCACGAGGCGCGCAACCAGGACACTTCGCGGACCATTTTCGAGCAGTCGTGGGCGACCAGGCTGGACAAGGACGGTGAGCCGCTGGCGACCGGTTACTCGTGCCGCAGCCAGGTCAAGCGCATGACCGAGCGGCAGATGCGTCATCCGCTGGAGGTGGTGTTGCAATACGCCCAGCGCTGACCTTCAGGGCCCTATCGCCGGCTTGCCGGCGATAGGGCCGGTACAGCCACTGCAAGCCTTACGCCTCGTGCACCTTGCCGCGCCCCGTTCGCGCCTGCCGATACAGATACAGACTCAACACCAGCCCGCAACACGCCGCCGCTGCCGCAAACAGAAACATCGAAGCAAACCCGAACCCCGAAGCCACAGCCCCCACCAGCGGCCCGGTTATCCCCAGCGACAAGTCGATGAACAGCGAATACGCCCCCACCGCCGCCCCGCGGTTGGCCGCCGAAACCTGGTTCACCGCTTCCACTCCCAGCGCCGGGAACACCAGCGAGAAACCGAACCCGCTCAGCGCCGCGCCGGCCAGTGCCATCTGCGCACTGGGCGCGAGCCACAGCATCAGCAGGCCCAGCGTCTCCACCGACAGGCAGGCGATGGCCACGCGAAACCCGCCTATCCGGTTGATCAGGTTGCCGAACAGCAGCCGTGCACTGATGAAGCTGGCGCCGAACAGGCTCAGTGTCAGTGCCGCGTTCGTCCAGCCTTGGCTGGCGTAGTAGAGGGTAATGAACGTGGCGATGGTGCCGAAGCCGATCGAGCCCAGGGCCAGTCCCGAGCCATGCGGGAACACCTTGCCCAGCACCCGCAGGAACGGCAGGCGCACGCCGCTGACGATGGGGGCGGCGCGTTTCGGCCAGGCCAGCAGCAGGCCGACGGCGCCCAGCACGATGATGCTCGCGCCCATGCTCCACAGGCCCAGGCCCTTGACCATCAGCACACCCAGTGGCGCGCCGACGGCCAGGGCGCCATAGCTGGCGATGCCGTTCCAGGAAATGACCTTGGCGGTGTTATCGGTGCCGACCCGGCCGATGCCCCAGCCAATCGAGCCAGAACCCACCAGGCTCTCGGCACTCCCCAACACCAGCCGACCGACCAGCAGGCAGGCCAGGCTGACCCACGGCAAGTGGGTAAGGAAGGCGCAGGCCAGCATGAACACGCCACTCAGGCCGCAGCCGAACAGCCCGTACATGACCGCCTTCTTGCTGCCCAGGTTGTCGATGATGCGGCTGGCGGTGGGGCGGCTGAGCAGGGTGGCCAGGTACTGCACGCTGATCACCAGGCCCGCGACCACGGCGCTGAAGCCCAGGTCGTTGTGCACGTAGCCGGGCAGCACGGCCAGGGGGATGCCGATGTTCAGGTAGCCGATGAAGGTGAACAGGACGATGGAAACCACTTGCGCGGTAATTGCAAGTTGGGACGGCGCGGGCGCGGACATGGCGAATCCAGTGGATGACGAGGCAGGGACAAGCCTTGCCATGATAGCGATCCAGGAAAATGAGTTGAATGAAAAATGCTTGTCTCGGGCAAGCCAGGGAGGCTGGACGGTGTGAAAACTCAGATGACGGAGGTGACCCGCAGGTCAGCCGTTTTCACACAGTCGATGAGCGTGCGCGGTTATTCCTGATCAGCGCTGGATTGATCGTCGCCATCCTCGACGGCAGGCGTCGGTTCGGAGTGGGCGGCAACGGTTGGCTCTTCGGGGTTCAGGCTTGGGAAGGGAAGATTCGGGATTTCATGCATCTCGTCGTTCCTCGCAAGTGTGAGTGAAAAGTCTGCGCCAGGCGCGGTTCGAGCTTCGGAAAGCTGGGGCAGGATACACAAGTCTGGATGACAATTTGTAACTAATTCCCCCTCGCTTGTCGGTTTTGCGTGCGGATACCGGACATTTTCCCAATGAAAAAGGGGCCGACATGCGGCCCCTTTTCGACTTGCCAGCCGTTTACTTGCGGCCTTCAGCTGTCTCGGCAAGCTTGTCGGTGCGGGCGCACATGATGAAATCGTTGCGGTGCAGGCCCTTGATCGAGTGGCTCCACCAGGTCACGGTGACCTTGCCCCATTCGGTCAGCAGGCCCGGGTGGTGGCCTTCGGCTTCAGCGATCTCGCCCACGGCATTGGTGAACGCCAGGGCGTGCTTGAAGTTCTTGAACAGGAACACGCGCTCCAGCTCCATGTGGCCGTCGCGTACTTCGATGTTCCAGTCCGGGATCTCGCGGATCAGCTCGGCCAGTTCGTCGTCGGTGACTTTCGGCGCATCGGCGCGGCAGGCTTCGCAATGGGCTTGGTTCAAGGCATTCATGGTTACTTATCCGGTTCGAGTTGTTATCGGGAGGGCTCAGGCAGCCTGCCGGGGTGGGAACTTCGGCGTGTGCAACCCCAGCTGCATGGCTTGCTGGACCATGCCCATGATGTCTTCGTGGGCCAGGTCGAACAGGCGCTTGAGGTTTGGCAGCACGAAGTACAGCGGCTGCAGGATGTCGATGCGGTACGGTGTGCGCATGGCTTCGATCGGGTCGAAAGCCTGGTGCTCCGGCTCGCCAGAAAGACTGTAGACGGTCTCCTTGGGCGAGGAGAGGATGCCGCCGCCGTAGATCTTGCGACCTTGCGGGGTCTCCATCAGGCCGAACTCGATGGTCATCCAGTACAGCCGTGCCAGGTACACGCGCTGTTCCTTGGTCGCGGCCAGGCCCAGCTTGCCGTAGGTGTGGGTAAATTCGGCGAACCAGGGGTTGGTCAGCAACGGGCAGTGGCCGAAGATCTCGTGGAAGATGTCCGGTTCCTGCAGGTAGTCCAGTTCTTCGGGGGTGCGGATGAACGTGGCGACCGGGAAGCGTTTGCTGGCCAGCAGCTCGAAGAAGGTCTGGAAGGGGATCAGCGCCGGCACCCGGGCAACCTGCCAGCCGGTGGTGGCGCCCAGCACCTTGTTGATCTCGCCCAGTTGCGGAATGCGGTCATGGGGCAGCTTGAGCTGCTCGATGCCGTCCAGGTATTCCTGGCACGCACGGCCTTCGATCACTTTCAACTGACGGGTGATCAGGGTGTTCCACACCGCATGCTCTTGCTGCGGGTAGTCGATAAAACCATTCGCATCGGGCTCGCGTGCCACGTATTGCGTTTGTTTCATGTGGCTCTCCTGGTGAGGGCATTTCTTGTTATGTCCAGACATGCATCAGGAATATCCCCTCGCCAGATGATTTGCACGGGGGTTGTCAGGTGGCGGTGCCGCCTGTTGACCTCAATTCGTAACGATTATTTTACAAATCGTCTGGAATGTCGGAAAATCCGGCACATCAAGCCGGCGAACACCTCGTTTTTGTCAGCTTATCTTTACGACTTTTCCGAGCGAGGTTGAAAAACTTCGCCGCTTCGAGAGCACTCATGCGTATCAAAGTGCATTGCCAGAACCGCATCGGCATCCTTCGCGACATTCTCAACCTGCTGGTGGAGTACGGCATCAACGTGCTGCGCGGCGAGGTGGGAGGGGACCACGGCAATGCCATCTACCTGCACTGCCCGAACCTCATCAACCTGCAGTTCCAGGCTTTGCGGCCCAAGTTCGAGTCGATCGCCGGGGTGTTCGGGGTCAAGCGTGTCGGCCTGATGCCCAGTGAGCGGCGGCACATGGAACTCAATGCCTTGCTGGGGGCCCTGGACTTCCCGGTACTGTCGGTGGACATGGGGGGCAGCATCGTTGCCGCCAACCGCACCGCCGCGCAGCTGCTCGGCGTGCGCGTCGACGAAGTGCCCGGCATGCCGTTGGCCCGCTACGTGGAAGATTTCGACCTGCCGGAGCTGGTGCGGGCCAACAAGTCGCGGATCAATGGCCTGCGCATCAAGGTCAAGGGCGATGTGTTCCTGGCTGACATCGCGCCGTTGCAATCCGAGCACGACGACAGCGAAGCCCTGGCCGGTGCGGTGCTCACCCTGCACCGTGCCGACCGCATCGGCGAACGCATCTACAATGTGCGCAAGCAGGAGCTGCGAGGCTTCGACAGCATCTTCCAGAGTTCGCGAGTGATGGCGGCGGTGGTACGCGAGGCGCGGCGCATGGCGCCGCTGGACGCGCCGTTGCTGATCGAAGGCGAAACCGGTACGGGCAAGGAGCTGCTGGCCCGTGCCTGCCACCTGGCCAGCCCGCGCGGACAGGCACCGCTGATGGCACTCAACTGTGCCGGGCTGCCGGAGTCGATGGCCGAGACCGAGTTGTTCGGCTATGGCCCGGGGGCATTCGAGGGCGCGCGGGCAGAAGGCAAGCTAGGGCTTCTGGAACTGACTGCCGGCGGCACATTGTTCCTCGACGGGGTAGGGGAAATGAGCCCGCGCCTGCAGGTGAAACTGCTGCGTTTCCTGCAGGATGGCTGTTTCCGCCGGGTCGGTAGCGATGAAGAGGTGTACCTCGATGTGCGGGTGATCTGCGCGACCCAGGTCGACCTGTCCGAACTGTGCGCCCGTGGCGAGTTTCGCCAGGACCTGTACCACCGCCTCAATGTGCTGTCGCTGCACATTCCCCCGCTACGCGAGTGCATGGACGGGCTCGAAGGGTTGGTGCAGCACTTTCTCGACCAGGCCAGCCGTCAGATCGGCTGCGCCATGCCGCGCCTGGCGCCGGCGCCAATGGACAAACTGGCGCAATACCACTGGCCGGGCAATGTGCGGCAATTGGAAAACGTATTGTTCCAGGCGGTATCGCTGTGTGAGGGAGGGGTAGTCAAAAGCGAACACATTCGCTTGCCGGATTATGGCGTGCGCCAACCGTTGGGCGAGTTTTCCCTGGATGGGGATCTTTCGCAGATTGTCGGACGATTCGAGAAGGCTGTATTGGAAAGTTTGATGGGGGAATACCCAAGTAGCCGGGCATTGGGAAAAAGATTGGGTGTTTCGCACACGACCATTGCCAACAAGTTGCGGGACTATTCCCTTGGCAAGTCGGCTGAGTGAACTAAACAATATCCGTAATTCAGCGCGATTACTGTGGGAGCCGGCTTGCCGGCTCCCACAGAACCACCACAGCTTTCAAAGCCTGTGGTGTGCCTGGGTTGCAAGCGCTTAGCCGTTGGAGCAGCCGTTCCCCATCACGCGGTATTCAAGAGTGTGCTTCTGGCCCTGGGAGTCCTCGTAGGTCATACGGGCAGGCACGACTTCGCAGACATTGGGTACTTCGCTCATGGAGATGACGCGGGCGATGTCCAGGTGCTGCGAGTAACTGTACTGTTCAACCGGAATCTGCTCGACATCGTTTGCCTCGCCGGCCATCGCCGCGCTGCAAAGACCGCCAAGTACCAATACCAGTAAAGCTTTCATTTTCTATTTACCTGTCTAAGGTCGTGAGGGGGCGCGCGGCGCTTGTGGCGCCGCGAATACTGCCAAGTTTTCAACTATCGGGATTAGAGAGGGATTAACGTTGCCTTCGTGGGGGCTGTTACCAGAAGTTAATCGCCTTGCCGTTGCTGGCGGGGTGAATCTTATGCTTCGGTAACTAAGGGAAACAGATAGTGTTTTGATAAAGTTTTTTTGCCTTTTGACAGAATCTGTAACAATCCCCTGGCAAGATCCCTCCCATTTTCCCTTCGCCCAGGCGCCGGCCGCGGGCTAGAGCCATTGCGCCCAATGCGCGCAGATTTTTTCGCCTCCGCTACTACCATCGTCGAATGGTTTTTGCCGCTCTGGTACAGTTACAAACGATTCCATACAAAAACAATTACACCGAGGTAACACAGATGAGTGCGGCTCCACTGTATCCCGTTCGTCCCGAGGTTGCGGCCACCACCCTGACCGACGAGGCCACCTACAAGGCCATGTACCAGCAATCGGTGATCAACCCGGATGGCTTCTGGCGCGAGCAGGCCCAGCGTCTCGACTGGATCAAGCCGTTCACCAAGGTCAAGCAGACTTCCTTCGACGATCATCATGTCGATATCAAGTGGTTTGCCGACGGCACTCTGAACGTTTCCTCCAACTGCCTGGACCGCCACCTCGAAGAGCGCGGCGACCAGCTGGCAATCATCTGGGAAGGCGACGACCCTTCCGAACACCGCAACATCACCTACCGCGAACTCCACGAACAGGTCTGCAAATTCGCCAACGCCCTGCGCGGCCAGGATGTGCACCGTGGCGACGTGGTGACCATCTACATGCCGATGATTCCGGAAGCGGTGGTCGCCATGCTGGCGTGCGCTCGCATCGGTGCCATCCACTCGGTGGTGTTCGGCGGTTTCTCCCCTGAAGCACTGGCCGGGCGCATCATCGACTGCCGCTCCAAGGTGGTGATCACCGCCGACGAAGGCGTGCGCGGTGGCCGTCGTACCCCGCTCAAGGCCAACGTCGACCTGGCGCTGACCAACCCTGAAACCAGCAGCGTGCAGAAGATCATCGTGTGCAGGCGCACCGGTGGCGACATCGCCTGGCACCAGCACCGTGACATCTGGTACGAAGACCTGATGAAGGTCGCGTCCAGCCACTGCGCGCCGAAAGAGATGGGCGCCGAGGAAGCGCTGTTCATCCTCTATACCTCGGGCTCCACCGGCAAGCCCAAGGGTGTGCTGCACACCACCGGCGGTTACCTGGTGTACGCCGCGCTGACCCACGAGCGCGTGTTCGACTACCGTCCGGGCGAAGTGTACTGGTGCACCGCCGACGTCGGCTGGGTCACCGGCCACAGCTACATCGTCTACGGCCCACTGGCCAACGGCGCGACCACGCTGCTGTTCGAAGGCGTACCGAACTACCCGGACATCACTCGCGTGTCGAAGATCGTCGACAAACACAAGGTCAACATCCTCTACACCGCGCCTACCGCCATCCGCGCGATGATGGCCGAGGGCGAGGCCGCAGTGGCCGGCGCCGACGGCTCCAGCCTGCGCTTGCTGGGTTCGGTGGGCGAGCCGATCAACCCCGAAGCCTGGAACTGGTACTACAAGACCGTGGGCAAGGAGCGTTGCCCGATCGTCGACACCTGGTGGCAGACCGAAACCGGTGGCGTGCTGATCAGCCCGCTACCGGGGGCCACGGCGCTCAAGCCAGGCTCGGCGACTCGTCCGTTCTTCGGTGTGGTGCCGGCGCTGGTGGACAACCTGGGCAACCTGATCGAGGGCGCTGCCGAGGGCAACCTGGTGATCCTGGACTCCTGGCCAGGCCAGTCGCGTTCGCTGTACGGCGACCACGACCGCTTCGTCGATACCTACTTCAAGACCTTCCGAGGCATGTACTTCACCGGCGACGGTGCTCGCCGCGACGAGGATGGCTACTACTGGATCACCGGTCGCGTGGATGACGTGCTGAACGTCTCGGGCCACCGCATGGGTACCGCCGAGATCGAAAGCGCCATGGTCGCCCACTCCAAGGTTGCCGAGGCGGCCGTGGTGGGTGTGCCGCACGACATCAAGGGGCAGGGCATCTATGTCTATGTCACCCTCAATGCGGGTGAAGAGCCGAGCGAGCAGCTGCGCCTGGAGCTGAAGAACTGGGTGCGCAAGGAGATCGGTCCGATTGCCTCGCCGGATGTGATCCAGTGGGCGCCCGGCCTGCCGAAAACGCGCTCGGGCAAGATCATGCGGCGGATCCTGCGCAAGATTGCCACCGGTGAATATGATGCGCTGGGTGATATCTCGACCCTGGCCGACCCCGGTGTGGTGCAGCACCTGATCGATACCCACAAGGCGATGAGCCTGGCGACTGCCTGATGGTGCGGGGCCGCTTTGCGGCCCAATCGCCGGCTTGCCGGCGATTGTCTTCAAGCAAAGAAAACCCCGCCCGAGCAATCGGCGGGGTTTTTGCTTTACTGTTACCCGACAATCATCGGTAACTCTTCTGTCACCGGCTTCGCACGAAAACGAGGCGCCCGGAAACAGTTCACGTCCTCTTCCGGTACATTCCCTGGGGTGTTTTGTGTGGTGCAGCACACTGCACTTGCCGTAGCACAAGGGTTTGCCAATAATAGGCCCATTAATTGCTAGTTCTATGGGTTCTATTTCTTGCGCTCTTGCATAGATTGCAATGGCTGTCAACATCGCCCGCTGCGGTTTCAGGCGCTTCTGTAAGTAGTTGTCGCTTTGAAGAAATATCGACTACCGGGCTGTCGTTAAAATGCCACTCACTCGCTCGTGGTCTGCGACCTTGGTCGAACCCTGCGCGGCTCGCGTTGTACCCATTCGCATATCGGGCAGTCGTTACCCTGCCTTGTAGTGCCCCGTACCGATGGAGTTACCTGATGAAGAAGCTCGCACTGATTGGCGCCCTGGCGCTTTCCGTGTTTTCCCTGGTGTCGCAGGCCGATGAACCAAAGCCGTTGAAGATCGGTATCGAAGCCGCCTACCCACCCTTCGCCTTCAAGCAGCCCGACGGCAGCATCGCCGGTTTCGACTACGACATCGGCAATGCCCTGTGTGAAGAAATGAAAGCCAAGTGCACCTGGGTCGAGCAGGAGTTCGACGGCCTGATCCCGGCACTGAAAGTGCGCAAGATCGACGCCATCCTGTCGTCCATGTCGATCACCGAAGACCGCAAGAAATCGGTCGACTTCACCAAGCGTTACTACCTGACCCCGGCGCGCCTGGTCATGAAGGAAGGCAGCACCGTCAGCGACAGCCTGGACGAGCTGAAGGGCAAGAAGATCGGTGTGCAGCGCGGCTCGATCCACGACCGTTTCGCCAAGGAAGTACTGGCACCCAAAGGTGCCACCGTCGTGCCTTACGGCACCCAGAACGAAATCTACCTGGACGTCGCTGCAGGCCGCCTGGACGGCACCGTGGCCGATGCCACCCTGCTCGAAGATGGCTTCCTGAAGACCGACGCCGGCAAGGGCTTCGCCTTCGTGGGCCCATCGTTCACCGACGTGAAGTACTTCGGCGACGGTGTCGGCATTGCCGTGCGCAAGGGTGACAAGGCCAACGCCGACCGCATCAACGCGGCCATCGACGCCATCCGTGCCAACGGCAAGTACCAGGAAATCGAGAAGAAGTACTTCAACTTCGATATCTACGGTCCGGACTCGAACTAAGACGTCGAGTTTCACCTGTGCAATGGTGCAAACAGCAGAAGTTCTGAGGTTTGCACCATTTTTCATTATCTAGGTCGAGGACCTCATCATGTTGAAAGGCTACGGGGCAGTCATCCTCGACGGGGCGTGGCTGACGCTGCAGCTCGCCCTGTCGTCGATGGCCCTGGCCATCGTGCTCGGCCTGATTGGCGTGGCGTTGCGCTTGTCGCCCGTGCGCTGGCTGGCCTGGTTGGGCGATATGTACGCCACGGTGATCCGTGGTATTCCGGACTTGGTCCTGATCCTGCTGATCTTCTACGGCGGGCAGGACATCATCAATCGCTTGGCGCCGCTGGTCGGCTATGACGATTACATCGACCTGAACCCGCTGGTTGCGGGTATCGGTACCTTGGGCTTCATCTTTGGCGCCTACCTGTCGGAAACCTTCCGCGGCGCCTTCCTCGGTATTCCCAAGGGCCAGGCCGAAGCCGGCGTGGCCTATGGCATGAGCAGCCGCCAGGTGTTCTTCCGCATCCTGGTGCCGCAGATGATCCGCCTGGCGATTCCAGGCTTCACCAACAACTGGCTGGTGTTGACCAAGGCCACGGCGCTGATTTCGGTGGTCGGCCTGCAGGACATGATGTTCAAGGCCAAGCAGGCGGCGGACGCTACCCGCGAGCCTTTCACCTTCTTCCTGGCCGTGGCGGCGCTGTACCTGGTGATCACCAGCGTCTCGCTGCTGGCCCTGAAGTATCTCGAGCGGCGCTACTCGGTGGGCGTCAAGGTGGCTGAACTATGATCTTCGACTACAACGTCATCTGGGAGGCCATGCCACTGTACCTCGGTGGCCTGCTGACCACCCTCAAGCTGCTGGCGCTGTCGCTGCTGTTCGGCTTGCTGGCGGCCGTGCCGCTCGGGCTGATGCGGGTGTCCAAGCATCCGCTGGTGAACATCAGCGCCTGGCTCTACACCTATGTCATCCGCGGCACGCCGATGCTGGTGCAGCTGTTCCTGATCTACTACGGCCTGGCCCAGTTCGAGGCGGTGCGCGAAAGCATCTTCTGGCCGTGGCTGTCGAGCGCGACCTTCTGTGCCTGCCTGGCGTTCGCCGTCAATACCAGCGCCTACACCGCCGAGATCATCGCCGGCAGCCTCAAGGCCACGCCCCATGGCGAGATCGAGGCGGCCAAGGCGATGGGCATGTCGCGCATGAAAATGTACCGCCGCATCCTGCTGCCTTCGGCCTTGCGCCGGGCGTTGCCGCAGTACAGCAACGAAGTGATCATGATGCTGCAGACCACCAGTCTGGCGTCGATCGTCACCCTGATCGACATCACCGGTGCCGCGCGCACGGTCAATGCCCAGTATTACCTGCCTTTCGAGGCCTACATCACGGCGGGCGTGTTCTACCTGTGCCTGACCTTCATTTTGGTGCGCCTGTTCAAGATGGCCGAACGCCGTTGGCTTGGCTACCTGGCGCCGCGCAAGCACTGAACGCTCTGTGAGAACCGACAGCATGTACAAACTCGAAGTCCAAGACCTGCACAAGCGCTACGGCAGCCATGAGGTGCTCAAGGGCGTTTCCCTGGCGGCCAAGGCGGGTGATGTGATCAGCATCATCGGCTCCAGCGGTTCGGGCAAGTCGACCTTCCTGCGCTGCATCAACCTGCTCGAGCAGCCGCACGCGGGCAAGATCCTGCTCAACAACGAAGAGCTGAAGATGGTCGCCGGCAAGGACGGCGCGCTCAAGGCGGCCGACCCGCGTCAGCTGCAGCGCATGCGTTCGCGTCTGTCGATGGTGTTCCAGCATTTCAACCTGTGGTCGCACATGACCGCGCTGGAGAACGTCATCGAAGCCCCGGTGCACGTGCTCGGCGTGAGCAAGAAGGAAGCCCTGGAAAAAGCCGAGCACTACCTGGCCAAGGTCGGTGTCGCGCATCGCAAGGACGCCTTCCCGGGGCACATGTCCGGCGGTGAGCAGCAGCGCGTGGCGATTGCCCGGGCCCTCGCCATGGAGCCGGAGGTGATGCTGTTCGACGAGCCGACCTCGGCGCTCGATCCCGAGCTGGTGGGCGATGTGCTCAAGGTGATGCAGGCCCTGGCCCAGGAAGGCCGCACCATGGTGGTGGTGACCCACGAGATGGGCTTTGCCCGTGAAGTGTCCAATCAGCTGGTGTTCCTGCACAAAGGCCTGGTAGAAGAAACCGGTTGCCCTCGCGAAGTGCTGGCCAACCCGCAATCCGAGCGGCTCAAGCAGTTTCTCTCGGGCAGCCTGAAGTAAAGGCTGCATCTTTGCACCAGAATAGGGCATGCTGCGCAGCGAGCGCAGCCTGGCCTTGGCGCCACAGACTCGAACGACCTCAGGTTCCGGACCTTACCCTATGACCACCCAGCGAATCGGTTTTCTCATCTGGCCAAGCACCAAGCCCTTGACCCTGGCGCTGGCGGAAGAGGTCTTGCAGGTGGCCCAGCGGGTGCATCCGGATGTGGTCTACGAGCTGGCCTTCCTTCAGGCCGAGCCTGCCCAGGAAGGAAGCTGGCGCCTTCCGGGCGAGCCTTGGAGTGGCCGTCTGGAGGGGTGTCAGAAGCTGTTCCTGCTGGCCGACGATTTACCACAGGCCGTGGGTTCGGCGCTGTCGACGGCGCTCAAGCAAGTGGCGCGCAGTGGCTGCATGCTGGGTGGGCTGTCTGCCGGCGTGTACCCGCTGGCCATGCTCGGCCTGCTCGATGGCTACCGCGCCGCCGTGCACTGGCGCTGGCAGGACGACTTTGCCGAGCGCTTCCCCAAGGTCATTGCCACCAGCCACCTGTTCGACTGGGACCGTGATCGCCTCACCGCCTGCGGCGGCATGGCGGTGACCGATCTGCTGCTGGCAGTGCTGGCCCGCGACCACGGGGCCGAGCTCGCGGGTGCGGTGTCCGAGGAGCTGGTGGTCGAACGCATTCGCGAAGGTGGCGAGCGCCAGCGTATTCCGCTGCAGAATCGCCTGGGTTCCAGCCATCCGAAGCTGACCCAGGCGGTGCTGTTGATGGAGGCCAATATCGAAGAGCCGCTGACCACCGACGAAATCGCCCAGCACGTGTGCGTGTCGCGGCGCCAGCTCGAGCGCATCTTCAAGCAGTACCTCAATCGCGTGCCAAGCCAGTATTACCTTGAGCTGCGCCTGAACAAGGCGCGGCAGATGCTGATGCAGACCAGCAAGTCGATCATCCAGATCGGCTTGTCCTGTGGATTCTCCTCTGGGCCGCATTTCTCCAGTGCCTACCGCAACTTCTTCGGTGCCACGCCGCGTGAAGACCGCAACCAGCGACGCAGCAGCAGCCCGTTCGAGTTGAGCTCGGCGCCTGCGGAGAAGGGCTGAAACTTCCGCTGTTGGGTCGGGCCCTATCGCTGGCAAGCCAGCTTGCCGGCGATAGGGCCGGTACAGACAACATCCTTTCTTATGTGAACACCCGTTCACCCAGCCCCCCGCTGCCGTTACACTGCGCGATTGCGACAGTGTTTGTCGCATTGCCGAAAGCCTTGGTAAAACTGGGTTTTGCGCTGTAACAAGTTGTCGCTTGGCCGCAAGGACAGGCGCGGATCAGTCCTTACAATCCCCCCATCGCTCGCCATATCCAGGCCAGCGTTCCTCTTCAGGAGACTCAGATGTCCGTTGAGCAAGCCCCGGTGCAACGTGCCGATTTCGACCAGGTCATGGTTCCCAACTATTCTCCGGCGGCCTTCATTCCTGTGCGAGGCGAGGGGTCACGCGTGTGGGACCAGTCGGGCCGCGAGCTCATCGACTTTGCCGGCGGCATCGCGGTGAACGCCCTGGGCCACTGCCACCCGGCACTGGTCAAGGCCCTGACCGAGCAGGCCAATACCCTCTGGCACGTTTCCAACGTCTTCACCAACGAGCCGGCCCTGCGCCTGGCGCACAAGCTGGTCGACGCCACCTTCGCCGAGCGTGCCTTCTTCTGCAACTCCGGCGCCGAGTCCAACGAGGCCGCCTTCAAGCTGGCACGTCGCGTAGCCCACGACCGCTTCGGCCCGGACAAGCACGAAATCATCGCCACCGTGAACAGCTTCCACGGCCGCACCCTGTTCACCGTCAGCGTCGGTGGTCAGCCGAAATACTCCGACGGTTTCGGCCCCAAGATCACCGGCATCAGCCATGTACCGTACAACGACCTGGAAGCGCTGAAGGCGCAGATTTCCGACAAGACCTGCGCCGTGGTCATCGAGCCGATCCAGGGCGAGAGCGGCGTAGTGCCGGCCGACAAGGCCTACCTGGAAGGCGCGCGCAAACTGTGTGACGAACACAACGCCCTGCTGATCTTCGACGAAGTGCAGACAGGTGTCGGCCGTACCGGTTCGCTGTATGCCTACCAGCACTACGGCGTGACCCCGGACATCCTCACCAGCGCCAAGAGCCTGGGCGGTGGTTTCCCGATCGGTGCCATGCTCACCACCAGCGACATCGCCAAGCACCTGGCCGTCGGCACCCACGGCACCACCTATGGTGGCAACCCGCTGGGCTGCGCCGTGGCCTGCGCGGTCCTGGATGTGATCAACACCCCTGAGACCCTGGCCGGCATCAAGGCCAAGCACGAGCGCTTCAAGACCCGCCTGGAGAAGATCGGTCAGCAGACCGGGCTGTTCACCCAGGTGCGTGGCGTCGGCTTGCTGATCGGTTGCGTGCTGAGCGATGCCTGGCAGGGCAAGGCCAAGGACATCCTCAACGCCGCCGAAAAAGAGGGCGTGATGGTGCTGCAGGCGGGCCCCGACGTGGTCCGCTTCGCACCGAGCCTGGTGGTCGAGGATGCCGACATCGACGAAGGTCTGGATCGCTTCGAGCGCGCCGTGGCCAACCTGATCAAGGGCTGATTCGCCTGCGATCCCTTCGCCGGCCGGTTGCGTCGGCGAAACCTGATTCCAGTGCGGGTGCGTGCGTGCAGGCACCCGCCGTTTTTTCGCGCCGTCGTGAACGGCCCGTTTTTCCAAAGGAGTGACACCATGCTGGTGATGCGCCCCGCGCAAATGGCTGATCTGAACGAAGTGCAGCGCATGGCTGCAGACAGCCCCGTTGGTGTCACCTCGCTGCCGGATGACGCTGCCCGCCTGGGCGACAAGATCGCCGCCTCGGAAACCTCGTTCGCCGCCGAAGTCAGCTTCAATGGCGAGGAGAGCTATTTCTTCGTGCTCGAGGACAGCGCCACCGGCAAGCTCGCCGGTTGCTCCGCCATCGTCGCCTCGGCCGGCTACTCCGAGCCGTTCTACAGCTTCCGTAACGAGACCTTCGTGCACGCTTCGCGCGAGCTGAAGATCCACAACAAGATCCACGTCCTGTCGCTGTGCCACGACCTCACCGGCAACAGCCTGCTGACCAGTTTCTACGTGTTGCCCGAACTGGTCGACAGCGGCTGGGCCGAGCTCAACTCGCGCGGTCGTCTGCTGTTCATGGCGTCGCACCCCGAGCGCTTTGCCGAGTCGGTGGTCACCGAGATCGTCGGCTACAGCGACGACCAGGGCGAGTCGCCATTCTGGGATGCCATCGGGCGCAACTTCTTCGACCTCAACTACGCCCATGCCGAGCGTCTGTGCGGGCTGAAGAGCCGTACCTTCCTCGCCGAGCTGATGCCGCATTACCCGATCTACGTCCCGCTGCTGCCGGACGCTGCGCAGGAGGCCATGGGCCAGGTCCACCCGCGTGCGCAGATCACCTTCGACATCCTCATGCGCGAAGGTTTCGAGACCGAGCATTACATCGACATCTTCGACGGTGGCCCGACGTTGCACGCACGGGTGTCGGGCATTCGCTCGATCGCCCAGAGCCGCGTGGTGCCGGTGAAGCTGGAGGAGGCGCCGGTCAAGGGCGGTCGCCCGTACCTGGCATGCAACGGCCAACTGCAGGACTTCCGCGCAGTGCTGCTGGAGCTGGACTGGGTGCCAGGCAAGCCGGTCGCCCTGAGCCTTGCGGCGGCCGATGCCCTGGGTGTGGGCGAGGGCGCCAGTGTGCGCCTGGTTGCGGTCTGAGTTCTGGGAACAGAGAGTTTTTGCGGCGGCGCTCGCTGCCGCTCAAGGAGATAGCATGATCGTTCGTCCTGTACGCAGCAGCGATTTACCCGCGCTGATCGAATTGGCTCGCAGCACTGGCACCACCGGGCTGACCACTTTGCCGGCCAACGAGGAGCGCCTCGGGTATCGCGTCGGCTGGGCCGAGAAGAGCTTCCGTGGCGAAGCCGAGCGTGGTGATACCGACTACCTGTTCGTACTGGAGAACGACGAAGGCCTGGTGGTCGGCATCAGCGCCATCGCCGGCGCCGTTGGCCTGCGCGAGCCTTGGTACAACTACCGGGTCGGGCTGACGGTGAGTGCCTCCCAGGAACTGGGCATCTACCGCGAGATCCCGACCCTGTTCCTGGCCAATGACCTTACCGGCAACTCCGAACTGTGCTCGCTGTTCCTGCGTGGCGATCACCGCTCCGGGCTCAATGGCCGCTTGCTGTCGCGGGCGCGCATGCTGTTCATCGCCGAGTTCCCGGAGCTGTTCGGCAACAAGATCATCGCCGAGATGCGCGGCATGTCCGACGAGCATGGGCGCTCGCCATTCTGGGAAAGCCTCGGTCGGCACTTCTTCAAGATGGAGTTCAGCCAGGCCGACTACCTCACTGGCGTGGGCAACAAGTCGTTCATTGCCGAACTGATGCCCAAGTTCCCGCTGTACACCTGCTTCCTGTCGGAGGCGGCGCGTAATGTCATCGGCCGCGTGCACACCGACACCGAGCCTGCGCTGGCCATGCTCAAGCAGGAAGGCTTCAGCTACCAGGGCTTTGTCGACATCTTCGACGCGGGCCCCGCCATCGAATGTGAAACCTCGAAGATCCGTGCCGTGCGTGATAGTCAGACCTTGGTGTTGGCCATCGGCACGCCTGGCGATGACGCCACCCCCTACATCATCCACAACCGCAAGCGCGACGACTGCCGTATCACCGCCGCACCCGCGCGACTGGCTGCCGGCACCCTGGTGGTCGACCCCTTGACCGCCAAGCGCCTGCGCATGGGCGCAGGCGACAACGTGCGCGCCGTACCACTGTCGGCAAGCCGGGAGGCCCAGTAAATGAGCACGCACTACATCGCCGGCCACTGGCAGGCCGGCCAGGGCGAGGCCCTGCAGTCGTTCAACCCGGTGTCCCAGGCCGTCATCTGGCAAGGGCAGGGAGCCACCGCCGATCAGGTCGAAGCCGCCGTGCAGGCTGCGCGCCAGGCTTTCCCGGCCTGGGCGCAGTTGAGCCTGGAGGCACGTATCGACGTGCTGGAAAAATTCGCCGAGCAACTGAAGCAGCATGCCCAGGCGCTGGCCCACTGCATTGGCGAGGAAACCGGAAAGCCCTTGTGGGAGTCGGCCACCGAAGTCACCAGCATGGTCAACAAGGTGGCGATCTCGGTGCAAAGCTACCGCGAGCGCACAGGCGAAAAAAGCGGGCCACTGGCCGACGCCACGGCGGTGCTGCGGCACAAGCCCCATGGCGTGGTAGCGGTGTTCGGCCCCTACAACTTCCCCGGCCACCTGCCCAATGGGCATATCGTGCCTGCACTGCTGGCGGGCAACTGCGTGGTGTTCAAGCCCAGCGAGCTGACACCCAAGGTCGCCGAGCTGACTGTCAATTGCTGGATCGCCGCAGGCTTGCCGGCCGGTGTGCTGAACCTGGTGCAGGGCGCGCGCGAGACCGGCGTTGCGCTGGCCGCCAGCCCCGGAATCGATGGGCTGTTCTTCACCGGCTCCAGCCGTACCGGCAACCTGTTGCACCAGCAGTTCGCCGGGCGTCCGGACAAGATCCTTGCCCTGGAAATGGGCGGCAACAATCCGCTGGTGGTCGATGAGGTCAAGGACCTCGACGCGGCGGTGTACACCATCATCCAGTCGGCGTTCATCTCCGCAGGCCAGCGCTGCACGTGCGCCCGTCGGCTCCTGGTGCCGGCAGGTGCGTGGGGCGATTCGCTGATCGAGCGCCTGGTCGAGGTGAGCAAAAGCATTACCGTCGGGGCCTTCGACCAGCAACCGGCGCCTTTCATGGGGGCGGTGATCTCGCTGCAGGCCGCACAGGCCCTGGTGGCGGCCCAGGCCGAACTGCTCGGCAAGGGCGCTGTGGCGTTGTTGCCGCTGACCCAGCCCCAGGCCGATGCGGCGTTGCTGACCCCGGGCATCCTCGATGTCACTGCCGTGGCCGAGCGTCCGGATGAAGAGTTCTTCGGCCCGTTGTTGCAGGTGATCCGCTACGCCGACTTCGATGCCGCCATTGATGAGGCCAACAACACCCAGTACGGCCTGGCCGCCGGCCTGCTGTCCGATTCCCGCGCGCGCTACCAGTACTTCTGGCTGCGCAGCCGCGCCGGCATCGTCAACTGGAACAAGCAGCTGACCGGCGCCGCGAGCAGCGCGCCGTTCGGGGGTGTGGGCGCCAGCGGCAACCACCGCGCCAGTGCCTATTACGCGGCCGACTACTGTGCTTACCCCGTGGCTTCGCTGGAGACCGCCAGCCTTGCCTTGCCGGCGTCGCTGACGCCGGGCGTCACCCTATAACAACAGGTCACGGAGCCTAGCCGATGAAATCCTATGAAGTGAATTTTGATGGCCTGGTGGGGCCTACCCACAACTACGGCGGCCTGTCCTACGGTAACGTGGCTTCGCAGAGCAACAGCCAGCAGGCGTCCAACCCGCGTGAAGCGGCGCGCCAGGGCTTGGCGAAGATGAAGGCGCTGGTCGACATGGGCTTCAAGCAGGGCGTGCTGGCGCCACAGGAGCGCCCTGACGTAGCGGCGCTGCGCCGCCTGGGCTTTGCCGGTAGCGACGCCGAAGTGATCCAGCGTGCGGCCAAGGAGGCCATGCCACTGCTGGTTGCCAGCTGCTCGGCGTCGAGCATGTGGGTGGCCAATGCCGCCACCGTCAGCCCCAGCGCCGACACCGCCGATGGCCGCGTGCATTTCACCGCCGCCAACCTCAACTGCAAGTACCACCGCAGCATCGAGCACCCGACCACCAGCCGCGTGCTGGCGGCCATGTTCAATGACGACAAGCACTTTGCCCATCACCCGGCACTGCCTGCGGTGGCGCAGTTCGGCGACGAGGGCGCGGCCAACCACACGCGCTTCTGCCGCCGCTACGGTGAGGCGGGCGTCGAGTTCTTTGTCTACGGGCGCAGCGCCTTCGACAGCCGCTATCCGGCGCCGCAGAAATACCCGGCGCGCCAGACCCTGGAAGCGTCCCAGGCCGTGGCACGGCTGCACGGCCTTGGCGATGACGGTGTGGTCTACGCTCAACAGAACCCGTCGGTGATCGACCAGGGCGTGTTCCACAACGATGTGATTGCGGTGGGCAACGGCGAAGTCCTCTTCTATCACGAGGATGCCTTCCTCGAGACCGACGCGGTGCTTGGCCAACTACAGGCTAAACTGGCCAGCAAGGGCGGCCGTTTCCAGCCCATCCGCGTGCCGCGCGCGGCCGTGACGGTAGAGGATGCAGTGCGTTCCTACCTGTTCAACAGCCAGTTGCTCACGCGCGACGACGGCTCCATGCTGCTGGTGGTGCCGGAAGAGTGCCGCAACAACGAGCGGGTCTGGACCTACCTGAGCCAGTTGACCACCCAGGGCGGCGCGGTGCAGGAGGTCAAGGTATTCGACCTCAAGCAGAGCATGCAGAACGGCGGTGGCCCGGCTTGCCTGCGTTTGCGCGTGGCGTTGAAGGAAACGGAACTGGCGGCGGTCAATCCAGGCGTTATCATGACCGCCCCGCTGTACGACACGCTGCTGCAGTGGGTCGACAAGCACTACCGCGATCGCCTTGGCGAAGCGGATCTCGCCGACCCGCAGTTGCTGGTGGAATGCCGTACCGCGCTGGATGAATTGACCCAGATCCTGAAGTTGGGTTCGGTGTATCCGTTCCAACGCCAACCTTGAAGAGAGAACCTGTAATGACCGACGCCATGCGCCTGATCCTCGAAGACTCCGACGGCACCCAGCTGGAAACCTCCTGCACGCGCTTTGCCGTGGTCTGGCAAGGCAAGGAAGTGTGGATTCAGCAGGATGGCCGCGGCCAGTTGCTGATCGGCGTGGATGTCGAGGAAGACGACACCGAGTACGCCAACCTGTTGCTGCGCCCGATGGCCACCAACCTGGTCAGCCTGCAGCTGGAGATGGAGCCGGCGCAAGTCGGTGAAGGCGACGATCACGTCCATGGCCCTGATTGCGGCCACCACCACTAAGGAAGTGCCTATGCTCGCCCTTGGCAAACTGCTTGAGCTGACCCTGACCGATCACGAACCGGCCGAGAAGACCCAAGTGACACCCAAGGGCGCGCGTCTGCGCTGGCTGGGGGAGGGCGCGCTTGAAGTGCGTCCGCCCGAGAACGAGGATTGCGGGTTGGACCTGTTGCTCTCGGCCGGCATTCATGGCAACGAAACGGCGCCGATCGAATTGCTCGAACGGCTGCTGCACGGTGTGGCCAACGGCAAGATCAAGCCGAAGGCACGGGTGTTGTTCCTGTTCGGCAACCCGGCGGCGATTCGCAAGGGCGAGCGCTTCATCGAGCAGGATATCAACCGTCTGTTCAACGGCCGCCACGAACTGTCCAGCGGTTTCGAAGCGCTGCGGGCCGCCGAGCTCGAACAGTTTGCGCGGGTGTTCTTCAGCAAGCCCGATCGCACCCGCCTGCATTACGACCTGCATACGGCCATCCGTGGTTCGAAGATCGAGCAGTTCGCCCTTTACCCCTATAAGGAGGGGCGCAAGCATTCCCGTCGCGAACTGGCCCGTCTGGCCGCGGCCGGCATGGAGGCGGTGCTGCTGCAGAGCAAGTCGTCGATCACCTTCAGTGCCTTCACCTATGAACAGCTAGAGGCCGAAGCATTTACCCTTGAGCTGGGCAAGGCGCGGCCGTTCGGGCAGAACGAGCAGGTCAACCTCGACAAGCTCGAAGAGCGGCTGATCCGTATCATCGAAAACACCGAACCCGAGAACGATGGTTCGCTGGACGGGCTCAAGCTGTTCAGCGTCGCCCGCGAGATCATCAAGCACAGCGACAGCTTCCACCTGCACCTGCCGGCGGATATCGAGAACTTCTCGGAGCTGAGCAAGGGGTATCTGCTGGCCGAGGACCTGGCGGAAATGCGCTGGGTGGTCGAGGAGGAGGGGGCGCGGATCATCTTCCCCAATCCCAAGGTCAAGAATGGTTTGCGCGCCGGGATTCTCATCGTGCCTGATTCGGGGCAGCGGCTGGGTTGACTTTCAAGGTCCTGTCGCCGGCAAGCCGGCTCCCACAGGTACAGCAGCGCCCACGCCCTTTGTGGGAGCCGGCTGCCCGGCAATAAGGGCCAGAACGGCCACCATTGGATCCCAACTCATCCATTAAAAGTATTTAATTCACCGCCTGTTCCATTTTCCCTTCCCTTGGGCGGTAATTGGCTTGCCAGCGGCAAAAGCCAGCATTTAGCATCCGGTCATGTATTTTTCGTTTGCCTGAGCTGAAAAGCCGTCCAATCGACGCTTTCCATCACATAAACACACTGCATCGAACTTGCAGGACCGATATAATGCGGCCCTTTGCCGTCGTTTCGTCGACGCGTTTGCCCCCAAGGGCTGCCGTTTCCGTGGAAGAACCTATGAAAAGCGCAGAAATCCGTGAAGCCTTCCTTCGCTTCTTCGAAGAGCAGGGCCATACCCGAGTCGCCTCCAGTTCGCTGATCCCGAACAACGACCCGACCCTGCTGTTCACCAACGCAGGCATGAACCAGTTCAAGGACTGCTTCCTCGGTGCAGAGAAGCGGGCCTACACCCGCGCGGTCAGCAGCCAGAAATGCGTGCGCGCCGGCGGCAAGCACAACGACCTGGAAAACGTCGGCTACACCGCGCGTCACCACACCTTCTTCGAAATGCTGGGCAACTTCAGCTTCGGTGACTATTTCAAGCGCGACGCGATCACCTTCGCCTGGACCTTCCTGACCTCCGACAAGTGGCTGAACCTGCCCAAGGAAAAGCTCTGGGTCACCGTCTACGCCAGCGACGACGAAGCCTACGACATCTGGACCAAGGAAGTCGGCGTGCCGGCAGAGCGCATGGTGCGCATCGGTGACAACAAGGGCGCCCCGTACGCCTCCGACAACTTCTGGACCATGGGTGACACCGGCCCTTGCGGCCCGTGCACCGAGATCTTCTACGACCACGGCGCCGACATCTGGGGCGGCCCACCCGGCTCGCCGGAAGAAGACGGCGACCGCTACATCGAGATCTGGAACAACGTCTTCATGCAGTTCAACCGCACCGCCGACGGCGTGCTGCACCCGCTGCCAGCGCCGTCGGTGGACACCGGCATGGGCCTGGAGCGCATCAGTGCGGTCATGCAGCACGTGCACTCGAACTACGAGATCGACCTGTTCCAGAACCTGCTGTCTGCCGCGGCCAAGGCCATCGGCTGCAGCAACGACGGCCAGGCCTCGCTGAAGGTGGTCGCCGACCATATCCGTTCCTGCGGCTTCCTCATCGCTGATGGCGTGCTGCCATCGAACGAAGGCCGTGGCTACGTGCTGCGTCGCATCATCCGTCGCGCCTGCCGTCACGGTAACAAGCTGGGTGCCAAGGGCAGCTTCTTCTACCAGATCGTCGCGGCTCTGGCGGCCGAAATGGGCGAGGCCTTCCCTGAGCTGAAAGGCCAGCAGGCGCACATCGAGCGCGTCCTCAAGGCCGAAGAAGAACAGTTCGCCAAGACCCTGGAGCAGGGCCTGCGCATCCTCGAGCAGGACCTGGCGCAACTCGAAGGCAAGGTGGTTCCGGGCGATGTGGTGTTCAAGCTGTACGACACCTATGGTTTCCCCATGGACCTGACCGCCGACATCGCCCGTGAGCGCGAGCTGAGCATCGACGAAGCCGGCTTCGAGCGCGAGATGGACGCCCAGCGTGAGCGTGCCCGCTCCGCCAGCGCCTTCGGCATGGACTACAACAGCGTGGTCAAGGTCGACACCGCCACCGACTTCCTCGGCTACAACGCCACCGAAGGGCAGGGCAAGGTCATCGCCCTGTACAAGGATGGCCAGTCGGTCGACCAGCTGGGTGAAGGTGAGCAGGGCGTGGTAGTCCTCGACCGTACCCCGTTCTACGCCGAATCCGGTGGCCAGGTCGGTGACGTCGGCTACCTGCAGTCCGGTGCCGTGCGTTTCGACGTGCGCGACACCACCAAGACCGGTGGCGCGTTCCTGCACCATGGCGTGGTCGCCAGTGGCGCGCTGGTCATCGGCTCGCCGGTCGAAGCCAAGGTCGATGCCGAGGTGCAACACGCCACTTCGCTGAACCACTCCGCCACCCACCTGCTGCACGAAGCGCTGCGCCAGGTACTGGGCGAGCACGTGCAGCAGAAGGGCTCGCTGGTCGACAGCCAGCGCCTGCGTTTCGACTTCAGCCACTTCGAGGCGGTGACGCCTGCGCAGATCAAGGCCCTGGAAGACATCGTCAACCGCGAAGTGCGCAAGAACACGCCGGTCGAGACTGAACTGACCGATATCGAAACCGCCAAGCGCAAGGGCGCCATGGCCCTGTTCGGCGAGAAGTACGGTGATACCGTGCGCGTGCTGAGCATGGGTGGCGATTTCTCCGTCGAGCTGTGCGGCGGTATCCACGCCAAGCGCACCGGTGATATCAGCCTGTTCAAGATCATCAGCGAAGGCGGCGTGGCCTCTGGCGTGCGTCGTATCGAAGCGGTCACCGGCGCCGCTGCGCTGGCCTACCTGAACGCTGCCGAAGAGCAGGTCAAGGAAGCTGCGCAGTTGATCAAGGGTAACCGTGACAACCTGATCGACAAGCTGTCGGCGGTGCTCGAGCGCAATCGTCAGCTGGAGAAGCAGCTGGAACAGCTGCAGGCCAAGGCCGCCAGCGCCGCCGGGGATGATCTCTCCAACGCGGCTGTTGAGGTCAAGGGGGCCAAGGTGCTCGCCGCCCGCCTGGATGGGCAGGATGGCAAGGCCCTGCTGGCCCTCGTCGATCAGCTGAAGAACAAGCTCGGCCACGCGGTGATCCTGCTGGGCAGCGAGCATGAGGGCAAGGTCGTGCTGGTGGCCGGCGTGACCAAGGACCTCTCCAGCCAACTCAAGGCTGGCGACCTGATGAAACAAGCCGCAGCAAAAGTGGGTGGCAAGGGCGGTGGCCGTCCGGACATGGCCCAGGGTGGTGGCGTCGACGTCGCTGCGCTGGACCAGGCCCTGGCGCTGGCCGTGCCGTTCGCAGAGCAGGGACTTTGAGATGAGGGGGCGGCGGTCTAGTCGTCGCCCCTTCATGTTGGATGGTTTTTTTGGGGCCCTGTATGGGCTGAGGCACCATTGAAATGGCGTTGATCGTACAGAAATTTGGCGGTACCTCTGTCGGTTCCATCGAGCGGATCGAGCAGGTTGCCGACAAGGTCAAAAAACACCGTGAAGCGGGCGACGACCTGGTGGTTGTGCTGTCGGCCATGAGCGGCGAAACCAATCGCCTGATCGACCTGGCCAAGCAGATCACCGATCAGCCGGTTCCGCGCGAGCTGGACGTGATCGTCTCCACCGGCGAGCAGGTCACCATTGCCCTGCTGGCCATGGCCTTGATCAAGCGTGGCGTGCCGGCGGTTTCCTATACCGGCAACCAGGTGCGCATTCTCACCGACAGCGCGCACAACAAGGCGCGCATCCTGCAGATCGACGACCAGAAGATCCGCGCTGACCTGAAAGCCGGGCGCGTGGTGGTGGTGGCAGGTTTCCAGGGTGTCGACGAGCACGGCAGCATCACCACCCTCGGCCGTGGTGGTTCTGACACCACCGGCGTGGCGCTGGCCGCCGCGCTCAAGGCTGACGAGTGCCAGATCTACACCGACGTCGACGGCGTCTACACCACTGACCCGCGTGTCGTGCCGCAGGCGCGCCGCCTGGAGAAGATCACCTTCGAAGAGATGCTGGAAATGGCCAGCCTCGGTTCCAAGGTGCTGCAGATCCGTTCGGTGGAATTCGCCGGCAAATACAACGTTCCGCTGCGCGTGTTGCACAGCTTCAAGGAGGGTCCGGGTACCCTCATTACCATTGATGAAGAGGAATCCATGGAACAGCCGATCATTTCCGGTATCGCCTTCAACCGTGATGAAGCCAAGCTGACCATTCGTGGCGTGCCGGACACCCCGGGCGTCGCTTTCAAGATCCTCGGCCCGATCAGCGCTTCGAACATCGAAGTGGACATGATCGTGCAGAACGTTTCGCACGATAACACCACCGACTTCACTTTCACCGTGCACCGCAACGAGTACGAGAAGGCCCACGCCGTGCTGGAAAACACCGCGCGTGAAATCGGTGCCCGTGAAGTGATCGGCGACATCAAGATCGCCAAGGTGTCGATCGTCGGCGTTGGCATGCGCTCCCACGCGGGTGTCGCCAGCCGCATGTTCGAAGCCTTGGCCAAGGAGAGCATCAACATCCAGATGATCTCCACCTCCGAGATCAAGGTATCGGTGGTGATCGAAGAGAAGTACCTGGAGCTGGCCGTTCGCGCGCTGCACACCGCGTTCGAACTCGACGCTCCGGCCCGACAGGGCGAGTAAGGCCTTGCCAGGAGGGCGCGGCTTAGCCGCGCCCTTCGCGTTTCTGGTCGCCGCGCAGGCCCTGTCCTGCCGGTGCGGCGACCATTTGGGTCCTGTGCTGTCGTCCGCAGCCAGGCCCTGCCATTCCCAGACTGTTATCCCTGAATGTTTTGCGTAAGGAGAAAGGTATGTTGATTCTGACTCGTCGGTGCGCCGAGAGCCTGATCATAGGAGACGGCGAGATCACCGTGACGGTGCTCGGCGTCAAAGGCAACCAGGTGCGTATCGGTGTCAGTGCGCCCAAGGAAGTGGCCGTTCACCGCGAGGAAATCTACCTGCGGATCAAGAAAGAGAAGGATGAGGAGCCAAGCCTTTAATTTTTTTGAAGTTTTTTTCAAAAAAAGGGTTGCAAACGAGGAAGAGCCTGTTTAATATTCGCCTCGTGTTGCGGTGAGGTGGCCGAGTGGCCGAAGGCGCTCCCCTGCTAAGGGAGTATACCTCATAAGGGTATCGGGGGTTCGAATCCCCCCTTCACCGCCATTATTCGCTTAGGGCGCTGTAATCGGTAAGAACGCTAAGTCGTTGAAATTAAACGGAAAAAGTTCTTGCAAAAATGATTTAGCGACCTATAATGCGCGGCAAGACACGGACTCATAGCTCAGCTGGATAGAGTACTCGGCTACGAACCGAGCGGTCGCAGGTTCGAATCCTGCTGAGTCCGCCACTTTTGAAGTGGCTTTGAATGAAAGGCTGCTTCAAATCAACCAGTGGTAATCTGGTCTAAAACTACCACCACGGACTCATAGCTCAGCTGGATAGAGTACTCGGCTACGAACCGAGCGGTCGCAGGTTCGAATCCTGCTGAGTCCGCCACTTTTGAAGTGGCTCTGCTTGCAAAGACGCTTCAACAACCAGTGGTAATCTGGTCTAAAACTACCAACCACGGACTCATAGCTCAGCTGGATAGAGTACTCGGCTACGAACCGAGCGGTCGCAGGTTCGAATCCTGCTGAGTCCGCCATACATCAAGAAGCCCGCTCATATGAGCGGGCTTTTTGTTTTCCGATTCACTGAATTGTCAGTGATGCCCGACTAGACTCCAAACAAACCGGCCCGGCATTCTCTTGCACGGCGGATGTGTTGTTTGCCTTGCGCCCACCGTCGCACTGATGGCTTCGAGCGTTGTCCCAGCTTTATCACGCAAACGATTGTTCTGGCCAAAATTTTAAGCGATCTGACCGCTCAGGCAGTGTATGATTGCGCCCGTCAGCCCCGCCGGGGCTTGTGGAAAACCACCATGGACTTACCCAGTAGTTACTCCTTAACAAGTTTCTTACAGCTAGATCTGACCGATTGATTCCCCCGGCGTGCTCCGCTGCTGGGAGTGGAGTTCGCCTATGACTGAAGTAGAAGTAAAGAAAGCGCAAGAAAGCCTGCAGGATCGCCTGGCCCAGGTGGTCGAGTTGCTGCAGCGTCAGCGCGTGGTAGAGGACCTGACTCACCGTCAGGAAGGTCATCACCATGACCTCGTGGAAAACCTCGTCCACCGGCAGAATCTGGTCGAGCTGCAGCGCAAGCTCGACGACCTTCACCCTGCCGACATCGCCTACATCCTCGAAGCCTTGCCCCTGGAAGACCGCCTGACGGTCTGGCAGCTGGTGCGCTCGGACCGTGACGGCGACATTCTCCTCGAAGTATCGGACTCCGTCCGTCAATCGCTGATCGCCGACATGGACGATCACGAAATCCTCGCTGCCGCGAAGGAAATGGACGCCGACGAACTGGCCGACTTGGCACCTGAGCTGCCGCGTGACGTCGTTCACGAGCTGATGGAAAGCCTCGATGCCCAGCAGCGCGAACGTGTGCGTTCGGCGCTGAGTTACGACGAGGAGCAGGTCGGTGCGCTGATGGACTTCGAGATGGTCACCATCCGCGAAGACGTCAGCCTGGAAGTGGTGTTGCGCTACCTGCGTCGCCTCAAAGAGCTGCCCAACCACACCGACAAGCTGTTCGTGGTCGACTATGACGGCCTGCTCAAGGGCGTGTTGCCGATCAAGCGTCTGCTGGTCAACGACCCGGAAAAGAAGGTAGCGGAGGTCATGGCGACCGACCCTGTGTCCTTCCACCCCGAGGAAGATGCCTACGACGCTGCGCAGGCCTTCGAACGTTATGACTTGGTTTCGGCACCAGTGGTGGACAAGAGCGACCGTCTGATCGGCCGCTTGACCATTGACGAGATGGTCGACCTGATCCGTGAGGAAAGCGAGAGCGAAGTCCTCAACATGGCCGGTCTGCGTGAAGAGGAAGATATCTTCGCTTCGGTCTGGCGTTCGTTGCGCAACCGTTGGGCCTGGCTCGCCATCAACCTGATCACGGCCTTTGTCGCCTCGCGCGTGATCGGCCTGTTCGAAGGCTCGATCGAGAAATTGGTGGCACTGGCGGCGCTGATGCCGATCGTTGCGGGTATTGGCGGCAACTCCGGCAACCAGACCATCACCATGATCGTCCGCGCCATGGCGCTGGACCAGGTCTCGCCGGGCAATACCAGTCGCTTGATGCGCAAGGAGCTGGCGGTATCGCTGCTCAATGGCCTGATCTGGGGCGGGGTGATCGGTGCGGTGGCGTTCTGGTTGTATGGCAGCTGGTCGCTGGGGCTGGTGATGACCGCGGCGATGACCTTGAACCTGCTGTTGGCGGCTCTCATGGGCGTGTTGATTCCCATGACCCTGACGCGGCTGGGGCGTGACCCGGCAATGGGCTCCAGCGTGATGATCACAGCGGTAACCGACAGCGGCGGCTTCTTCATCTTCCTGGGCCTGGCCACGGTCTTCCTGCTGTAGCACTTGTTCAATCTGGGGCTGCTGCCGCAGCCTGTCGCCGGCGATGAGGGCGCACAGGCAAAACAAAAAAGCCAGCTTACGCTGGCTTTGCTTTGTCTGCTCGTCAGTCGGTGAAGCCAAAGCCGGTGATGATGCAGTCTTTGTCGGTGTGGACATAGAGTTGGTAAGTCATTACCGGCGCATCGTCAGGGCCAACGACATTGTCTGGATCAAAGCCACTGACTGCGGCGACAGTACTCTTCATCGCCATGCTGTATCGGCTGCCAACGAGATGCTGCAAGGCATCGAGAATGGCTTTTTCCTTGGCGAGAGTGGCGGCGCTTTTCTGTAGGTTCTGCATGCTGTTTCTCCTGAGCAATGAAGCGAAGTGGTGTGCTCATTCTGTTGCCAGGAGTCAGAGCAATGTGGTGCAGGGTTATGGATGCAAAAAAAACCCGATGCAAGGCATCGGGTTTTTTGACGCTTCAAGCTCTGCCTGAAGCGCAGAGCCTTTGGCTGTGCGGGCTGGAAGAAAGCCTCAGGAGGCGTCTGCAGCCATTTCCACATCATGAGCGATGAGGGCCACCAGTGCGTTCTGCTGGCGGTGGGACAGCTGGCGGAAGCGCTGCAGCAACTCGCGCTCGTGCAGCGACAGCTCAGGGCTGTCCAGGCGCATGCTCAGCTCGTCGCCCAGCGCGCCTTCCTGGATAAGGCTTTGTTCCAGGCGAGCGATGATCTCGGAGTTCATGCTGCGGTGATGGTTGCGCGCTACCTCGGCAATGCGCTCACGCATCCCGTCTGGCAGGCGGACGACGAACTTGTCAGCGGTACGGCTCGAATAAATAGCCTGTTTCATTGGGCGCATATAAATTGACCGGTTTTTGGTTCAGGGGAGGCGGTTCTCAAATTGGCCGCACGGGATGGAGGTACGACCGTGGCAGCAACAAAATGTTCAACCGACAAGAAAATTTGGTGCTCATCTTGCCTCATGGCTGCCGTTTCCTTGGCGTCAATTCTGTGACAAATAGTGAGCCGGATAAAGGCTTTTTGCCAGTACCAATTATCAGAAATGAGTACTGGTTTGAAAAGTTTTACACGTTCCAGTTCACCACGGCGTCAGCCCCTTGCCGTCAAAAACCCGTAAAACGCAGCAAAGGGTAGAGAAAACGCCTAAAATGCGCGCGTTTCCTTCCATAGAGCATAGTGGCTATGCAATATGACGCAAGCGCCCACGATAATGCCTCAGGCCGCCTGATATTTCTGATAGGACCCTCGGGTTCGGGAAAAGATTCCCTGATCGATCAGGCCCGTGAACAACTGGCGGCGGCGGGGGTGGAAATTGCTAGCCGGGTGATCACCCGCTCCGCAGAAGCCAAGGGAGAAGCGGCCCATGCCGTCACGCCTGAGCGATTCGAGGCGATGCTCAAGGCGGGGGAATTTGCGATGCATTGGCGGGCCAATGGCTTGGATTACGGCATCCCGACGCAGGTAGACCACTGGCTGGCGCAAGGGCGCTCTGTGCTGGTCAATGGTTCTCGTGGCTATCTGCCCCAGGCGCGCCTGCGCTACCCGGACTTGCTGGCCGTATGCCTGGTGGTGAAGCCCGAGGTCTTGCGTGATCGCTTGCTCGCAAGAGGGCGGGAGACGCCTCAGGAAATCGAGGAGCGCCTGGCGCGCAACGCCAGGATGCAGCTCGATCAGGATTCGACGGTGCACCTGTTGGACAACTCGGGATCGTTGCCTGCCGCTGTGGATGCACTGGTCCAGCTGCTGCGTGATGAAAAGCTGATCGTGTGACGGCCTGAAAAATCCTACATGCAAAAAGCCCGATTGAGGCTGACAAACGGCAGCCCGCTGGTTAACATGCTCGCCGTCCTGCTGTGCAACATTCGTTGCCGGTTCTTGCGTCTCAGTAGCTCAATTGGATAGAGCATCCCCCTCCTAAGGGGAAGGTTGGCAGTTCGAACCTGCCCTGGGACGCCATTCATTCAAGTCAGTACCATTCCATAGATCAGACCTGCCGTCAGTTCACCGGTTGCCAAAAGCCACCGCCAGTGTCGGACGGTGGCAGGCGTCGAGCCCAGGTTCGTTACTTGCAGTTGCCCGCCTTGCGATAGCCGGCAGCCTGTGCTTGCGCTTCGCTGTCGAAGGCTACCTGGTTCTTTTGCGAGACCTGGGCGTAGCCGGGGCAGCCACTGGCGAGGTGGTACACATGGCTATTGCGGTTGCCGATGATCGCACCGTCTATCGATGCGCTTGCCAGGGTCGGGCGGGCCTCGGTCTTCGCTGGCGTTTTCGGCGTTGGGGCCGTCACGACGTCTGTGCTGCCCACAGGCTTGTAGCCAAGGGTCCAGGTGCGCTCACCGGTGACGAACGGGTTGGAGTGCCCCATGATTCTGGCGATCCGTTGATCACGTTCCCTTTCCCAGGCAGACACCGGATGCTGCTTGTCCCAGGCCATGAGCAACTGTTGCTGCTGGCGCGACATGCTCAGTCGGTAGCGGTCGAACATGTAGAACGTGGTGCGTGCCACCAGCCCCTTCACCTCGTCACGCGGCTCTGCGGCTTTCTGCTGGAAATCCACCTTGGTCGTGCATTGGCCGTATTGGGGGGCAATGCCTGAGACCATGCCGTAATTGAAGTTGCTGCGATCCCCGTTCACCTCGCCCACGGAAGGGTAAAGATTGAACAGGTCGGCTTCCATGGCGCGGAAGGTGGGGTCCGTGTCGACGCATTGTTCGCGCCCGCCGTTCTGCCAGCACTGGCGCTGATGGCCAAAGGTCCAGGCCGGGACGATGTGCTCCCACTCCGTGCGTTCGGCGCGGGTTTTCAGCTTGCGGGTTTCATACCCGCAGGACGCGAGGTCGACGCGGCCACCGGACTTGCCGACCCAGGTCCACTTGCAGCCGCAGTACAGGTCGCCCATGGCGCTGTTGGCCTGGTCCAGATAGACCTTCTGCTTGGCGATGACCTTGGCTTCGGTGAATGTCGCGGGAGGGGTGGCGAAGGCGCTGGGGATGGCGGCGAGGGCGAGGGTTACGACGTACAGCAGTTTCTTCATGAGAAAACAATCATCGGAGAGTGGGCGCGGGATTATACGGTCTACCGATGATGAATGAGGAAACGTCCCACGAACTTCAATTCATGCGCCTATAGCAACCAGTGCTTGAATGCCCACAGCGTCGCCATCCCGACCGCCAGGGTCAGCAAGGTGCTGCGCGTGCGCCAGGCAACCACGCCGGCAACGATCGCTGCCGGGATCTGCGGATTGCTCCAGGCGAACCCGGCCTGTGGGTCCTGCAGCACCACGGCCGGCAACACCAGCGCGGCCAGTACGCTGGCTGGCACATACACCAGTAGGTGCGGAGCCAACGCAGCGCTGTACATCAGGAAGCGCAAATTGATCACCAGTGCGGTGGCGATCATGGTCAGGGGCAGCGGGGCCCAGGGTTCTCCCAGTACTCGATCGCGGTGCAGCGGGAAACTGCTCGGCTATCCCAACCGTTCGATGGGCAACACCGTGCTGACCTGGGAAGGCGTGATCCACCCTGAGGATCATCCACGGGTGAAGGCGCAGTTCCAGGCGTACATCGATCGGCGCGCCGAGCGTTACCAGGTCGAATACCGTTGCCTTTGCCACGATGGCAGCTATCTCTGGGTCGAAGACCGCGGCTATATCATCGACCGTAACGAAGACGGCTCGGTGGCACGCATGCTCGGTGCGCAGCGCAATATCGACGCGGGCAAGCGTGAGGTGGTCGAGTTGCAACAGAGGAATCAGTCGTTGGAAGCCCTGGTGGCCGAGCCCACCCGCGAACTGTCGTGGGCCAATCAGCAGTTGCACGGCGATGTACCGGGCAAAGGGCGCTGGCAAGGATACGATCAGCGAGTGATGCGACCCTTGGTGCTTCGTGCAGGCAGTTCGGGCCTCATCGCCGGCAAGCCGGCTCCTACAGGATTTTTGCCATCTCTGTGGAAGCCGGCTTGCCGGCGATGAGGTCGGGGCAGGCAAAAGAGGGCTGAAAAAAAGACCCGCGATGCCCTTCAGGCACCGCGAGCCAAAATCGGCCACAGCCGCTTCAGTGTCAGATATGCAAAGCGTGTCCCAGCGCGCGTAGTGCTGCTTCCTGTACCGCCTCACCCAGCGTCGGATGGGCATGAATGGTGCCGGCCACATCTTCCAGCCGCGCGCCCATTTCCAGCGATTGGGCGAAGGCCGTGGACAGCTCGGAAACCGCGACCCCCACCGCCTGCCAGCCCACGATCAAGTGGTTGTCCCGCCGCGCCACCACCCGCACGAAGCCGCTTTTCGACTCCAGGCTCATGGCCCGTCCATTGGCGGCGAACGGGAACTGCGCAACGATGCAATCCAGGCCTTGCTGGCTGGCCTGCTCGGGCGTCTGGCCAACCACCACCACTTCGGGGTCGGTGAAGCACACCGCTGCGATGGCGCTCGGCTCGAAGCGCCGCGCCTTGCCGGCAATGATTTCCGCGACCATCTCGCCTTGGGCCATGGCCCGGTGGGCCAACATCGGTTCGCCGGCGACGTCGCCGATGGCCCAGACGTTGCGCATGCTGGTCTGGCAACGCTCATCGATGGCGATGGCGGCGCCGTTCATCTTCAGGTCCAGGCATTCCAGGTTGAAGCCATGGGTGCGCGGCCTGCGGCCAACGGCCACCAGCACCTGGTCGGCGTCCAGGCGCAATTGCCTGCCCTGGCCATCGCGGGCCAGCAAACTGCCGTCGGCGTAGCCTTCGACGCTATGCCCCAAGTGCAGGGCGATGCCGAGTTTCTTCAACGACTCGGCCACCGGCGCGGTGAGCTCGCTGTCATAGGTCGGCAGGATGCGCTCGCGCGCTTCCACCACGCTGACCTGGGCGCCCAGCTTGCGGTAGGCGATGCCCAGCTCCAGACCGATGTAGCCACCGCCCACCACTACCAGGTGCTTGGGCAAGGCCTTGGGTGCCAGTGCTTCGGTGGATGAAATGATCGGTCCGCCCAGCGGCAGCATCGGCAGTTCCACACTGTTCGAGCCGGTGGCCAGCAGCAGGTGTTCGCACTGGATGCGCTGACCGTCGACGTCGACGTGCTTGCCGTCGAGGATCTTCGCCCAGCCGTGGATGACCTTGACCCCATGCTTTTTCAACAGCGCGGCCACGCCGGTGGTCAGGCGGTCGACGATGCCGTCTTTCCACGCCACGCTGCGGCCGATGTCCAGGTGCGGCGAGGAGACGCTGATACCCAGTTCGGACTCGCCGCTGTAGCGCGAGGTCTGGTGGAACTGCTCGGCCACATGGATCAGCGCCTTGGACGGAATGCAGCCGATGTTCAGGCAGGTGCCGCCCAGCGCCTGGCCTTCGACCAGCACGGTGGGGATGCCCAGTTGCCCGGCACGGATGGCGGCCACGTAGCCGCCGGGGCCGCCGCCGATGATTAGCAGGGTGGTGTCGATTGTCTGGTGCATGCTCACTCCACGAACAGGCAGGCGGGTTGTTCAAGCAGGCCACGTACGGCCTGGATGAACAGCGCGGCATCCATGCCATCGACCACCCGGTGGTCGAACGAGCTGGACAGGTTCATCATCTTGCGAATCACGATCTGGCCATCGATCACCATCGGCCTCTCGACCATGCGGTTGACACCGACGATCGCCACTTCCGGGGTGTTGACCACCGGCGTGCTGACGATGCCGCCCAACGCCCCGAGGCTGGTCAGGGTGATGGTCGAGCCGGACAGCTCCTCGCGGCTGGCCTTGTTGTTGCGCGCGGCATTCGCCAGGCGGGAAATCTCGCCGGCGTTGCCCCACAGGCTGCCGGCTTCGGCATGGCGCAGCACCGGCACCATCAGGCCGTTGTCACCCTGGGTGGCGATACCCACGTGCACCGCGCCGTGGCGGGTGATGACCTGGGCTTCGTCGTCATAGGTGGCGTTGATCTGCGGGAAGTCGCGCAAGGCAACGACCAGGGCGCGCACCAGGAACGGCAGCAGGGTCAGTTTGCCGCGGCTGTCGCCGTGCTTGCTGTTGAGCTGCTGGCGCAGGGCTTCGAGTGCAGTGACGTCGATTTCCTCGACATAACTGAAGTGCGCCACGCGGCGCTTGGCATCCTGCATGCGCTGGGCGATCTTGCGGCGCAGGCCGATCACCTGCACCTGCTCGCTGTCGGTACGCTTGGCGTAGCCGCTCGGTGCCTGGCCCGCCGCGCTCTGCGGCTTGCTCATGAAGGCGTCGAGGTCTTCGTGCAGAATCCGCCCGGCCGGGCCGCTGCCATGCACGTAGCGCAGTTCGATACCGGCATCCAGGGCGCGCTTGCGCACGGCCGGGGAGGCCAGTGGTTTCTCGTTGGCCTGGCGCGGCACGATCGGCGCGGCGGCGTACGCAGTCGTACTCGGCTGGCTGGCCACCGGTTGCGTTTCGACGCGCGGTTGCGGCTTGGCGGCGACCGGGGCGGCCTGCGGCTCCACCGGTTTGGCCTGCGGCACATCCACATGGTTGCCGCTGCCTTCCACCTCGATACGGATCAGCTCGCTGCCGACCGCCATCACTTCGCCTGGCTGGCCACCCAGGGCCAGCACCTTGCCGCTGACCGGCGAAGGGATCTCAACCGTGGCCTTGTCGGTCATGACATCGGCCACCACCTGGTCCTCGGCGATCATATCGCCGACCTTGACGAACCACTCCACCAGCTCGACCTGCGCGATGCCTTCGCCAATGTCCGGCATCTTGATGACGTGCGTGCCCATTCAGACCTCCATGACCCGTTTCAATGCCGCACCTACCCGCGATGGGCCTGGGAAGTACGCCCATTCCTGTGCATGCGGGTAAGGGGTGTCCCAGCCGGTGACGCGCTCGATCGGTGCTTCGAGGTGATGGAAGCAATGCTCCTGCACCAGCGACACCAGTTCGGCACCGAAACCGCAGGTGCGGGTGGCCTCATGGACCACGACGCAGCGGCCGGTCTTCTTCACCGACTCGACGATGGTTTCCAGGTCAAGCGGCCACAGGCTGCGCAGGTCGATGACTTCGGCATCGACGCCGGTTTCCTCGGCGGCCACCTGGGCCACGTAGACCGTGGTGCCGTAGGTCAGCACGGTGACGTCATTGCCGGGGCGGGTAATTGCCGCCTTGTCCAGCGGCACGGTGTAGTAGCCGTCCGGTACCGCGCTCTGCGGGTGCTTGGACCACGGTGTGACGGGGCGGTCGTGGTGGCCATCGAACGGGCCGTTGTACAGGCGCTTGGGCTCCAGGAAGATCACCGGGTCGTCGCATTCGATCGAGGCGATCAGCAGGCCCTTGGCGTCATACGGGTTGGACGGCATCACCGTGCGCAAGCCGCACACCTGGGTGAACATCGCCTCAGGGCTCTGGCTGTGGGTCTGGCCGCCATAGATGCCGCCACCGCAGGGCATGCGCAGGGTCAGCGGAGAGATGAACTCGCCGGCCGAGCGATAGCGCAGGCGCGCCATCTCCGAGACGATCTGGTCGGAGGCCGGGTAGAAGTAGTCGGCGAACTGGATCTCCACCACCGGCCGCAGGCCATAGGCGCCCATGCCCACCGCGGTACCGACGATGCCGCTCTCGGAGATCGGCGCGTCGAACACCCGCGATTTGCCGTACTTGTTCTGCAAGCCTTCGGTGCAGCGGAACACGCCGCCGAAGTAGCCGACGTCCTGGCCGTAGATCACCACATCGTCGTCGCGCTCGAGCATCACATCCATGGCCGAGCGCAGGGCCTGGATCATGGTCATGGTGGTGGTTGCCATGGCGGTTTCCGGTTTGATGCTGTTGTTGTGGTCGTTCATCTCAAACCCCCAGTTCCTGGCGCTGACGGCGCAGGTGGTCGGGCATTTCCTTGTACACGTCCTCGAACATCGAGGCCGCGCTCGGGATATGCCCGTTGGCCAGGGTGCCGTACTGTTCGGCTTCCTTCTGCGCGGCGATGACCGCGGCCTCGAACTCGGCGGTGACCGCCTGGTGTTCTTCCTCGGACCACTGGCCGATGTTGATCAGGTGCTGCTTCAGGCGGGCGATCGGGTCGCCCAGCGGGAAGTGGCTCCAGTCGTCGGCGGGGCGGTACTTGGACGGATCGTCCGAGGTCGAGTGCGGGCCGGCGCGGTAGGTGACCCACTCGATCAGGCAAGGGCCCAGGCCACGGCGAGCGCGCTCGGCGGCCCAGCGCGAGGCGGCGTACACGGCGACGAAATCGTTGCCGTCGACGCGCAGGGAGGCGATGCCACAACCCACGCCACGACCGGCGAAGGTGGTCGATTCACCGCCAGCGATAGCCTGGAAGGTGGAGATTGCCCACTGGTTGTTGACCACGTTGAGGATCACCGGCGCGCGGTAGACGTGGGCGAAGGTCAGTGCGGTGTGGAAGTCGGACTCTGCGGTGGCGCCGTCGCCGATCCAGGCCGAGGCGATCTTGGTATCGCCCTTGATCGCCGAGGCCATGGCCCAGCCGACTGCCTGCACGAACTGGGTCGCCAGGTTGCCGCTGATGGTGAAGAAGCCGGCCTCGCGCACCGAATACATGATCGGCAGCTGGCGCCCCTTGAGCGGGTCGCGCTCGTTGGACAGCAACTGGCAGATCATCTCCACCAGCGACACGTCGCGGGCCATCAGGATGCTCTGCTGGCGATAGGTGGGGAAGCACATGTCGCTGCGGTTCAGCGCCAGCGCCTGGGCGCTGCCGATGGCTTCCTCGCCCAGGCTCTGCATGTAGAAGGACATTTTCTTCTGGCGCTGGGCAACCACCATGCGGCTGTCGAAGATGCGCGTCTTGAGCATGGCGCGCATGCCTTGGCGCAGGATCTGCGGGTCGATGTCCGCGGCCCAGGGGCCCAGGGCATTGCCGTGCTCGTCGAGCACGCGGACCAGGCTGTTGGACAGGTCGGCGGTGTCGGCAGCGTCGACATCGATCGGGGGTTTGCGAACTTGACCTGCATCGTTCAGACGCAGGTAGGAGAAATCGGTCTGGCAGCCTGGCCGGCCGGTAGGCTCGGGCACATGCAAACGCAGGGGGGCGTACTCGTTCATGCTTTTTACGCTCGCTCGGGTTTTGTTTTTGTGAGCTCTGAAGCGGTCGCCGCTGAGTACCGGCTCGTGACTGGCAGGTCAGCGTCAATTACATAGTAGAGACAGACCGGGAGAATTTTTCTCTCAAGTTGATTGCCTTTGGCGCGCACTGAAGATAAACATTCTGAATAAACACAAAAAACCGGTGAATTTGTCTCATGCGCAAACTCGATCGTACCGATATCGGCATCCTCAACAGCCTGCAGGACAACGCCCGCATCACCAACGCGGAGCTGGCGCGTTCGGTCAACCTGTCGCCCACGCCCTGTTTCAACCGGGTCAAGGCCATGGAGGAACTGGGCGTGATTCGCCAGCAGGTGACCCTGCTCTCGCCTGAAGTGCTGGGGCTGGATGTCAATGTGTTCATCCATGTCAGCCTGGAGAAGCAGGTGGAGCAGGCGCTGCACCGCTTCGAGGAAGAGATTGCCGAGCGGCCCGAGGTGATGGAGTGCTACCTGATGACGGGGGACCCGGACTACCTGTTGCGCGTGCTGTTGCCGAGCATTCAGGCGCTGGAGCGGTTTCTCGATTACCTGACGCGGTTGCCGGGGGTGGCCAATATCCGTTCGAGCTTTGCCTTGAAACAGGTGCGGTACAAGACGGCGTTGCCGTTGCCTTCGAATGGGATGACTTTGCGGGAATAGGTGTCGTGGTTGCTGGCCTCATCGCCGGCTTGCCGGCGATGAGGCCAGTGAGCTGCTTGATATTTTAAACACCCCCAGCCTATGTTGTTGCCAGCCGATAACAACAAGGACAAGCGTCATGACCACCGCCGCCCCACGATCCCTTGCCGATCACCTCAAGGGTATCGACCAGATCGAATGCGTCACCCCCGACCTCAATGGCGTGCCCCGTGGCAAGGTAATGACTGCCGAAGGCTTCCTCGAAGGCCGCCGTCTGCAGATGGCGCGCGGCGTGTTGCTGCAATGCATCATGGGCGGCTATCCGCCGGCGCGCTTCTACGGCAGCGATGATGGTGACCTGGCCCTGGTGGCAGAGCCTGCGCAAATCCACCGACTGCCGTGGAACGAGCAAGGGCTGGCCCTGGCCATCTGTGATGCCGTCGAGCTCGATGGCAGTCCTTCGGCATTATCCACCCGTGGCCAGCTCAAGGCCGTGATCGCCCGGTATGCGGCCCTTGGCCTGGCGCCGGTGGTGGCGACGGAGCTGGAGTTCTTTGTCTTCGCACCCAACAGCGACCCGCACCAGCCGTTCCAGCCGCCTCTGGGCAAGGACGGGCGCCGCGAGCTCGGCCACTCGGCCTTCAGTGTCAGCTCCAACAGCGGCCTGCGACCGTTCTTCCAGGAGGTTTACCAGTGCATGGCGGCACTCGGCCTGCCGCGCGATACCTTCATGCACGAGATGGGCGTCAGCCAGTTCGAGATCAACCTGCTGCACGGTGACCCGCTGCTGCTGGCCGACCAGGCGTTCCTGTTCAAGCACCTGCTCAAGGAAGTGGCGCTCAAGCATGGCCTGATCGTGGTATGCATGGCCAAACCGCTGGCGCACACGCCGGGCAGCTCCATGCACATCCACCAGAGCCTGGTCGATATCGCCAGCGGGCAAAACGTGTTCAACGACGAACAAGGGCAGGCGACCGACACCTTCCATCACTTCATCGGCGGCCTGCAGGCGTGCCTGGCCGATTTCACCGCGCTGTTCGCCCCCAACGTCAATTCGTATCAGCGCCTGTGCCACCCCTACGCCTCGCCGAATAATGCCTGCTGGTCGCACGACAACCGTGCCGCCGGGCTGCGCATACCCGCCAGTGCCCCGGCGGCAAGGCGTGTGGAAAACCGCTTGCCGGGTGCCGACGCCAACCCTTACCTGGCGATCGCCGCCAGCCTGGCTGCCGGCCTGCACGGCATCGAGCAGCGCCTGCAACCCGCGCCAGCCATCCAGGGCGAGTTCGAGGTGCCCGAACCACTGAGCCTGCCCTGCACCTTGCACGCCGCGCTGGAGCGCCTGAAGCGCAGTGCCCTGGCCAGGCAATTGTTCGGCAGCGAGTTCATCGATGGCTACGTGGCCAGCAAGACCCTGGAGCTGTCTGATTTCTTCGACGAGATCACGCCTTGGGAGCGGCGGGTACTGGCGGCGCAGGCCTGATCGCGACACGAGCGCCACTGGACACGCCTCAGGCCAAGTATTTCAGCGCAGGGGGCCTGCGCCGCGGCGCATTTGCTCTTATGCTTGCCAGGTCAACGCCACCTGACCAGGGAGTTCGAGGGGAAGTATGCGAAACATCTGGAAGCCCTTTCAGTCGCTGTATTTCGCTGCCTTGATGATGCTGATCGGCTCGGGCCTGCTCAGTACCTACCTGGCACTGCGCCTGGCGGCCGACCACGTCGACAGCTTGTGGGTCGGTGCGCTGATGGCGGCCAACTACTTCGGCCTCGCCGTGGGCGGCAAGGTCGGTCACCGGCTCATCGGCCGGGTAGGGCACATCCGCGCCTATGCCACCTGCGCCGGCATCGTCGGCGCCGCAGTGCTTGGCCATGGCTTGACCAGCTGGCTGCCGGCCTGGGTCGGGCTGCGGATGATCGTCGGCCTGGGGATGATGTGCCAGTACATGGTCATCGAGAGCTGGCTGAACGAGCAGGCCGATGCCAAGCACCGGGGCGCAGTGTTCAGCGGCTACATGATCGCCTCCTACCTGGGGCTGGTGCTCGGCCAACTGATCCTGGTGGTGCATCCACAGCTTGGCCCTGAGTTGCTGATGCTGGTCGCGATGTGCTTCGCCCTGTGCCTGGTGCCGGTGGCGATGACCCGGCGCATCCACCCGGCCCCCCTGCGCCCGGCGCCCATGGAACCGAAGTTTTTCATCAAGCGGGTGCCGCAGTCGCTCAGCACGGTGCTGGGCTCGGGGTTGATCGTCGGCTCGTTCTACGGCCTGGCGCCGCTGTATGCCTCAAGCCAAGGGCTGAGCACCGAGCAGATCGGTCTGTTCATGGGCTGCTGTATCTTCGCTGGCCTTGTGGTGCAGTGGCCGCTGGGCTGGCTGTCGGATCGCTACGATCGGGCCGTGCTGATCCGCAGCGTGGCGGGGGGCCTGGCACTGGCCTCGGCACCGCTGGCGTTCTTGCCCAGCGTGCCGCTGGAGCTGCTGTTCGGCATTGGCTTTCTGATTTCCTTGTTGCAGTTCTGCCTGTATCCGTTGGCGGTGGCGTTTTCCAATGACCATGTGGAAAGCGAGCGGCGGGTTTCGCTGACGGCCATGCTGCTGGTGACCTATGGCGTGGGCGCCTGTATCGGGCCACTGGCGGCGGGGGTGCTGATGAAGATGCTAGGGGCGCAGATGCTCTATGCCTTCTTCGCGTTCTTCGCTCTGGTGCTGGTATGGCGTATCCGGCCGAAGGCGGTTACCGGGCTGCACCAGGTGCAGGATGCGCCACTGGGCCACGTGGCGATGCCGGCGGCGGGTTCGCCGTTGTCGGCTGCGCTCGACCCACGGGTGGACGAGCAGACCGTGCAGGATGTGATGCAGACGCCGGTGGCGGCCGAGGATACCGAGGTGGAAGAGAAGGCCGCGCCGGAGGAGGACGCAGAGGCTGCGGATTCGGTCGAGATGAACAGGAACTAGGTTGCCTGCACCGGCCCTGTTGCCGGCTTGCCGGCGATAGGGCCAGCACTGGCACAACAAAAAACGCCACCCAATGGGTGGCGTTGTTGCACTCGGCAGGCGATCAATAGTCGTCTTTGTCGAACCGCCGCGCTTCACGCTGCAGCTGGTACACGAAGCTCTCGATCTTGCGCTGGGCCTGGCCACTGAGGTTGTGGAAGCGCACGCCGGCGAAGGTGGTATTGATCCGCTCTTCGTAATGCAGGTGGCGCAGTTCCACCATGCAATCCACCAGCCCCAGAGGGTTGCCCGCCTTGAAGCGCTCGTACACCTGGCCCAGTTGCAGGCGCTCTTCGACATTGCCCTCGAAGCGCAGCTTGCAACCGGTGGCCGAGATGTCCAGCAGCTTGCCGCGCAGGGCACCATTGCCCTTGAGGTGGCTGCCGTCGAGGATGATGTCCACCAGTTGCGACAGTTTCAGCGCGGCGCGGAAGGCATTGCGGCGCTGGTGATAGGTCATTTCTTCCGGCATGGCACCGCGGTAGGAGCGGTGGCCGTCGACCTCGGTGATCCTCAGCGAGTGATTGCATTCCCAGGCGATACGCACGCCATCATGGAAGCCCTCGACGCGGAACGCTTCACCGTTCTCGATGAACTTCTCGCCGTCGCGCGGGATCATTTCGTCCAGTGCCAGGGTATTGCTCTCGCGGTCCACGTGCACCACATAGCTCTGGAACCGCTGGCTACGCTCGTGGAAGGTGATGATCAAGGGATCATGGCTGTCCTGCAGCTGGCGCAGGTTGGCGGTGATCTCCAGAGGAGTGTTCAGCACCTTTGGCGGCTGCGGGGCATCGGTTTCATTGAACACGGGTTATCAATCTCCAGGCAAAAACGGCACACGCAAGTAATGGCATTTTGCCAGTATGTTCCGTGCCTTGATAGAAATAATCACACTTGGCTGAGCGCCCGGGGCTTGGCCAGTGGCGAAGTGGCGCCGCGGCTGTCGTAGAGAGATGGAGAATCGCCGCCCATGAGGATTCTGACCTGGTTGGCCGTGACGTGCTGCTGTACCTGGATGATCCGGCCATTGGTCTCGTTGACCTTCTGGCAGGTGTCCATCAGCTGCGTGAGCACGTTCAGCTGCTGCATGATCACTTCGCCGTTGGGCGACTGCGCGGCCACTGCCTGCACCCCGGCACGATCCGCGCTGAGGCCGAGGCTGGTGAGCAGGTTGTTGCGGCGCAAGCCTTGCTGTTCGAGCAGGACGATCAGCGATTGCTTGCGCGCGAGGATACCCTCCAGCGGCGCGAGGTCACGACTGTGCAGGGCCACGGCCTCGTTTTGCAGGAGGTCGAGCAGTTCCTGGGTCGGGGCGATGTCGTCTTCGATCAGTTGCAGCAAAGTGATGTCGTGCATGGCTAACTCTTGGCTTTTCTAGCGTCCGTGAAGTCAGCGCGCCGAACGGTCAGCGCTGAGCTTCGAAATCGAGCAGTTTGCTGGCGACCCGGCCGGCATCGACCTGGTAGCTGCCATCGGCGATCGCCTGCTTCAACTGCGCCACGCGGGCACTGTCGACAACGGGCTGGTCGCGCAGCTTGTCGTTGATCTTCTGCAACTGCTGTGCCTCCTGGCTGAGGTGTACCGCCTCTCCGCTGGCGCTTTTCGTCGCCTCTGCAGGCGCGCCGGCCTTTTCGGCGCTGCTCGGGGCGGCCGTGCCGCGAACGCCGCCGGTGACCGACGGAGAGTTATTCAAACGACTGAAGTCGATGACCATGATCAGAAACCTCTGGGTAATTGGACGCTTGCCTTGTTTTCGGCCAACCCGAAAGAAACTTTAGGCACAAATGCTCAGCCGCCTGTCGGCAAGCCCGCGAACCCGTTTCCGCCACAGTTTAGAAAAACCTCCCGCGCACCGCCAGCGTAATCTACATGGCCACCTCGACCTGCCCAGGGCCGATGACCCGGGCCTTGACCACCCGTTGCGAATTGAGATTGCGCACGCGAATCTGCTCGCCCTGGCCACCCTTGGCCAGCGCCTCGCCGGGCATGCGCACGCTGAGGCTGCCGCTGCGGGCGGTGATGACCACGTGGTCGCCCTTGCGCACCACTTCGGCCTGTTCCAGGTGCTGCGGCGTGAGCACCTGGTCGATCACCGTGGAGCGCACCATCTTCATGCCCACCGCCTGGTCCAGCTCGCTGAGAAAGCCCTGGGTCAGGGTGCCGACATCACGTTCGCGCATGGCCACGTCGTTTTCGCCAATCACGTTGTCGCGCCTGAGCGGGCGGGTCACCACCACCACGTCGCGAAACAGCCGCACCGTCGCCGGTACGAACAACGTCCAGGGTGCGCTGCCATCGCAACGCACCCGCACGGTCACCCGGCCCAGTGGCTGCGACGGACTTTCCAGGGAGGCGTCCAGCTGCTGGCTGCACAGCGGCATGCGCAGGCGTGGGTCGAGCGGGCTGACCTGGATTTCGTAGCGCCCGGGCGTCTGGGTGGTGGCCAGGTAATCCTCGACGGCGAATTCAAGAAACCCTTGGGTGATGCCGATAAGTTGTTCAGGCAAGGTAACGGCGTCCGCGAGCGTGCGAGCGCCCGGTGCCAGCAGGCAGAGGGCGGCCAGCGAGCCGCTCAGCAGCTGCGTCAGTTGTCGGAAAGTTGTCGTTTTCGTGTACATGGCGCTCAAAAAAGCAAAGCCCGTGCCGACTCGCTGGTCGAGTGGTTATCCAACAGGCAGAAAACAGAAGGAGTCAGGCATGGCGGGGATAATGGATTCAGTCAACCAGCGCACCCAGCTGGTTGGGCAGAATCGCCTGGAATTGCTGCTGTTTCGCCTCAATGGCCAACAGCTCTACGGCATCAACGTGTTCAAGGTGCGCGAAGTGCTGCAGTGCCCTGAACTGACCGTGCTGCCCAAGTCGCACCCGGTGGTGCGCGGCGTGGCCAACATACGCGGGGCGACCATCCCGATCCTCGACCTGTCGATGGCCACCGGCCTGCCAGGGTTGCAGGAAGAGACGCGCAACAGTTTCGTGATCATCACCGAATACAACACCAAGACCCAGGGCTTTCTGGTGCATTCGGTCGAGCGCATCGTCAACATGAACTGGGAAGAGATCCAACCGCCACCCAAGGGCACTGGCCGCGGCCACTACCTGACCGCGGTCACCCGGGTGGACAACCGTATGATCGAGATCATCGACGTGGAGAAGGTGCTGGCCGAGGTGGCGCCGTCTTCCGAGCAGGTGTCCGCCGGTGTGGTGGATGCCGAGGTGCAGGACAAGGCCGTGCTGTTGCGGGTGCTGACCGTCGACGATTCGTCGGTGGCGCGCAAGCAGGTCAGCCGCTGCCTGCAGACGGTGGGCGTGGAAGTGGTGGCGCTCAACGACGGCCGCCAGGCCCTGGACTACCTGCGCAAGCTGGTGGACGAGGGCAAGCGGCCGGAAGAAGAGTTCCTGATGATGATCTCGGACATTGAAATGCCAGAAATGGATGGCTATACGCTGACCGCGGAGATCCGCAGCGACCCGCGTATGCAAAAATTGCACATCTGCCTGCATACTTCCCTGTCCGGGGTATTCAACCAGGCGATGGTCAAGAAGGTCGGTGCCGATGGTTTCCTGGCCAAGTTCAGGCCGGACGACCTGGCCCAGCGCGTGGTCGACCGGATCAAGGCAGCGCATTGAAGCAGCCGGGACAGGCTCCCGGCACCATTGATTGGAAAGAGGCGGCAGTAGTGTCTACGGGTAATTTGGAGTTCGAACAGTTCCGGGGCTTCCTGGAGAAAGCCTGTGGCATCCTGCTGGGGGAGAATAAGCAGTACCTGGTTTCCAGCCGTCTCAACAAGCTGATGGAGCAACAGGGCATCAAGAGCCTGGGCGAGCTGGTGCAGCGCATCCAGACCCAGCCGCGTGGCGGTTTGCGCGAGTTGGTGGTCGACGCCATGACCACCAACGAAACCCTGTGGTTTCGCGATACCTATCCGTTCGAAGTGCTGAAGAACAAAGTCATCCCTGAGTTCATCAGGAACAATCCCGGCCAGCGCCTGCGCATGTGGTCGGCGGCGTGCTCGTCGGGTCAGGAGCCGTATTCCATTTCCATGGCCATCGACGAGTTCGAGCGCAGCAACCTTGGCCAGCTGAAGATGGGCGCGCAGATCGTCGCCACCGACCTGTCGGGCTCGATGCTGAACAACTGCAAGACCGGCGAGTACGACAGCCTGGCAATCGCCCGCGGCTTGTCCCAGGAGCGTCTGCAGCGCTACTTCGACACCAAGGCGCCGGGGCGTTGGGCAGTGAAGCCGGCGATTCGCAGCCGGGTCGAGTTCCGCTCGTTCAACCTGCTCGACAGCTATGCGGCGCTGGGCAAGTTCGACATCGTGTTCTGCCGCAATGTACTGATCTACTTCTCGGCGCAGGTGAAGAAGGACATTCTGTTGCGGATTCACAGCACCTTGAAGCCGGGCGGGTATCTGTTCCTGGGGGCGTCCGAGGCGCTCAATGGGTTGCCGGACCATTACCAGATGGTGCAGTGCAGCCCGGGGATCATCTACCAGGCCAAGTAGGGTTTTTAAAATGAGCCGAGGGCAGCGATGCAGCCCTCGGCTCATTTTTCGTGGGGCATTCCGGAATATTCTTTCGGTTAAAAGTCCGAAAAGCTGTAGGGCTCAAGGGGCGCAATCTGGGATAAAAAAATGAGGTGCTCTTGAGCTTTTACCTTTTCAACATGGTCAAGCCTGGCTGTTCCTCCAAGCGGCAAGGCGGGAACAAAAGCATACATTTCATCGTGCTTAACTATGCCGAGTCTTTTCTTTATAGGCTCAAACATATCGTCAAAGTCATCAGTTTCTCGATCGCGCATCGCAAAGAAGTTTTGTACATGCCGATCCATGTTGGCGATTTTCCTGTCTTTTCCTATGTAGCTTGACAGGTAGCCAATGATTTTCAGTGAAAACCCGGTTTGCTCTCCAAAAAAATAAAGATCGCCAAAAGCGCTTCGTGCAATCAAATGGTATGTGTCTCTAGCGGCAAGCGCAGTACCCTCAATCCATGAGGCCGCCACTCCTTCGTAATCCTGCGGGTTAACAGTCCAAAATAGTCCGTCAGCATACCCACACCAGCCATGTTCTGCCCAGTATTCAAGCAATTGATTTGGTAGTCTATTTTTGTAACGTTCTAGACTTGACGGTGGAACTTCCTGTCGGTATGCAGGTTGTCCCATTGATTCAGTAAATATGGAGAATGCTTCGTCCATCGAGATTCCACCTTAAGTCAACATTTGTGCAGTTTTACGTTCATGAGGGCTGAGTGGTCATCTGGGGCCATTCGCTCAGCGGCATTTTTCATGCCTTCTAACTTGCTCTTCCATTGAGGCCCAATAGTGGAGTTTACTTGCCTGTCGCCAAAGTCCGAAATGAGATCCTTGCCGCCGGCGCTTAGGTCCGGATTGTGCAGCGCGGCGAGGGTTGCAATTGTCTCCTTTGCTTGCTTTGTAGCCTCTCTCTTGGCTTCGGCCGGACTCATTACCTGTGATAGCTCTTCCTGAATCCTCTCTTCCAAATCTTTTTGCAGTTCCCTGCGAGCCTTTCGTGCAACGCCTGGATCTCGCTTTACTGGATTGACAACATTCTCCAGAAACTCTTTGACTGTCAGCCGGTTCAGCCCATCCTGCTGCCCTTTCAGCTGCCGTTCAAACTCACCATGCTTGGAGGTCGGCAATTTGTCCGCTTTGAAGCACGGCACCGTATGCAGAGGCATGCTACCGGGCTTGCCCTTCGAAGGCTCCTTGTCTTTCCCTGCAGGCCGATTCGGCTGCTGAGGCTGCGCATCATCCACCGCCCCCTTGCGCCGCTCCGGCACCTGCAAGTCAGACCGCTTCTTCAACCCCTCCTCATGCTTGAGCATCCATTGCCCCAGCCGTGCTCCCTTGCTGCTGGCCGCCATCTCCTGCGCCAGTACCCGAGCATCGCCACGCCCCCGCGTGAGGTACGAGACGATCGCCCCCAACAACAGCACCACCACTTCCACATGCCCCAAGGCAATCTGGTGAGCAGCACGGGAGACCGTATCCGGGTGCTCCTGGCTGAACGGGTCGAGGCCATCGCTGCGCGTCCCTTCCCAGGCGATACGGATGCCATCGAGGTAGTACTCGCCGATGCGCGGCAGGCCTTCGACGAAGAACTCGGCGATGGAGGCAAGCCCCAGCGCGCCAAGGATCCAGCCACTGACCTTTAGGCCCATCGCCGCGCCAGCACCGGCGAAGGGAATGGCCCCCGCACCGCCAGCAAACGCCCCGAACCCGGCGCCGATGGCGCCGCCGGTGAGGGTGCTGGCGGCGACGATCATCGCCATGTCCCTCACCACCCTCAGCAGGTCATCGACGATGCTGGCGATCTCAAGCTCGGCAAAGCGTTGGCGCAGCATGACGCTGGCTTGCCACTCGGCCTGGTTGAAGGCCGAGCGCACCGCCTTGACCCGGTTCAGGTTGAGTGAAAGCGAGGGGGCGGCCTGGTTGAGGTGATCGATAAAATGGGCGCCTCCTTGATAGCCCATTGCGTCAATGATGCGTGATTCGATCTCGAACCAAGACGGCACGAGGTAATCCAGATACATGAGGTGTCTCCCTGACAGCGTGTGCAGGGGGAAATCACACCACATATCAATTTAGGAATTTTCCGCAATGCCTGTGGGATATTTCCTAAATTTCGGCAAATAAGACTGAAGATCGTCGATTTAGAGAATTGGCCGCGGCCTTGGGTGCGTGGGGTCGCGTTGCGGCGGCCTTGAGATCGAGCGCCGCCCGCGCGGCGCATCGCGAGCTCTGCTCGCTCCTACAGTTGTTGAAACGTACC